>JAJZFQ010000243.1 GCA_021805275.1 Pseudomonadota bacterium
CGCTCGCGGCGCAGGTCTTTGCTCGGCTGAGCGACGGGCACTTCCACTCCGGGCAGGCGCTCGCCGAGGCGCTGCACGTGAGCCGCGGGGCCGTGTGGAAGGCGGTGCGCGCGCTGCGCAGCGCAGGAACGATCGTGCATGCGGTCCCCAATCGAGGGTACCGGCTGCCCGCCGCCGGTGAGCCCATCGACGCGCCGCACATTCTCGCGAGGCTGCCGTCGAGCGCACGCGCCGTGGTGCGTGATCTGCAGACGCTCTGGCAGACCGACTCGACCAATTCCGTGCTGCTCGCCCGCGCGAACCCGCCGTTCGGGCACAGCGAGGTCGTGCTCGCAGAGTTCCAGACGGCCGGGCGCGGACGGCGTGGACGGACGTGGCTGGCGCCGCCCGGTGGCGCGATCTGCCTCTCGCTCAGCTGGACGTTCCGCGAAGTGCCCCGGGATCTCGGCGCGCTGGGTCTGGCGGTCGGCGTCTGTGTGCTGCGCGCATTGCGCGAATCGGGGCTCGAGGCTGAACTGAAGTGGCCGAACGATTTACTGGTGAAGGGACGCAAGCTCGGCGGCATCCTGATCGAGCTGCGCGCGGAGTCGGCGGGACCGGCTTGCGTGATCATCGGTCTCGGTCTGAATGCCGCGCTCGGGGAGCCGCTGCTGCGCCAGATTGCCTCGCTCGGGCTGCCGGCCACGGATCTTGCGAGCGTCGGGCTGAGCGTCTCGCGCAACGTGATCGTGGCCGCGATTCTCACGCACGTGCTGCAGGGGCTGCGCGACTTCGAGCGTGAGGCCCTGCGGCCGTTCATCGAGGGGTGGCGCGCGGCCGATGCGCTGCGCGGCGTTCAGGTGGACGTCCACACACCGAGCGGTTCGGCGCAGGGCGTGGCCCGCGGCATCGACCTGCACGGTGCGTTGCTGATCGAGACTGCGCACGGCGTGCAGCGGTTCATTTCCGGGGACGTCACGGTGAGGCCGGTGCAGTGAGTACGCTGCTGATCGACATCGGTAACACCCGGGTGAAATGGGCGCGCGATGCGGCCGGCGGTCTCGGTCACGCGCGCGCCGCTCGGCATGCCGGCTGGTCGGCGCGGGATTTCGAGCCGGTCATCGGCGTGGGCGCTCGTACCGAGCGCATCCTGGTTGCGAGCGTCGCGGGCGATCCGATCAATGCGTCGCTGCGCCGTGCCGCGCAACGACGGGGCGCGCCGGTGCCGCAGTTCGTGGCCACCCAGCGCAAAGCCTGCGGGGTCACCGCCGCCTATCTCGAGCCGTGGCGACTCGGTGTCGATCGTTTCCTCGGCATGATTGGTGCCCGGGCTCATTTCGAGCGACTGCCGCTGTGCATCGTCGGGGTGGGCACCGCGATGACCGTTGATCTGCTGGGTGCCGATGGCCGTCATCGCGGCGGAGCGATCATCCCAGCGCCGCCGCTGATGATCTCGAGCCTGCTGGAGGGTACCCGCGGGATCCGCCGCCGCGCGCAGGGCGGCGTCAAGGGCTCGGCCGTGGCGCTGTTCGCCCGCTCCACGCGCTCGGCACTGGAGCAGGGGACCCGCTATGCCGCCGCGGCGACGGTGGATCGGGCTGTGGACGAGGCGCACGCGCTGGTGGGCCGCGCTCCTCTGGTCGTGCTGACCGGCGGCGGTGCGGCCGAACTGCGGCCGCTGATTCGCAGTGCCAGCCTCGAGGTGGCCGATCTGGTGCTCTGGGGTCTGGCGGTGTGGGCCCGGGAAGGTTGAGAATCCGCCTGTGCGTACCGCGTTCTTCATCCTGCTCCTGGCCAATCTGTTCTTCTGGGGCTGGACCCAGTGGATTGCCGTGCCGTCCCGGACGGCTGACCCGCTCGCGGGCGTGCCGCGGCTGAAACTTGTCGCGCGGGATCTCCCGCCGCCCCCGCCAGGGGCGGCGGCGGCACAAGCCCCTGCCGGTGCCCTCGGTGCTGCCTTGGCGGCCCAGGCGTCGGACGTCCCGCCGGGAACGGCAGATCCGCGGCAGCTCACCTGCGTGTCGATTGGTCCGTTCGCCCACGACCATGCGGCAAGCCGTGCGCAGGCGCTGCTGAGCGCACAGCATCTGCAGCCTCAGCTGCGCACCACGGCGGTTCAACCCGTGCGTTGGTCTTGGGTATATCTGCCCGATGTGAGTGGCGCGGCGCGGGTGCGCCAGGCGCTCCTCGCGTTGCACCGCGACGGCATCAACGGAGCCGAGCCGATGCCGACGGCGGACGGCCAGCCGGGGATCTCGCTCGGGCTGTTTCGCGACCCGGCGCTGGCGCACCGACAGTGGAGCCGCGCGCGAGCCCAGGGCTTTGCCGCCGAAATCAGCGCTCGGCTGGTAGCGCAGCCGGCGTATTGGCTGGACGTATGGACGACGGGTGGAACCGGTGCGCTGCCGATCGCGTCAATGCGCACCGAGTTCGGGGCCACTCTGGGTCCGCAGACCTGTCCGAGCGGAGTCGCCCCGCCGTTGCCGGCGCAGGCCACCGGCGCGGTCGCCCCCGGGGTGCCTCTGCCGACGGACCGGTCGAGCTCGGCGCCGCCGCCCTGATTTCCCGCCTAGGCCCGCGCATCGGTACAATCCCGGCCCCACGCTGCAATTTCATCCGACGCCGGCTTAGCTCAGTGGTAGAGCAGCGGTTTTGTAAACCGTTGGTCGGGGGTTCAAGTCCCTCAGCCGGCATCAATTAAATATAAGAATATCAAAGAAATAGGATTCATACTAGGACGTTCCGATTGGGCTTGGCACAGATTTGGCACAGTTGGTTGGCAAGAATTTTGAGTTATAGTCGCCCTGAGGCGTGCGCTCTAGTGCGCCGCGACACTAGGAAGGACGATGGCGACGATCCGGGAGCGTGCCAAGGGCGATGGCACACGCGCCTTCCACGTCCAGGTTCGTATGGCGGGATACCCGGCTCGCACGGCAAGCTTTTCCTCGAAGCGGCAGGCCGAGCGCT
>JAJZFQ010000113.1 GCA_021805275.1 Pseudomonadota bacterium
TGCGACCAAACAGGATGCACACAGAGCGATCGCAGAATACATCCACGGATTTTACAATCCCGTCCGCCTGCACTCATCACTCGGATACTTGTCTCCAAACGAGTATGCGCGCAGAATGCAACACGTCAATCAAGACCCACCTAAGAGGTCCGTCGCGTAGGGACCACTTCACAACAGATCATCGGGAAACTCCACGAGATGTTCGTGCGCGCGCAGCTCATAGAACGTCTCGATCCGTTCGATCATCTCCTCAATCTGACGAGAAGAGTGTTTGGCGGGTGCCGCCCACAGCCAGCTTTGCAGGCTGCATCCAGACTTGTGCGCCCCGGTGAGCGCGGCGCGCCATCGCTCGAGCAGGTGCGGCTCGATCGAATGGCCAATCCGCTTGGCAAGCTCCGCTTCGTGCTGGCCTCTGGCGACGGAAATCAAGGTACGTAGTCGGCGCTCGTGCACGATGAGCAAGCGGTGCTCATAAAGCCAGCGTCGCGCGAACCCCAGGAGCCGTTGCCTATCATCGGTACGCACGAGCTCCCCGCGCAACGCGCTCACCAGCGCGCGCCGCTGGTGCTCAGTCAGCCAGCGAAAGCCGAGCGTCTCGCACGCCTGCTGTTGATGTTCAATCAGCGTGGGCGCACGGCGGTACATCGCCCGAAGCGAGGCCAGATCCGGGGCCGCGACAGCAAACTGCTCACCCAGATGCCGCCACAGTCGCGGCGGCACCATGCGCACTGCGTCCAGCAGCCGTCCGCTCATGCGCAAAAACCCGATCTGCAGCGCCAGCCCGAGCTTCAACTCCGCTCGCCGGCGCCCTTCGATCACTCGGCGCTCAGCGGCCGAAAACTGAAAGAAGGCCTCCAGCTCAAAGGCCGTGATCTCCCGCGGTAGATGCCGCAGACCGAGAAACATCGCGTGCCAGCTGTCCATCGTGACCTCCCCGATTACCGTCACGATAGACCCGGTCCGCAGCCATCAGCAAGCCATTGAATACACGGGCGAAATCCGGCTCCGCCGCTGAATCCATAGACATTCCCTACCGTATGTTATTGCACGAAAAACAAGGGGACCCCAAGTCAGGGAAAGAGTATGCTGATGACATAAATCCCAAAAGCCCAGGGGGCACCATGGGAGCGACCGAGATAGCCGCGACGCCGGGGCGCGGCTGCAGTGCTGCGGGTTTCACCGACCCTCGTCGGCTTGATCGCAATTTTTTCCTGCTGCTAGTGGCGCTGATCTGGCTCTGGATCGTCATGGGGTTCGTGCCGGAGTCTGGCTGTATGTGGGTCCGCGGTGGAGGCCGATGGCGGCCGTGCTCATAGGCCGCTGAATGAAGAATGAGTTGCAAGCGCCTGCGAGCGAGCGGGGGTGGATCTTTGGTCTGCTCATAGCACCCTACGGCGTGCTGCTGCAAGGCATCGTTCAGGGAGGCGTCCTCGGCTACCTGCTGAGCCGCCAGGGAGCCGACAGCGCGACACAGGCGCACCTGATCGGCTTACTGTCGCTTCCCACCAGCCTGTACTTCCTCTGGAGCCCAATTACGGATTTTTTCGTGCGCCGGCGCACTTGGCTTCTCGGCAGCGCGCTCATTGCCGCGTTGCTCATCTGGCTGAGCTTCAAACAACCCCTGCTTTCCTCAAGCGAAGCGGTCGCGCTCGCCTTCCTCGCCGCATGCAGCGGCCAGCTCATAGTCTCGAGTTCCGGCGGGATGTTGGGAGCCTTGCATTCCGAACAGACTCGACGCCTGGCGAGCAGCCTCTATCAAGCCGGTGCGATGGGTTTCGGAGCACTTTCGGCGTGGGGCCTCATCTATCTGAGCGCACGCGTGAGCCGCGACTCGCTGGCGCTGGTGGCGGCCGCTCTGATCGCCGTTCCGGCCTTCGTGGTACTCGGGGCGCCTCGGCAGATGCATATCAGTGGGGGCAATTTCCGAGCGACGATGCGGCGGGTCTGGGGTGAATTCAAGATCACTTTCTTTCGCTGGGATGCCCTCCCGTACGTCGCGTGCATGATCTTCCCCATAGGGAGCGGCGCCGCGATCGGACTGCTCCCCGGCGTCGCCCGCCAGTACGGCGTCAATGGCGATCAGGTCGCCTGGATCAACGGCCTGCTCGGCGGCCTATTGATCGCGGCAGGAGCGGGCGCGATGTCTCTGATCCGTCGCCGCATAAGAGTTCCGGTGCTGTACATGATCGTCGCCCTCGTGAACTGTGCGTGCCTGTCGGTCCTGTGGCTGGGACCGATGCGCCCGACGACTTATTACGCCGGCGCTCTGTTGTATCTGTTCACCGTTGGTTGCTGCTACGCAATGTTTACGGCGGTGGTGCTGGAGTTCATGGGCGATTCCGGCAAGAGCGGCAGCACGCGCTACAGCATCATCAACTCGCTTGGAAACATCCCGGTGCTCTACATGCTGCAGGTGGACGGGTGGGGCGGCGAGCACTGGGGCGGTCGAGGTCTGGCAGGCGCAGAAGCGCTCGTGGAAGCCATTGGCGCGCTGACGCTCCTCACGTGGTTACTGATCCGCAATCCCTCACGCGAGTCTCTCGCGGGCGAGCAGGCGATTGCCCTCGAACGTTGAGGCGCTGCCACCAAGATTCGCGTCCCAAAGCCGCCATTCATTCGGACCGCCCGTCAGCTCGCGCCACAACCCATTGCGCACGCTCGAGCCCGCTGAGCGCCGGGCGGGCAGCTGGTGAGATTGGCGCCCGGATGCGCCCCACAGCATCCCCCGGCCGCTCTCGCGGCCTCATACGGCTTCCTGTGAAGTGGTACAAAACACGGTACAAATTGCCCCGTTGAACCACTCGTAAGTATTGGTCGGGGCAGGGAGATTCGAACTCCCGACCCTCTGCTCCCAAAGCAGATGCGCTACCAGACTGCGCCATGCCCCGAACCGTGCCGACGCGGGGGGAGAAACCCCTGGCGGCACGG
>JAJZFQ010000104.1 GCA_021805275.1 Pseudomonadota bacterium
TCAACGTCGAGTCCGGCGCCACCGATGCCTGGGTGCTGCCCTCGCTCGAGATCCACTGGCGAGCGGGCAAGGTGCGCCTGGTGAGCGCCACCAGCTACTTCTACCGACACAACCGCGACATCGAGGACTCGACCTACGGGACGCAGCAGATCCTCACGAGCTACTACGGCGTCACCGGGCTGCCCGCACAGCCGTTTCTCTGGGACCAGGAGCACTACGAGAACCAGTTCACCGAGGAGGTTCGCCTCGCCTTCAAACACGTGTGGGGCCTCAGCGGCACGTTCGGCGCGTTCTATGCGCGCACCCGCTCGGTGCTGGCGATTCCGCCGACCTACGCGCAGGGCCTCGTCAATGCCACGCGCACCAACACGGTGGTCGGCCCGTGGCCGAACGATTTGCTCTGGACCGATTACAATCCCGCCCTGCAGCGCGACATCGCGCTGTTTGGACAGTTGTACGTGCCGCTCGGGCACAACGTGACTCTCACGCTCGGTGCGCGCCAGTATTGGCTGCACCAGCGCTCCGACTTCACCGCCAATGGCTTCAATAATTTCGGTCCCACGCCGAGCGCCCCGCAGTCAAGCCGCCAGTCCGGCGTCAATCCGAAGCTCGCCCTGTCCTATCGGCTCGCACGCCACGCTCTGGTGTACGCCTCGGCGGCCGAGGGGTTTCGCGCCGGCGCGGCCCAAACCTACCTGCCGTTTTGCGCGCTGCCGACGCTGCCGATCGCTGACATCACCCACCTGAAATCCGACACGCTGTGGAGCTACGAGGTCGGCGGCAAGACACCCATAGCCGACACCGGCCTGCTGCTGTCGGCGGCGGCCTTTCACATCGATTGGCGCAACCCCCAGCAACAGGTCGCCCTGCCCTGCGAGGCGATTTTTGACATCAACGGACGGCGCGCACTCATCAACGGCGGGGAACTCGAGCTCGATGGGCACGTGAGCCCGCCGCTGCAGCTGCGCGCCGGCATCGGCTACGAGCACAGCGATATCAGCGAGCCCGGTCCGCTCGCCATCGTCGGGATCGAACCCGGATCGAGCGTGCTCGGCACCCCGGCCTGGACTGCCACGCTCTCGGGCGTCTACACCCGCTCCCTCGGCGCGCGGCTAGAGGGGTTTGTCGAAGCGGATGCCAGTTACACCGGTCACAGCCGTGCGCTGCTCAACGGCGGCAACGGCACGTTCGCGATCCGCGGCTCGTACGTGCTGGTCGATTTTCGCCTCGGGGTGCGCCGCGCGCACAGTGCGGTGTCGATCAACGTGCGCAACGCCACCAACGCTCGCCCCAATCTCGGCGACATCGGTTACATCGGCTACGCGCAATACACCCCCGGCGGGACCGTGATCCCGCAGGTCGCCACGCTGGAGCCGCTGACGGTGCTGCTCGAGTACCGGCATCGATTCTGAACCCTCGGAGCGTGCCCGGCCGGTGCGCCTCAGCGACCGTAGAGCTTCGCCAACACCCGCGGCGACACCCCGAGGAAATAAAGCATGAGACAGCCGAGATTGCGCCCGCTGCGGCGGTACCAGCCGTCCCGCTGCCACCGTTCGGCGGAGGTGCGTGCCGATGCCGGCAGCACCGACAGACGCCGCCGGCCGATGCGCCGCACCAGCTCGACGTCTTCCATCAGAGGGAAGGTCTGATAGCCGCCGAGGCGATGGTAGAACGCCCGGTGCACGAGCAGACCTTGATCGCCGTAGGCGAGCCCCAAGGTGCGCACCCGCCAGGCGACGGCACGCTCCAGACGACGCGCCCGCGCACTGGGATCATCGAGTGCGAAGCAAAAGGTCGCCGCACGGTCGTGACTCGGCGCCCGCGCGATGAACGCCCGCACCGCCGCACGCCACTCTTCGCTCAGCACCGTATCGGCGTGCAGAAACAGCAGCCACTGCCCGCGGGCCTGCAGCGCACCCTGGTGCAGCTGGATGCCGCGCCCCCGTGGAGCGACCACGACGCGCGCGCCGCTCTGGGTGGCGGTCGCGACGGTCCCATCGGCCGACCCGCCGTCCGCGACGATGATTTCGAGCGCACCGGCGCAGGCCGCGAGTGTCGCAGGCAAGTCACGCGCAGCATTCAGTGTCGGGATGATGACCGACACGTCGAGGAGAGGGCCAGCGGACTCATTCACGGCGGGCACGGCCGGTCACGGCCGGTCACGGCAAGCGCAACAGCAGACGCACCAGCCGCCGCGGCCCGGGACTGAAGAGCTTCGGGGCCAAGAGCGCGCTGGCGCTCGCCTTGGCAATCTCCCCCAGAGTCGGGTACGGGAAGATCACCCCGCTGAGCGCCCCGAGGCGCAGCCGGCGGGTGATGGCAAGCCCCCACAGTCCGATCAGCTCCCCGGCGTGCGCCCCGAGCAGATCGGCACCCAGCACCCGGCCGCGCCGATCCGTGATCACCTTGATGCCGCCGCGGGCCACGCCTTCGGCGCGCGCGCGGTCGTTCGCGGCGAAATCCGCCCGCACCACCTGGACGCCCGATCCGTGGCGCTCACGGGCCTCGCGTTCCGTCATCCCGACGTGTGCCAGCTCCGGATCGGTGTAGGTCACCCACGGCAGCGCCCGGTAGTCGACCCGGGCGGGCAGACGAAACAGTGCATTGCGGATCACGATACCCGCCTGATAGCCCGCCACGTGCGTGAACTGTGGCGGCCCGAGGACATCCCCGAGCGCGTAAATGCGCCGATTCGTGGTGCGCAGCCGAGCGTCGACGGTGATGCCGTCAGGTCCGTACGCGACCCCCGCGCGCTCGAGCCCTAGTCCGTCGATCCGCGGCGCGCGGCCCGCGGCCACGAGCAGGTGCGAGCCGTGCACCTCGGACCCGTCGGCGCAGCGAACCTGCAGGGACGCGCCGGTGCGGGCGAGCGCACTCACCGCGGTCTGTTCGCAGACGCTGACTCCCTCGCTGCGCAACTGCTCGCGCAGGAGGGCGGCGAACTGCGGATCATCGCGCGGCAGCAGCGTGGCGCGCTCGAAGAGCGTGACGCGACTCCCGAGACGCACGAACGCCTGCGCCATTTCGACCCCGATCGGACCGCCGCCGAGGATCAAGAGATGCTCCGGGCGCTCGGTCAATTCGAACAGTGTCTCGTTGGTGAGGGCCCCGAGCCCCTCGAGACCGGCGATCGGCGGCTGTACCGCGGAGGATCCGGTCGCGATCACGCAGCGCCGGGCGCGCACCGTGACGCCCCCGCCGCTGATCTCGTCGCGTCCGGTAAAAGTCGCGCTGGCGCGGATCACCCGCACGCCCAGACCCTCCAGGCGCTCAACTGAATCATGCGGCGCAATCTGGGCAATCACGCCGTGCACATGACGCATGACGGCCGCAAAGTCGACGGCCCCGGTCGCGGCCGCGACGCCGAGATGCGTCGAGTGCCTACTGGTGTGGGCCGCGTGCGCCGCCGCGAGCAGCGCCTTGGAGGGCACGCAGCCGTAGTTCAGACAGTCCCCGCCCATCGCGCCGCGCTCGAAGAGCACGGTGCGCGCACCGAGCTGTACCGCGCCCACCGCGACCGACAATCCGCCGGCACCGGCACCGATCACGCACAGATCGCATTCGAGTACCGCAGTCATCGCCCACCCCCTTTGGTCTCTAGCTCCGCTTGCGCCATGGCGCGATCGCCCGTGCGCCCCTCGGCGCCCACCCGTTCGATGAACGTCGTGGCGGACGCATCGGTCCGCAGCGCCAGCACCGTTCCGCCCGCGGCCTCGGCATCGGCCACATCGTGGGTCACGAGCAGGACCGGTAAGGCGGCCGCGGCCGCGTGCGCGAACACGAATCGCCGAAACTCCGCCCGCAAGGCCGCATCGAGCCTGTTGAACGGCTCATCGAGCAGCAACACTTGCGGCTCGGCGAGCAACAGTCGCAGCAGCGCCACACGCGCGCGCTGCCCTCCGGAGAGCGTGGCCGGATCGCGCGGCGCGAAGCCCTCGAGCCCGGCTTGCGCCAGGACTGCTGCGATGCGGGCCGTGCGTGCGCGGCGGCCGCGCACCGTGCGCGCCAGAGCGAACGCCAGGTTCTCACCCACGGTCAGATGAGGAAAGAGCAGATCATCCTGGAACAGCGTCCCAATCCGGCGCCGCTCGGCCGGGAGCGTCGTGACCTCGCGCGCGCCCACCCAGATCCGCCCGCACGCGCGGAACGGGCCGGCGAGCGTGCCACCTAAGAAACTCAGCACGGTCGATTTGCCCGCGCCGCTCGGCCCCATCAACGTCAGCACCGTCCCGGGCGGCACCTGCTCGGTCAGCGGCGGAATGAGCACGCGCCCGTCCAGGACGATCGAGACCTGCTCCAGGCGCAACGCCGCGTCGCTCACGAGATACTCCCCGCCCGCCACGGGCCGCGCTTCAGTCGTGGCACCAGAACCGCGAGCCCATACCCGGCGAGCGGGAGGACGGATTGCAGCACGGCGAACACTCCGGTGACGCGCCGATCACCACCGCTTGCGAGCGTCACCGCTTCGCTCGTCAGCGTCACGACCCGTCCGGCGCCGGCAAAGATCGTGGGCAGGTACTGATCGATGCTGACAGCGACACCCACGGCGGCGGCCACCAGCACGGGCCGCAGCAGCAGCGGCAGTTTGATGCGCAGAAATACGCGTGCAGGGGAGCTGCCGAGCGCAAGCGCCGTGCGCGCGTAACGCGGATCGAGCGCCCGCCACGGATCGGACAGCGACAGAAACACGTACGGCAGCACGAACAGCAGGTGCGACCAGATCACGGCCAGCAGCGTCCCGTCGAGACGCAGGACCGTGAACAACACCTGCGTGCCGAACAGGAACGCGATCTGCGGCACGAGCAGCGGCACATAGAGCAGCCACAACATGCGCGAGCGCACCGGCGCACCGCACCGCTGCTCCTGCTCGAGACAGGCCAGCACGAGCAGCAGCGCCGCGGCACTGGCGGCGGCGGCCACCAGGAGCGTCGTGCCGAGCGGCCAGAGGATCGTCCCGGCCTGCTGGTGCCACACCGCACCGCTCCAGCGCTGCGGCAGAAGGTCCGGGAAGCGCCACACGGCCGCCACAGACCACACCGCCAGCGCGAGCAGCGAGGACGCCCCGAGCAGCATAAGCCCGCCGACGACACCGCGCGCGAGTGCCGCAAGGGGCTCCAGCACACTGTGGCGCGCGCCCCGCGCGATCCACCGGCGAGCGAGACTCGCGATCAGCACTTCCCCGGCGCGCCACGCGGCAATGCTGGCCGCGACGATACCGAGCTGCAGCAGCGCGGCGGCCGCCGCTGGAAAATACATCTGCACGTGCGGCGAACTGAACCAACGCAGCGCCAGTACGCTCAGCGTCGGGGGGTTGCTCGGACCGAGGATCAGCGCCATGTCGACGACCGAGAGCGCATACGCGAGCACCGCGTAGATCGGCAGGCGCAGCTGTGCATAGAGTTGCGGCAGCACGAGTTTCAGCCACGCGCTGGTGCGTCCGTAGCCGAGCGCCGCGGCGACCTCAAGCTGACGGCGCGCCGGGACTTGGCCGAGGGCACTGAGACTCATCAGCAGCAGGTAGGGAATTTCCTTCACCAGCAATCCCACGGTGAGCGCGATGCCGTAGGGATCCTGGACGGTGGCGATGTCCGGCGGCTGATGCCAGCCGGTGAGCCACGGAGAGAGCAGGCGCACGATCCAGCCGCTCGGCGCGAGCAGAAATCCGACACCGATCGCCATCGCCGCGTGCGGCGCGGCGAGGATCGGCCCCATGAGCCCGCGAACGAGGCGTCCGGGCGGCCGGTGCGACAGATGCGCACAGCAACCGAACGTCAGAGCGACGGCCAGAATCGTCGCACTCAGGCCGCTCATCAGCGTCAGACCGACGGCGGTGCCGAAACCCGGCGCGGCCCAAAGCGCGCGCCACGGGGAGAGCGTCCAGTGCCGCGGGTGAAGTCCCGGCAACCACCCGAACGCCGGCAGCGCCGTGCCGAGCAGCCCCGCGCCGATTGGCACGAGAAACAACGCCACGGTGATTCGCGGCGCATGTCGCAGCCAGGCGCGGGAATGCCTGCCGTCATCGGCCCGCTGCGCTCGCGCTGCGAGTGTCACGCCGCCCGTCACGGGGTGTAGCGCCGCTCCCAGGCGGCTGCGAGCCGCACGGCCCACGAGGGATGCGGCTCGGGCAGCACGTGGCGCAGTGCCGCCGGCGGCGGCATCCACGGATCCTTCGCCTGCGCCTGAAACCGGGCGCGTTGCGCATCGGTGAGCGCCTTCAGATCGAGCACCGTGGGTCCGCCGAGGGCGCGAATCTCCCCCGCCCGGGCCTGGGCGGCGGGCGAGAGCAGAAAATTGGCCACCACCATCGCCCCGGCCTTGTGCCGGGCGTTGTAGGGAATCGCCACGAAGCTCGCGTTGCCGAGCGTGCCGCCGCGCAGCACCACGGTGCGCACGCTCTTGGGCAGCCGTCCGGCGAGCACCGCGGCCGCCGCCGATGCCGGATCGAACGAGGGCATCAGGTCGATCTCCCCATCCTCGAGCAGCTGCCGTTCGGCCGGACCGCTCGCCGGATACTCCCGGCCGTGGCGCCACAGATAGGGCCGCAGTTGCGCGAACCACGCCCACAGCGGCGCGCTCGCCTGCGCGAAGGCGGCCGGGGTCACCGGCCGCAGCAGGACCGCCGGATTGGGCGCAAGCGCATAGAGCGCCTGCTCGAGAAACGCCACACCGAGGAAATTCTGCACCTGCGGAAACGTGAACCGCCCGGGATGACGGCGCGCCCAGGCCGGAAACGCGCGAATATCGAGCGGCACGTGTTTGACGTACGCAGAGTCATAAACAAACACCAACTGCGCGGTGCGCCAGGGCGACTCGTAACCGTCGACCGGCACGGTGAAGTCGTAGCGGATCTCGGGATCGGAGCGGCGCACCAGCCGATCGTTTGGCAGCCGCTGGGCGAACGGACCGTAGAGCAGCCCCCGGCGCTTCAGCGCATCGAAATTCGGACCGTTGATCCAGATCAGATCGATGGTTCCGGCGTGGTTCTGGCCGGCCGCCTTCTCGGCGATGACCTGGGTCACGGCCTGCGCGGTGTCCTCGAGCGGCACCTCACGCAGCGTCACGTCACAGCAGGCCGCGACCTGACGTGAGACCCACGCGATGTAGGCATTGACGCGCTCACTGCCGCCCCAGGCGTCGAAGTAGACGTGCTGGCCGCGTGCCCGCGCCAGGACGCTCGGCCAGTTCGAGGCGGCCGCAGGCCGCATCGCGAGCAGCCCGAGCAGCGCACCGACCGCCACCGCTCGCCTCGCCACCGGCGCTCTCATCGCGACGCGCCCCGTGCGGCGGCACGACGGGCCCGGGCGGCTTCGATCACCGGGGCGAGCACGTCCTGATGAAATCGGTCGCAGCCGATGCACAGGTTCGCGTACGGTTGGCCTTGGGGGGTGAGTGTGCGCGAGGCCTCGATGAACCGCTCTTCGCTCCAACCATAGGCGAGTCCCATGCGCTGCGGCTCTCCGGAGGAGATCGCCGCATACGCCGGCTCCTGCGTCAGGGAGTCGAGGATGCCGATCAGATCCTCCTCCAGCAGATTGCCAATCGGCAGGCGCGTTTTGATGCAGCACGGAAACACGTTGCCGGCCGGATCAATGGACACTTCCGAGCCGCTGTAGCGGTGCTCGAGGAACTTCAGCCCCCCCGACCAGCGGTTGCAGAAATTATCCGCAAGCGTCGCCGTCGAGAGGCCGTTGTCCCACGCCCGACCCCGCGGCCACAGCCGCCCGATCCAGGTATCCGGCGTCGCGCCGAAGAAATTGTAGGTCGGGCCGGCCGGTCGTGGTGCCGGGTCCGCGGCGGACACCGGAGCGCTCGCGCTGCGCAGTCCGTGGGCCTCGAGCAAACGCGCGAGGCGCTCCTTGAAGGCGCGCTGGCGCGACTCGCCCTGCATGCCGGTGTGGAAATCATCCACCCCGGAGACCGAAAGCGTCGTCAGGCCGCGGGCGAGCAACTCGTCCACGATGGTCCCGGTGAGCAGATCCCCGGTGGTCTGCACGATCAGTTCCACGCCCGGTTGCCGTCGATATCGCTCCTGGAGGCGCTGCATCGCCGGATACAGCACGCGCTCGCGCAGCGCATCGAGCAGCACCTCCCCGCCGGCGAGAATGATCCGACCGGGACGCTCCACCAGGCTGCCGTCGGGCGCCGGATGCTCCCGGTCGAGATAACTCAGGCGCGGCGGAAGATGATCGATGACGCGCGGGACATTCTCTTCAGCCTCGGCCACCACCGCCTCGAGTGCCGAGCGCACGTAGGGGCGAAACCGAGGCTCGTAGCAGTGCCGGCACTTGCGATGGCACGCCCAGGACACCACGTAATAAATCGATTCCACTTCAGTCGCACCACATCCGCTTGATCCGTTCCCGACGCGCCGATCCCACCGCGGGCCGCACAGCGCAACGAGCCGGCACATATTGCACGCTTGCCGCGCCGTACACGAGAGGCCGGGCGCTGCGCCCGTCTCGCGAGCGCCTCCCGGGTCCGTAACCTTTGGGCGCCCCGGCTCGAATATAGCAACAGTACCTGTGCGCCACCCCAGCCGGGGACGTACGGGTCGATCGATCCACCCATTGGGAGACCTCTTCATGACCACCCGTACCGCATCGCTGGCCGTCGCCGGCGCACTCGCCACCGCCGTCACCGCCCTTGCCGCGCCGCTCGCCAGCGCCGGCGGCATGTCGATGACGCCACGCCAGCACACGATGGCCGAGCTGCACACCGGAAAATTCGTGCGCTGCTTCGGGGTCGCGCTCGCCGGGCACAACGACTGCTACGCCGGACCCGGCACCACCTGCGCCGGCACGGCGAGCCGCAACTACCAGGGCAACGCGTTCAAACTGGTGCCGACGGGAACCTGCACGGCGATCACCACCCCGTACGTCACGATCGTCCAGGGCCACGGCAGTCTCAGCAAGATCACCGAGGCCGGCCGCTGAGCGGCACAGTCTGAGCCGTCCGCCCGGTGAGCACCGTCATGTCCGTGTCCCATACCGCGCCCCGGGGCCCAAGCCCCGACGCCGTCCCCGCGCGGGCCGGCGTCGGGCTGAAGGCCGCCCATTACCGCGTGATCCTCGAATCCCGCCCGCCGCTCGGGTTCTTCGAGGTGCATGCCGAGAACTACATGGGAGCCGGCGGTCCGCCGCATCGCTACCTGACGGAGATTCGCACCCACTACCGGCTCTCCGTGCACGGCGTGGGACTGTCGATCGGCTCGGCGGGACCGATCGACGAGCCACACCTGCGCCGCCTGGCGGCACTCGTGCACCGTTATGAGCCCGAACTCGTCTCCGAACACCTCGCGTGGTCGTCACACGGCGGCGCGTTCTTCAACGATCTGCTGCCGCTGCCGTACACCGCCGAGACGCTCAGGCGCGTATGCGAGCACCTCGAGCAGGTGCAGGAGCACCTCGGCCGCCAGATCCTCCTCGAGAACCCCTCGACCTATGTCGCCTTCGCCTCCAGCAGTTACGCCGAAGCGGACTTCATGGCCGAAGTGGCGCGCCGCAGCGGCTGTGCGCTGTTGCTCGACATCAACAACGTCTACGTCGCCTGCACCAACCAGCAGTGCGATCCTCTGCAGTACCTCGCGCAGTTTCCCCTCGCCGCGGTGCGCCAGATCCACCTCGCCGGGTGTGCCACCGACGCCGACGAACAGGGCCGAGCGCTCCTGATCGACAGCCACGATCGGGAAGTCGCCGATCGCGTCTGGTTCCTCTACGAGCACGTGCTCGCCCGCCGCGGAGCGGTGCCGACGTTGATCGAATGGGACCAGAACGTACCGGCGTGGGATCCGCTCGCCGCGCAGGCCGCGCGTGCCGATCGGGCGCTACACGCCTGCACTCTGCAGGATCGCCGCCATGTTGCCCTGGGCTGAGCTGCAGGAGCAGCTCGCCGCGGCGCTGCGCGATCCTGAGCGTGCGCCGCCCGCCGAGTGCATCGGTCCGGACGGGGCTCGCGCCACGAAGCGCTTCGCCGTGTACCGCAACAACGTGTTCGCCGGGCTGATCGACGCCCTCGCCGAGAGCTATCCGGCGGTGCGCCGACTCCTCGGCGTGGAGTGTTTCGAGGAGACTGCGCGGCGCTATGTCTCGCAGCACCTGCCCCGCTCCCCGGTGCTGCTCGAGTATGGCGAGCGGTTCTCTGAGTTCCTCGAACAGCTCGAGCCGCTCGCGGCGCTGCCTTACCTCGCGGACGTGGCACGCATCGAGCGCGCCTGGCTCGAGGCCTATCACGCACCCGAGGCACCGGCACTCGACCCCGGTGCCCTGGCAGGAATTCCCGCCCACCGCGCCGCGGACCTGTGCTTCACGCTGCATCCATCGGTCCGCCTGGTGCGCTCGCGCGGTGCGGCCGTGACGATCTGGCGGTTGAACGTTGCGCCGCCTCCCTGGGCGAGTCTGCCGCCCGATCCGATCGCCGAGAGTGCGCTCCTGGCGCGTCCGGCCGCCGAGGTCGAGGTCGTATGCCTCACGCCCGGCGCGGCGGAGTTTTTAGCCGCGCTGGCCGGCGGCCTTACGCTCGGGGAGGCCTCAGAGCGCGCACGGAGCGTTCACGACACTTTCCATCTCACCGAACACTGCACCGCTCTGCTCGGAGGCGGCTGGGTCACGGCCGCGCATCTGAGGCGGCGCCGCACACGAGGTCATTGAGTCATGTCCACCCGCACCCTGCCCCGGCCGTATGGCCTTGTTCCGCTCGTGCAGCACCGCGTCTCGGCGGCGCTCGAGCGGCTTCAGCTCGGCGCACTCGCGCTCGCACCGCCGCTGGTGCGCCTGGCGCTGGCGATCCCGTTCCTGAAGTCCGGCCTGACCAAGTGGAGCGGCGGGTGGCACGTCTCCCCGGTGACGGATTTTCTCTTCGAGTCGATGTTCCGCCTGCACGTGCTCGGGCACCGCTATCCGTTCCCCGCGCCCGATGCGCTGGCGCACCTCGACGCGGTGGCGGAAGTTCTCTTGCCGGTGCTCCTCATCGTGGGCCTTGGCACACGCCTCAGCGCCCTCGCGCTGCTGGTCATGACCGGCATCATTCAGCTCACCGATCCGACCGGGTGGGCCAATTTTCACCTGCCCTGGGCCGCCCTCGCCCTCGCCCTCCTCGCGCTCGGCCCCGGCAAGGCCTCGCTCGATTTCGCCCTCGCGCGCGTGCTGCGAGCGCGCGCGGCGCGGTAAGCTCGGCCTCGCCCTGAGGGAGGTGCCCGCATGAAAGCGATCTGGAACGAGGCGGTGCTCGCCTCGAGTGACGACACGGTCCTCGTGGAAGGCAACCCGTACTTTCCGCGCGAGAGTCTCGACCTGCGCTACTTCGAGCCGAGCGAACGGCGCAGCGTCTGCCCGTGGAAGGGCACGGCCCACTATTTCACGGTGACCGTCGGCGAGAGGCGCAACGTCGATGCCGCCTGGTACTACCCCGATCCGAAGGCGGCCGCGGAGGCGATCCGAGGCCGCGTGGCGTTCTGGCGCGGCGTGCAGATCCGCCCGGACTGATCGGCACCCGTGGCGCCCACGGGTTCGCCCGGCGAGCGGGCTGCGCGACGCGCGCGTGCGCCGCGGGGTACGGGCGCTCAGCGCCGCCCGTAGAAGCCCGGCCGCGATGCTGCGCGCGCCTCGGCCCCCGCCGGCGGCCGATAGACCCCCGCGGCGCGCGCCATGAGCAGGTACTCTCGAAACACCGCATTGGTCTGCGCTTCGTGCTCGCTCACGGTCGAGCGGTCGAGCGGATCGAAGAAGCAGGTCGGATCCTCGCCCATGACATCGCCGCTGTGGAAATAGGCCATCGCCCGGCAGCCGCCGCAGGTGTACTGATACCGGCAGCGGCCGCAGCGACCCTTCAGGCCCGAGCGATCCGTGATCGTGGCGAATAGCGTACTGTCCGCCACCAGCTCATCGAGCGGCTGGCGACGCACGTTGCCGGCACTCAGCGCATCGAGCAAGACCGGACAGATCGACACCTCGCCCTCGGCGTTGATCGTGAGCCAGGTACC
>JAJZFQ010000192.1 GCA_021805275.1 Pseudomonadota bacterium
GCCTAGCACAAAGTGGCGGAACGCCGAGGTCCAGTGCACGGCGGTGCTCAAAGATTTGATGGTGCCCGAGGTCGGAGTCGAACCGACACGCTTTTAAGGGCGGCGGATTTTCATCCCACTTCGACTTTCGTCGCCCCAACCGAGCTCGGCTGGGTTCGTGGGCTGGAGCACGCCTTCACCATAGCCTTGCGGCCTTAGGTGCCCGCCGTCTGCTCTCTACACCTTCCCCGCGGCGCGGGGCTTGGCTCGGCATGAGCTCGAGGATCTCAGGGCCTCTACCGAGTTTGACGGGCTTCACCTTGTGGATTTCCCCACGAGGGCTCAAGTTGTCTGGTCTGAGTCCGCTGCGTCTACCAATTCCGCCACTCGGGCACGAGGCCGGGAGTATACGGGGACGCTGCTCGGGTGGATACGGGTGCGGGGCCGGGTCGGGTCCGTGCCCGTGTACCATGCGTGGGTGAAGCTCGCCGACTTCGACTACGAACTGCCCCCTGAGTACATCGCCCAGAGTCCTCTGCCCGAGCGCTCGGCGGGGCGCATGCTCGCCCTCGACCGCGACACCGGCTTGTGGGCGGACCGCCGCGTGCGCGACCTGCCCGAGGTGCTGCGCCCAGGCGACTTGCTCATTCTCAACGACACTCGGGTGGTGGCGGCGCGGCTGCGCGGCTCGAAGCCCTCGGGCGGACGGGTCGAGGTGCTGCTCGAGCGGCCCTGCGCCGAGCGCGAGGCGCTGGTGCAGCTGCGTGCGAGCAAGCCGGTTCGGCCGGGGCTGGTCATCGCCACGGCGGGCGGCTCGCTCGAAGTGACGGCGCGGGAGGACGATCTGTGGCGGGTACGCCTGCCGGGGCCGGTGTTCGAGTTCTTCGACCGCTGGGGCGAGGTGCCGCTGCCGCCGTACATCGCGCGCGCGCCGGAAGCGGCGGACCGGCAGCGCTATCAGACGCTTTTCGCCCGCGAGCCGGGAGCCGTCGCTGCACCCACGGCGAGTCTGCATTTCGACGAGGCACTGCTTGCAGCCATTGCCGCGCGCGGTGTGCAGAGCGCATTCGTGACGCTGCACGTTGGAGCAGGAACCTTCCAGCCGGTCCGCACCGAGCGGATCGAGGAGCACCTGATGCATGCCGAGCGGGTCACCGTCGGCGCGGCGACCTGCGAGGCCATCGCCGCGACGCGCGCAAAGGGTGGTCGCATCGTCGCTGTGGGCACTACGGTGGTGCGCGCGCTCGAGTCGGCGGTCCTGCGGACCGCCGAGCGCGGTATGGCGGCGCTCGAGCCCTGGTCCGGCGAGACCGCGCTGTTCATCCGGCCCGGCTTCCGGTTCCAGCTGGTCGACGCGCTGCTGACGAACTTCCATCTACCCGAGTCGACGCTGCTGATGCTGGTGTGCGCCTTCGCCGGGCGCGAGGCGGTCCTCGGCGCCTACCGACATGCGGTCGCGGCCCGATACCGCTTCTTCAGCTACGGGGACGCAATGTTCCTGGCCCGCGGTCTGAGCGTCCCTGCGGCACCTTGACGGTTTGTGAGAGGGATCCGTTGAAACCCACGTTCGAACTGCTGGCCACCGATGGGGCCGCCCGCCGCGGCCGGCTGACGCTTGCCCACGGCACGGTGCAGACCCCTGCGTTCATGCCGGTGGGGACCTACGGCACCGTCAAGGCGATGACCCCCGAGGAACTCGAGGGGCTCGGCGCCGAGATCGTGCTCGGCAATACCTTCCACCTGATGCTGCGCCCCGGGGTCGAGATCATCGCCGAGCACGGCGGGCTGCACCGTTTCATGCACTGGCCGCATCCGATCCTCACCGACTCGGGTGGCTTTCAGGTGTTCAGTCTCAAGAGCCTGCGCAAGATTACGGAGGAGGGCGTGCGGTTCCGTTCCCCCATCGACGGCAGCGAGGTGCGCCTCACACCGGAGGACTCGATGGCGGTGCAGCTTGGCCTGCGCTCCGATATCGCCATGGCGTTCGACGAGTGCACACCCTATCCGGCCAGCGAGGCTGATGCGCGCCAGTCCATGGAGCGCTCCATGCGCTGGGCCGAGCGGGGCCATCGGCGTTACTACCGCGATGAGCCGCCGGGGGGGCTGTTCGGCATCGTGCAGGGGGGTATGTACCCGGCGCTGCGCCTCGCGTCCCTTGAGGCGCTGCTGCGCCTCGAGTGGCCGGGACTGGCCGTCGGGGGGCTCGCGGTTGGGGAGCCCGAGGGGGAGCGGCTGCGCATCCTGGAGGCACTCGTGCCGCACATGCCGAGCGGCAAACCACGCTACCTGATGGGCGTCGGGCGGCCCGAGGACATCGTCCAGGCCGTGCGGCGCGGGGTGGATATGTTCGATTGCGTGATGCCCACCCGGCATGCCCGCAACGGCCACCTGTTCACGGCCGACGGGGTCATCAATATTCGTAACGCCGTGCATCAGCGCGAGCTCGGACCGATCGATCCGCAGTGCCGCTGCTATACCTGTCGGAACTACTCCCGCGCCTATCTGCGCCACCTCGACCGCTGCAACGAGATCCTCGGCTGCCGGCTGAACACCATCCACAACCTGGCCTTTTACCTGGGACTGATGGGTCAGCTGCGCCAGGCCATCGAGGCGGGGCGGCTGGGGACGTTCTGCGCCGAATTTCTGGCCCGGCGGCCAGGCGGCGGCGCTGTGGCATAATGCCGCCCCTTCGCCTCCCGGGCCGGTAGGTCCGACCCCGGAGGAGGTCTCGAGGTTCACGACATGAATGCATTGATTTCTACGGCCTGGGCCGGCACGGCCGCCCCGGCGGCAGGTCCGAGCCCGCTGCCGTCGTTCCTGCTGATGGGGGCGATCCTGGTCGGTATGTATTTCCTGCTGATCCGCCCGCAGCAGAAACGCCTGAAGGAGCACCAGTCCCTGGTCTCCAAGCTCGCCGTGGGCGACGAGGTGGTCACCAGCGGGGGACTCCTCGGGCGCATCACCGAGGTCGGCGATAACTTCGTCTCCCTCGAAGTGGCCGACGGGGTGCGGGTGAAGGTCCAGAAGAGCCAGGTCAGCGCCCTGATGCCCAAGGGCACCCTGAAAAGCGCCTAAGCCATGCTGGAATACGCCCGTTGGAAGTACATCCTGATCGCGGCCGTGCTGGCCTTCGGTCTGCTGTTTGCGCTGCCGAACGTGTTCGGCCAGGATCCGGCGCTGCAGCTGGCGCACGCGGATCACTCGCCGGTCACGGCCCAGGAGACGCAGACCGTCACTGCCTTCCTGCAGCAGCAGAAGATTGCGTATCGCCGCGCGTACATCCAGAACGGTCGCCTGATCGTGCGGTTCGCGAACGTACCGGACCAGCTGCGCGGCAGTGACGCCATCGACGGCCGCTTCCAGAAGACCTACCTCACCGCCAAGACCCTCGTGCCGCGCACGCCGGGCTGGATGCGCGCCATGGGGCTGAAGCCCATGCCGCTCGGCCTGGATTTGAGCGGTGGGCTGGACCTGCTCTACCAGGTCGACATCCAGAGCGCCGTGCGGCAGATCCTGCAGACCTACACGCAGGACGCCTCCCGGGCGCTCGCGGAGGCGAAGGTTCCGGTGACGAGCGTCGGCACCGTCGCCCTCGACGGGGGTGCGCTGCCGAATACCATCCAGATCGCGCTCGGGCCCAACGCGGATTTGGCGGTCGCCGAGCGCGTGCTCACCGACCCGCTGCGCGGACTGACCATCACCACGAGCAACAGCCCGAACGGCCCGGTCATCCAGGCCACCATGCCGGCGGCGAAGATTCTCGAGCGCGAGAACTACGCGATCGAGCAGAACATCTCCATCCTGCGCAACCGCGTCAACCAGCTCGGTGTGTCCGAGCCCAAGGTGGAGCGGCAGGGCAACGACCGCATCGACGTGCAGCTGCCCGGCATCCAGAACATGGCCGAGGTCAAACACCTGCTCGGTCAGACTGCGACGCTGGAGTTCCATCTGAATGACGTCGGCAACAGCGCCTACGAGGCTCAGCAGTCGGGCAACGTGCCGCTCGGCGACAAGCTCTATACGAACACCTGGAATGGCCTGCCGATACTGCTGAAGCGCGAGGTGATCGCCACGGGCGATCAGCTGACCAATGCCACGGTGGGCGAGAGCCCGCAGGGGCCGGCGGTCAACGTGACCCTCGACAGCCGTGCCGGGGAGAACATGCTGCGCACCACCAAGTCCAACGTCGGCAAGCCGATGGGCGTGGTGCTCATCACCAAGCACACCGAGACCCGCGAGGAGAACGGCAAGCAGGTGACGCAGCAGGTGACCACGGAGAAGGTCATCAACGATGCGACCATCGACGGGGTGTTCTCCGACCGCTTCCAGATCACCGGTCTGACGCTCGGGGAGGCCCAGGACCTCGCCCTGCTGCTGCGCTCCGGCTCGTTCGTCACGCCCATCAGTCTGGTGTCCGAGAATGTCATCGGCCCGAGCCTCGGCGCGGCGAATATCCGCATGGGCATCATGGCGCTGGTGATCGGCATGGCCGGCGTGCTGTTGTTCATGGCTGTTTACTACAAGATCTTCGGCCTGGTCGCCGACGCGGTGCTGGTCGCGAACGTGGTACTGCTGACGGCGCTGCTGTCGATGATGCACGCCTCGCTGTCGCTGCCAGGTATCGCTGGCATCATCCTCACGGTGGGTATTGCCGTCGACGCTAACGTGCTGATCTACGAGCGTATCCGCGAGGAGCTGCGCAAGGGCGTCTCACCGCAGGCGGCGATCCGCGCCGGCTTCGAGAAGGCGTTCTCGGCCATCGCCGATTCCAATGTCACGACCGCGATCGCCGGACTGGTGCTGTGGATCTTCGGAACCGGCGCGATCCGCGGCTTCGCGGTGGTGCTGACCCTCGGCATCGTAACCTCGATGTTCACCTCGCTGATGGGCAGCCGCGCAGTGGTGACGCTCATGTACGGCGGGCGGCGCAAGATGGCCCGGCTGCACATCTAGGGGACTGCACGTGGAATTTTTCAGCCATCAAACCAACTTCCAGTTCATGGCCACACGCAAGGTGTGGTTTGGACTGTCCATCGTGCTGATGATCGCCTCGTTCGCGCTGCTCGTCTCGCGCGGCCTGAATCTCGCCATCGATTTCACCGGTGGCGTCACGGTGCAGGCAGCGTTCCCGGCTTCGGCTGATCTGGCGGCCGTGCGTGAACGCGTCGCCGCGGCCGGTTTCAAGGACGCAGTGGTTGAATACGTCGGCTCCTCGCGGGCCATTGCCGTGCGTTTGCCGCCGGAGCTGCATCAGACCTCCACGCAGCTGCGCACGCGCATCGAGAACGCGCTGCGGCAGGTCAGCGCCGGGGCGACGGTCGAGTCGCTTTCAGTGGTCGGTCCGCAGGTCGGCTCGCAGCTGAAGACCAGCGCGATGTGGGCGCTCGGGTTCACGCTGTTATTTATCTTCCTCTACATCGCCTGGCGCTTTCACACCTGGCGGCTGTCTCTCGGCGCCATTCTCGCCGTGCTGCACGACCCGATCCTCGTGCTCGGGTTCTTCGCCCTCACGCAGATTTCCTTCGATCTTAACGTGGTGGCGGCTGTGCTGGCGGTGATCGGCTACTCGCTGAACGACACCGTGGTGGTGTTCGACCGAATCCGCGAGCGTTTCGAGGGCAACCGGCGGCTCGCGGCAAACGTGGTGCTCGATCAGGCGATCAACCAGACGCTGTCGCGAACCATCATGACCAAGGTGGTCACCTCCATCGTGGTGGTCGCGCTGCTGCTGCTCGGCGGTCCGGTGCTGCGCGGCTTCTCGGCGGCGCTGCTGATCGGCATCCTGGCCGGCACGTACTCCTCGATCTACATCTCCAGCGCCATCGCGCTGCAGTGTGGCCTGACGGCCGAGCATATCTTCCCGACCGCCCGCAAGGCGGCCGCCGATCAGCTGCCCTGAGGGCTCGATGGCCGCTCACGCGCTGCTGAACATCGCGGTCCGCGCCGCGCGCCGGGCCGGCGAAGTGATCGTGCGCAGCATGAACAACCTCGAGTCGCTGAAGGTCACGACGAAGGGCCGCAACGACTTCGTCTCCGAGGTTGATCGGGCGGCCGAGGCGCAGATCGTCGAGATCATTCGCCGGCACTACCCCGATCACGCCATTCTGGCTGAGGAGGGCGGCGCGCAGGGCGAGCACGAGTTCCGCTGGATCATCGATCCGCTCGATGGGACCACCAACTTCCTGCACGGCTTTCCGGTGTTTGCCGTGTCGATCGCCTGCGAGCACAAGGGCCGCCTGGAGCACGCCGTGGTCTATGACCCAATGCGCCAGGAACTGTTCACGGCTTCGCGTGGTGGTGGCGCACACCTGGAGAACCGCCGTATGCGGGTCAGCAAGCAGCGCACGCTCGAGGGGGCGCTGATCGGCACGGGCTTCCCGTTTCGGGCCAATGACCGTTATGTCGATGAGTACTTCGCCATGCTGAAGGCGGCCACCCAGAGCACCACCGGGGTCCGCCGGCCGGGCGCCGCGGCGCTCGATCTGGCTTACGTTGCGGCGGGGCGTCTCGACGGATTCTGGGAGATGGGGCTGTCGCCCTGGGACACCGCAGCCGGGACGCTCCTGATCCAGGAGGCCGGCGGGCATATTGGCACGCTGAGCGGTGAGGAGTACCGCCAGGGCGGCAACGTGCTGGCCGGAACACCGCGCGTGTATGCGGCGCTGATCAAGCTGTTCGCTCCGTACCTGCCGCAGGACCTGCTCTCGCGCTGAGCTGCACGGCCGGGTCGGTGGGCGGGCTCGCAATCGAAAAAGAGCTTGTGTAGAGTCCCGGCATGATAAAGCAGCTCTTTGCAACAAAAACGGTCGCCGAAATCGAGGCAGCAGACGCAGCGGATGCAGCGGGTTACCAGCTGAAACGCACGCTCTCGGCCACGGCGCTCACCATGCTCGGTATCGGGGGGATCATCGGTACCGGCATTTTCGTCCTGACAGGCGTCGCTGCCGCGCAGTATGCCGGCCCGGCCCTCGTGCTTTCCTTCATCGTGGCCGGTATCGGCTGTGCGTTCGCGGGACTGTGCTACGCGGAATTCGCGGCGATGCTTCCGGTGTCCGGCAGCGCGTACTCCTACACTTATGCCACGCTCGGCGAGGGGCTCGCCTGGTTCATCGGCTGGAATCTGGTGCTCGAGTACCTGTTCGCCGTGGCAACGGTCTCGGTCGGATGGTCCGGTTATGTCGTCCGGCTACTCGCCGACCTCGGTGTGCACATACCCGGTGCACTGTCGCACGCACCGTTCATGCAGGCCGCACCCGACAGCTTCTCGGTCGCCGCCTCCGGCGCCATTCTCAACGTGCCGGCAGTGCTGATCGTGCTCGCGCTCGCCACGGTCTGTTATATCGGCATCAAGCAGTCGGCGCAATTCAACACCGTCATCGTGACCCTGAAGGTCGCCGTGGTGGTGCTGTTCATCGTGCTCGGTCTGGGCTTCATCCAGCACGCCAACTGGCATCCGTTCATCCCACCGGCCACCGGGCGCCCCGGGCAGTACGGCTGGGGCGGGGTGTTCACCGCCTCAGGGGTGATCTTCTTCGCCTATATCGGCTTTGATGCGATCTCGACGACGGCCCAGGAGGCGAAGAACCCCCAGCGCGACATGCCCATCGGCATCCTCTCGAGTCTGGTGGTCTGCACGCTGCTGTATGTGGCGGTCTCGGCCGTACTCACCGGCATGGTGAGCTACACGAAGCTCGACGTCGCAGCGCCTCTCGCTCTGGCGCTGGATGCCTACCCGCAGCTGCGCTGGTTCCGCTACCCGGTGGACCTGGGCGCGATTCTCGGCATGACCTCGGTGATGCTGGTGATGACCATCGCCCAGGCGCGCATCTTCTACTCGATGGCCCAGGACGGACTGCTGCCCCCAGTGTTCGGACGGATCCATGCGAAGTTCCGCACTCCGTCGGTCGGCACGGTCGTCACGGGCATCGCCGCGGCGACGATCGGCGGGCTGTTTCCGGTGGATCTGCTCGGCGAGCTGGTCTCGATCGGCACCCTGATGGCGTTCGTCACGGTGTGCATCGGGGTGCTGGTGCTGCGCTACACGCGGCCGGACCTCGAGCGGCCCTTCAAGGTGCCGCTGCCCTGGGTGACCTGCACGCTCGGCGCCCTGGTCTGCGGCTTCATGATCTTCAATCTGCCCGGGAGCACCTGGGTGCGGCTGGTCGTGTGGACCGTGATCGGCGTGATCGTGTATGCGTTCTACGGCTATCGGCACAGCAAGCTGCGCACACGGGTCAGCGAGCCGGTGGCCTAAGCGCTCGCGCATCCCGCTTGCGGGACGCGCCGGGCGCACCGTGCGCACAGGGGCAGGCTGAATTCATGGATCGATCCGCCATCCGCGTCGTGCTGGTCGAGCCCTCGCACCCCGGCAACATCGGGGCGGTGGCGCGGGCCATGAAGAACATGGGGCTCGAGCAGCTGGTGTTGGTCGGGCCGCGCCAGTTCCCGGACGCGGAAGCCACCGCCCGCGCCTCGGGGGCGGATGACGTGCTCGCGCGCGCTCAGGTGTTCGGGACGCTGCCGGAGGCGCTCGCTGATTGCGGATTCGTCGCGGCGACCACCTCGCGTGAGCGCGATCAGTATTTCCGGGTCGCCGACGTGCGCGAGGCGGCTGGGCGCCTGGTGCGCGAGGCTGCCCGCGGTCCGGTGGCAATGCTGTTCGGCTCCGAGCGGGCGGGCCTGACCAACGAGCAACTCGAGACCGCGCACCTGCTGGTGCGCATTCCGGCAAGCCCCGCCTATCCGTCGCTCAACTTGGCCATGGCCGTGCAGATCGTCGCCTATGAGCTGTTCCGCGCGGGCGGCGTGGTCGTCGAGCCCGCTCCGGCGGCGGGTCCGCTCGCCGATCCAGCAGAGCTCGAGCGCCTCTACGCGCACTTCGCGCAGGTGCTGGAGGAGGTGGACTTCCGCGACCGCACCCAGAGCGGCACGCACCTGATGGCTCGCATCCGCCGCTTCCTGCAGCGCGCGGAGCTCGATCACAACGAGGTCAATATCCTGCGCGGCTTCCTCACCGCGGTGCAGCGGCGCCGGCGGCGTGCCGGGGAGTCCTGAGTCCCTGCGCTGCCGCTCAGGGTGCGAGAGTCAGCGCCAGCGTGAAGGCGTGCCCGTTGACCGTGTGCAGCATCAGCGTGTAGCGGCCGGGCACGAGTTGCAGACCCGCCTGCGCCGGCGGCAGCGTGATGCTCGCACGCGCACCCATCTTGGCGGCGATGCCGGCATATCCGGGGTTGAAACGGTTGTAGGCATACACGTTGTCGAAGGCGCTGGCCGGCAGCGCCGCAAGTGCTGCGCCGTCCCAGTGTTCGATCGAAGCGCCTCCGGGACCCAGCAGGTCCGCGCGTACCACGTTTGCTGGGGCCGCAGGCGTGCCGGCATCCAGGTAGGCCGTGAAGCGCACGCCGCCGTCCGGGCCGAGCCGACCGGAGGAGAGGCTGATGTGGTGCGTCGTGGGGCTCACCGGCCCGCCATGAAAGGGCGTTAACACCGAGCCGCGGTAGTAGTTGTAAGTCAGTACCACAAACAGCACGGTCGCCGCGGCGCTCACCAGGCTCCAACGCCGCAGCCGTGCGGCGGGCCATGGGGCGCTGCCCAGCCACTGGAACCAGCCCGACGTGGCGAGCCGCGGGCGCCGCCTCAGCAGCCAGGCGTCGATCGACACGGCCCCGGCACCGGCCAGCCACAGCGCGACACCCATGGCGAAATTGGCCGAGGCCATCGTCCACTCGTCGATGCAGGTGGCGCCCTGCCACCCAAACAGCAGCATCAGCACGACGCTCAGGCCAATCGAGACCAGGGCCGAGAGCCGGGTCATGAACCCGGCGAGCAGGAACAGGCCGAAGATCAGCTCCACGGCGCTGAACAGGATCACCCCGGCGTACAGCAGCGCAAAGTGGCGCAGCATGTAATCGACGACGTGGCTCATGCCGAGAATCGCCCCCGGCATGGCCGACTGGAACTTGTTGGCCATCCAGCTGTGCGCGTGCGGATCGAGCTTGGCGGGCGCGTAGATGAAGCGGCGGCTGCCGCCGCCCCAATAGATCCAGCCCTGCACGAAGCGCACCGCCAGCAGTGCGAACCCGAGCTGGCGTGCGCTACGGGACGCCTCCACGCTCTGCTCGCCTGCGGTCGTGGATGCGGTCACGGGATGCTCCGCGGCCGGCGTCCGGACGGTGCTGCGGTGTTCTCGGGCACGGGCTTGAAGCCGTACCGGGCGAAGATGCGTTGCGCCGTAGGGGAGCGCAGGAACTCGATCCAGGCGTGGGCTGCCCGCGGGTGCGCCGCGCCGCGCACCAGTGCAGCGCCGTAGATCGCTGTGGCGTTTTCGGAGGCGGGGATGTCGATGTGTCCGAGCGGGTGACCGATCTGCTCCTGGAAGATCGCCTCGGACTTCCAGGTCACCCCCGCGTCGGCCCGGCCCTGCATCAGCGCGAGCGGCGTTTGGCGGTGATGGATATGCGTCAGCAGGGTCTGTCCGTTGGCGACCTTCTCGACGTAGACCGTGCGCGCCAGGGCAGTCCCGCCGGCCCGCCTGAGGGCCATCTTGATCTGGCGAGCGACGCCTTCCCAGGCCGGATTCGGCATCACCAGCCGCACGCCGGGCCGGCCGAGGTCGGCCAGTCCCCGGATGTGCGCCGGATTGCCGGCCGGTACCATGATGGTCAGGGTGTTGGTGGTGTAGGGCACGGCCGGCCCCTGCAGTCGTCCGGCGGCGATCTGGGCGCGTACCTTCTTCAGCCCCGCCGCGTACACGTCGGGGGCGACCGTGAACGTCAGGTTGCCCGAGGTGAAGGTGTTGCCGAGCGTCATGGCCCGGATCAGCAGGCCGGGCGGCAGCGTGACGTAGAAGATCCGGCCGCGCAGGCGCGGATGGCCCACCTCGAAGGCGTGCACCAGCGGTGCCATCGCAAAGTAATAGTTGCCGCCGACGAAGATGACCAGCCGCGGATGATCAAGACTGCCGTGGAAGTCCGCCATGTCGTCGACTTGCGGTACGGTGAACTGCAGTCCCTGGTGCAGCGCCGGGTCATTAGCGCCGCGCGACCAGGGGGGATACAGGTCTACAGGCCGCGCTGCGGCCGTTGCGGCCGGGTTGCTCGCATGTGCCGAGCATGCCAGGAGCGCCGTCAGCGCGATGCCGGTCAGACTTCTCGTGCGCAGCATGTGCATGGGCAGGCCTCTCGAAGCGCAAGCGTCACATGCGGACCAGGGCGTAGCCGCGGTTCTGGAACAGGATCACGGTCGAGAGCGCCGACAAGGCGACGTGGATTTCGGGGTTCACCTCGGCCGGGGTGAGTTGCATGTCGCCGAGCGCGTTGCCGCACACCATCAGATCAACACCGGCCTTGCGCAGCGCGGCGATCACTGCGAGGTTGGGGTTGGGATGGCCGAACTTGGCCTGGTAGGCTGCCGCGTCGAGCACGATCTGCGTCGCCGGTCCGTGAATGATTACCGCGAACTTCAGGTGCTTCAGCGGCACCCCGGCAGCGGCGAAGATATTGATGGTGCGCGCGATGTGATCGAGGCCGGGATTGACCGTGGTGGATGCGGCCTTCCCCTGGGTCAGATCGAATAGCGCTTTGTAGCTCGCGTGCGCACTCGGACGGGCTACGACGCCGGGCCAGACGTGTTCGGGACCGTAACCGGCGATGGCCGGGTAGTGCCAGAAGCCGGCCGGCTGAGCGGCCATGGCAGCCGTGGCGGTCAGGGCGAGCGCGAGCATCGAGAGCGCAGCGGTACGAAGTCTCATGGTCAGTTCCTGCATCAGGGGGTAGGGCAGCCTAGGACGCACATCCTGTGGCGCACACGCACATAAATCCAATGCATGTAAAATAGTACTTGCATGCATTAAAGTTATATAAATACGGGGTGAATCGGCCTAGAGAGGGATCAGGCACTGCAGCACAATGCGCCCATCGCCACCGAGGCGCCACCTCAGCCGGCCCGGCGGGTCCCGATGAGCGCAGACGACCCCATCTATCTCGACTATGCGGCCACCACGCCCCTCGATCCGACGGTGATCGAGGTGATGACCCGCAGCCTTGCGCACGCAGGCGGTCGCGGCAATCCCGCCTCGCGGCATGCTTTCGGACGCCGGGCGGCCGAAAGCATCGAGGTGGCGCGCGCTGAGGTGGCGGGGCTGATCGGCGCGGACCGGGCGGATATCGTGTTCACCTCCGGGGCGACCGAATCGGACAACCTGGCGGTGCTCGGCGTCGCGCGAGCCGAGGCGCATCGCGGGCGGCACGTGGTGAGCTCACGCATCGAGCACAAAGCTGTGCTTGATCCGTGCCGGCGCCTGGAGAGGGACGGCGGGACGGTGTCGCTGCTGGCGCCGGACCGCAGCGGTCGGATCGACCCGGGCGCCGTTGCCGCGGCGCTGCGGCCCGACACGGTTCTGGTGTCCGTCCTCTGGGTCAGCAACGAGATTGGCGTCATCCAGGATGTGGCGGCGATCGGGTCGCTGTGCCGCGAGCGCGGCATCCTCTTCCACACCGATGCGGCGCAGGCGGTCGGCAAGCTCCAGATGGACGTGCGCTCGCTGCCGATCGATCTGATGTCCTTCACTGCCCATAAGCTCTACGGCCCGAAGGGTATCGGGGCGCTCTACGTGCATGCCCAGGCGCGCGCGCGGGTGCAGCCGCTGCTTTTTGGTGGTGGACAGGAGCGCGGGTTGCGTCCGGGCACGCTGCCGACGCATCAGATCGTCGGGTTCGGTGCGGCTTGCGCGCTGGCGCGCGCGGCGCTCGCGGCCGAAGCCAAGCACCTGAGCGCTCTGCGCGAGCGCTTGTGGGAGCAGCTGCGCGGCATCGAGGGGGTGCACCTCAACGGCGAGGACGCGCCGCGCATTCCCGGCATTCTCAACGTCTCCTTCGAGGGCGTCGAGGGCGAGAGCCTCGTCACAGGCCTGGTGGAGCTGGCATTGTCGACCGGCTCGGCGTGCAATTCGGCCGCGGGCGAGCCGTCGTACGTCCTGCGTGCCCTCGGCCGCGATTCACAGCTGGCCCAGAGTTCCCTGCGCTTCAGCTTCGGGCGCTTCAGCACGCCGACCGACATCGACACAGCGGGCGCCGCGGTGCGGCGCGAGGTGGCGCGCTTGCGGGGCTTGTCGCCGGCGGCCGAGCCGTCGGGCAGGGCAAGCGATGCCGCGCGGGAGGTGGTGGGCGAGGCCGGTGGTCCGGGCCAGGAGGTCTGGATCCGCTTCCGGCTGCAGGTCAACGAGGCGCGCGTACAGGGTGCGTCCTACCGGGTGTACGGCTGCCCGCACACGCTGGCCGTTGCGGCCTGGCTCGCCGAGCGGCTGCCGGGGCGCAGCGGCGCCGATCTCATCCCCGGCGCGCCGGCCGAATGGGCCGATGCGCTGGACGTGCCGGTCGAGAAGCTCGGCCGCCTGCTGGTGCTCGAGGACGCGCTCGGAGCGTGCCAGCGGCGCTGGTCTGAGGTATAGAATAGGCATCATCCGTCGCGCGCGACCCGCCTATGGCCATTTCCCTCACCGAATCCGCCGCTGACCGCATCCGCACATTCCTGGCCGCCCGTGGGCATGGGGTGGGTCTGCGCCTCGGGGTGCGCAAGACCGGCTGCTCCGGTTTCGCCTACGTGGTCAACTATGCCGATGAGCACCGCCCGGACGATGTGGTGTTCGAGGATCGCGGCGTGAAGGTCTACGTCGACCCCGACAGCTTGGCGTTCGTCGACGGCACGACGGTGGATTTCGTCAAGCAGGGCCTGAACGAGGCCTTCCGCTTCCGCAATCCCAACGTCAAGGGCGAATGCGGCTGCGGGGAGAGCTTCTCGGTGTGACCGGCGCCGGGCCGGTCCAAAAAGGCTTTTTGAATCCATGACTTCGGCGGGGCGCGTCAAATTGCCTCGCGCGGGTGTCCGCAGGTAGACTGTCGCGCTTGACACCGGGTGCGCCGGTCCCGGCAGGGGCGAGCGGACCCAACGTATTCCATCCCAGCATTCAGTTCCCGAAAGGTCAATCCGAATGGCGCTCGAGCGCACCCTGTCCATCGTCAAGCCCGACGGCGTCGCCCGAAATCTCATCGGCGAGGTGTACCGTCGCTTCGAATCCGCCGGCCTCACCGTCATCGCGGCCCGCATGCTGCGGCTGTCCCAGCTCGAGGCGGAGGGATTTTACGCCGTGCATCGCGAGCGCCCGTTCTTCAAGGATCTGGTGCGCTACATGATTTCCGGCCCGCTCATCGTGCAGGTGCTCGAGGGCGAGAACGCGATCGCGCGTAATCGGGAGATCATGGGCGCAACCGACCCGAAGAAGGCCGCCCCCGGAACGATCCGCGCCGATCTGGCCGAGAGCATCGAGCGCAACGTGGTGCACGGTTCGGATGCGGCAGACACCGCCGCGCGCGAGATCGCCTATTTCTTCAGCACTACGGAGCTGCACCCGCGCGGCTGACCCCGCCCGACCGCCCATGAGCGACGCCGCCACGACCACGAATCTGCTGGGGCTGCCCCGGCCCGAGCTCGAGCGGTTCGTAGCGGAACTCGGCAGCAAGCCCTTTCGGGCCCGGCAGCTGATGCAGTGGATCTATCAGCGCGCCGAACCGTCGTTCGAGCGCATGAGCGACCTGGCCAAATCATTCCGCGCCGAACTGGCCGGGCGCGCCTGCATCCGTGCGCCGGAGATCATCCGCGAGCAGTGTTCGCAGGACGGCTCGCGCAAGTGGCTGCTGCGCGCCGACGGCAGCCAGGCCTTCGAGATGGTGTACATCCCGGAGCCCGACCGGGCGACGCTGTGCATTTCCTCGCAGGTCGGCTGCGCGCTCGATTGCGCCTTCTGCTCGACGGCGCAGCAGGGCTTCAACCGCAATCTGACCACCGCCGAGATCGTCGGCCAGGTCTGGCTCGCCAACCGCGAGCTCGCCGGGACGGTGGCCGACCTGGCGCGCGACCGCGCCGTCACCAACGTGGTACTCATGGGCATGGGCGAGCCGCTCGCGAACTTCCGCAACGTGGTGCCGGCCCTCGACATCCTGCTCGATGACTTCGGGTTCGATCTGTCGCGGCGGCGCGTGACGCTTTCGACCTCAGGTCTGGTGCCGCAGATCTACAAGCTCGCCGAGCACAGCAACGTGGCGTTGGCCGTTTCGCTGCACGCGCCCGACGATGCGCTGCGCAACGAACTCGTGCCGATCAACCGTAAGCACCCGATCGACGAACTGTTGAGCGCGTGCTGGCACTACATCGATGAGCGCAACGGCCGCAGCGTCACGTTCGAGTACGTCCTGCTCGAGGGCGTGAACGACTCCCGGGCGCAGGCGCGGGCGCTGGCGGCGCTGCTCGTCGGGCACCCGGCAAAGGTCAACCTCATTCCGTTCAATCCCTTCCCGGGCACGCGGTTCCGGCGCTCCCCGCCCGAGACGGTGCATGCGTTTCGCGACGAGCTGCTGCGACGCGGCGTGCTCGCCACCGTGCGGCGTACGCGCGGGGACGACATTGACGCGGCCTGCGGCCAGCTTGCCGGCCGGGTCATCGACCGCACGACGGTGCGGCTCGGCAGCCGAGCGTTCGGCCTCGCGGTGCAGGGATGAGCCGCACACGCACCGTAATCTGGGCAAGCGCACTGTGTGGTGCTCTGGCGCTGCTCGCCGGCTGCGCCAGCCGGCAGCAGGTGCGCGATCAGCGCGAGGCGGCGGTGTACAACACCGAGCTCGGCATTGCCTACTTGCAGCGCGGGCAGCTGGCGGTCGCGAAGCAGAAGCTCGATCTGGCGTTACGCGAGAACTCCGAAGATCCGAACGTGCACAGCGCCCGCGCACTGCTGTTCGAGCGGCTCGGCGAATCGGCCAAGGCCGACCGCGAATACCGCAAGGCGTTGCAGCTCGCGCCCAACAACCCGGACTACCAGAACGACTATGCGGTCTACCTGTGCAACGCCGGCCGCACCGCCGAGGGCGTCGCGTACTTCCTCAAGGCGGCCCGCAATCCGCTGTATCTGACACCGGCGGCTGCCTATGACAACGCCGGGGTGTGCCTGCGCGTGGCGCATCAGGATGCGCGGGCGGTGCAGATGTTCGCAGCCTCGCTCGCGGTGAGCCCGGGCTTCGAGCAGGCCGCCTGGCAGCTCGCCGACCTCCAGTTCAAGCAAGGGCACCTGAAGCAGGCGCGCGAGCTGATCCGCAAGTTCATGGCCGCGAACAACGAGAGCCCGGACATGCTGCTGCTCGCGGTGAAGGTCGCATATGCACAGGGCGATGCGCTCTCGGCGCAGCTCTACGCACGCCGGCTGCAACTTGATTTCCCCGATTCGGCGCAGGCGCACGCCCTGGCCGATCTGAAGCGCAACCCGGGCTGAGCACGATGGTGGACGAATCAGGCGGCGAGCCGCGCCGCGGGGGCGGCTGCGGTGTTGGCGCGCGACTGCGCGACGCGCGCGAGCGGACCGGCATGACGCTTGCGCAGGCCGCGCAGCGGCTGCACCTGACCACCCAGACACTCGAGGCGCTCGAGGCCGAACGGTTCGATGTTCTGGGTGCGCCGATCTACGTCAAGAGCTACCTCGGACGCTACGCGGAGCTGCTCGGGGAGTCGCCCGAGGCGCTGCAGGATCTGCTCGGCTTCGCGGCGGCGCTGCCGCAGCCTGACCTGACACGCATTCCGCACGCGCCGCCGGCGCCCCACCGTCCGGCCCTGGCCGCAGGGCTTGTGCTCGGCGGACTTGCCATGGTGGCGCTTGCCTGGTGGGGCTGGTCCTACCGGCACTCGCGCCTCGCCGCACTGGTGCGCAACGTGCCGGTGTCGGCACAGCAGCCCGCCTCGAGCCCCCCGGCGCCGCTTGCCGTCGCGCCGGCCGCGACGCCCGGCGTGGCCGTGGTGAGCGGGCCGAGCGCGGCCCCCATGAGGGGCGTATCGGCGGCCGAGGCGCCGACGACGGAGCCGGGCGCGGTGCGGATCACACTGAGCTTTCCGGCGGCGAGCTGGGTATCGGTGAGTGATGCGACGGGTCGGTCCCTCTATCGCGGCATGGTCGGCGCTGGAGCGCTGCGCACCCTGGTGGGCCCTGCGCCGCTGCACGTGGTGCTCGGCTTTGCCGACGGCGTGACGCTGACGGCCAACGGGCGGGCCGCGCCGATCGCGGCGTACGTGGGACGGGACCATGCTGTCTCGATCGATGTCAGCGCCGCCGGGCAGGTCTCGCCCGAGCCGCGGCGCACGGGAGGATGAGTTGAGCGAACAGATCCAGCCGGTGCGCGGCATGAACGATGTCCTGCCGGCGGAAATCACGGCGTGGCAGCGGCTGGAGAGCGCCGCGCGGGAGTTGCTGGCCGAGTACGGTTATCAGGAGATCCGGGTGCCGATGGTCGAGCGCACCGAACTGTTCCGGCGGGCGATCGGCGAGTACACCGACGTGGTCGAGAAGGAGATGTACACCTTCGTCGATCAGGGCGGGGACAGTCTTACGCTGCGTCCGGAGGGAACCGCCGGCGTGATGCGCGCGCTCATCTCCAACGGCCTGCTGCGTGGGCAGCGGCACAAGCTGTGGTGCGACGGCCCGATGTTCCGCCACGAGCGACCACAGAAGGGCCGCTACCGGCAGTTTCACCAGATCGATGTCGAGGCGCTGGGATTTTCCGGGCCGGACGTCGACGCGGAGCTGATTGCGTTGACGGCCCGCCTATGGCGACGGCTCGGCATCGACCGGGTGCGCCTGCAGATCAACTCGCTCGGTACCCCCGAGGCACGGCGGATCTACCGCGAGAAGCTGGTGGAGTACCTGCGCGCCCATCACGATCAGCTGGATGCCGACAGTCGTCGGCGCCTGGAGGGCAATCCGCTGCGCGTGCTCGACAGCAAGAACCCCGAGATGCACGCCCTGATCGAGGCTGCCCCCGTGCTGACCGATCACCTCGACGGCGAGTCGCGCGAGCACTTCAGCGCCCTGTGCGCGGCGCTGGAGGCGCTGGGCATCCCGTTCAGCGTCAATCCCCGGCTCGTGCGCGGCCTTGATTACTACAGCCGCACGGTCTTCGAGTGGATTACGGACGCCCTCGGCGCCCAGGATGCCGTATGCTCCGGCGGGCGCTACGACGGGCTGATCGCTCAGCTCGGCGGGGAGGCGACGCCCGGCATCGGTTTCGCGATGGGGATCGAGCGGCTCGTGGCACTGATGGCGCAGGCCGGCGCGGTGCCCGCGCCGGCCGCCGCGGATGTTTTCGTGGTCGTCAATGGCGAGCGTGCCGCGGCTTATGGCCTGCAGTTGGTGGAGCAGCTGCGCGATGCACTGCCCGGACGGCGATTCGAGCTGAATCTCGGCGGCGGCAATTTCAAGACGCAGTTCCGCCGTGCCGACCGCAGCGGGGCGGTGCTGGCGGTGATTCTGGGCGATGATGAACTGGCGCGCGGCATGGCGGCCCTGAAACCTTTGCGCCGGGACGCCGGTCAGAGCGAGAGTCCGCTGCCCGATCTGGCCGCGGCGATCCAGTCGGCTCTGGTCACCGCCGTGGAAACCTGAATTCGAGGAGGGCTCGTGGACAGCTATCTTGACGAACGGGAAAAGTGGGAGGCGCTGCTCGGGTGGCTGCGCACGAACGGGCCGGCCATGCTCGCCGGCGTGGCGATCGCCGCGCTCGGCCTGGGCGGCTACCGCTTCTGGCAGGCACGCCTCAACGGGCGGGACCTCGCCGCCAGTGCGCTCTACGCCCAGATGCAGGGCGAGTTCGCCCAGGGCGCGCAGGCCCAGGCATTTGCCGCGGCCGGGTCGCTCGAGCGGCACTACGGGTCGACCCCGTACGCCGACCAGGCGCGCCTCGCCTCGGCTGCGGCTTTCGTGGAAAGCGGCCATCTGAGTCGCGGCGCCGCGGAGCTCACCGCCGTCATGCAGCACCCGCACGACCCGCTGCTGGGAATGATCGCCCGACTGCGCCTGGCGCGGGTGCAGGTCGCTCTGCACCAGCCGCAGCTGGCGCTGACCACTCTGGCGGGCGTGAACCCGGGAGCGTTTGCACCGCGCTTCGACGTCGTGCGCGGCGACGCGTATGCGGCCCTAGGACACAAGCGTGAGGCGCTCGAGGCGTACCGCTTGGCCCACGCCAGCAACACCGGCGGCGGGACGGGCTCGCAGCTGCTGGCACTCGAGATCTCCGAACTCGAGGCCAATCTGCCCGCCAAAGCGGCCCAGGCGGGCGCTGCGCCGGCTGCCCCGGCGGCGGGTGCCGCTGCGCCGAGCGGCAAGTAGGACAGGCCGAACCGATACCGAGCAGGATGAGACTCTTGCATACACACACACCACGATCGATGCGTTTCTGGGCCGCCGCGCTCGCGGCCGCCGTGCTGCTGGCAGCGTGCTCGCACAAGGGGGTGGACCAGCCGGCCAAGCTCGCGCCCATCAAGGCGACGCTGCGGGTCCGCAAGATCTGGACCGCCTCGGTCGGCGGCTTCCATCTGTTCAACTTCTGGGGCTTCGGCGACAGCAAGACGCGCACGCTGCTGCTCGGCCTGCGACTCGCCGTCGAAGGTGAGCACCTGTTTGCCTCCGGGCATGACGGCGTCGTCGCCGCGTTCGATGTCCACACAGGACGGCAGCTGTGGCGCACCGATACGCACGTGCGGCTCGGCGGTGGACCGTCGGTGCACGGCGGGTTGCTGGTAGTCGGTGGCAGCGATGGCCAGGTGCTCGCGCTCAATGCCGGCGACGGCAAGCTGCTGTGGAAAGTTCGCCTCCCCGGCGAGGTGATTTCCGCGCCGGCCGTCTCGGGGCAGCTGGTCGCGGTGCGCACGATCGACGGGGTGCTGCACGCGCTGTCCCCGCAGGACGGTCACGAGCTGTGGGAGACCCAGCAGCACATGCCGGCGCTGTCGCTGCGCGGCGCGGCGATCCCGGTGATCGCCGATCACATGGTGATCAGCGGTTTCGCCAACGGCAAGGTGCTGGCAGTGAATGCGGCCGACGGCTCGCAGGTCTGGCTCGCGACGATTTCCGACCCCAGTGGTCGCACGGCGATTGAGCGCCTGTCGGACGTCCACGGCGCGGCGATCGTCGCCGGCAAGGATGTCTACACGGTGGGCTACCACGGCACCGTTGACATGCTGGCGCTGAAGAGCGGCCAGCCCTGGTGGACGCACAAGGCCTCGAGCTTCCGCGGCCTGGCCCTCGGCGAGCATGCCGTCTACCTCAGTACCGAGGACGGTACCGTGGAGGCGCTCAACCGCAAGAACGGCGCGGTGCTGTGGCATCAGCCCGCACTGCGCTATCGCGCGCTCACCGCTCCGGCGGTCAGTCCCGACGGCATCGTTGTTGCGGACTTCCAGGGCTACGTTCACTGGTTGAACAAGCAGACCGGGGCGTTCGAGGCGCGGGCCGAGAGCGGCGGGGTGCGGGTGTCGAATCCGCCGGTCGCGATCGGCAACGAGGTCATCGTGATCAACGACGTGGGCGGCATCACGGCCTATCGCGTCTCGCCGCGCAACTGACCGCCCGAGAACGCAACCAGCGCCCATGCTGCCCATCGTCGCTCTGGTTGGTCGACCCAACGTCGGCAAGTCCACCCTGTTCAACGTGCTGACCGGCACGCGCGATGCCATTGTCGCGGACGTGCCGGGCCTCACCCGGGACCGCCAGTACGGCTTCGGGCGGATCGGGCCCGTGCCCTGTGTCGTGGTCGACACCGGCGGCCTGATCGAGAACCCGAGCGGGATCGAGGCGCAGATGCGCGCCCAGACCGAACGGGCGGTGGCCGAGGCCGATCGCCTGGTGTTCGTGGTCGACGCACGTGCCGGCTTGACACCGCAGGACCATTTCGTGGCGCGCGAGCTGCGCCGCTGCGGCAAGCCAGTGACCGTTGCGCTGAACAAGGCGGAGGGCCTGGACAACGATATCGCCGCGGCGGAATTCCACGCGCTCGGATTCGGTGAGCCGCTCGGAGTCTCGGCCAGTCACTCGCAGGGCTGCGAGGCGCTCATGGAGCGCACGCTGGAAGGACTCGAGGCCTCGGAGCCTGGTGCCGAGGACGACCAGGCGGTGCGCATTGCGGTCATCGGCCGGCCGAATGTCGGCAAGTCGACGCTGGTCAACCGGCTGCTCGGCGAGGAGCGGGTCATTGCGAGCGAACAGCCCGGTACGACGCGCGACAGCATCCTCGTGCCGTTCGAGCGCGACGGGCGGCGCTTCCTGCTCATCGACACGGCCGGGGTGCGTCGGCGCGCGCGTGTCGAGGACGCCGTCGAGCGGGCCAGCGTCGCCAAGACGCTGCAGGCCATCGATGAGGCGCATGTGGTCGTCCTGGTGCTCGATGCCCACGACACCGTGGCCGAGCAAGACGCGAGCGTGCTCGGCATTGCCCTGCAGCGGGGCCGCGCGTTGATCATCGCGGTCAACAAGTGGGACGGGATTGATCCCGAGCAGCGCGAGGAGATTCACCGCCAGCTGTCACTGAAACTCGATTTCGTCCCGTTCGCGCCTCTGCACTTTATCTCCGCCCGCCATGGCACGGGCGTGGGCGAGCTGGTGCACTCTACTCTGCGTGCCTATGACGCAGCCATGCGCGAGATGCCGACACGCGAGCTGACGCGCACACTCGAACACGCGATCACCGCGCATCAGCCACCGCTGGTGCACGGCCGGCGGATCAAGCTGCGCTACGCGCATCAGGGCGGGCGCAATCCGCCGCGGGTGGTGATTCACGGCAACCAGACATCCTCGGTGCCCGGCGCCTACACGCGCTATCTCACCAACGTGTTCCGCAAGCAGTTCGATCTGTTCGCCACGCCGGTGGTCATCGAGTACCGCACGGATCAGAACCCTTACGACAAGTCGGCCCGGGGCAAGCGGCCGGCGGCGCCTCGGCGCCGCGGCCGTCCACGGCGCTGAGGACCGCCGCGCGCGTTCAGAACGCGCTGTGACCGGTCAGTGCCCGGCCCACCGAGAGCTGGTGGATGGTCTCGGTGCCTTCGTAGGTGATGACGCTCTCCAGGTTCAGCATGTGGCGGATGGGAGCGTACTCGGCACTGATGCCGGCCGCGCCGAGCAGATCGCGGCAGTCGCGCGCGACTTCGATCGCCGCGCGGCAGTTGTTCCACTTGGCGAGGGAGACATGGACCGGGTCGAGGGCGCCCTGGTCCTTCAGGCGGCCGAGCTGCAGCGCGAGGAGCTGGGCGTTGGTGATCTTGCGGGCCATCTCGGCCAGGCGGATCTGCACGGCCTGGTTGTGCGCCAGGGTGCGCCCGAACAGTTCGCGTTCGGTGGTGTAGCCGAGCAGCTCACCGAGGCAGGCCTGCGCCGCGCCGATCACGCCCCAGGCGATGCCGTAGCGGGCCTGCGTCAGACACGACAGAGGCCCCTTCAGTCCGATCGTGCCCGCCAGGACGTTCTCGGCCGGTACGCGCACCGCATCGAAGAACAGGGCGGAGGTGACCGAGGCGCGCAGGGAGAACTTGTGCTCGATGCTCTGAGCGGTGAAGCCGGGCATGCCCTTCTCAAGGAGGAACCCGCGGATGCCCTGTTCGGTCTGGGCCCAGACCACGGCGACATCGGCGATTGAGCCGTTGGTGATCCACATCTTCGAGCCGTTGAGGATCCAGTCCGAGCCGTGCTGGCGGGCGTGGGTCTTCATGTTGGCCGGATCCGAGCCGCCGTGCGGCTCGGTGAGCCCGAAGCAGCCGATGAGCTCCCCGCGGGCCATGCCCGGTAGGAATTTCTCCTTCTGCTCGCTCGAGCCGTAGGTATGGATCGGATACATGCACAGCGAGGACTGCACCGACACGAAGGAGCGGATACCCGAATCGCCCCGTTCCAGTTCCTGACAGATCAAGCCGTAGCAGATCCCGTTGAGCCCGGCGCAGCCGTAGCCGCTCAGCGAGGAGCCGAGCAGGCCGAGGGCAGCCAGCTCGGGCACCAGCTCGCGTGGGAAGCGGTGCGTCTCGAAGCATTCGCGGATGATGGGCAGGACGCGTTCGTCCACCAGGCGGCGAACCGAATCCTGCACCATGCGCTCCTCGTCGGTGAGCGCGGCGCGCACGCCGAACAGGTCGAGGGGGTCGAGGCTACGGTTGGACAATGCAATCAACTCCCGTGATACAGGCCCGATATGCGTCGGCGCCGTGCGTGGCGCCCGCGCGCGGCGCGATGATACGCTAGTGCCGCATGGGCCACCGGTGGACGCGAGCCGGGCCGGTGGCCGAACCGGCTGCACCCAGGATATTTTAAACAACCTATGAGGCTTCGGCACAGCAGTGAGAGAGCCGCGCCATCCCACGGCCTGCGTGGGGCGCCCCGATGAGCGGCGCCACGATCCTCGGCGCCGATGGGCACGCCCGGTGCCACTGGTGCGCGGCTACGCCGCAGTACAGCGCCTACCACGACCGGGAATGGGGCTTCCCGGTGGGCGATGACCGCCAGCTGTTCGAGAAGCTCTGCCTCGAGGGCTTCCAGGCCGGACTGAGCTGGCGGACCATCCTCGCCAAGCGCGAGCGGTTCCGCGAGGTGTTCCATCGCTTCGAGGTGGCACGGATCGTCCGCTTCACTGCGCGTGACGTCGAGCGGCTACTGCGCGATCCGGGCATCGTTCGGCACCGCGGCAAGATCGAGGCGGTCATCCACAACGCGCGCCGGGCGCAGGAGCTGGTCCGGCGGGAGGGCTCGCTCGCGGCATTCTTCTGGCGCTATGAGCCCAATACGGCCCGGAGCCGAACCGCGGCCGGGCCCGCGCCCGAGGCGGTCGCACTGTCGAAGGACCTGAAGCGTCTTGGCTGGCGGTTCGTCGGACCGACGACGGTCTACGCCTTCATGCAGGCAATGGGACTGGTCAACGATCATGCCGAGCATTGCGTGATCCGGGCCGAGGTTGAACGCGCCCGCACGCGCTTCCGGCGGCCCTACACCGGCGCCGTCCGCGCCGGGCCTGCCGGCCCCCGCCGCCCGTCCCGCCGAACCTAGACCGGGCCACCGCCCAGCGTACCGGTGCTTGACAGCTGGCGACGTGACTACTAATTTACCAATTAGTTTAATAACTAATAAGCTTAATTATGTGGATGCGCTGAGTCGTACGTTCCAGGCCCTGGCAGACCCGACACGACGGGCGATTCTGGCCCGACTGATGAGCGGGGAAGCCTCGGTTGGCGAACTCGCCGAGCCCTTCGCGATGACCCTGCCGGCCGTCTCGAAGCACCTGAAGGTGCTCGAGCGCGCCGGGCTGATCTCCCGTGGCCGGGATGCGCAGTACCGGCCGGCGCGTCTGGAGTCGCAGGGGTTGAGGAGCGTCGATGCGTGGATCGAGGCCTACCGCAGACTCTGGAGCGATCGGCTCGAGGAGCATCTGCGCGCGCTCCAGGGTGAGGGCACACCCCGGGCTGGCGGCGGTAGCTCGCAGAGCGGCGCATGACCGAGTCCGACACCCCGGTGCAGAATACCCCTGCCAGATCACAGCACCGAGCACGGCTCCTTGCGCATCGAGCGCCCGCTCGATGCCACGCCCTCGCGGGTCTACTCGGCCTTCGCGACCGCGGAAGGCAAGGCGCGCTGGTTCAGCGGCCCGCAGACGCAGGTGCTCGCCCGCGAGTTTGACTTCCGCCCTGGCGGATGCGATCGGCTGTACTGCCAGTGGCCGCCGCGATCCCACGGCCGCCGCCCGTCGGCGCGTACCACCGATTTGCACGCCGGGTACCTGGAGATCGTGCCCGCGCGGCGCATCGTGCACGCGTACGAGATGTTTCTCGATGAGCGCAAGATCTCCGTATCCCTCGCGACTGTAGAATTTCACTCGCACGGCTGCGGTACGCGGCTCGTCATCACCGAGCAAGGAGCGTTCCTCGCTGGCTTCCGCGACGAGGGCTCGAGGGAACAGGGCACGAACTGGCTGACCGATCAGCTGATCGTATCGCTCGGCGTCACCGCCCGGCGTGTTCTCAGCCGCTAAATCGCCCTCACGCCTCTGGTGCGCGCCCCGCGCGAGCTCGTCTTTCAAGCCTGGATCGATCCGTAGCGTCTCGCCCGCTGGTTTGGTCCGGCGGGATTCACGGCGCCACACTGTCAGGTGCAGCTGCGCGTCGGCGGCAGGTGCTCGCTCACCATGCATGCCGTCGACCAGTTGGCCGCGCTGCTCGGGCGCGACCATCCGGCCGGCGGAGAATATCTCGAGCTCCAGGCGCGCGCGTGGTTGGTCTTTACCAACAGCGCGCTCGATGCGGCGGGCAACGTGCTGCTCGAGTGCCTCACCACTGGCACCTTCGAGGACCCCGGCGGGATGACGCGCCTTACCGTGTGCACCCGCGCGAGCGACACCGGCGAGCACGTCGCGGCCTTGCTGGACGGCATGGAGCAGGGATGGGGCGAGTGTCCGGAGAGACTGGGCGCCGAGGTCCGGCGTCGCTGAACGGACACGGATCCGGCTTGTCGTTGCAGAGCGCAGGATATACCGTGAACGTGACACCGTCATGACGCCGGATGAGGAAAACTCAACCGCTCTGTCGCAGTAGTTCGCTTGAATACACGCTCTGATTTGCTACCGTGGCAAATGGCGGTACAGCGCAGGCGGGAGTCGACCGAACATGCAGCCGAGGAGCGAGAGACACTTCATGCTGGCGTCGGATTTCGATCAGACGCTGAGTTTCAACGATTCGGGATTCGTGCTTGCGGACCTGCTTGGCGTGCAGGACTTCGAGCACAAGGTCGCGGGCCTGGCGCGCAGCAACCTTGTGCAGCAGGGCGGGGAGCTCGCCTACCTGATTCGGCACGATCCGGACTTCCGCGGCGTGCGCCGCGCGCACCTGATCGAGGCCGGCCGGCGCGTGCGGCTGAAGAATGCCCTGGCGGCGCTGGTTAATCTGCTGCGCACGGGTGTCGGTGCCGACCGTTTTTCGTTCTTCGTGGTGTCGGCCGCGCCGCGCGAGGTGGTCGTCGCGGCGCTCGAGGGTATCGTGCCGCCCGAGCACATCCACGGCACGGAGTTTGAATACGATGCGATCTCAGGGGAGGTGAGCAGCATCCGCCGTGTGGTCGCCGGCTACGGCAAGGTGGCCGTCATCGACGAACTTGCACGCGAGTGGAGCATCCCCCCCGATCGCATCGTTTATGTCGGCGACGGCAGCTCCGACGTGCACGTCATGCTGCACGTCAACAACGGCGATGGCTTCACCATTGCCGTATCGGAGAACTGCCAGCTTGCGCGCATCGCCCGCTGCACGGTACTCAGCGACAACGCCTGCAGCGTGCTCGTGCCGTTGTTCGATCAGGTGCTCGGCATGCGCACCGGTGCGATCCGCAGGCATCTCGAGGCGAACGGCCTGAGGCTCGAGGATTGGGAGAAGGCGCGCACTGACCGGGTGTTGCTGCGCGAGGCGCCGCTGCCGCCGGCGGCGGCATGAGCGCTGCGGCACACCCGGGGAGCGCGCTGCTGGGCTGGACGGCGACCGCTGTGTTCGTCGGCTCGTACTTCTTCGCCAAGCCCGCCGCGCTGCGCGCGCTGCAGATGTTCGGTGCGCTGCTGTGGATCGTCTATGGCGTGTGGATCGGCGCTGCGCCCGTGGTGGTGGCGAACCTGCTGGTGCTGTCCGCAGCGGCATGGACGCTGGCCCGCGAGCGGCGTCGGCACGGCAGGAAACGCGAGGGCCCGGAGCTGGTCCGCGAGGAGTTCGGCGTCTAGCCGGCGCCCCGACAAGGGTGAGCCGCTAGGTCTGCGGCTCGAGGGGAACCACCGGCGCATCGCGCGCCGCCTGCAGGCTGCAGCGCAGCACGCCGAGGTAATACGCAAGATAGTAGGCGATGAAGGCGCCCGACAGCCCGAGCGTCACCGGGTTGTATGGGTTCGGGCCTGGACCCGCACCGTGCAGGGCGCTGATTGCCGCCGCGTCGTGCGAGAACTGCAGCAGGTCGTAGATCAGCCGACCGAAAAACAGCGCCGTGACGGCGAGGCCGATGTAGGTATGCGGCGTGTAGAAGCGGCCCTCGGCAGTGGCCTCGAAGCGCGTGTGGCGCAGGCCGAGCAGGGCCAGGAGCGCCCCGCAGAGCGCCCCGGCGCAGATCCCACCGAGCAACCATACGTCCTGACCGCCGGCCACCAGCAGCAGCGCGCCGATCCCTCCGAGCAGGCTGATGCGGACCCTCAGACGGCGTGGCTGCACACGCTGGCGGCCGAACGTACGGCGCATGCGCACGAAAGTCCGCCACGCGAGCAGCGCGACGACCAGGACCGGGATGATGAGTTTGGAATGCATGGCGCTGCAACTCCTCGTCTGATCAGATCGGTCACTCCCACTCGAGTGTCTCCGGCGCATATAAGCAACTGAAAATAAGAGCCGTCCTGGCAGCGTATGCGAAATTTACCAGAACCTCTACGGCCAGAAACGTCCGCTTGCGGGCGATAGATGCCGAGTTATGCCGAAAGGGTCCAGGTGCTTTTGCCCGTCTTCCGCTGCCCACCGTGCCGATCAAGATTCCTGCAGCTTCTCCTGCAACCATACCTTGATCAGAGATTGATAGGGTACATCTCGCGCGTTGGCAGCTGACTTTATAGAGTCAAGAAGATGCTGCGGTAGCCGCAATGAAATCGTCTGGGTAGACGGCTTCAGATTAGGAAGCACAGCCACCTGCGCCTTTTTCCAGTCCATGTACACCGTCGAGCCGTTCTTGTCCCAGAAGGTTCGTTCCGCGGCTTCACTCGCGAATTTCGGGATCGGCTTAACTCGCTTGTTCATAACTCACGCGCTCCTTCCGGTGCATGTCTCTGGCCGATATCACCCGGATAAACTGCCCGGCGTCTCTCAGTGTAAAAATAGCGTGTAGTCGCCGCCCCTCACTGGTCTTGCCGAGCGCATGAAAGCGCAACTCAGCCGCGTTGTGCCTGGGATCGGGTAGGACAAGCAACGGCGAGTTAAAAAACACCTGCTCCGCCTCAGCCCTCGAGACGCAATGCTGCTCACTGTGCCTCGAGTTGACCTCATGCCATTCGAAGCCGATGGCTTTCGACAGGTCGTTCATGCCTGTATATTACCGTAATATACAAAATCATTGGCAACTGCCCGCAGGTCGGGGCCATACTGACCTGCCTATCACAATCCTTGACTGAGCGGCGGCGCTTCCACGATCCGGGCCGGCGAACCCTCCGGGCTGACTCAGTCGCGCCGGGCGTGCGCGTCTGCCTAAGGACGATCAATCGAGGGACGCCGATACGACCAAGTAGGCAACTTGAGGTCATCAGACACTTAGGCGGTGTTCTAAGTAAGCGCTCTGTGTATAATAAGGCGGATGGCTTACTATTCTAAGAAGCTCGACGAGGTCTTTCAGGCGTTAGCACATCCAACCCGCCGGGCGGTACTGCAACGCCTAAGCGCGGGAACGGCCTCGACACTTGAGCTCGCGCGTCCTTTCGAAATGGCGCTCCCGTCATTCACGCAGCACCTGAACATGCTTGAGAAATCCGGCTTGGTAAAGTCAAAGAAGTCTGGTCGGGTTCGGACCTATGAACTTGCTCCGAAACGGCTGCAGGCCGTGGAGGAGTGGGTCCTGGATCGACGGAAGCTCTGGGAACGCCGCCTGGATCAGTTGGACGCGTATCTGCTTACTATGAAGGAGGACGACGATGAGCAGTGAGTTGGACTTGATATTAGAACGGATCGTTGACGTATCGCCTGAGCTGGTATTCAAGGCCTGGACGACACCTAAGCATCTGATGCCGTGGTTCTGCCCTAAACCCTACCGGACCACAGACTGCGAAATCGACTTGAAGCCGGGAGGTATATTCTTTGTGCAAATGGCCGACCCCAATGGCAACAAGCTGCCGGCGACGCCGGGCTGTTGCCTTGAGATCGTGCCAAGCCGCAAGCTCGTTTGGACCTCTGCGCTCGGGCCTGGTTTCCGACCGCACGATCCTTCAGTCGCTCCGTGGTTCTTTACGGCGTCGCTCACGTTCGAACCACACGGCAATGGAGGTTGCAAGTACACGGCTACCGCGATCCACGCCAGCAAGGAGCACGCCGCCGCACACGAGAAGATGGGCTTCACTCACGGCTGGGCCATTGTGCTGGAGCAGCTGGTGGAATACGTGAAGGCCACTCCGACCCTCCGATGAGATGAAGTGGTCGCTGGTAGCAATCGGCGAATTGAATGCGGTCCAACGCAAGTGTTGATCTCCCGGAGTCGGCCGATAGCGGCGGAGGGCCGTTGGAGTAGGTTGGAATTGTGCTTTTGCCAGTTTCACCGTAGTTTCCAGGAGATCGCTGGGCTGCGAACCGTGGCAAACTCCGCAGGCAGCCCCCTCACTCCCGATCAATCGTCTCCGACACCTCTAAGTAATTGAAAGCAGATGACTTCTGCGTTGGGGCGCTGCACTTTTACCGTCATTTTCGCCGTCAGAAAATTCTGCACGGGGCCGATGGAAGGCAATAGGCCACGAAGGCTGAATTCTCCGAAAAGACCCTCGCCCCTCTTCGCCCACTTGAGCGGTGCAGCGGCAAGTAGCGAAAGTCAGCTTCAGGCCGTCAGATCTGCTGATCTACCCGCCTAACCGCTATACCAAAACGTTCAAAGAACTCGCGCTCACCACGCTTCGTTACTCGCAAGATCCGGCTGTCAAGGTCCTTTAAGACCCATTTTTGCTGAAGTGCAGATTGCAATAACGCTGCCCCAATGGCGCCACCCAGATGTGGACGGCGCTCACTCCAGTCTAAGCAGGCGCAGGCGATACGCCGACGCAACGTATTCACTACTTCAAACTCGATGCCGCGTGCAGCAAGCGCTCGCGCGCCTGCCGGGGTGACTTCGTACCTACCGTCGTTGCGCTGTATCTTCGAAAGCCATTTATTGCGCAGAATTTGATCATGCAGCGCGACAGCTACCTCACCTGCCATATGGTCGTAGCACGTGCGGGCCCATCTCAAGTGTGTGGGGGTACTCGGAACAAACGGCTTGGACCGCGTTCCGGCGAGCACCATCAACGATTCCAGCGCCGCGGCCACCCTCGCGTCATCGAGACTATAGTAGCGATGCTTGCCTTGCGCGAGTACTTTGACCAAGCCCTGATCCCTGAGCCGCGACAGGTGCACGCTCGTGGTGGACGGGCTGACTTCTGCGATCACAGCCAGTTCCGTGCTGGTGCGCGCCCGCCCATCCATGAGGCTGCAGAGCATTCTCGCGCGTGCAGGCTCCGCAATCGCGGCAGCCACACGGGCAATTGAAGCGTCAGCCAGTTCGACATCCATCATTTGATGGTAGACGAAGTGACAGCTTGTTGCTAGGCGGAGAATGCGGGCCATGGAACCCACGAATCCGATTGCTGCTGCTTCGCATCCCAACCCCTACCCGTACTACCATTCGTTACTCGAGGGCCAGCCGCTTTACTTTGATCAAGAGATACGAATGTGGGTAGCCGCCCATGCAAGTTCGGTAGTCCAGGTCTTCGCTGATCGGTCTTGTCGAGTCCGACCCGTGGCTGAGCCGGTTCCGGCCGCTTTGGACCGCCGCGCCGCAGGTGAGATTTTTCTACATCTCGTCCGAATGAATGACGGGGACCTCCACGACCGACCGAAACTCGTACTGCAACGGGCATTGTCATCGCTTCCGGCGCCGGCCATAGATTCGCAAGCGACAGCGACCGCAGAGCAGCTGCTCCCGACCACCCTCGGCGCGGAAGCATTGACGGCCTGGGTGTACGAAACCCCGGTTGCGGTGGTTGCCGACTTGATTGGTTTTCCCACCCATGAGCGGTCCGCGATAGCGCGCGATGTTCGGGATTTCGTGGCGTCTCTCTCAGCATTGAGCACACCTGAACAACTCGACAACGCCAGTGCCGCCGCGCAGCGACTTCTTTCCCGGCTAAGCGACACTCTGGCTTGCTTGCAGCCGAAATCTGCCAACCTGGCATCGTACATTCTTGCGGATGCGCAGAGCGTTGGTTGGATCGATAAGGACGCTATCGTCGCGAATCTCGTTGGCCTGCTATCCCAGACCTACGAGGCAACCGCGGGGTTGATCGGCAACTCCATTGTTGCGTTAGCCAGCCACCAGGGCCTCTGGGACGAGATTCGGTCGCGAGTCGACGGGTGGCAGCAACTGGTACACGAGACCAGCCGCTACGAAACTCCAGTGCAAAATACGCGTCGGTTTGTCGTTGAATCGACGACCGTACTCGATACCGACCTACAACCGGGCGCCGCCGTCCTGCTCGTGCTGGCGGCCGCCAATCGAGATCCCAGCGTCAATCCAGATCCCAGGCGATTTCGGGTCGATCGCCCGAACCGGTGCACGTTCACATTCAGCCGCGGCCCGCACGCGTGTCCAGGGGAAGCGATCGCGCGGAGTATTGCAGCATCCGCCCTGACCGTGCTCGATAGGCGGCTCGACAGCGTTGCCTTGGATCAGCTCGCGTGGAAATGGAAGCCCTCCCCAAATTGCCGCTTGCCGTTGTTTCACGCTGGAAACGCCACGAGAATCGCATGATTGCCGTCATATTTGAGGTCGTACCCCACACGCACACCAAGCAAACCTACCTGGATATCGCCGCCTCGCTGCGGCCCTTGCTGGACCAAATCGACGGATTCATTTCGATCGAGCGCTTCCAGAGTCTCTCCAATTCCGAGAAGATCCTGTCACTGTCCTTCTGGCGGGACGAAGAAGCCATCGCCCACTGGCGCACCACCGCGGAGCACCGCAGTGCCCAGGCGAACGGGCGCGCTGGTATCTTCCAGGACTACCGATTGCGCATTGCCGGGGTCGTTCGCGACTATGGTTTGCGCGATCGTGACCAAGCGCCGGCCGATAGCAAGTGCGTCCATGGCTAAAATGCCGCAGCGTAAAAAAATCGGGATCTTGGGCGGTACTGGCTGGCCGTCTACCGCCCACTATTACTCGGAGCTCTGTCGGCGCAGCGAATCCCGTGAACTGCAATTCGACTCCACAAGGCCACCGACGACGCCCGAGATGTGCATTGAGTCGCTGGACCTACGATATGCTGTCTCGCTTGTCGGCGTCGATGGCGACGAGTTGAGCTGGCAGCGATTTGACGACTACCACCGCATTGCCCTGAAGCGCCTGCAGTCCAGCGGTGCGGACTTCGTCGTCATGGCGAGCAATACGCCCCATCACCGCTTTTCGGCCATTATCTCAGGCGTCGACATCCCAGTACTCAATTTGTTTGAGGCAGTCGCGCTGCATTGCGAAGCAGAAGGCCATCGAGATGTATTTATCCTGGGAACAGCACTGACGATGCGGTCCCAGGTCCTGCGCGATGCGTTCATGGCGAAAGGCATCAACGCCTCGGCTCCGGTTGGCAAGAACCACCGCCAGTCCGTGCTGGCGCTCATTTCGACACTACAGCGCGGTGACAGTGAGGATGTAGCACGATCAATCGCCGCGCTCGTTCGCGAGACGACCGGGTGCCAGTCCACTGCAACGCCTGCTGTATGCCTGGCTTGCACAGAGCTTCCGCTGGCGTTTCCGTCGCATCTCGATCGCGCGAGCTTCGAGTGCGACGGCATTGTGTATATCAATCCGTCCGTTGTTCACGTCGAAGCGGCGCTATCGCTAGCATTTTCGGATCATTGAGATTATCCGTCTCAAGACCGCGCAGGCCTGAAGATAGACTGGCCGCTTGTGAGCACCCGCGTTGGGTTTTTGCGAGTTTCACCCCGGTTTCCGGGGTTACCCATTGACCGCGAACCGTGGCAAGCTCGCCGGGGACCCCTTCTCACTCCCACGCAATTGTGTCCGGCACTTATAAGTGCCTGAAATAACCGGACTTCTACTGAGGGTACGCCACACTTACCGTCAGATCTACCGCCAAAAACTTCCGCTTGGAGGCGATAGAAGCCGATAGATCACGAAAGCGAGCGGCCGGTACATGGCGGCGGACTGCCCGTCTTCTTGGTTTCGCTCACGCCTGCGACTCGCGCAAGCGCTCCAGAAACTGCGCTGGCGAGAGAATGGGAATGCCTTCATGGGTCACCAATTCCAGCAGATCACCGTCACCGCTGATGATCGCATCGGCCTGTCCAGTCACAGCCAGCGCGAGAAACTTGTCGTCATCAGCATCACGAGAGATTCCGGCCGCTGTTCCGGCGTCCTCATGCCATAGCGCCAGTTCAACCAGTTCGGACAGGAACAGGTTCCAAGCTTCGGGCTCACGGTACCGTTCGAACTTAGGTCGATCGAGCCGTGACGCCAGCTCACCAAATGTCGATTCCGACATCAGTACGTCGATGTCGTGATTCAGAACGGCATCCACCAATTGGCGTGCTGTTCCGGCGGGCGAGATCAGCGCGGCAATCCAGACATTGCTGTCAATGACCAGGCGTTCAACTTTCATCCGCGAGCATCGTGTCCAGCGCATCCTCGGTCATGCCATGCGCGGCTGCGTATTCGCCGGCGCGCTGCATGGCCTGACGCAAGCGTTCGCGCGCGACGCGTTGCCGGCGGGCGTAGCTCTCGGCCGAAATCATCACCACAGAGGGTCGGCCATTTCGGGTGATGCTGACGGGCTGGCGCTGCGCGGCTTCCATCACTTCGCCAAACCGGTTCTTGGCTTCCAGGGCTGTTATGACTTTCATAATAGCCATAATAGCTATTATGGATGGAACAGGCAAAAAAATAAACTCATATGTTAAATACCGACTTGGTCGCCTTCTCGCCGCGCCACACGGCGGGTCATGGTGATCACGTGCCGAATATTGACCACATGGCTGACGCCTTCGCATCAATCAATGGCTTACGACGGCAATCGGTACCAAGTCGGCGCGCCCGTACACTCACTTGCTTTCTGCACTTAGTCATCGAGTCCAAGGCCTTTCAATATCCTCGGCGCATGCTTCGCCACCCGGGCTGCGCGAGTGACCGATTGCTTGGCGCCACCAAAATGCAGCAAGTACCCCTTCTGCCTGCCTGGGGTTAGCGCCTGAAATGCTTCGGCCAATCTTGGATCATCATCCAATCTTTCTAGAAATTCCTCCGGCATATCGAATTGCTCCGCGCTCTTCATCTTTACCTTGGCGCCGGACTTTTCAACTGCAATAGCTTCACTGATATAGGCCTTAACAATCGCATTTTGCCTGTTGATATCCACAATCGCGGCAAACCGGATCTGCCTTGCGGCCTGCACATTCTTGGTCTGCTGCACGAGGATGCCCTTGGGGTCCTTAAGCAAAGCGCCTTTCATAAAGAGCAAAGCGCAATAATCCTTGAAGCCGTGGATCAACACCACGTTTTCACCATTGAGGTCATAGCATGCTTGACCCCATTTTAGTTCTTCGTTGAGTCCTGACTCGAGACAGAGTTGGCGGAGTGCAGCAAATTCAGCGCTCCAGCGAATCTCCTTCTCGTGAACCTTACTGACCAATGGATTCATTGTCCGGGTGGAATTGGATGGCAACCGCTCGCTCGGGCGCGATTTCTTCACGGCGCGCCCCTGTAGCGCCGCCCCACCTTATAGGGCAGCGCGAATAGGTATAGGCCCGTTAGCAGCAGCACGGCGAGCGGGAGCAGCGGCGAGGAGGTTATCCATGCCGGCGGAGCTCCCTTTGCTCTCACGATGAAATTGGCAATGACAGTTGCTGTGAAGGCAATGGACACCGATCGATGTAACTGGCGGATTGAGGGTCCCGCAACTGAGTTTTGAGTGTTGGACATGCTCAATCACTCGTGTCAAATTGCTTGGAGTACTCCGCGTTCAGCCGTTGCCACCCTTCAAACTTCATGGTTTCAGGGCCGACAATGCGCCGATGGGAGTCCCCGCTCAGTGCCTGATCCAGAACGTCAAAGCAGATGTGCCAGCCGGCAGCGCCCATGGAGATGTAACGGCGATCGATGTTGTGCCGCAGCGTCAGGCGGGTCCCGCCGTCAAACTCCTCAAGTTCCCAGCGCAGGTCTCCGTCACCCCACCGAAACTCTAGGACCTTGGGCTCGACGGCACGTTTGATTGTGGTCTGCGAAATCATTGGAGCGGGTGTGCCCACCGTATTCAGCTTCACCGTGGTTCCCGCAATGCCGAGGTTTCCGTCCGCGTCGAACGGCGCCCACTCGCGCAGCTGGGCCGGGTCCGTGAGCGCCGACCAGACCCTCTGAGGCGAGTGCCGCAGCTGTCTGACCAGCACCAGAGTCCAGTTCTCGCCATCCTTTTGAACCCGCGCAAGGTTTGCGGGCCCCGGCATGTACTGCTTTGGTGTTGTCACCGTTGCGCCCTCGACTTCCCTTTTTTGTGCTGCGCGGTTTTGGTTCGATCGAGGTGGTGCTCAAGCGCGTCCACCTGCGCCAACCAGTATCTGCGGAACGGCGCCATCCACGCATCCAACTCCTGCAGCGTTTCAGGGAGGATGCGATAGACACGTCGTTGCGCATCAACGGTTGACTCTACGAAGCCCCCTTCTCGCAGCACACGCAGATGTTTGGAGACCGAAGGTTGCGAGAGATTGAGCGCTGCCTCGATATCCCCGACGGTGCGCTCGCCATTGGCAAGGAGCGTCAGGATGGCACGGCGACTTGGCTCAGCGAGGATAGTGAATGCGGATTTCACGGGTGTTAATATGCCGATATCCACATATACGTGTCAAGGCATATTAACGGTGAATTTCAATTGGCCAGCTGGGTCGTGTGCAAATGGCTTTCGGACGTGCCGGCATCCATAACCCGGAGCGTTTCGCTGAGAAAATACACAAAGTTTGTGCCAGTCTTGCCCCCACTTTCCCAATTCTCAACTTTTGAAATAGGTGAGAAGCTAGGCAAGCGCCCTGGTCAGATCACTCCCACTCGATGGTCGCAGGCGGTTTGCTGCTGACGTCGTAGACCACGCGCGAGATCCCCGGGATCTCATTGACGATTCGGCGCGAGACCGCGTCGAGAAACTCGTATGGCAGCCGCGCCCAGTGCGCGGTCATGAAGTCGACGGTCTCAACCGCGCGCAGCGCCACCACGAAATCGTAGCGGCGCCCGTCGCCCATGACCCCCACCGATCGGACCGGCAGAAAGACGGCGAACGCCTGGCTGGTGCGGTCGTACAGATCGTGGCGGCGCAGTTCCTCAATGAACACCGCATCGGCCCGGCGCAGCAGATCGGCATATTCCTTGCGTACCTCGCCGAGGATGCGCACGCCGAGGCCGGGGCCCGGGAAGGGGTGCCGATAGACCATCTCGCGCGGCAGGCCGAGCTCGATGCCGAGGCGCCGGACCTCGTCCTTGAACAGCTCGCGCAGCGGCTCAACCAGGCGCAGGTTCATCTTCTCGGGCAGCCCGCCGACGTTGTGGTGGGACTTGATGACGTGCGCCTTGCCCGTGCGCGCCCCGGCCGACTCGATGACATCCGGATAGATCGTGCCCTGGGCAAGAAATCCGACGCCGGTAAGCTGCTGCGCCTGCTCGTCGAACACCTCGACGAAGGTCCGGCCGATGATCTTGCGCTTGGTCTCCGGATCGGTGACGCCGGCCAGCGCGCCGAGAAAGCGCTGCTCGGCGTCGACGCGGATGACCCGCACCCCTAGATGTTGGGCGAAGGTCGCCATCACCTGGTCGCCTTCGCCGAGGCGCAGCAGGCCGTGGTCGACGAATACGCACACCAACTGATCGCCGATGGCGCGGTGCAGCAGGGCGGCGACCACCGAGGAGTCGACGCCGCCAGACAGGCCGAGCAGCACTCGGCCGCTACCGACCTGCGCGCCGACCCGCTCTATCGCGTCCTCGATGATGTTGCCGGTATTCCACAGCGCCGCACAGCCGCAGATCTCGCGCACGAAGCGCTCCAGGAGCCGCGCGCCCTGCAGGGTATGGGTCACCTCCGGGTGGAACTGCACGCCGTAGAACCGGCGCCGCTCATCGCACATGGCGGCATAGGGGATTGAGCCGGTGGCCGCGAAGCCGCTGAACCCCGGGGGCAACTGCCCGACACGGTCGCCATGGCTCATCCACACGTCGAGCACGGACCGTCCGCTCCCGTCCCTGCGGTCCTCGATGCCCTCGAGCAGCCGACACGGCGCCGTGAGAGCGACCTCGGCGTAGCCGAACTCCCGCTCGCTCGAGGCGGTGACCTGACCGCCAAGCTGCTGGGCCATGGTCTGCATGCCGTAACAGATGCCGAGCACGGGCACGCCGAGGGTGAACACCACGGGGGGCGCACGGGGCGCATCGGCGACGGTGACCGACTCGGGGCCGCCGGAGAGGATGACGCCGCGCGGGGCGAACTCGCGGACCTCCCGATCGCTCACGTCCCACGGATGGATCTCGCAGTACACGCCGAATTCGCGCACCCGGCGCGCAATGAGCTGCGTGTACTGTGCGCCGAAGTCGAGAATCAGGATGCGATCGGCGTGGATGTTGGCATGTGGTGCGGCGGCGGCCGGTATCGGGCTGTTCATGCGGCGGCAATCATGGTGGTGAGTCCCGGGGGGGATGCTCCGGCCGAGCGTCAGGACACCCGGTAATTGGGCGCTTCCTTGGTGATGGTCACATCGTGCACGTGGCTCTCGCGGACTCCCGCGGTGGTGATTCGCACGAAGACCGGCCGGGTACGCATCTGCGAGATGTCTTGACTGCCGGTGTAGCCCATGGCCGCGCGCAGGCCGCCGGCCAGCTGCTGCACGATGGCGACCACGCTGCCCTTGTAGGGCACTCGGCCCTCCACGCCCTCGGGGACCAGCTTCTCGAGCTCCGTCGACGCGTCCTGGAAGTATCGGTCGGCTGAACCGTGGCGTTCCGCCATCGCACCGAGCGAGCCCATGCCGCGGTAGGACTTGTACGATGCGCCCTGATAAAGCTCGACCTCGCCGGGGGACTCTTCGGTGCCGGCGAAGAGGCTTCCAATCATCACCGTGTGCGCGCCGGCGACGATGGCCTTGGCGACGTCACCGGAGAAGCGGATGCCGCCGTCGGAGATCAGCGGCACGGCGCTGTCGCGCAGCGCTTCGGCCACGTTGGCCACGGCGGAGATTTGCGGCACGCCGACACCGGCCACGATGCGCGTGGTGCAGATCGAGCCGGGCCCGATGCCCACCTTGACGGCGTCGGCGCCGGCATCGACCAGCGCTCGGGCTGCCTCGGCGGTCGCGATGTTGCCGGCGATGACCTGTTGGTCTGACCAGCGTCGTTTGATGCGCCCCACCATGTCGATGACGCCGCGCGAATGGCCGTGTGCCGTGTCGACGACGACCACATCGACGCCCGCCTCGCGCAGCGCTGCCACGCGGTCCATGGTGTCGGCGGTGGTGCCGACGGCAGCACCGACGCGCAGCCGCCCGCCCTCGTCCTTGCAGGCACGCGGGAATTCCTTCGCCTTCTGGATGTCCTTGACCGTGATCAGTCCGACGAGCTCCTGGTTCCCGTTTACCACCAGCACCTTCTCAATGCGGTGCTTGTGCAGCAGCGCCAGAACCTCTTCCTTCGGTGCCGTCTCGCGCACGGTGATCAGCCGCTCCTTCGGGGTCATGACCGCCGAGACCGGCGCGTCGAGGTTCTGCTCGAAGCGCAGGTCTCGGTGCGTGACGATGCCGACGACCTTCACGCCGAGCACGACCGGAACGCCGGAGATGCCCCGCGCGTGCGTCAGGTCGAGCACTTCGCGGATGGTCATGGTGGGCGGGACGGTGATGGGGTCCTTGATCAGGCCGCTTTCGAATTTCTTCACGCGGCCGACTTCCCGCGCCTGCGCCTCGATGCTCATGTTCTTGTGGACGATCCCGATGCCGCCCTCCTGGGCGAGCGTGATCGCCAGGCGCGCCTCGGTGACCGTGTCCATGGCCGCGGACAGCAGTGGCAGATTGAGACGAATGCGCCGCGTCAGCTGGGTGGACAGGTCCACCTCGCGCGGCAGCACTTCGGAATAGGCGGGGACGAGCAGGACGTCGTCGAACGTCAGGGCTTGTTCGAGAATTCGCATAGCTAATTTTACGCATCGGACGCCCGTCGGTAAACCTCGGTGGTATGGTGCGCGCATGTCCAGTCCGGATCTCAGCGGCATCGAGGCCGCCGGCGCGCAGCGCACCGTCTTCACGGTCGCGCGACTCAATAAGGAGGTGCGTACGCTGCTCGAGCGCGGCCTTGGGGTGGTGTGGGTCGAGGGGGAGCTGTCGAACCTGTCCCAGCCCGCCTCAGGACACTGGTATTTCTCGCTCAAGGACCGCGAGGCGCAGGTGCGCTGCGCCATGTTCCGCACGCGCAACGCGGCAATCGGCTTCAACCCGAAAGCCGGCCAGCAGGTCCTCGCGCGCGGCCGGGTCAGCCTGTACGAGCCGCGGGGGGACTACCAACTCATTGTCGAGCACCTCGAGGAGGCGGGCGTCGGGGCGCTGCAGCGGGAATTCGAGCGCCTTAAGGCGAAGCTCGCGGCAGAGGGGCTGTTCGCGCGCGAAGCCAAGCGTCCGCTACCCCGCTTCCCGCGCCGCATCGCGGTAGTGACCTCACCCACCGGCGCGGCGATCCGCGACGTGCTGCAGATTCTCGCTCGCCGCTTTCCCCCGGCGGCGGCGCGCCTCTACCCGGTGCCCGTGCAGGGGGCGGCTGCCGCCCCTGCCATCGTCGAGGCGCTGGCCCTGGCGAGCGAGCGTGCCGATTGCGACGTGCTGATCCTAGCGCGCGGCGGCGGATCGCTCGAGGATCTGTGGGCCTTCAACGACGAGCGCGTGGCCCGGGCAATCCGTGCCTGCGGCCTCCCCGTGGTGAGCGGCGTCGGCCACGAGATCGACTTCACCATAGCGGACTTCGCGGCCGATGCGCGCGCGCCGACCCCCTCTGGCGCGGCCGAGCTGGTCGTGCCGGACCGCCGCGAGCTGCTGGACGCGCTCGCCCGCACGGCCACCCGTATCGGCGCGACGGTCCGGCGTGATCTGCGTGCGGCCGCGACGCGCTTCGAGGGAGTGGGCGCGCGGCTGAGGCTCGCCCACCCGGGGCTGCGCCTGGCGCACCAAGCGCAGCGGCTGGACGATCTGGAGCAGCGGCTCGCGCTCGCCGTGCGCGGCCGGCTGCAGGCCGCGGGGCATCGGCTGGCGGCTACCGAGACTCGCCTCGTACCGCATTCCCCGCAGCGCCTCGCGGCGGAGCTGCGCGGGCGCATCGGGGCGCTGCAGGCCCGCCTGGAGCGGCGCATGAGCGAGATCTGCTCCGGGCTCGAGCACCGAGTGGATCTGGCTAAGCGCACGCTCGATACGGCCAGTCCCCTGGCGACTCTGGCGCGCGGCTTCGCGATCATCAGCCGCCCCGACGGCTCGCTGCTGAGCGATGCCGCCGCCGTGGTGCCCGGGGAGGAAATCGAGGCCCGCCTGGCGAAGGGCCGGCTGCGGGCGCGGGTCAGCGCCGCGGGGACGGCGGACGGAGAAGGCTGAGCGGATGCCGAGCGACGTCGAGTTCATGCGCCTCGCCATCGAGCAGGCCGAGCGGGCCGGCCGTGCAGGGGAGATCCCCGTCGGGGCGGTGCTCGTGCGGGACGAGCAAGTCGTGGCGAGCGGCTCGAACCGGCCGATCGGCACGCACGATCCGACCGCGCACGCGGAGATCGAGGCGCTGCGCGCGGGCGGCCAAGCACTTGGGGGATACCGGCTGACGGGCACCACGCTGTACGTGACGCTCGAGCCTTGCGCGATGTGTGCCGCGGCCATCGTTCATGCGCGGGTGCAGCGGCTGGTGTTCGGCGCCTGGGACCCGCGCGTTGGCGCCGTGGGCAGTGTCATGAACCTGTTCGCCCAACCGGAGTTCAATCACCGCGTGGATGCGTTCGGCGGAGTGCTGATGGAGGAGTGCGCGGCGTTGTTGAAGTCGTTCTTCGCGACCCGTCGCAGCTAGCTGCGGCGCACGGGGTCAACTGCCGGACAGATCGGCCACGGCTCCGCCGGTGCTCGCATCGGCGGTCTCGATGAGCACGCCATTGCCGTGCTGCCACTCGAGCAGTTGTAGGAACTGACGCACACGCGCGACGTAGGCCACCGGCTGCCAGCCCTGGGCGTATCCGTACTGCGTCCGCGCATACCAGCGCGGATCGGTGAGCAGCGGCAGGACGGTGCGCACGGCGGCCCACGAGTCGGGATTCTTGCCCATGCGCTGGGCGAGCACGCGAGCGTCCTCGACGTGACCGAAGCCGACGTTGTAGGCGGCCACCGCAAACCAGGTCCGGTCGGGCTGCGGAATGTGATCCGGAACCATCTTGAACACCTGCGCCAGATAGCGTGCGCCGGCGAAAATACTGGCTTCGGCGTCGGCCCGGTCGGCCACGCCCATGGCCTCTGCCGTGTCGGACGTCAGCATCATCACGCCGGCGGCCCCGTTGGTGGAGATCGCTGCGGGATTCCATCGCGACTCCTGGAAGCCGATCGCCGCGAGCAGTCGCCAGTCGAGGTGGTAGCGCGCGGCAGCCTCTCGGAACCATGCGCGGTAGCGCGGCAGACGCTGCACGCTGTACAACTCAAAGAGGCGCGACTGCTCGTAGTGGATGGTGCCGGTATTGCCGGAGTCGCGCTGCATCAGCGCGGCGAGTTGGCCGGAACTGCGCAGCGCGTCGAAAAAGCGGTCGACGGCCGCGAGCAGATCCGGGGCGCCCTGGCGCACGATCCACTGCACCGGGCGGGCCTGCGGCAGGGGGAACGCGACCCGTACATCGGGGTAAAGATGGCGCGCGTAAGCGTACGCCCGGGCGTCCTCGACGGCATAGCCGACCTCGCCGGCGGCGACATCCTGCAGGGGCGTATTGCCGCGATCGGTTCCCTGCCATTGCAGGAACGGGGCGACTAGGCGTAGTTGCTGCAGCACCCCCTCCTGGGGGCTGTCCGGGCGCACCACGAGCTTGGCGTATTGCAGTTGCGGCAGGTCCCGTGGCGCCGGCTCACCGGTGCGGTAGATGACCAGCTGGGGGATCTCGGCGTAGGGGGCCGCCGGATCGCCGACGGCACGCCAGCTCGCGTTGGCGGTAATCTGTGCCGCGGCGATATCCGCCCGGCCCGAGGCGATGGCCTCGCGCAGGGCCGCCTCATTCGCCACCGCGAGGATTTTCAGCCGCACGCCGAGCCGCTGGGCGAAGCGCTGGGCCAAGTCGTACTCGAGCCCGGTCGGACCTTTCGGTCCGAGGTAGTAGCAGGTGGGCAGGTTGAGCGTCGCGACGCGCAACTCTCCGCGCGCACGGATCTGCTGCAGCAGCGTGGGCGCTCGGGAGCCGTGCACGAGCAGCGCGACAGCCGTAACCGCAGCGATCGTTCCGATCCTGAATGCGGTCCGTCCGAGGCGTGCGGGAATGCGTCGTCGCGCCAAAAACCCCACTCCACAGAGACAAAAATATGCAGGTATAATATCACCACCCCCGGGGAGAGGTACCGAAGCGGTCATAACGGCGCCGACTCGAAATCGGATGGTCGGGTAAAACCGGCACGTGGGTTCGAATCCCACCCTCTCCGCCACCCCATAAACTAGAATAAAAACAATAACTTGAAACAATTGTTCTCGAAGTCCAGGACGCCCGTTGCGGCCGGTCAGAGGTCGAGATTGGGACCGTAGAGGACGAGCCTCTCGATCAATCTGCCGCGCGCCGCGATTGGACATAAGCTTGGGTGGCGTGGCGCAATGATTGTTGCCAAAATGCAACAGCTGTCGGACCGCCGAGCGGCGGACCGGTCGATGCGCATCGGAGGGAACATTCCGGCCGATCGTGTGCGCGCCGGCGGTTGTCCTTCGCGCAGGGATAATGCCGGGTGTCGAGAGATCTCCAGGCTGTCGCGGCCGGCGGGATCGCCATCGTGACCTGCCCTCGGACGGAGCGGTGGGTACCCCGAGGCGTCTGGGGCAGAGTGTCGCGTGCGCGCCGCTGCGCTCTGGCAGGGACTGCCGCGGCCGTTGCAGCGGCACACCGGTGCCCAGAGCGAGCGGTTCCCCCTCGGGAGGCGCTCATCGTGGGATCTGGGGTGGGCGAATTGAGTTCGGAGCGCCGTCCGCCTATAAGAGTCTTCATCCAAAGCCCACCGGGGCGACGAAGGGCCGGACACCCATGATCAGCGAGCGATCGCGGCCACGGCGGTTCCCCGGATCAGGGTGGGCGGCCGTCCTGCTCCTCCTGCTGGCACTGCGGGCGTACTCGCCGCTCGCGGCAGCGCTCGGTGCGCCGGTGGGTCCGGCCGGGTCAGCCGCCGCGCAGCGGTCTGCGCGGAGCGGTGCCCCGCAGTCCAGTCTCGGGGAGAGCACCGTCCAAGGCTTTCGGCAACGACACCCACTCCGCGCCGCGGTCGATCATTCCCTGCTCTGGACGCGCGTGTCGCTGGGCCATGACCCGTATGCCCGCTGGGACAGCGCAGTGTGCCCGCTCGTGGCGGGTCGCACCGGCGAGCAGGGCGGCTTCATCCTGGCGCGCATCAGCCGGCGCGCATGGACCGCACATGTGCCGCTCGCCGGGTCACACTGCCGTGCCAATCTGTTCGTGGCGGTGACCGACCGGCCTCGCCCGCTGCTGAGGAAGCGGTGGGCGCAGGATCAAGTCATGTACGGCACCCGCAACGGCATCGCACCGGTGCGCGCGGTCATTGCGTCCACCCGTGCGGTTCACAGCTGGTACAACACTGCGCTCGGCCGCTCCAGCCAGCCGTTGGATATGGCCGCCCCCGCTAACGCACTTGCGGCCGCCGGGATGCTCATCGAGGGGGGGCAGCGGCGTGGTGCCTGCTCACGGGGTCGACACCAGACAGATGGGCGGCGTCACGCTTGGGCAACTGGTCGCGTACATCGCGCTGACGGGACTCGCTGAAGTGAATCTGAGCGCGGACGACGGAGTGATCGCGGCGCTCTTGCAGCTGTTCCGCGGCGGGTTCCATCCACCGCTGGACCTGACCGCATGGGACCGAGCGTTTCTCTACGGTCTGTACACAACGCGCCAAGCAAGCATGCTGCAGGCCACGGAGATCAATGGCGCCGTGTTGCAGGCGATTGAGCGGTAGGCCGGATCGCCGTGAACGCTACGCGAGTGGATCAGCGCCGTCCGTGGCGCCTCGCTCGCGCTCAGTCCGTCGGGTTCTCGCGCGCGCGCACCAGCAGCACCGGTATCGTCGTGTGGCGCAGGATGTACTCGGCGCTGCTGCCGAGCAGAAGCCGGCTCATGCCGCGCCGGCCGTGCGTGCCGCAGACGATGAGGTCCGCCGCCCACTGGATCGCGCGTTGCACGATGCATGACCCGACTGGTATGCCGAGTTCCTCGACGAGGGCCGTCTCGACGCTCACACCGGCTGCGCGGACCTGTGCTTCGGCGTGCTTGAGCATCTCAGCGCCGGCCTCTCGCAGGGCGCTCGCGCCCGCGTCGAGATTGACCGCGGCAATGTCGCCCGCCGCAATCGGCCACTCATCCACGATGTGCAGTAACAGCATCGCGGCACTCTGGTCGCGGGCGAACTTGATCGCCTCGCGCAGGCCCTCGGCAGCGGCCGGACTGCCGTCGATGGGGACGAGAATGCGCTTGTACATGCTGTGCCTCGACGGTAACGATGATGGGTACAGCCTACGCGCGAATCGGCTGCTCGGCATCTTGGGCACGCCGCATGGCGCCGCGATCCGGGCGGCTGCCCCCGGCTCGGCGCTTGCAATAACGTGCCCTACGCAACGGACGGACCGATCCGGAGTCGAAGATCCATGCTCGGTGCGCTAACCACCACTGCCGTCGCATTTGCCGGTGCCCATCGGGAGGCGGCCTACGCGTTGATCGCTCTGGTGGCCTTCAGTGAGTCGTTGCCGGTCATCGGTGCACTCGTTCCGGGCGACGCAGTCATCCTCGCGATCAGCGCGCTCGTGCCGACCGGCGCTCTCGGTCTGTGGCCGCTCATCGGTTGCGCGCTGGTGGGTGCCGTGCTCGGCGACGGGTTTGCCTTCTGGCTCGGGCGGCATTACCACGCCGCCATCCTCGGCCGCTGGCCGCTGCGCGACCGCCCGCGCCTCATTGCCCGCGGCACCGCCTTCCAGCATCGCCACGGCGGCAAGAGCGTCTTCGTCGCGCGGTTCACGCCCGGAGTCCGGGCGATCGTGCCGGTGCTCGCGGGGATCCTGCGCATGGATGCTGCGCGCTTTTACGCGATGAACGTGCTCTCGGCGGTGCTCTGGGCCCCGGCGCACATCCTTGCCGGGGCGGCGATCGGCGCCTCGTTCGTGCTGCTCGGTGCGGTGGCGGGCCGGTTGGCCCTGATCACGGCGCTGCTGCTGGCGCTCCTCGGTCTGTTCTACCTGGCGGCGCGCTATCTGGTGCGCCGCCTGCCGTCGCTCGCGGTGCTCGCTCAGGAGCGACTGCGCCTGTGGGCGAGCGCCCATCCGGGCTGGCTCGCGCGCCAGCTGCTCGCGGTGCTCGATCCGTCCCGTCGGGAGATGCCGGGGCTGGCGCTGCTCGGGGGCATCGTGCTGCTCAGCTTGTGGCTGTTCATCGGGGTCCTGCAGGACCTGATCGCCGGCGATGCGCTGGTGCGGGCGAACGAGGCGGTGTTTCACTTCCTGCAGGGGCTGAGAACCGAGTGGGTCGACCAGGTGATGGTTACGCTGAGCGAGCTCGGCGATGCGCGCGTGGTCCTGGTGGTGGCCCTCGCGGCCCTCGCGTGGCTCGTCTGGCGGCGCAACTGGCGCGCCGCAGCCCATCTGCTGGCCGTGGTTGCGACCGTCGGCCTCGCCACCGTCATTTTGAAGTTGTCGCTGCAGCTCTACCACCCTGGACCGGCCGGTGCCGGCTGGGACGCGTTCGCCTTCCCCAGCGGGCAGTCCGCTGCCAACGCGGCCTTGTACGGCTTCCTCGCTATCGTCGCTGCTTGGGAGCTCGATGCGCGCTGGCGACTGTCGGTTACCGCCGCGCTGGCCGTCGTGGCGGGGGCCATCGCCTTCGCGCGCGTCTATCTGGGCGTGCACTGGCTCTCCGATGTGCTCGCCGGCAGTGCCTTCGGCCTCGCCGCAGCGTCCCTGCTGGCCATCGCGTATCTGCGGCATGACCCACCGCCCGTTGGGGCGGGCGGGCTGTGCGTCGCCGTCGGCCTCGGTCTGTTGATGGGCGGTGCGGCCCACGTTGAGCGATGGCACGCCATCGACATGCGACGCTTTGCCGTGCGTCAGCAGGTGCGTCTGGAACCCCAGAGCGAGTGGTGGCAGCGCGGGTGGGCGCACCTGCCGGCCCGCCGGGTCGACCTGATCGGAGGTGCAGAGGCTCCGCTGACATTCCAGTGGGCCGGCCGGCGCACCGCGTTGCGAGGGGAGCTGGCGGCCGGCGGCTGGTCCGCCCCTCCCGCGTGGACGCCGCGGGCCGCCGCACGGTGGTTCGACCCGAGGGTGGCCCTGATGCAGTTGCCCGTGCTGCCGCACTTGAACAGCGGCCACCGCGAGGTGCTTGTGCTAGTGCATGCCGCCGGCCGCGGGCGACTCGTGCTGCGCCTGTGGCGCTCAAGCATGGTGCTGACGAAGGCCGAGCAGCCTGACACGCCGCTGTATGTCGGCACCGTGACCGAAGAGTACGCGCGTCGCGTCGCGCCCCTGATGACCCTCACGCGCCAGTTGCGCGACTACGACGGGCCACGCAACGCGCTGGCCGCAGCGCTGCGCGGACGGCGCCTGGTTGCCCGAGCCGGTACGCTGCCCGATCAGTCCTGGGATGGCTGCGTTCTGCTCGCGCAGGCTGCGCGCGCGGCGGCGCCGAGGGTTGCGACGATCCAAGCCGCTGAGGCACCCTGCCGTAGTCCCTAGGGCGGGACGCGCGGGCGGTTGCCACGGCGAATGTGAAGAAACGTCCGCGCGCCGCAGGAGGCGCCGCGCGCGCGGTGCGCTGCGGCCAGGCCGTATGGGGCGGGGTCTGCGCAAGATCCGCGACCGTGGTGGCGCGCCTCCCGAGTCTCCAATTAGAACAATAACAATCGTTTGACACGTGCCAGCGGCCCATCCGGACCGCCACTGTCATGAGCGCGCAACGTATCCGCAACGCTGATGTCACCTCGGCTGACTACCGTGTCCTTGCGTCGCTCTTGCAACATCAAGAAAGGTCGGGACATGAGTCAGCGTGTAAGGTGTCATGTGAGAACGGTCATGGGTGCTCTGCTGGTGGCCGGTGCATTGCCGGTGCACGCTGCTCAGAATGCCGGCGCAACCGGCGTGCCACCGGCCCGCGACGCGACCCGTGCGGGCTCATCGCGGCGGCGGATGGTCGCCAAGCGGGGCCGCCATCTGAACACTGTGACGATCAATGGCTACCGGGATTTCGCGAGCCAGGTGCTCACCGCCAAGCAGCTGCGCGACTCCTCGCAGCCGGACGAGGCCGTGACGCGCTCGACCATCGCGCTGTTCGGACCGGACGCCGGCGGCACCCAGGCGCTGACCGCGTTGCCGAACGTCTACGTCTCGGGCACGAACAATTTCAGTGCGACGGGGCGCCAGCAGATCTCGATCCGCGGCATCAAGGTCGGCTACAACAGCATCCCCGGCGACGTCGAGACGAACGCGATCACGACCGAATTCGACGGCGTACCCCTCAATAGCCTCAGCCAGGGAACCGGCTGGCACTCAGTCGAAATACCCATCGGCGCGCTCATGTCCGGCGAGAACGTCATCGTCGGCCCGGGCAATCCCAGCGAGCGCTGGTACAACAGCCTCGGTGGCACCATTGATTTCATTCCGGTGCAGCCCGCGGTGCGAGCCGGTGGCAAGGTCACCCTGGCAGGGGGCAGCGCCGCGACCGTCGATACCTCGGCGATTTACAACACGGGCGCAATCCGCGGTTGGTCGACCGTGTTCGGTCTCGCATCGGGGCGCAGCAAGGCGATCCGCGACACCCCGGACAGTCTGCCCGCGGACACCGAGGAAGTGTACGTCAAGACCCGCAAGCAGCTCGATGACGGCTCGGTGAGCTTCGGGGCGTACTATCAGCGCAACCACGAGTGGCGCCCGAACATGATCCCGGTCTCGCCTGCGCCGCTGGTTGGTACGCAGGGAGTCGGGCTCGGGGCGCCCTACAGCCAGCAGACCTCCGGCTTCTACGCCACGCTGCCGCGCGCGATCTGGCACAAGACCATCCTGATCAACAACTGGCTGCTCTGGTCGCACACCCATCTGAACCTGTCGCGCTCCCTGAAGCTCTCGAACATGGCCTGGGTGCGCATCGGCAAGGTGCGTCACTACCGCGCCAACAACTACCTGTTGCCCAGTAACCCAAACTACGCCCAGTTCGGCAATCCGACCAACTACGAGCACTACATCGAGCGCTCCAAGACCTTCGGCGACCGCCTGGCGTTCGACGAGCGCTTCAGCCGCATGGATACGCTCGGCTTTGGCGGCTATTTCATCACGGCGCGCGCGCAGAGCGATTACCAGGGCTACTCGACGTTCGACGGCAGCTCGCTCGCTCAGCCGGAGCAGACCTTCTTCAATACCACGAACAACATCTACTGGGCGGCCTTCCTGCAGGACGATTTCCGGCCGCTGCCGCGGTTGAAAATCGTGCCGGGTGTGCGCGTGGTGGAATTCATCACCGACTTCTCGAATCTGAGTCCGGCGCAGGTGTGCGCCGAGTACCACATCACCGACGGAAGCTGCGCATACGGTACGCCCGGCCCGAACTTTCCGGGGCAGGGTGGCACGATCAGCGTTAACGGCAAGACCTTCCAGTTCGGCGGGTACGACACCAATCCGGACGAATCGACCGATTTCGTGCGCTACGAGCCGTCGATCGGGGTGAACTACGAGCTCATCCGCGGCCTCAACCTCTTCAGCAACTTCTCCATTACCCGCCACAACCCCAACTCCGGCAATCTCGATCAGTATCCGCTGAATCTGGCTTCCCTGAAGCCGGCGCGCGCTGAGGAGTACGACATCGGGGCGCGCTATGCCGCGCTGCACCTCGGTCGGATGCGCGACGTGTATGTGTCGGTGGATTTCTTCCACATGCTGCTCGGCGACGAGACGATCACCTATTCGACCGCACAGAATCCGAACGTCGTGTACTTCGGGTACGGCTCGGCGCTCTACAAGGGCGCGGACCTGTCGCTGCGGGCCGCGTTGAGCCGGCACTGGAGCGGCTTTGCCAATTTCGGCTACCTGCAGAGCCGCTGGAATCGGTTCCAGGCGGCAGTGACGCCCACGGGACCGCAGCCGACCGGCTACGGGCTGCCGGTGCCGAATTCGCCCAAGGACACACTCAATGCCGGGGCGAGCTACCGGTTCCGCCTGAGCGGTGCGCGGGTGGATGCGACGCTCTGGGATCAGTACATCGGCGCGCGCTACCTGTTCAACAAGAACACCGGCTTGCCCTCGACGCTGACGAATCCGGCGTACAACCTGGTGAATTTCTCGATCACTGCGCGCACCAACTGGTTCAGCTCGCTGGTGCCGGGGGTGCGGCGCAGCAACCTGTCGCTGCAGGTGCTCAATCTCACGAACAAGGAGTACAACTCCACCGAGTACGTGAGCTCCGGGGGCTACTTCCAGACTCCCACCGGCGGGTATGTCATCGCCAACCCGGGCGCACCGCGCCTGGTCTACGCCTCGCTGACGGTGCACTTCTGACGGCAGCAGCGGGGACGAGTTCGCCGGTCCCCGCGGACGGCTGACGGTCGCGGCGCGCAGGGACGCGCGCCACCCCGCATGGTGGCTGGGCGGCCGATTCTCGCGCCGTCGCGCGCTAGCGACGCTCGATCCTGCGATCGCTCGGGCGTCACTTGCGCGGCCTGTGATCCTCGTCGCCGTTTGCCGTCGCCACGTCGTATATCAAGGGTCGCAAGATGATGGCATTGTGCGACGATCCGATCCCCGGTGCTCGGGCCTGCCGAGGCGCCGGTTCGTGCGTCACGCAGGGGGCGAGTCGGTGCTACGCGCGCCCCGTGACGGGCGGTGCCTTGTGACGGTTGCCGCACTCGGGGGCGGTGTGCTCGTGCTGGCGCTGGCCGCGCTTGCGCTGGCGCGGCGTGGGCAGCGCTCATTGCCGGTCCTCGCCGGAATGGAGGATTTGGTCGGCGCCTCACCGGACGCGCTGCTGGTCGTCGACCGTCGCGGCGTCATCCTGATGGCCAACCGTCTGGCGGGCGAGTTGTTCGGCCGCTCGGATGCGACGCTGGTTGGTCAGCCCATCGAGCGGCTCGTGCCCGAGGGGCTTCGCGCCCGGCGCGAGACCCCGCGGCGGACATGGCCGGTTCGCCTGCGCCGACCGACTGCCATGACCCGGGACGGGGCGGTGCGCGGCGTGCGCGGCGACGGCAGCGAAGTTCCTCTGCAGGTGAGTCTCAGCCCGCTGGCGCGCGGAGCGGTACTCGCCGCGGTGCGCGATGACACCGCCGCGCACGCGCAGCTGCAGCAGATCCTGTTCCTGAACCGCATGTACTCGACGCTGGCGGAGACCAATCAGCTCATGGCCCGCTGCCAGAGCGAGGCAGAGCTGTTCGAGGGCGTCTGCCAGGTGGCGGTGCATTTCGGACAGCTGCCGCTCGCTTGGATCGGACAGCTCGAGCCGCACTCCGGGCGCATCACGCCGCGGGCGCGCTGTAGCGCCGCGGCGCAGTTCGAGCAGTACCTGCAGCAGATGTTGGTGTACGCGGGGGCGGTTCTGCCCGAGGGACGCGGTCCCGTCGGCGTCGCCTGGCGCGAGGGACAGCCGGTGTTCGTGCAGGACGTACGTGAGGATCCGCGCATGGCTCCATGGCGCGCGCCGGCCGAGCGGGTGCCGTGGGGTTCGTGCGCTGCGCTGCCGCTGCGCCGCGGCGCGAAGGCGCATGCGGTGCTCGTGCTGTACGACACGCAGCCGGCAGCCTTCAGCCGCGAGATCCGCGACCTGCTCGAGCGTATGGTGGTCGACATCGAGTATGCGTTGGAGCGGCTGCAGATGCGGGTTGAGAAGGCACAGGCCGCCGAGGAGCTGCGCATCGCGGCGCTCGCGTTCGAGGCGAGCGCCGCGATGCTGGTGACCGATGCCGCGGGGCGCGTGCTGCGCGTCAACGAGGCGCTGCGGCAGATGAGCGGCTACGAGCCGCACGAGCTGCTCGGCGCCCCGCTGCGGTTGCTGTGCCCCGACGGCCCGCAGCTGCCGGCCGACCGGCAGACCTTCACACCCGTGCGCGAGCGCGATTGCTGGCAGGGGGAAGCGCGGGGCCGGCGCAAGGGCGGAGAGGAGTTTCCGCTCTGGCTGAGTCTGACCGGCGTGAGCGACGGCACTGGATGCTGGACGCACTACATCGCAAGTTTCGCGGACCTGTCCGAGCAGCGCGACACCGAGCAGCGGATCTCGCGGCTGCTGAACTTCGATGCACTGACGGGATTGCCGAACCGCCGCTTCATGCTCGATCGGCTGCGCGCTGCCGTGCAATGGGCCGAGCACGCCGGTGGACACGGCGCGGCGCTGCTGCTTGGACTCGACAGGTTCAAGGCTGTCAACGACATCATCGGGCACCAAGCCGGCGACATCCTGCTGCAGCAGACCGCCGAGCGGCTGCGCGGCGCGGTGCCCGAACGCGACCTGATCGGACGGGTCGGGGGCGATGAGTTCCTGATCGTGCTGGAGGATCTAGGCGCCGATGCCGCGGCCGCCGACGCTGCGGCGCACGCGGCGGCGGAAGGCTTGCTGGCCACCCTCGCGCAGTCGCATCTGATCGGTGCACAGATGGTTTCCTGCTCGGCGAGCATCGGCATTGCGCCGTGGGGCGGGCGGGCCGGTGCCGCATTCAGCGAGCTGCTCAAGCACGCCGACGTGGCCCTACACGCAGCCAAGGACGCCGGGCGCAACCAGGTGCGCCTGTTCGCTCCGGCGATGCAGCTGGTGCTCGAGCGCCGCGCCCACCTGGAATCTCGGTTGCGCCACGAGTTCAGTACCGATCAGCTGCGGCTGCACTTTCAGCGCCGCGTGGATGCGCGCGGCCGGACGCTCGGCGCCGAGGCGTTGCTGCGCTGGCACGATCCCCAGCGGGGCGTCCTGCCGCCGCTCGAGTTGGTGACGGTGGCCGAGGAGATCGGCCTGATTCACGACATCGGTCGCTGGGCGCTCGAGCGCGCGTGCCGGCAGTTGCAGGATTGGGCGCGCTCGGGCGGTGCGGCGCGGGAGCTGCGTCTCGCGGTGAATGTCAGCCCAAAGCAGCTCGCCGCCGACGGATTCCTCGCCGAGGTCAGCGGCATCGTCGCGCAGACGGGCATCGATCCGGCTCTGCTCGAACTCGAGATCACCGAGGGACTGCCGATCCAGGACATGGATCAGGTGGTTCCGAGGATGCACGCGCTGCAGCGACTTGGGATCTGCTTCGCCCTCGATGACTTCGGCATCGGCTACTCCTCGCTCTCCTACCTGCGGCAGCTGCCCATCAGGCTGCTGAAGATCGACCGCAGCTTCGTCACCGGCATGGCGCACGCGGGCGGCGAGGCGCTCGTGCACACGATCGTGCAAATGGCGCGCTGCCTGGATCTGCAGGTCATCGCCGAGGGGGTCGAGACGCAGTGGCAGCGGGATACGCTGATCCGGCTCGGCTGCGATCAATACCAGGGCTACCTGTTCGGGCGGCCGGTGCCCATCGAGGCATTCGACCGGGAGCATGCCGCGCAGGGCGGATGAGGCGCTGCGGGTGCGCCGTGTGAAGTGCGTCACAGGATAGGGCACCGGCTCCTGCGGTCTCTCGCGCGCAAGCGCGACCGGGTCGATAAATCCTCGCCGGAACCTTCGCTAGGATGCAGGCCATGCTTCAGGAGCTCGCAATGCCGGCGCCGGAGTGCACGCTGCGCGACGGTGCTTTTCACGCCTATGCGCAATGGGCGCGCACGCTGCTGGCGGATCTGGAGGGCATGTGCCTGCTTGACGAGGAGTTCGCGGTACTCGAGGCGTGCGGGACCCTGCCGGCCGGGCCGACCGCGGCGCAAGTTCGTGAGCTCGGCTGGTCTGCCGCCCCGGCGCCCCGCGCAGCGGTCCGTGAACTGCGCGAGGGACGGGCCTGGAGTGCGCTGCCCGTGGAGTCGTCCGAGGGCGAACTGCTGGGCGGCCTCGTCATTGAGTGTGCGTCGGGCGCCCTGCCGGTTGCCGAGCTCGCCGTGCAGCTGCAGCCATTGCTCGACTGTCTGCGTCGACACCTGCGGGAGGGGCGCGAGCGCGAGTCCGCGATGCAGCTGCTCACCGAGCGCAACACCGATCTGGAGTGGTTGATTGAGCTGACCGCAATGGTTCAGCGTGAACCCGGCAGTGAGCCGGCGCTGCGCGCGCTGCTCGAGGCGGCGCGCGCCCGCACGCGCAGCACCCTCGCGGTGCTGTCGGCGCCCGACCGGAACCTCTTCGTGGAGCGGCGCGAGGACGGGCCGGCCGGCGCCGAGTTGTCCGATTTGTGGCGGCGCTCGGGGGCGCAAATGACCGCGTGGGTCCGCCAGAAGCGCCGGCCGCTGGTGCTCAACGGGCGCGGGGGCGCCGCCGCGCCGCGCAGCAAGATCCTGTTGGCGCCGATCGGGGGCGACGCCAGACCGGTGGTCGGCGTACTGGCATTTTTCCGGCCACCCGAGGCGGCGGACTACCGCCAGCGCCACCTGGTGCTCGCCGGTCTGCTCGGCCGCCAATGGGCCGGGATGCTGGAGTCGCAGTTCGATGCCATCACGGGCCTGTGCACCCGGGAGGGGCTGGAGCAGATGTACGCGGGGCTTGCCGCCGGCACCGGCAACGAGGCGCACAGCATCCTGTACCTCGATGTCGATCAGATGCACGTCGTCAACGAGCTGTACGGCTTTGAGATCGGCAATGAGCTGCTGGTGCGTGTCGCCGACCTGCTCGTACCGCCGCACCTGCCCGACAGCGCCTTCGCCGCGCACCTTGCCGCGGACCGATTCGCGGTGCTGCTGCGGGACATGGACACGGAGGATGCCGCGGAACTGGCGCGGCAGCTGCAGGCTAAGATCGGTCACCTCGCCATCGGACCGGTGGACACGCCCATCGACGTGTCCGTCAGCTGCGGCGTGGCTGCGCTGCTGTCGCTGCCGCAGGGACTGGGCCGGGCTCTCGCGGCCGCCGAACTCGCTTGCAAGACGGCGAAGAAGCGCGGCCGCAACCGGCTGAAGATTGATACCTGCGATGACGGCACGATGCTGCGTCGGCACGTCGATGCGGTGATGGTCGGGCAGCTGCGCTCTGCGCTGAAGGCCGACCAGCTGATGCTCTATGCCCAGCCGATCGTCCCGCTGCGCAACCCCAAGTCGCCCGCCGGCTACGAGGTCCTGGTGCGGCTGAACGACCCTACCGAGGGCGTCGTGCTGCCGGGCACGCTGGTCGGGGTGGCGAATCGCTATCAGCTGCTGCCGGCGATCGATCGCTGGGTGGTCCGTAAGACCCTGCAGACACTCGCGGTCCACCGCAGTGTGCTCGAAGCGAGCGGCCTGAGCATCTCGATCAATTTGTCCGGACAGTCGATCGGGGACGAGGACTTCACCCGCCAGCTCGGCGAGGAGCTGAGCGCGGCGGATCTGCCTCCGGGGCTCATCACCTTCGAGATCACCGAGCAGGCCGCGGTGAGCAGCCTTGCGCGCGCCGCGGAGATGATCCGGCGCCTGTCGCAGTGGCATTGCCGCTTCGCTCTCGATGATTTCGGCACTGGGGCGAATTCGTTGACCTACCTCAACGCCTTACCCATCGCCCGGGTGAAGATTGACGGGTCCTTCGTGCGCGACATTCTCACCAATCCGCGCTCGCAGGCGACGGTGCGCGGTATCGTCGAGCTGGCCCGGGGATTCTCCATCGACACCGTCGCGGAGTTCGTCGAGAGCGACGCGATCGCCGAGCGGGTCAGACAGCTTGGCGTCGATTACGCGCAGGGTTATGCGTTCGGCAGACCCGAACCGTTCGAGGCGGTACTCGAGGGCCTGATGCGCGAGGATTCGCAGCGGCTGCAGAAGCTGTTGCTGGAGGCGTGACCGGCGACGCGATCGGGTATGCTGCGCAGCCATGAAGCAGCGCCCGCGGGACAACCGCCGCCGCCAAGCGGCCAAGATGACTGACATCGCGCGCCTGGCGGGCGTGCATGTGTCGACCGTGTCCCGTGCCCTCGCCGGGAGCCCGCTGGTCGAGGCAGGCAAGCGGCGCCGGATCGTACAGCTCGCGCGCGAGCACGGCTATGTCGTCAATCCCGTCGCGCGCAGCCTGCGGCTGAAGCGCACGCAGATGGTCTCGGTCGTGATTCCGCTGCAGCACGAGGCCGGTCAGCCGCTCACCGATCCGTTCTTCGTGGCCATGCTCGGCCATCTCGCCGAGGCGATCACCCAGCGAGGTTATGGGCTGAGCCTGCAGAAGGTCGTGCTGCCGACGCACGAATGGCTCGCGGAGATCATTGCCTCGGGGCGCAGCGACGGTGTCGTGGTGATCGGCCAGAGCACCGAGCACGACACGCTGCAGGACGCCGCGGCAGCCTACCTGCCGCTGGTGGTCTGGGGCGCGCAGATGCCCGGCCAGCGATACTGCACGGTGGGCAGTGACAACCCGGACGGGGCCCGCGCCGCGGTGCGCCACCTGCTGAAGGCGGGTCGGCGGCGAATCGTCTTCCTCGGTGATCCGACCGGCCCGGAGTTGCGACAACGCTACGAGGGCTACGAGCGTGCGCTGCGCGAGGGGCCGCGGGGCACGGCCCCACCGCGCCGGGTGTCGGCCCACCTGACTCCGGATGCCGCCTACATCGCGGTGTGCGAGTGTCTGCGCGCCGGTGATTCGTTCGACGCGGTATTCGCGGCCAGCGATGTCATCGCGATCAGCGCCATCCGCGCGCTCGCGAACGAGGGGCGGGCTGTGCCGCAGGAGGTCGCAGTCGTGGGTTTCGATGATATTCCGCTCGCCGCGCATACCACGCCCAGCCTCACCACCATCCGCCAGGACGTGGAGCAGGGGGCAAGAACGCTGGTCGACCTGCTGTTCCGGCGCATGGAGGGCGAGGAGACCCCCTCGGTGATCGTGCCGGCAGAGCTGATCGTCAGGGAGTCTGCGCCGGGGTAGCCGCCGCGCGGCCGTGCGAACCGGGGGCGGCGTATTCGCTCAGTTCCATCGCCTGCAGGCGGCGCGTCGCCGCACCGCTCAGTGCATTTGCCGCAAGACCCAGCGCGAGCAACAGCGCGAACGCACTGGCGAGCACGAAGCCGTAGCGCGGACTGTGGTAGAGGTCGCTCACCGCTCCCATGGCGAAGGGCGCCAGCGCCGCTGCCAGTGCCGTGAAGGCGAGCAGCAAGCCCGACACCCGGCCGTGCTCGGCCTTCACGAAGCCGCTGATCCCCTTGGAGTTGATCGTCGGATAGATCACCGACATGAATAGTCCCGAGAGCGGCAGCAGGATCAGGCCGGTCCGCGGGCCACCGACGAGGCTGCCGGCGAAACAGGCGAAGATTGCGGCCCCGAGCAGCGCTAGCGCGGTGGTCCAGGAAAACCGGCCGAGCAACCACGCACCCACGAGCCGGCCGGCGGCGCGCAGCGCGAAGAATGCCGCGAGCGCATAAGGCACGAATGCGATCAGCGGCCCGCGATAGATTCCCAGATAGGTCGGCATCCAGACGTAGATCGCAACCTCGACGGCCACGTAGAGGGAAATCAGGGTGCAGAACGCCAGCGCATAAGGGTCTTGCAGCAGCGCCAGGGTGGGCAGCAGCCCCGCCGGCGCGCGCTGCTGCGCGCGCTCGGGCGGATACTCGGCGATGAGCGCGAGCACCACGAGCAGCGCGCACACTCCGGCGGCAATGACGTACAGCCACTTCCACGACAATCCGTCGGCCATCAGGCCGGCGACGATCGCCGGCCCGATGATCGAGCCGATGCCGAAGAAGCCTTCGAGCAGGTTCATCAGGGCGGTGTGCTGCCGGGTCGAGTTTGACACATCGCCCACCAGCGCCAGAGCGCCGGTCTTGAACACGCTGACGCCCAGTCCTTCCAGGGCGAGCAGCGCGACGAATTGCCCGAAGGTGCTGCCGAGGGCGAATAGCGCGGAGCTCACCCCGTAAAGCGTCAGCCCGATGACGATGGTCCGCCGGCGGCCGAGCCGGTCGGCCAGCATTCCGAGCAGCAGCGCCCCGAGGGCCATCGCGCTCATGGGCGCATACTGAAAGGCCGAGGCGGCCTTCATGCTCAGATGAAATTCGGCGATGATTTTGGGGATGACGCTGCCGACCGCATCCGAGGTCATGGCGAACATCAGAAACATCAGACAGGTCAGCGCACGGATGATGGCGATATTGCGCGCCATACGGCTCGACTGCTCGGCCATGTTCCCCTCTTTACATAGCGATACAATCGATTGCATTATAGGCCCTGTCCGCTGCGCCGTAAACCCGTTCGCCGAACCGCCATGAAAAACCAGGTCCAGCTCATTGCCTACGTCGACCGGCTCGGCGCCGGTCGGATCGCCGATCTGGAACAGCTGCTCGGCGGAGCACTCGAGGGACTGTTCGGCACGGTGCATCTGCTGCCTTTCTTTCACCGCATCGACGGGGCGGACGCGGGCTTCGATCCGATCGACCACACGCGCGTCGATGAGCGGCTCGGCGGCTGGGCGGACATCGGGCGGCTCGCGCAACGCGTTGACATCATGGCCGATGTCATCGTGAACCACATCTCGGCCGACTCGCCGCAGTTCCAGGATTTCTCCCGGCGCGGTGCCGCCTCGCCGTACAACGGCCTGTTTCTCAGCCTTGATGCGGTCTTTCCCGAGGGCGCGCACGAACGTGAGCTGACGGCCGTGTACCGACCGCGACCGGGACTGCCGCTGACGCCGGTGACGCTCGAGAACGGCGAGAGGCGGATCCTGTGGACAACATTCACGCCGCAGCAGCTCGATATCGACGTGCACCACCGGCAGGGCAGGGCGTACTTGGAGGGGATCTTGCGCACCCTCTGCGCTCACGGCATCAGCGCCATCCGGCTCGATGCGGTCGGCTACGCGATCAAGCGGGCCGGCACGAGCTGCTTCATGCTGCCGGAAACGTTCGAGTTCATCAGCGAGTTGACCACGCTTGCCCGCTCGTTGGGCATGGAAGTGTTGGTCGAGGTGCACTCGCACTATCTGTGGCAGATAGACATCGCCGCCCGCGTCGATTGGGTGTACGACTTCGCCCTGCCGCCTCTGGTGCTGCACGCGCTGTTCAACGGCACCGTCCGCTACCTGAAGCGCTGGATCGACATCCGGCCGCGCAACGCACTCACCGTGCTCGACACCCACGACGGCATCGGGGTCATCGACGTCGGGCCGGAGGCCAGCCGGACCGGCCGCCCCGGTCTGCTGCCGCCGAATGAAATCGACCGGCTGGTCGAGACCATCCACGGGCGCAGCGGCGGGCAGAGCCGCCTCGCCACGGGTGCGGCGGCCTCCAACCTGGACCTGTATCAGGTCAACTGCACCTTCTACGATGCCCTCGGCCGCAATGACCGGGAGTATCTGCTCGCGCGCGCCGTGCAGCTGTTCCTGCCGGGCATTCCGCAGCTGTATTACGTCGGAGTGCTTGCCGGCAGCAACGACATGGCATTGCTTGAGCGTACCGGCGTCGGACGCGACATCAATCGGCACCGCTACACGGCAGAGGAGGTGCAGCAACAGCTGCAGCGGGCGGTGGTACGCGACCTGATCGAGTTGATCCGCCTGCGCAACACGCATCCGGCGTTTCACGGCGAGGTGCGGGTGGGGCGCACCTCCGAGCGGGTGCTCGCGTTGCGCTGGCAGGCAGGCGATGCCCACGCCGAACTCGTCGCGGAGTTCGACACCGGACGCTGGACCGTCCGTCACGGTGAGCGTGGAGTGGAGCACACGGTGACGCTCGGTTGCGTTGGGCCGCAGTGGCGCGTGCCCGAAGCGACCGTCGAGTGGAGTGCCTGAGCGGCGGCGCGGCGCGCTAAGCTGTGATCGGTTGCCGTCTGCGGCGGCGCGGGGGTCTGGGGGAGGGGGATGAGCGCACAAGCACTGTTCGGGGCCATTGAAGCCGGTGGCACCAAGTTCGTCTGTGCGGCTGGCTATGGGCCGCGTGAGATCGAGCCGCAATTCCGCCAGGTCATTGCGACGACGACCCCGGCGCAGACCCTCGCGGCCGTCGGCGATTTTCTCGAGCGTGTGCACCGGCAGGCCGGTGCATTCGCGGGCATCGGTGTCGCCGCATTCGGCCCGGTGGACATCGATCGCCGCTCGGCGCGCTGGGGGTCGATCCTGAGCACGCCCAAGCCGGGCTGGTCCGACGTGTCGCTGGTGGCGCCGCTCGCGCGGTTCGGCTGTCCGCTGTTCGTCGATACCGACGTCAACGCCGCGGCACTCGCCGAGGCTCGATTCGGAGCGGGAGCGGACACGGACTCGCTGGTTTACGTGACGGTCGGAACCGGTATCGGCGGCGGGGTGGTGATCGAGGGGCGCACCGTCCGCGGCATGCTGCATCCCGAGATGGGCCACATTCGCGTGCGCCGCGACGAGCGCGACGCGGACTTCGCCGGGACCTGCCCGTTCCACGGCGACTGCCTCGAAGGGCTCGCCAGCGGCCCGGCGGTCCTCGCCCGCTGGGGCGCGAAGCTCGAGTCTCTTCCCGACACGCATCCCGGCCTCGACATCATCGGCGGTTACCTCGGCCAGCTCGCCGCGACGCTGGCTCTGGTGCTTTCGACGCGACGCATCGTGTTCGGCGGTGGTGTGATGAGCGCGCGGCTGCTCGGTCGCGTGCGAGCTGCCGCGGAGCGTCAGCTCGCCGGCTACCTGCCGGTCGCAGCGCGCGCCGGCGGCTTCGAACAACTGATCGTCGCCCCGGGACTCGGGGATCAGGCCGGTATTACCGGAGCGATGCTGCTGGCTGCCGGCTGAGGTTCTGGCCGGGCAATGCAATCGTCTGCAACTGCCGTTGCAATCGTTTGTATCTTGTGATTTACTTTTTCCACGCCGTCATTTCAAGAACCGGCGTACGGGACGCTCAGGCGTCGGAGGGGGGTAATTTGAATCATCAAAAGTCACAGCAGAGTTCTGTTTGCATTTTGTCGCCGTTTGCCGGGCCGATCCGGCCGGCCCGGCTGATGAGCGTCGCGGCCGCCGTCTCGCTCGCCCTCGGCGCGGCGCACCTCGCGACCGCTGCCAACGCGCAGGCGGCTGCGGCGGTACCCCGGACCGCAAGCGCCGAGGCGAACGGCGGGGGCGGGGCGATGATTGCACCACCGAGCAACATGCTGCAGCAGGTTGTCGTGACCGCCTCGGTGCAGGCACGCAGCAATCTGCACACCTCGGAGCAGGTGACCACGATCCCGAGTTCGCTCATCGTGGACATGGCGCCGCGCTCGACAGCGGAAATGCTGCGTCTGATCCCCGGCGTGTCGGTGCAGGACCAGGCCGGTAGTGGCGGTAACGCAAATTTCACCGTGCGCGGCCTGCCGGTGACCACCGGCGGTGCGCCGTTCGTGCAGATCCAGGAGGACGGGCTGCCGCAGGTCCTCTTCGGCGACATGAATTTCGGCAACAACGACTATTGGACGCGCTTCGACGTGTCCGAAACGCTCCAGGCGACCGTTGGCGGCAGCGCCGCGACACTCGCCGCAGGCGCCCCGGGCGCGGTTATCAACTTCATCAGCGCCACGGGCCGACACGCCGGTGGGGAGTTCACCCTCTCACAGGGGCTTGGCTTCGGGGAGACCAGAGCCACGTTCGCGGTGGGTGGGCCGATCGACAGCACCTGGCGCTATCACCTGGACGGCTACTACGTCCACGGCACCGGTCTGCGCGATCAGGGGTTTATCGGCGAGAATGGCTACCAGCTCAAGGGCAACATCACCCACGATCTCGCCGAGGGACGTGGTTTCATCCGCCTGTACGCCAAGGTCCTGAACGATCAGGAAGAGTACAACGCGGGCGGGCCGGTGCGGGCTGTCGGCAGCGGCAATTCCCTGACGGGCATAGCCGTCTATCCGGGCTTCGACGTGCGCACCGGCACGACCGTCGGGGTCTACAATCAGTCGATCACCTACCTCAGCAACGTCTCCGGGCGCTTCGCCCAAACCCCGAACAACGGCATTCATCCGTACGTCGACTCACTCGGGGCGGAGCTCTATTATCTGCCGGCCGGCAATCTCTCCGTGGACGACAAGTTCCGCGTCAGCTGGATTCACGGCACCTTCGCCGCCCAATTCTTCGGGCTTGGATCGGCCGCCTCGCTGCTCGGCAGTACGGTGAACGGCCAGACCGTCGGGCAGGTCGTCTATGCCAACGGGCCGAGTGCCGGTCAGAACTACACCGGCCTGCTCAACAACAGCACCCAGATCTACACCAATATGTCCAACATGGGCAACGTGGTCAACGATCTGTCATTGCAGGACCATTGGCGCACCCCCTACGGGAAGTTCACCACCGGCGGCGGTGTGTTCTACATGTCGCAGACCATCGACCAGAGCTGGCATCCGAATTCACAACTGCAGGCCTTGAGCGGCGTCAATCCGGTGAATCTCGACCTGATCAGCACCACTGGGCAGCTGCTCAGCAACAATGGGGTCACGGGGTACAACACGGCGTGGGGCTCCAGCGTCGACCGTCGCTATGCGATGAACGTGACCGACACGGCTCCGTACCTCGATCTGACCTGGAGCCTCGACCGGCTGCAGCTGCAAGGCAGCCTGCGCCAGGACGAGTATCGGGTCACCGGCTGGGCCGAGAGTGCGAGCGCCGCGACGACCCAGGTCGGCTATCTGCAGGGCTACGCGCTGAGCGGTACCGGCAGCCTGAGCACGCCGCTCGTGTCGTACTCGAACATCGATCCGGGCACGTTCGAGCCGCTCAACTACGGGATCAGCTACCGTTCCTGGTCGGCCGGCGCGCTCTATATGCTTAACTCGAGCACCAGCGTGTATGCGCGCGCCAGTCGCGGCGGCAAAGCCAACACCGATCGCAATATTCTCTCCGGTTACACTAATCCGAACGGATCGTTGACTGCCTCGGGCGCGGGCAAGGCTATCGACATCGTGCTGCAGCAGGAGGCCGGCATCAAGCACGAGGGAGAGTTGCTCGGTGGCAGCTACGGCGTGACGCTCTCGTACTTCCACACCAGCTTCGGCGAATCCAGCTTCGATCTGACCCAGCCGGCCGCAACGCGCTACTTCAACGAGAAGTACTCGGCGAACGGCGGTGAGCTCGAGGCGACCTGGCGGTTCGACGGCTTCTCGCTCTACACCCAGGCGACCTACCAGGAACCGAAGGTCGACTCCAACGAGGTCGGTCCAAGTCCGAATCAGCTGACCAGCCTCGGCTCAGGATTCCTGCCCGGCGGCATGTCGAAGATCATGTGGGTGCTGGCGCCGACCTACACCTGGCGCGAGCTGACCGGCGGTCTTGTCTGGCAGGGCCAGAGCCAGCAGAACATCGGTGGTCCCGTGCCGTTCTACTCCCCGGAGCAGGACTTCGTCGATGTATTCGCATCCTACGCGATCAGTCGACACATCTCCGTCGGACTGCACGTGAACAACCTGTTCAACACGCTGGGCGTGGGCGGTGGTGGCGCCGTGACCACAGGGCCCGGCGTCGTCAGCGTGAGTGCCGAGCCCGGTCGCACGGTGCTCGCCAATCTGACCGTGAAGTTCTAGGCGGTCGGCGCGCGGCCGCGGGCAATCCACGCCCGCGGCAGCGCCCGGCCCGCCGGAGAACCGAGCATGGTGGAGATGACCCGCCGCATCGAGCACATCGTGATCGTCGGCGGCGGCGCGGCGGGCTGGATGACCGCGGCGGCGCTCAGCCGCTCGATCGAACGCGATTGCAGCATCACTCTGGTCGAATCCGAGGAAATCGGCATCGTCGGCGTCGGCGAAGCCACGATCCCACCGATCAAGTTGTTCAACGACATGCTCGGGATCGAGGAGAACGAATTCCTGCGTCGCACCCGCGGCACGTTCAAACTCGGCATCCAGTTCGTCGATTGGGCCCAACTCGGCCAGCGCTATTTCCATCCATTCGGCAGCTACGGCCGCCCCTTCGATCTGGTCCAGTTCCACCATCACTGGCAGCGAGCCCACGCGGAGGGTAGGGCGGGCAGTCTCGAGGAGTACTGCATGGCCTGGGCAGCGGCGCGGGCGGGGCGCTTCGAGCTGCCGTCGGCCGATCCCCGCAATGTGCGCTCGACCTACCTGTACGCCTACCATTTCGACGCCAGCCTCTATGCGCGCTTCCTGCGCGAGTACGCCGAGGCGCGTGGGGTCCGGCGCATCGAGGGCAAGGTGGTGGCGGTCGAGCAGCACCCGGACAGTGGCTTCGTCGAGGCCGTGCGGCTCGAGGGCGGGCTGCGCCTCGCTGGGGAGCTGTTCATCGACTGCTCGGGGATGCGGGCGCTGCTGATCGAGGGAGCGCTGCACAGTGGCTTCGAGGACTGGTCGCATTGGCTGCCGTGCAACCGGGCCCTCGCGGTGCCGAGCGAGACCGCGGAGCTCGCCCCCTACACGCGCTCCACTGCGCACAAGGCCGGCTGGCAGTGGCGCATTCCACTGCAGCACCGTACCGGCAACGGGCACGTGTATGCCTCGAGCTTCATGAACGACGATGCCGCCGCGGCGATCCTGCTCGGCCATCTCGAGGGCAAGGCCCTCGGTGAGCCGCGCCTGATCCGCTTCGCCGCGGGCCGCCGCAAGGTGCACTGGAACAAGAATGTCATTGCCATCGGCCTCTCGAGCGGCTTCCTCGAACCGCTGGAGTCCACCGCGCTGCATCTGATCCAAGCGGGCATCTCCAAGCTGATCGCCTACTTTCCAGATCGCGACTTCGATCCGCTGGCAATCCGTGAATTCAACAGGGTGGCGGGGGCCGAGGTCGAGCGCATCCGTGACTTCATCATCCTGCACTATCATCTCAATACGCGCACCGACGGGGAACTGTGGCGCTACTGCGCGAACATGCCCATCCCCGAGACGCTGCAATACAAGATCGATCACTTCCGCCGTGCCGGGCGCATTCTGCCAGGCGAGATGGACATCTTCGGCCCGAGCAGCTGGCTTGCGGTGCACATCGGACAGATGAACTGGCCGCAGCGGAACGATCCACTACTTGACTGCCGCCGTTTCGCCGGCACTGAGTACCTTGAGCAGCTGCGCCGTACGCTCGAGTCAGCCGCGCAAAGCATGCCGACCCACCATGACTACATCGCGCGGCATTGCCGCGGCGTCTGAGGAGAGGTTATGTCCCGGTTCCTGCTCATCATGACCGTGCTGCTCACAGTGTCGCCGTTGCGGGCGCCGCTGGCACGCGCGAGCGAGGCGATGCACTTCCATGTCCGGCCTGCCAATGGGCTTGCGTTGACGCCACCGATGGGGTGGAACAGCTGGAATCACTTCGGCTGCAATGTGAGCGCGGCGTTAATTGAGCGCGAGGCGCGCGCAATGGTCGCTTCGGGCATGAAGGCCGCCGGTTACCGTTACGTGATCATCGACGATTGCTGGCAGGCCGGCCGCGATGCCAACGGCAACATCTATCCCGATCCGAAGCGCTTTCCGCAGGGCATCAAGCCCGTCGTCGACTCCGTGCACGCGCTCGGCCTTAAGTTCGGCATCTACTCCGACGCCGGCGGGCGAACCTGTCAGGGCCGGCCCGGCAGCCGCGGCCACGAGTACCAGGACGCGCTGCAATATGCCCGCTGGGGCGTCGATTACCTCAAGTACGACTGGTGCAACACCGGGGGACTGCGCCCGCGGGAGGCCTACGCGACCATGAGCGATGCGCTGCGCGCGAGCGGTCGACCGATCGTGTTCAGCCTCTGCGACTGGGGCGTACGCAAACCGTGGCGCTGGGGCGCGGCGGTGGGCGGGAATCTCTGGCGCACGACGCATGACATCTGGGATGCGTGGAGCGGGCAGCATGGCTTCTCGATCGGGGTGATGAATATCCTGGATTTGCAGGTCGGCCTCGCCGGCTACGCCGGGCCCGGTCACTGGAACGACCCAGACATGCTGGAGATCGGCAACGGTGGCATGACCGACGCGCAGTACCGCGCGCAGTTCAGCTTGTGGGCGATCCTCGCCGCGCCACTGATCGCGGGCAACGACATCGCGCAGATGGATGCGGCGACCCGCACGATTCTTACCAACCGCGAGGTTATCGCGGTGGACCAAGACCGGCTTGGCATTGAGGGGCGCAGGGTCTACCGCCAGGGCGATGCCGAAATATGGACCCGCCCGCTCGTGGGCGGTCGCGAGGCAATCGTCCTGCTCAACCGCGGTATCCGGCCGCTGCGCATCCGGCTCACATGGTCTGAGCTCGGTCTGCCGGCTTACCTGCCCCTGCGCCTGCGCGACTTGTGGCGACACAAGGATCTGCCGGTCGCCACCGGCTCGGTGACCTTCCCGGTGGCGCCCACTTCGGTGATCATGCTGCGCGAGAGGCCGCTGCGTCCGCGACCCTGAGGTTGTGCGGATCGCGCCAGCGGCGCTGATCGAGATCGCTTCTCAGCGTTGGGTGCAGGGGGTCATCATGAATTCCGTTCTCGCCAAGGGCATCTTCGTCGGCGGGCTGACGGGGCTGCTGTTCGGCTTCGACACGGCGGTGATCGCCGGGGCGACGCATGGCTTGTCGGTGACCTTCGGGCTCACTCCCGCTGCGCTCGGGTGGACCGTCTCGAGCGCCTTGTGGGGCACGCTCGCCGGTGCGCTGCTCGCGGGCTACCCGGGAGACCGCTACGGGGCGCGCAACTGTCTGCGGGTGATCGCCGGGATGTATCTGCTCTCGGCGCTCGGCAGCTTTGCGGCGCCCACGCTCGGGCTGTTCGTCGCCGCGCGCGTACTCGGCGGGCTCGCGATCGGCGCCTCGACGGTGCTCGCGCCGACTTACCTGGCCGAGATCGCCCCGGCGGATCGCCGCGGCGCGATGGTCGGGACCTTTCAACTTAACATCGTGTTCGGCATTCTGGTGGCCTACCTCAGTAACTATCTGATCGGCTTGTCCGCGCTGGGCGCCGAGGGGTGGCGCTGGAAATTCCTCGCCGCCGTCGTCCCGGCGGCGCTGCTCGGCGCGCAGCTCTTTACGATACCCAACAGTCCACGCTGGCTCGCAGTGCGTGGGCGTCGCGCCGAGGCGACCGGTGTGCTTGCGCGCATCGGGGTAAGTGATGTCGCGGCGGAGCTCGCCAGCTACGGCCGCGCGCAGGGTACGGTGGGCGGTGCGCTGGGGCGGCTGTCCTGGCGCCGTCATGCCCGACCGATGCTGCTCGCGATCGGCGTCGCCGCGTTCAACCAGCTCTCGGGCATCAACGCCATTCTCTACTATCTCGACGATATCTTTCGCGCGGCCGGCTTCGGCCGGGTCTCGGCCGCCGGCCAGGCGGTGATCATCGGGGCCACCAACCTGCTCTTCACACTGCTCGCGCTTGCGGTGATCGACCGGTTCGGGCGCCGCTCGCTGCTGCGGGTCGGCTCGCTCGGACTGATCGTCTCGCTCGCCGCCACTGCATACATCGAGCTCTCGGGGACGCACCAGGGATGGCTGCTGTGGATGCTGGTGCTGTTCATCGCCTCGTTTGCCTTCTCACAAGGGGCGGTCATCTGGGTCTATATCTCGGAGATATTTCCCACCGAGGTCCGTGCGCGCGGCCAGGGACTCGGTGCTTCCACGCACTGGTTCATGGATGCGCTCATCGCAACGCTCTTCCCGGTGGCCGCGGCCTATTCCAAGGGCCTGCCGTTCGTGTTCTTCGCCGCGGCCATGGTGGCCCAGCTCGTCGTGGTGACCTTGTTTTTTCCAGAGACGCGGCGCGTGCGGCTCGAGGACATGGAGAGCGCCCTTGGGCGTCGGTGAGCACGGCAGTGCCCGCCGGGCTGCCGTGGCGGGGATGCTCGGCGTCGTGGCGCTCGCGGCGCGAGTTCCTGCGCGGCCTGCCGCGCCGGGCGAGCGTACCGCGGCAGCCCGCGCTACCTACGCGCAGATCTACCGTCCGCAGGTGCATTTCACGCCGGCCCGGCACTGGATGAACGACCCGAACGGGCTGGTCTATTTCGGCGGCTGGTACCACCTGTTCTTCCAATATAACCCCTACGGTACGCGCTGGGGGAACATGAGTTGGGGACACGCCGTCAGCCGGGACCTGCTGCACTGGCGGCAGCTGCCGGTGGCGATACCGCAGGGACGGCGGCACATGATCTTCTCCGGCAGCGCGGTGGTCGATTGGCACGACACCAGCGGCTTCGGCGTGGCCGGCCGGCCGCCGCTCGTGGCCATCTATACGGCCGCGCCACGCGCCATGCCGGGGCCACAGACGCAGAACCTCGCCTACAGCACCGATGGCGGGTGGCATTGGCGCAAGTACGCGGGCAATCCAGTGCTCAACATCGGGTTACGAGATTTCCGCGACCCGAAGGTGTTCCGCTACGCCGCAGGGCACGAGTGGGTCATGGTGGTCTCGCGCGCCGCGCAGCGGCGCGTCTCCTTCTACGTGTCGCGCGACCTGAGGACCTGGAGGCACACGGGTGACTTCGGTCCGGCGGGTGACACGCGCGGGGTGTGGGAGTGTCCGGACCTGTTCGAACTGCCGGTCGAGAACCGTCCGGGCGAGAGGCGCTGGGTGCTCAAAGTGGACGTCCAGCAGCATCGGCCGGGGACCGGTGGGGGCGGGCAGGTGTTCATCGGCCGGTTCAACGGCAAGACCTTCAGCGCCATCAGTCCGCACGCCCAACCGGTCGACCTTGGCGAGGATTACTACGCCAGCGCCTCCTGGTCCAACCTGCCGGCCGGTGGCCCCGGCGTCATCACGCTCGGCTGGATGGACAACTGGCTGTACGCGCAGAGCGCCCCGACCGCGCCCTGGCGCGGTGCGATGGCATTCCCGCGTGCACTCTCGCTGCATCGGCAGGGCGCGACGTACCGTTTGATCCAGCGGCCGATTGCCGCGCTCGCGACGCTGCGGGGTGCGTCCCGGCAGTTGGGCCCGTTCGTGGCGCCGACTGCCCGCCGGGTGCTCGCGGTGCCCGCCCAGGGCGCCGCGCACGAGATCCAGGCGCGGATCGACGTCGGACGGCGCGGTCGGTTCGTACTCACCATCGGCTCGAGCGACGGGCGCCAGGTCCGGTTGGGCTACGACGCACAGGCCGGGCAGTTCACGCTGCGCCGTCTCGGGCACTACCACTTTTCCCCGAAGTTTGATTCCGACAATGCTGCGCCGCTCGCGGCCCGTCACGGCGCAATTGCCCTGAACCTGATTATCGACCGCTCCTCCGTGGAGGCGTTCGTGAATCACGGGGCGCTCACGGCGGCGGAGACCTTCTACGCGCGTGGCGGTGCCTATACGGTCACTGTGCGCACTACGCGCGCGCGCGTCGAGCGGATGCAGATCTGGAGGTTGCGCTCGATCTGGCGCGGCGGGGCACCCCGAGGCGCGCCGCCGTGACCGGCGACGCTCAGCCCGAGCGGGCCGGCTTCGGGCGCACCGAACGCGGCATGTCGAGCGTCTGGGGACGCAGGGCTTCCTGATACGCTGCGGCAAGGGCTTCCACGAAGGTCGGTGGGAGATGATCCGCCGGCCGGTCGAGCAGGTTGCGGTAGAAGGTGGTGAACAGCCCCCAGTACTGGGCCGGGTCGGGCTTGCCGCGCCGGCCGGGCTCGAACCTGGCCTCCAGCTCGACCGGGTCGAGGCGTCCCAGGAATTCGATAAAAGCGGCCCGCAGGGCCTGCGCCAGGGCCTGCTCGTGGGCCTTGATCTCGTCGTGACGCTCGCGCAGCCAGCGCACCGCATCCAGCGTGTGCGCCTCGTGCTGATTGAACAGCTCGAGCAGCAGTTCCTCGACGGTCAGCTGTCCGAGCGTCGGGACGTCGGGCTCGACCGGCCGGGGTTTGATCCGGAAGCGATCGCGGATTTGCCCGCGCGAGCGCTCGAGGTCCTTCAGGCCGACCAGTGTCTCGCGCAGCAGGCGGCCCGTCAGGTGCATCAGTCCCTGTGCCGGGATGGGGAGCCGCTCGGGGTTGAGCCCGGCGCCACGGCAGAAGGCCTGCCAGTCGGTGCCGTCCTGGGCGGCGGCAGCCTCCTCGCGGCTTGCCGCCCGCGCCAAGTGCGCCAGGCGCCGAGCTACTGTCTCGTCTGCGGTCTCGCTCGACGGACGCGGCGGCGGGGCGGGGAGCGGGATGGCTGCAGGTGCGCCCCCGGGGCGCCCCGGCGGCGGGGCACGACCCTGGCCGAAAGCGTTGCCCGGCTGCAGCTCGCCTGTGTCCGAGGGGCCGGCGTTCAGCAGGTCGTCCAGGTCGAGCACCGCCCCGAGATCCGTCTGCGCCGCACCCAGCGGGTGAATCGCGACGATGTGCGACGGCAGCAGCGCCGCGGAGTCGCTGGTCTGCAGCTCCTCCAGGGACACCCCGATCTGGTATTCCCCGAGGCGCAGCACGTCCCCGTCGCGCAGCCGGTACGCCTCCCCGCCCTGCTTGGCGAGTGGCTCGGGGGCATCGTTGACGTATACGCCGTTGGTGCTGATGTCCTCGAGGTAATAGTGCCCGTCACGGCGGTAGACCCGGGCGTGGTGGGCAGAGAGGTAGCGGCGCGCATCGGGCAGCACGAAGTCATTGTCGGCCGACCGGCCGATGGTTCCGCCGTGTGCGCCGAATTCCACGCTGTCCCGTCCCGCCAGCTGGCGGCGGTGGACGCTGATGACGCTCAGACGAAGCGTCATGATGAAATGTCCCGAATTGCCGCTGCTGCCACGTGTGTCCGTATCCTGCGGTCGCGGAGGATTCCGCGGCGCCAGGCGCTGATACCCCTATAATGTCCGCCCCCCAATGTAGCAGCGCGCCTGCGCCAATCCATGGCAGCCAGTCACATTTTCCGCATCGTGTTCGTCAATCAGGGCAAGGTCTACGAGGTCTATGCCCGCCGGGTGAACCACGGCGAGTTGTTCGGCTTCATCGAGATCGAAGACCTGGTCTTCGGGGAACGCTCCTCGGTGGTGCTGGATCCGTCCGAGGAACGGATCAAGAGCGAATTCACGGGAGTCAAGCGCACCTTCCTGCCGCTGCACTCGGTGCTGCGCATCGATGAGGTGAAGAAACAGGGCGTGAGCAAGATCACCACGCTCGAGGGCGGGGCAAACGTGGCCCAGTTCCCGATGCCGCTGTATTCGCCGCCGCCTGGCGAGAAAAAATAGCCCGGCGCATGAATGAGCCGATGGTGCTGATGCTGCCGGGCGCTCCGGCCCTCTCCGGCTTCCGAATCGAGAAGCTGCTCGTACGGGTGCGCGCGCTCGAGCCCGCGGTTACGGCGCTCAGCGCGCGTTTCGTGCATTTCGCGGCGCTCGAGCGAGCCCTCTCGGGGGCCGAACGGCAGCGCCTGGAGCGCCTACTGCGCTACGGACCGACCCTCCCGCCGGGGCGCGAAGGCGGGCAGGGACTGTGGGTGGTGCCGCGCGAGGGCACCCTCTCGCCGTGGTCGAGCAAGGCGAGCGATATCGCGCGGGCCTGCGGCCTCACTGCGGTGCAGCGGATCGAGCGCGGCATCGAGTACCGCGTGAGCGCCGAGGCGGCGCTCTGCGGCGCCGCGCTCGAGCGCCTCGGCGCGGCGCTGCTCGACCGAATGACCGAGATGGTGCTGCTCGATGCAGCGGATGCCGCGCGCCTGTTCGTGCACTCCCCGCCACGGCCGGTGCGCCGTATCGCCCTCGCCGGCGGACGCGCGGCGCTCGAGCAGGCGAACCGGGAGATGGGTCTCGCTCTGTCCGCCGAGGAAATCGACTACCTTCTCGAGAGCTTCGCGCGGCTCGGGCGCGATCCGACCGACGCCGAGTTGATGATGTTCGCGCAGGCGAACTCGGAGCACTGCCGGCACAAGATCTTCAACGCGCGCTGGATCATCGACGGGGGCGAGCGCCCCGAGTCGCTGTTCGCGATGATCCGCTACACGCACGAGTGCCATCCGCAGGGGGTGCTCTCGGCCTACCGCGACAATGCCGCGGTCATCGAGGGATCGCCCGGCGTGCGCTATTTCCCCGATCCGCGCACCGGCGCCTATCGGCACAGCGCCGAGCCCATCGACATTCTGATGAAGGTGGAGACTCACAACCACCCCACCGCGATCTCGCCGTTCCCGGGCGCGGCCACCGGCTCCGGCGGTGAGATCCGCGACGAGGGCGCGACCGGCCGAGGCGCCAAGCCCAAGGCGGGCCTCACCGGCTTTACGGTCTCGAATCTCGCCATCCCGGGCTACACGCGTCCGTGGGAGCAACCCTTCGGCCGGCCGGAGCGCATCGCCTCGGCGCTGGAGATCATGCTGGAGGCGCCGATCGGCGCGGCATCCTTCAACAACGAGTTCGGCCGCCCAGCGATCTACGGCTACTTCCGTACGTTCGAGCAGCATGGGCCAGGCGATCCGCCGGGGCGTGTGCGTGGCTACCACAAGCCGATCATGATCGCCGGCGGACTCGGCAGCATTCGCCGCTCGCACGTCGAGAAGTGCGAGGTGCCTGCCGGGGCGCGGCTGATCGTGCTCGGCGGACCGGCCATGCTGATCGGGCTTGGCGGCGGGGCGGCCTCGTCCGTTGGCAGCGGTGCCTCGCACGCCGAGCTCGATTTCGCCTCCGTGCAGCGCGGCAACGCCGAGATGCAGCGCCGCGCGCAGGAGGTCATCGACGGCTGCTGGGCGCTCGGGGAGCGCAACCCGATTCTTCTGATCCACGACGTCGGTGCCGGCGGTCTGTCCAACGCCGTCCCCGAGGCGGTGGCGCACAGCCATCGCGGAGCGCGCGTGGACCTGCGCGCGATCCCGAGTGCCGAGTCCGGTCTCTCCCCGCTCGAGCTGTGGTGCAATGAGGCGCAGGAGCGCTACGTCGTGGTGGTGAGCCCGGCCGATCTGCCGGTGTTTCAGGCGCTCGCCGAGCGCGAGCGCTGCCCGTTCGCCGTCATCGGCGAGCTTGATGACACCGGTTGCCTGACGGTGCGCGATCCGCTGCTCGGCGGTAATCCGGTCGTCATGCCGCTCGATGTGCTGCTCGGCAAGCCGCCGCGCATGGTGCGCGACGTGCGTAGCATCACGGCGCCTTGCCGTCCCTTCGACATCTCCTCCATCAGCGTACGCGAGGCGACCTACCGCGTGCTGCGCGTGCCGGCAGTGGCCGACAAGACGTTCCTCATCACCATCGGCGATCGCACCGTCGGCGGGCTGGTGAGCCGCGATCCACTGGTCGGCCCCTGGCAGGTGCCAGTGAGCGATGTGGCGGTCACGATGGCCGACCACCAGGGCATACGGGGCGAGGCGATGGCCATGGGCGAGCGCACACCGGTCGCCGTGCTCGATGCGCCCGCCTCGGGCCGCCTGGCCGTCGCCGAGGCGATCACCAACATCCTCGCGGCGGACATCGGCGCGCTCACCGAGATCCGCCTGTCAGCCAACTGGATGGCCGCCTGCGGTGAGCCGGGAGAGGACGCGGCGCTCTACGAGACCGTGCGCGCCGTGGGCCGCGAGCTCTGTCCGGCGCTCGGCATTGCCATACCCGTGGGCAAGGACTCGCTGTCCATGCGCACGCGCTGGTCGGATGCCGACGGCGAGAAGGCCGTGATCGCCCCCGTGTCGCTGATCGTCTCCGCATTCGCGCCGGTGGGGGATGTGCGCCGGACCCTGACGCCGGTGCTGCGCGCCGATCCGGCGACCGCATTGTGGCTGATCGATTTCGGCCGGCAACGACTGGGCGGCTCGGCGCTCGCGCAGGCGTACGGGGAACTCGGCACCGAGCCGGCGGATCTGGATGATGCGCAGTATCTGGTGCGGCTGGCCGCTGCGCTCACCGAGCTGCGCGGCGCGCAGCTGCTGCTTGCCTACCATGACCGCTCGGATGGCGGTCTGCTCATCACGCTGCTGGAGATGGCCTTCGCCGCTCATTGCGGTCTTGCCATCGAGCTGCCGCGCGATCGCGGCGTGCCTCTCGCTCAGCTGTTCGCCGAGGAGCCTGGGGTGGTCGTGCAGGTCCGGGCGCGCGACGAGGAGCGCTTGCGCGAGGTGCTGCAGCGGCATGGACTCACCGATTGCGCGGTGCGCCTCGGCGCACCGCAGACGGCGCTGCGCGTGCGGGTCGACTGCGCCGCAGAATGCGTGCTCGATGAGCCCTGGCGCGAGCTGCGTGCGGCCTGGTCAGAGACATCGTGGCAGATGCGCCGCCTGCGCGACGACCCGCAGTGCGCCGACGAGGAGTACGCCGCGCAGCGCGATGAGCGGGACCCGGGTCTTGCCGTCGCCCTCGGCTTCGATCCCGAAGAGGACATCGCCGCGCCGTATATCGCAGCCGGCGCTCGCCCGAGCATCGCGGTGCTGCGCGAGCAGGGCGTGAACAGCCACAACGAGACCGCGTTCATTTTCGAGCGCGCCGGGTTCGCGCCGTACGATGTGCACATGAGCGATCTGGCCACCGGGCGCCAGGCGCTCGACAAGTTCGCCGGACTGGTGGCCTGCGGCGGGTTCTCCTACGGCGATGTGCTCGGCGCTGGCGAGGGTTGGGCGAAGTCGATTCTGTTCAACGACGCGCTGCGCGAGCAGTTCCAGGTGTTCTTTGAGCGCTCCGACACGTTCGCGCTCGGCGTGTGCAACGGCTGCCAGATGTTCGCCGCGCTGAAGAGCATCATTCCGGGCACCGAGCACTGGCCGCGCTTCGTGCGTAACCGCAGCGAGCAGTACGAGTCGCGCCTGACCCTGGTCGAGGTTCTCGACAGCCCCTCGGTGCTGCTCGCCGGCATGGCCGGCTCGGTGCTGCCGATTGCGGTGGCGCATGGCGAGGGGCGCGTCGAGTTCGCCGATGCGCGCCAGGAGGCGGGCTGCCAGGGCGGCGGCCTCGTGGCGGTGCGCTACGTCGATCATCACCGCAGCGTCGCGCGCTCGTATCCGTACAACCCCAATGGCTCGCCGCATGGGATTGCAGCTCTCAGCAGTGCTGACGGTCGGGTGACCATCACCATGCCGCATCCGGAGCGCTCGGTGCGCTACACGCAGAACTCCTGGCGGCCGGAGGATGCGGGGGAGTACAGCGGCTGGATGCGGCTGTTCAGGAATGCGCGCAAGTTCGTCGGCTGAGACCGACGGGGGCGGACGCAGCGTTGTTCTGTCGCGCGGCTATCTGCTCGCGCAGCAGCCGGAACATGTCCAGGTACCGCGGAGTGCCGCTTTGCACGTAGGCGATCTTTAACGCATCGAGCATCAGCATCTCCGGATTGAGACTCGCTGACTGCAGCAGCGCTGCCGGGGTGAATGCCTTGACACGCCAGCGGGACTGCGACCACAGTAGCAGCGAGGCCAGCCGCTCCATGACGAACACCTTCGCAGGTGCGGACTTCACGCCGTAGCGCACCGCGACGTTCAGCCCCTGCCCGAGCGGTGAGAGTCCCTCCTCGGCGATCGCGAACAGCCGCTCGCCCTGGCGCAGCCACTCCCGCCAGAACGCCGGCTTCGCCACGAAATAATTGCAGAAGATTGTATTGAGCGAGCTCATCACCGCCTGGTCGGTCCGGAACTTCGGCGCGACCAGCACGGCGCTCTGCGTGAAGGTCTCACCGTTGCCGTGATGCATGATGGCGTGCTCGATGATGTTCAGTGCGAAGGCCATGTGGTCAAAGTAAGGTGAGAACGATATGACGTCCGCGTCTTCCCCATGCTGCTCGATCAGTCTCACGACGGTGCTGGCGTCGAGGCCGGTCTTGGCACGGAACTTCGATGAGAAAATGCCGTAGTAGGTGTCCGGCTCTAGTGTGCGGTTCAGCAGCGTGTGTCGAAATGTCCAGTACTCGCGCCAGTCGGGCCGGTCGTTGGCGAGGTTGTCGAGCGGCAGGAAGCCCGGATCGAGATCCGCGCGCGTCTTGTCGGAATAATAGATCTGATAGATCTCACTCTTGGCCATTCGCGGCGCCTCCTGAGTTGCTCTGGGCTGGCTGGAGGCGTTCCTGCATGAGCGCATCGAGCAGCCGCAGTGGGTCCTCGCACGGCAGACGCCCCTCGCTGGCGCCGTGGCGCATCCAGTGCTCATAAGGGTCGGCACCGGCAGCGATTACGTCGGGGTTTTTGCGCCGGTACCAGTCGCTGCGCAGACAGTCCCCGAGCATCGCCGAGCCAGGTGTGGCGACTGCGCTGATCAGCCGTGAAATGTTTGCCGTGCGCACGGTGGTCGACGCCGCGACGCCGCCGAAGTGAGCGCGGAAGTCCTCCAGCGCGGTGCGCACCGTACGCTCGCACCCGCGATAGCCTGCAAAGATGCGCTCCAGCATGGCTTCGTCGAGTGACTGATCGCGTGCCGCCGCCGCGAGCGCCGCATACACAGATGCGAGCCAGTCCGTACCGAATGGATCGGCGAGTGCGCCGTCATGGCGCTGACGGTGCAGATCACGCCGGAGAAACGCCTCGATGGCTGTCTCGTCGCGATGCGTCAGATCGACCTGCAGGGCGGAGCCGATGCGGGCGATCTGCCCACGCCAGTCGGCGAGAAAAGTCGGGTATTCGACGAACACGCGCGGCATTGAGCGTGAACAGCGTTCGGCCAGCAGGCTGTACTTCAGCCACAGTGCGGCCGCGAGCTGCGGGGAGGTCGCATCGCGGCCAGCGAGCGAGGCGATGACTTCCTGCGGGTGGCGGATCGCGATCACCGCGGCCGGCGCCAAGCCGGCGCGGCGGGCCGCTTCGAACCACAGGTCCGCCAGCGCCGTGATCCGCGGCTCCTTGATGAGAACGAGCGGTGCGGTGCCGAGCGTAGCGAGGAAGGTACCGATCTCGGCGAGGCTCGTCGCACGTGCCTGCGGTCCGATGGTTGTCGGATCCTGCAGGCGCAGCGTCGGGTCGTACCAGCTGCTGTCGTGATCTGCCAGGATGCGCTCATTGATCGCCAGCGCCACACTCGGTTCCCAATGACCGAGCGGATTGCCCTGATTGGCGCCGAGCAGATCCGTCGGGAGGGTGCCGCCGCAGAGCGAGAGCACGCGCGTCAATGCGGAGGTTCCCGAGCGGCCCACGCCGAGCACGAACAGGGCGATGCGGCGACCCGCCGCGCCGCGGACGAGCTGCGGGTCACTCATGGATCCGTCTCTGAGATTACGGAGTCGTGTGGCGCTGCGAGCGGACCGTCCGCCGAAAGGTGCGCGGGCGGCAGGCCCGCAAGATGCCGCTCGTGCATCTGCCGGTAGAGGGACTCGAGGCTGCGGGTGAAGTTCGCTGTGTTGAACAGGCTGGAGGCGTTGCGGCTGTCCGCCAGGCGCTGTCTGAGGGCCGCGAGCTGCGGTGCATCGGTGGCGAGCTCGATGGCCCGCCGCTCGTAGTCCGCCGGGCTGTCGGTAATGAGCGCCTCGAGTCCGGCGGAGGTAAGAATGCTGGCCGCCATCCGCGCCGCGAAGGCCTCGCCGCGGCAGGTGAGGACCGGCAGGTTTGCCCACAGAGCATCGCTCGCCGTCGTGCCGGCGTTGTACGGCAGCGTGTCAAGAAACAGATCCGCCGCCTGGTAGCGCGCCAGATATTCCCCGCCGGGCAGTGGTCCGCCGAAAACGAGCCGGTGCGGATCGATGCCGCGTTTCAGCGCTTGCAGGCGCAGATTGCGTGCTGTCGCGGCCGTTCCGGCGAGCAGGAACAGTACGCTGCCCGGCACGGCCACCAGGATCCGCATCCAGCTGTCAAACGTCTGCGGCACGATCTTGTAGCTGGCGTTAAAGCAACAGAATACGAACCCGTGCTCCGGCAGACCGAATGCGGCGCGGGTGTTCGGTCCCGAGGGGAGCGGCCGCTTCGAATCGTTGACCTGATAGCTCGGCAGGTAGGCGATCTTCTCGGTGTAGTGCGCCCGAGCGTGCTCCGGAACGAGGACGGGGTCGGCAATCAGGTAGTCCATGAACGGCGCGCCAAGGGTGCCGAGATACCCCAGGTAGCTCACCTGCACGGGTGCCGGTCGCAGCGCCTTGATGCGCGGACGGGCCTCGAGCGTGTAGCCGCCGAGGTCGACTGCGATGTCGATTCCCAGTTCGCGCGCCTGCTGCGAGATCTGGTGGTCGGACTGATTCCCCACCGGCAGGAAGCGGTCGAATGCGCCCTCGAGGCGCATGCGCAGTGTGTCGCGGACGTCCGGACCGAGGGAGAACGCAGTGAGCTCGAATTGAGAGCGGTCATGCATCTCGAACAGTTCGGCGCTGAGGGCCGCAACCGCGTGATTGCGGAAATCGGCGGAAAAGTATGCGACGCGGATCTTATCGTTGCGCCTGCGGGGAGGCGGGGGAGGCAGCGGACGGCGCGTGGTGCACCGCTCGCGTGCCCAGATCTGTGCCGCCTGACGTTGCAGCGGCAGTGAATCGAGCAGCGCCAGCAGCGTGAACGGCGGCACGACCGCAGCGCCGCGCTGTACGCCGGCGGTGATTTCGGCAATGTCGGCCTCAAAGCCGTGCCAATCGCAGATCTGCATGCGCGCATGGCGCTGCTCGCCGCGTACAAAGTTCGAATCCGGGTCCAGCAGCAACGCCTGCTCGTAGCTCGCGATCGCCTCCTCGGGAGATTTGGTCAGCAAAAGCGCCGCGCCGTGATTTCGAAAGGTGTCCGCGTCGCGCCGGCCGAACGTCAGGGCCTGCTCAAAGCTCGCGAGCGCCTCCGGAACGCGCTGCAGCGCTTGCAGAGTCACGCCCCGATTGAAGTGAGCATCCGCAAACCCCGATTCCGCCTCCAGCGCGCGCGCATAGCTGGCCAGCGCCTCCTCGTGCTGCTGGAGGGCGGCCAGCGTCACCCCGAGATTGCTGTGCGCGGCTGGACTGTCCGGGTCGAGGGCGAGGGCGCGCCTGAATTCCGCGATCGCCTCCTCGTGGCGCTCGAGCTTGTGCAGTACCAGACCGTGATTATTGCGGGCCTCCAGGTAATCGGCGCGCAGCGCGAGCGCCTGCTCGATGTGCCGCAATGCCTCCTCGTGGCGTCCGAGCCGGTAGAGTGCGGCACCAAGGTTGTTGAGAGTTTCGGCGCGGCCGGGACGCAGGTGCAGCGCCCGCTCATAAGCGCCTACCGCTTCCTCATAGCGACCGAGATCGTGCAGGGTCGCTCCGCGGTTGTTGTGCGCATCCGCATGATCCGGCTTGGCCTGCAGCGCACGCTCGTAGCTCTCCAGGGCCGGCTCCAGCCGGCCCAGCTGCCGCAATACGGTGCCGCGGTTGTTCCACGCCTGGGCGTGGCCCGGCTGGCGGGAAAGGGTCTGCTCATAGCACCAGAATGCCTCAAGGTACTCGCCCATGAAATGCCAGGTAACACCGCGGTTGTAGTGCGCGTCGGCGAAATCCGGCCGCAGAGCGAGTGCGCGCTCGTAGCAACCGAGGGCTTCCCGGTGACGCCCGAGGTCGCGCAGCGTGCTGCCGTAATGGTTCAGCGCGTGCACGTCATGCGGCGCGGCTGCCACCGCCCGAGCAAACTGCTCGGCCGCTTCGGCCGTGCGGCCCGCCTGTGCCAGGATGATCCCGAGCAGGCTGAGTGCCCCGGAATGGGACGGATGGCGCTGCAGGAGCGAGCGGCACAATGTATGCGCCGCTTCCGGCTGGCCAGCCTGCACCAGGCTCAGCGCGCGGCGGAGCGTCTCTGTGGGCGCCGTCGCGGCAGGAGATGGTCGAGGAATGCGTGCGGTGGCAGTTCGGCGCCCTTTGCTCATGGGGCTACCTTAGTGGGCGCCCGGCGACACCTGCCGTGAATTATGTCGCATTTCCCTCCCTCGACGGGCCGCCGCTCCGTCAGCGTGCGCCACTCGCCGCCGGCACCGCCTCGGCACGCACTTCCGGTCCGATCGCGGCCCAGGCGACCCGGATCTCCCCAAGAAGTCCCAGCACTTCGGCAACCGCCCCGGCGTCATTGGTCGCGTTCGCCTGCACCAAGCGACGGGTCATGTATTCGTACAGGTCACTGAGATTCTGCGCAAGGGAGCCGCCGTGGTTCATGTCCAGGCTGCCCCGCAGTTCCGCGAGCAGCACGACAGAACTGTGCAGCAGGCCGGCCTTGCGGGTCACCTCGCCATTCTCGATGCAGGAACGCGCAGCGGTCAGACGTCCGAGTACGGCATCGAACAGGATCAGCACCAGAGAATGCGGATCCGCGTCTGCGACCGCGCCATGGGCACTGACGCTGCGATACGCCGCGAGCTTCGAATGCTGTGAATACGGGTTCACCTGTCATACTCCCAATGTCCGTGCCCACTATAGCGGCCCGTCGGGTGCGAACTTGAACCCGTATCAACCCGAGGAATTCGACCCCGGGGCGCCCGGCAGCGTGGCGAATGCCTGGGTGAGGTAAGAGGAGGTGCTCTGCAACGAGGACAGCAGGGTATTCAGCGCCGAATACTGCTGCGTGAGGCTCGCGGAGAGTGCGCTCATCTGCTGCGAGAGTTGGGTGCTCTGCTGCGACAGATTGTTTTCCTGCTGGACCAGACTTTGGCTGAGCGAAGCGATCGGTCCAGTCGAGGCAAGTTGCGCGGTCATCTGCGTATTGAGCGTCGAGGCAATTCCGCCGCTGCCGCTGAACAGCGCGCTCACGGCGCTGAAATTAGCGCTAAGCGCTGCTGACAGCGTCGAGGTATTCACGCTCAACGAGCCGTCGCTGTTGGCAGTGATGCCGACGCTGGCGAGAGAATTGTAGGTCGCAGAGCCGGTGTTGACAAAGCTATCGAGTGCGGAGCTGATCTGGCTCTGCACGCCGCTCAGAGCCGCGTTGCCCATCAGAGGGCCCGCCGTATTCGTGGTCGCGTCATAGCCTCCCAGCTGACTGAAGGTCTGCTGCAGGCTGTTATAAGCAGATACGAACGCCTGAATGTTGCTTGAGACTGCGCTGTTGTTGTCGGCGACAGAAAGTGTCGCCGGCGAGGTGGTCGTGGCGAGCAGATTCAGAGTCAGGCCGCTCAAGGCCGTCGTCACCGTGTTGCTGCTGCTTGAATAGGTGACGCCGGCGATGGAGATGTTCGCGTCCTGAGCGGCGGTCGTCTGGGTGTAATTAGCGGTGTTGCCAGTGCCGTAGGTGAGGGCAGACAGGCTGGTGCCGCCGCTGGTCTGGGACACCTGCATCGTGTTCGATACGCCGGTCAGGCTGGAGGTGAGCGCCAGGTGTGCGCCGTCCGTGCCGGTAATGATGCTGGCCTGGATGCCGGGATTACCACTTGCCGAGTTGATGGCGGCGGCAATGCCGGAAAGCGTGTTGTCGCTGCTGGTGATCGTCACGCTGAAACTGGCGCCACCGAGGCTCAGCTGCAGCGTCCCTGTGCCGACGGTGCTCGAGCCTCCACCGGCAAATGCAGTCGAAACCAACTGTTGCGCTGCCGCCAACTGGTTGACGGCGATACTGTACGAGCCGAGCGTCGCGCTGGAGGCGGCGCTCGCGGTGAACGCGGTCGTATTGCTGCTGGTGGCGCTCAGCGTGCCGAACGCACTCGGGGTGTCAATCGCGGTAAGTGCCGATTGAAACTGCGACAGCGCGCCCTTCAGCGTGCCGACCGCGGAAATTTCCGTGCTGACCGACTGCGTGTGCTGCGTGATGATCGATTGCTGCGGCGCCTCGGTCGCCTGAACCAGCTGCGAGACCAGGCTCGAGACATTGATGACCGAGCCGCCGGCGGCGCCGGCGCTTGTGTTGCTGGCAACGGAGACAACTGATCCGGACATCTCAGCGGCTCCTCGACCGGCACTGCCGGGGACCTGCGGAAAAAGCCTCGAGGGCGGAGCCTTGCGGCGTCCGCCCCCGAGGGCATCCATTTCGAGCCGTGTGGCTCATTCCATTCGGGGTCCGATCCTTACGGCAGCTTCTGCAGCAGCGTGAGGACGTTCTGCGGGATGGTATTCGCCTGGGCGACCATCGCCGTGCTCGCCTGCTGCAGAATCTGGGCCTTGGAGAGGTCCGAGGTCGCCTGCGCGTAGTTCGCATCGACGATCGAGCTCTTCGCGGCGCTCAGGTTCGTCGCGTCGGTCTGCAGACCGGTCACGGCAGCCTGGAAGCGGTTCTGATAGGCACCGAGATCGGCGCTGCTAGTGGCAATCTGCTGCAGCGCGTTATCGATCGAAATCAGTGCCAGGTTCGAGTTGTCGACCGAATTGACGTTCAGGCCATTCAGATGCAGGACCGACGAGGAGGTGGTCGTCGCACCGGCGGCTGTGTAGCTGCCGACCGTGTACGAACTGGTCACCCCGAGGTCGGTGGTGATCGCCGTGTCCTGGGCGGCGGTCAGTGTCAGCGCGTTGCCGGCGGCGTCAGTTCCCGCGGTGGTCGTGACGGTCACGACGTGGCCATAGCCGGCGGTGGCCGTGCCGCTGATCTGAATGCCGGTGCCCGCGCTATTGACCGTGGCGACGAGTCCGCCGACCGAGCTCAGCGCCTGGTTGATGCCCGCCGCGACGCTCTTGAGGTCGGTAGCGGAATTGCCGGTGAGGCTGATCGCATTCGTGTTGTAGCTGGTACCGTCGACGCTGACCGACAAGGTCACCGATGAGCCGTTCACCGCGGTGCCGAGATCACTGGAAGAGGCGAGGTTTGCCGCACTGTAGGTCCCGCCGACGCCAGCAGTGCCGGTGATCGTGCCGCCGGTGACGGTCTTGATGCTCTGGCCGGCGGCCGTGGTCATGCCGGTGTAGTAGTTGCCGATCGCCGTTGAGCCCGCATTGGAGATTGAGCCGACCGTGATGGTCTGACCGGCATTGGCGCCTACCTGGAAGGTCGCGCCCTGGAACGTGCCATCGAGCAGGTTCACGCCGTTGAACTGCGTCTGCGAGGCGACGCTGTTGATGTCGTTCATCAGCTGCTGGAACTGCGCATTCAGGTCGGCGCGGTCGCTGGCGCTGTTGGTCGCGTTGAGCGATTCCACCGCAAGACTGCGCATCGACTGCAGGTCGTTGGCGATGCCGCTCATTGCACCGGAGGCGGTCTGAGACAGTGACACGCCGTCGTTGGCGTTCTGGATCGCCTGATTCAGACCGTTGACCTGCGAGGTCATGCCCATCGAGATCGCATAGCCAGCGGCGTCGTTGGCTGCGGTGTTGATCCGCAGGCCCGAGGACAGCTGCTGCAGCGCGGTCGTGAGCTGATTGCCGGACGTCGTCAGACTGTTCTGCGCAATGAGTGAGTTGATGTTCGTATTAAGGACGAGTGACATGGTCGAGTGCTCCTGAGGGCTCTGTCAGGCGCCGGACACCCGTCCGTCGCACTGGTGGGTGGCGTGGGTTGCACGTGCATCCCCATCAGCACCGTTATCGGACGGACCCGGTTGAACTTGAATCCTCAAGCGGCTTCCTGGTGGAAATGCGCGCTGCGTCACAATGGCTTGCCGTGCGCTCGCCGTCGGGCTCAGATGTACTTGAACAGCGTCAGTTGCATCATTGAAGCGTAGGACGCTTGAGCGGCCTGCAGCGCCAGCTCCTCGGTCGACAGCCGGGTGGTGGCAGCAGCGTAATTCGTGTCCGAAATCTGTGAAATCGAGGTCTGCAGCGTCGTTTGCTGGCTCTGTGCCGTGGTGGAGGCGGCCGAGACCGCATTCTGCCGCGCTCCGACGGACGCCTGCACCTGGTTGAGGTTATTCAGCGCGCCGTCGAGCTGCTGGAGCACGCCGTTCAATTGTGTGCTCAGCTGAGCGGAGCTCAGGGTGGTCGAATTGAGGCTACCGATGGCGCTGGCAATCGTCGCGAAGACACTCGTCGTGCCGGCGGGCGCGATCGTGAATTGATCGCCGCCGGCGGGCACGCCGCTGAATGAGAGCTGTATCCCCTTGAATGATATCGAGAAAGCTCCGCCTGACGTCGCGGCGTCCGTGCCCGAGGCCACCACCGCACCGCTGCTGTTGGTGACTTGGTACTGGGTCGGACTGGAGAAGGACACGGTATAGGTATCCGGCGTCCAGGCAGACGGGTTTGTGACTGTGCCCGGTCCGAGCGATGCAGTCCCTGTATTGGCCGGTGCGGCGGCTGTCGTGAACGTGCCGTTGCCAGCGGGCAGATTCATGAACACCGAGCTGCCGGTGTCGCCGACGGAGATCTGCTGATCGGGGCTGATCTGCACCTGGCTGACTGAATTTGCCCCGTTGTAGCTCACCGATGTGCCGTTCTGCGCGAACGGCTGCGTGCCGCTCGCGAAGCCGCTGAACAGGTAATTTCCCTGCGAATCCTTGCTGTTGCCGATGGCCACCATCTGCTGCTGCAGCTGCGTCAGTTGCGTGGCGATGCTCTGGCGGGCATTGGCGCTCAGCGACGCGTTATTGGCTTCGACCATCAGACTGCGGATGCTCTGCAGGGTATTGGTGGCATCGGTGAGGGACTGGGTCTCGAGGTTGAGGTTGGCGGTGACCAGATTACCGTTCGTCACGTACTGGCTTGAGGCCGACAGCTGGGTGGTGAGCTGCACGACCTGCGACATGCCGACCGGGTTGTCCGCCGCGGACTGGATCTGCTTGCCGGTGGACAGCTGCGTCTGCGTCTTGGTCATCGCCTGCTGCAGCGCGTCCATCTGGTCGACGGCGTTCATCTGAAATGACAGGGTCGAGATCGTCACGGCGTTACCCTACGGCTTGAATGAGTGACGTGAACATCTGGTTCGAGATCGAAATGACCTGCGCCATTGCCTGATAGGCTTGCTGGTAGCGCAGCACGTCGGCGGCCTGCTGATCGAGGTTGACGCCGGTGGCGTTGCTGAGGGCCGTCGTGGCGGTCTGGTTCACGTTCTGCTGCGCCGCGGCGTTGTTCTGCGCCTGCTGGGTGAGCACGCCTACCTGGCTCACCAGATTAGTCGCGGCGGCGGCGACCGACGTGGTGCCGCCGTCGAGAGCATTCGACGACAGACCGTTGATCATGGCGAGCACATTGCTGTTGTCGCCGGTGTTGGCGGTGCTGTTCGGCCCGACAGTGAACGAATCGTTGGCGGCCGGCGTACCGGTGAGCGTGAGCTGCTGGTTGCCGAAGGTGATCGGCGTACCGCTGGTGTATGTGCCGCTCGTGACCGTGGCGCCGGTGCCGGTGTTCGTCACGGTGTACTGGGTCGGGCTGCTGAACGTCACGGCGTACGTGTTGCCGGAATAACTGGCCGGATTCGTCACTCCGGCGGTGCTGACCGTCGCCGTGCCGGTATTGGTGGTGCCCGGGGTGGCCTGCACCAGCGATGCGGCAGCCACCTGCGATGGGCTGGTCAGCTGCATGGTGAGCCCAGTGGTCGCGCCGGCGGTCGGCTCGATGAGGTAGCTGTCACTGTTCGCTGGCGTACCACTCACGATCACAGACAAACCAGCCGCCTGGAACGGACTGCCGGCAGTTCCGTTGCCGCTCATGGGAACCGGCTGGCCGGTTGTCTGGTCGGTCAGCGTCCAGGCGCCGCCCGCGTACTGCAACGTGTAGTTGTCGGTGGTTAGCTGGCTGAGCGCAGTGCGGCTCACGCTCACGGTCGAAGTGCCGGCGTTGCCCGAATTTGGCAAGACCTGAACGCCGCCGACCGTGAACATCGGCTGACCGGGTGTGCCGTTCAGAGTCATGCCGGCCTGCTGCTGCTGATTGACCAGGGTGGCCACCGCCACGCTGATGCGGCCGAGGGCATTCTGCGTCGGATTGATAACTTGGCTGCGGGCGCTCAGCAAGCCGCCGATCTGCCCGCCGGACATGGAGCTGGTGATGTCGGCCACGCCCGTCGGGGTCTGGATGCCGATCGTCAGCTGCGTGGGATCGTACGCTCCGGGACTGGTGGCCAGTTGCTGGGCAACGCCGCCAGAGACCAGTGCCTGGCCATTGCCGATGTAGACGTCCTCGGAGCCATTCGATTGCGGCAGCGTCTGGACGGACACGTACTGACTCAGCTGAGTGATCAGGGTGTCGCGCTGGTCAAGCAGCTGGTTGGGAGTCTGTCCCGAGGTTGTCGCTGCCGCGATCTGCTGATTCAGCGTCGCAATGTTGCTCGCGAGAGTATTGATCTGCGAGACATCGGTGCCGATCGTGGACTCAAGCTGTGAGCTGTACTGTCCGATCTGCGAATCGTACGACTGCAGTTGCTGCGCCAGGGCCTGCCCCTGGCTGAGCAGCGCCTGGCGGGCCGAGGTCGAGGTCGGGGAGGTCGATACCGACTGCAGGGCATTGACGAAGCTCTGCAGGCTGGCCGAGAGACCGGTGCTCGAATCGCTCAGCATATTGTCGATCTGCTGCGCCTGGGTGGCGAGCGTGTTGTAGCTTGAGTAGCTCGACTGCGAGGTTCTCACCTGCTGCGTCAACTGCGTGCTATACGCGCGCGTGATGCTCTGAACCTGCACGCCACCGCCGACATATCCGGCGCCGGTGAACTGACCCGGCTCGGGTGTGAGATTGGCCGTCTCGACGCTGTAGCCGGTCGTCGAGGCGTTCGCGATGTTATTGCTGGTGACGTCGAGAGCCTGCTGGAACGCGAGCAGCCCCGAAACGCTAGTCGAAAGCAGGTCAGCCATGACTCACGGCCCTCAGAGCGCGCTAGTGCGGGTAGAGATCGGCTGAGCCGCCGAAAGCTTTAAGGCTCCCGAGCCTCCCTGGGCCTCGAGCGTTTGGCTCAGGCTGGCGGCGATCGCGGTCAGCTTGTGGGCATAATTCGGATCCGTAGCATAGCCGCCCTGTTGGAGGGCCGAGGCGAACGCGCCGACGTTATTGCCGGTGCCGAGCGCGGCGGCGTAGCGCGGGTTGCTGCTGAGGAGGTTGGCGTAATCCTGGAAGCACTCGGCGCAACTGCCGTAGGCGCGGAAGGGTGCCTGCACTGCGACCGGCGAACCCTTGACATATTCCTCGGTCGCGCTCTGCACGCTGGCGCCGCGCCACAGACCCGTCGCCTTGATGCCGAACAAATTGTTGCTCGTCTGTCCGGCGGCGGTCCGCGGCAGGCTGCGGCCCCAGTCAGTCTCGAGCGCGGCCTGGGCAACGAGCCCGACGGGGCTCACGCCCAGTTGCCGGGCAGCGCGCTCGGCGTCGGGCCAGACGGATCGGGCGAACGCGCTCTGCTGTTCGGGGCTCACCGCTTTGGCTGTGCTTGCGGCCGGTGAACCGGCCGGCTCGCTCCGGACCTGCGGGGCGCCGCCTGCGGCCGGTGCTGCCGCGGTGACCGCGCCGGTGGCCGACGGGCTCGATCCGCCGGATCCGGACCACTGGCGGCGCAGCTGCTGCACGAGCATCTCGGCCAGGCCGAAGGTGTGCGTCTTGCTCAGCTGGATAGACAGCTGCTGGTCGTAGAGATCCTGGTAGAAGCGCGACTGGGAGGAGCCGAACAGCGGATCCTTGAAGTTCGCCGCCCGCGCGCTCTTCAGCATCATGTCGAGGAACAGGCTCTCGAACTGCCGGGCGGCAGCCTTGAGCGCCTGCGGGTTGTGCGCAGCCGCCTCGCGCTTGAGAGTCGCGAGCGACTGTGCATCGGCAAACAGACTTGGATCGGCGAGCGGCAGCGTCATATCACGATCAGCTGCGCGCGCAGCGCGCCGGCCTCCTTCAGTGCCTCGAGAATTGCCACCAAGTCGCTCGGCGTCGCCCCCACGGAGTTCACTGCGCGCACGATCTGGTTGAGGTTGACGCCTGCGGGGAACTTAAACATGTGCGCCTTCTGCTGACGAATGTTGATCGTGCTCTGCGGTACGACCTCGGTGGATCCGGCCGCGAACGGATTGGGCTGGCTGACGCCGTAATGTTCGCTGATAGTCACCGAAAGCGAACCGCTTGAAACGGCCGCCGCCATGACACGTACCTGCGAGCTGATCACCACCGTGCCGGTGCGTGAATTGATGATCACCCGCGCCGGCGGAGTCCCCGGGGCAACATTGAGATTCTGCAGCGCGGCGATGTATGCGGTTCGTTGACTCGGATCCATCGGAGCCCGCACGCGCACCGAAACTGAATCGAGCGCGGCGGCAGTCCCGGCCCCGAAGGTCTTGTTGATCAGTTCGGTGAGCCGCGTCGCCGTGGTGAAGCTTGGGGTGTCGAGATTCAGGGTTACGAACGGCTGGCTGTCGAAATTCGTAGGCACGGAGCGCTCCACGGTCGCGCCGTTCGGAATTCGTCCGCTGCTCGGGATGTTCACCGTAACGCTTGAGCCGTCCGCGCCCGTGGCGCCGAAGCCATTCACGAGCACGCTGCCCTGAGCAATGGCGTACACCTGCCCGTCCGCGCCCTTCAGCGGGGTCATGATGAGACTGCCGCCGCGCAGGCTGGTCGCGTTGCCGATCGAAGAGACTGTGATGTCGATGGTCTGGCCCGGTTGGGCGAACGGCGGTAGGTTGGCGTGGACCGTGACGGCGGCGACGTTCTTCAGCTGCGGATTGGAGTTCGGCGGAATCGTAACGCCGAACTTCTCCAGCATGTTCTCGATGCTCTGCACCGTAAAGGGCGTCTGCGTGGTCTGATCGCCGGTACCGTCCAGGCCCACGACAAGGCCGTAGCCCACCAGCTGGTTGTTGCGCACGCCAGCGACGGACGCGAGATCGCGCACGTGCTCGGCGTGTGCGGTGCCGCAAGCGGCGAGCAGAGCCAGCGCTCCGAACAACGCGCAGACGAGTCGTTCAAGCGGAAGCGCGAGGCGATGGCGATAGTGCTTCATGGTCACGATTGATCTGCTTCAGAATGGGAGCCATGGGAGATTGAAGAAGCGCGACAGCAGACCCGGCCGGTTGGCGTCGCTCAAAGCGCCGCCCTGTCCGTAAGCGATGCGCGCATCGGCGACCTGTTGGGAGGAGATGGTGTTCGCCGCCGATATGTCGATCGGGCGGATGACTCCCTCGAGGCGCACATATTCCTCTGCCTGATTGATCTGCATCTCCGTCTGCCCGCGCACCAGCAGGTTGCCGTTTGGCAGACGCCGTATGACGGTGACGGTGATCGCGCCGACCAGGCTGTCACTCTGCGTGCTGTCGCCTGCGCCGTTGAATGAATTCGCGTTGTTGATCGACCCGCCGAGGACCTGGTTGCCGTGGAAGGTCATGGGGATCCCGAACAGCGACGGCACGGACATCGAATCCTTGGTGGCCTTCGAGGTGTCGGTGGCCGATTTGTTCGACGCGGCGGTTGCCTCGTTCAGCAGGACCGTCACGGTGTCGCCGATGGTGTGCGCCGTCGGGTTCTCGAACAAGCCGCCGCCGTTGTAGCCGGCGTGATAAATCGCCCCGTCGGCAACCGGTGTGGCAATCTGCGGCATGTCGAACGAGCTGTCGTAGTGCGGCTGGGGAATGGTGGAGCAGGCGCACAGGAGCACGGCAAGCAGTGCGGTTGGACAGCGACGCAGCAGTCGGTGGTAATCGGTCACGATCGTCCTCACATGTTCTGAGTAGCGTACTGAAGCATCTGCGACACGGTCGAGATTGCCTTGGAGTTCATCTCGTACGCCCGCTGCGTCTCAATCATGTCGACCAGCGACTCGACGACATTTACGTTAGAGGCTTCGAGCTCCCCCTGGCCCACAGTCCCCAGACCGTTCGTTCCCGGTGTGCCGGTCTGCGGCGAGCCGCTTGCCGCGGACTGCACGAGCATGTTGTTGCCGACGGGCTGCAGTCCGGTCGGATTGATGAAGTTCGCGAGCTGGATCTGGCCGACCTGGCTGGGAGCAGGCTGTCCGGGCAGCGTCACGCTCACCGTGCCGTCGGTGCCGATGGTGACGCTCTGGGCGCCCTGCGGGATCGTAATCCCGGGCTGTACGACATAGCCGCTGGCCGTGACCATTTGCCCTTGCGCATCAACCTGGAAGCTGCCGTCGCGCGTGTACGCCAGGGTGCCGTCCGGCATCTGCACCTGGAAGAAGCCCTGACCCTGGATCGCCATGTCAAGCGGATTGCCGGTCTGCGTCAGGCTGCCCTGGCTGTAATTCTTCTCCGTGGCGACCAGACGCACCCCGGTCCCGATGGACAGACCCGACGGCGACTGGGTCGACTGGGTGGTGTTCGCGCCGACCTGTTCGCGGTTCTGGTAGAGCAGGTCCTCGAAGACGGCTCGATCGCTCTTGAAGCCTGTGGTGTTGACGTTGGCCAGGTTGTTGGCAATCACCGACATCTCGGTGTTCTGGGCGTCGAGACCGGTTTTTGCGGCCCACAGTGCTGCGTCCATAGATTTACCCTCGTGCTGAGGCTACGTTAATTCGGCTGCAACATCTGGCTGGAGGCAGCCGAGTTGCTCTTGTCGGCGTTCATGACCTTCACCTGAAGATCGAACGTACGGGCAAGATCGATCATGGTGACCATCGCGTTGGCGACGTCGACATTGCTCGATTCGAGAACACCGGAGGCCAGCTGCACCGACCCGTCGGCCGGGGCGCTGCTGCCGTCGGCCATGACGAACAGACCATCCGGGCCACGGGTCAGGCTTTGCGGCGGCGGATTTACCAGCTTGATCCGACCGACCGACACCAGTGTGTCCGGTGTCTGGCCCTGGGGCACCGCTGAGACGGTACCGTCGGCGCCGATCTTGATGGAAGTGCTGGGGGGCACGCTGATCGGTCCGCTGTCTCCGAGCACCAGTTGTCCGGTGCTCGTCACCAGCAGGCCGCTGGATTCCACGTGCAGATCGCCGTTTTGCGTATAGGCTTCTTTGCCGTTCGGACCCTGTACCGCTATGAATCCGTGTCCCTGAACGGCCACATCGAGGGCGCGTCCCGTTGTAATCATCGAGCCCGACGCGTTGCTCCATCCGTGGGTATTGTTCGTCGCGTAGACGCGTGACGCATAGCCGCTGCCCAGCACGGCCTGGCTCTGGAACGCGGATAGCTCGGCCTTGAAGCCGACGGTGTTGACGTTCGCCAGGTTGAAGTTGTTCACCGCCTGCGCGTTCAGGGTGTCCTGAGCGCCGGTCATGGCAACGTACAGCGATTTGTTCACGTGCGTCTCTCAGTGGCTCAAGACATCAGATCCTGAGGATCGCCTGAGTGTCCTGGTTGGCGGTGTTGATCATCTGCGAGTTCGCCTGGAAGTTCCGGCTGGCCGTGATCATGTTCACGAGCTCGGCGGTCAGGTTCACGTTCGATTGCTCGAGTGCGCCGGACTGGATGGTTCCGAACCCGGAAGTACCAGCGACTCCGTTGACCGCGGCGCCCGAGGCGAATGTCTGTACCCACTGGGTATTGCCGGTCTGCTGCAGTCCCTGCGGATTGGCAAAATTGGCGAGTGCGACTTCTCCGAGGGTCTTCGACTGGCCATTGGTGAAGTTCGCCTGCACGACGCCGCTGGGGCTGATATTGATCCCCGTGAGATTGCCGGTCGTGTAGCCGTTCTGGGTTATGGCGTTGACGGCAAAGGAGCTGCCGTACTGCGTCGACGTGCCGAAGTTGAACGCGATGTTCATTGGGCTCGCACCGGTGGTCGGCGGATACGAACCGAAATTCACTACGCCATTGGTCGGGGTCGTGAGGACGCCGGCGCTCGAGTAGGTGAGGGTCTGCGGCGTGCCGACGGCACTGCCGTCGATGTACAGCTGCGTGGCCCAGTTGCTCCCAGTGGCGCTGGTCGTGCCCTTTATGAAGTACAGCTGTGCGGTGTGCGCAGCGCCGAGTGAGTCGTAGACCGTCAGCGACGTCGTATTGTTGTAGCTGGTCGAATCGGTCGGGCTGAACGCATTGGTCGGTGTGGTGGCATTGGAAGGTAGATTGAGCGTCATGTCGGCGGTCGTGGTGGCCGCGGGGGCGACCTGAGCCGTCGAGAGCTGCAGGGCGGACAGACCGCCAGTATTGAATCCGCCGGTCGCGAGCGGCTGGAATCCCTGGACCTGGTCGCCGGAGGCGGTGACGAGATAGCCGTTCTGGTCAACCTGGAAGGCGCCGTTGCGTGTGTAGGCGAGCGAGCCGTTGTTGCTGACGACGAAGAAGCCGTTGCCGCTCAGCGCCAGATCAAGATTGTTCGACGTGGTGTTGATGTTCCCCTGCGAGAACTGCTGGGCAATGGTCGACACGGCGACGCCATTCCCGCTGGTCGTGAGCGAGTCGCCCTGCTGGGTCTGGGCGTACAGGCTTGAGAACTCAGCGCGCGAGGACTTGAACCCGACAGTGTCGACGTTCGCGATATTGTTCGCGGTCGTGTTCAGATCGGTGTTGGCGGCGTTGATTCCGGAGAGGGCGAGTGCGAAAGGCATGGTAACGGCTCCTTACATCACCTGGTTGACGGCGCTCAGCGGCACGGAGCCGCCGTCGGTATTTAGGGTCAAGCTGTTGCTGGTCGGGTCGATCGTTACGCTGTTCACCTTGTAGGCGAGCATGGGCGTGACTGCCGTCTGCGAACCGTTGGAATTCGCGGAGACGGAGAAGTTGTAGACGCCCGCAGGTGCCGCGGCGCCGGTGCTCGTGGCGCCGTTCCAGGTGAAAGACGTGGTTCCGCTGGTGGCTGGCACGGAGAACGTGTTGATCAGCTGGCCGGCCGAGTCGGTAACCTGCACGGTGAGTGAGCTTGCGCCTGCCGGTACGGTTGCAGCGCCGGTGATGTTGCCGCCCGAGGTCAGCGCGGCGGAGTTTCCGGAGGCGATCACGGTGTGACCGATCAGGTTGGTGCCGTTCAGCAGCTGCGAGGACGTCATCGAGCTGGTAAGGCTGCCGATGGAGTTCGACATGCTGCTGATGCCGCTCACTTCGCTGAGGGCGGCGAATTCGTTGACGAATTGGCTGGGGTTGGTCGGCTTGGTTGGGTCCTGGTTCTGCAGCTGGGTGGTCAGAAGCTGCAGGAAGTCGCTCTGGGTCAGCGCGAGGGAGCTGTTGGCCGCGCCGGCGGATGAGCCTGATGCGCTGGCTGCGGCCGACGCGGCGGCCGCGTTGGCGGATTGTGCGGCGTACGCGCTGATTGAGTTGTATGACATGGAGTGTGTCCGGCTGAGGTGGTAGGACGGGTCAGATCTGGCTGAGCTTCAGAGTGTCGAGCATGAGGGTCTTGGACGTGTCGACGACCTGGGCGTCGTTTTGGTAGGAGCGGGAGGCGGAGATCATGTCGGCCATCTGCTGGACGACGTTGACGTTGGAGGAGTAGACGTAGCCCTGGGGATCGGCCATCGGGTTGCCCGGCTCGTAGCGGGCAGTCGGGGGTGCGGTGCTCTGCACGATGCCGTTGACGGCGACCGAGGCGTCGGCGGCCTGCAGCGAAGCGGGTTCGGCACCCGCGAGCGAGGCCTGGACGGCCTGGAAGACCGGATAGCGGGCCTTGTAGGCAGCGCTCGCGCTGCTGCTGACGCTGTCGGCGTTGGCGAGGTTGCTGGCGACGGTATTCAGTCGCACGGACTCGGCGGACATACCCGATCCACCGATATTGAAGATGTTGAAGAGTCCCATGGTGTGCCTGCTGCTGTGTGGCGGTGGGCTACTGGCCGGTGATGGCGGTGCTCAGGTCGCGAAAGCGCTGCTCGAGGAAACTCAGTGCGGCCTGGTAGCGCACCGTGTTCTGCGCGAACTTCGCTTCTTCCATCTGCGAGCTGACGGTGTTGCCGTCGAGCGAGGGGGCAAGCGGAATGCGATAGCGCAGGAACTGACTCGTCGAGACGGTTCCGGGGGCCGTTGCTGATGCGGTCACGTCGAGCGGGTTCGTGCTGACCATCTGCACGGCCTTGCCGCCAGGGGTGCCGCTAGCACCGCCGCCGGCGCTGCCCGAGTTCGGGTTGGCGGCGGCGAGCGCGGCGCGGAAGTCAATGTCACGCGCCTTGTATCCCGGTGTGTCCGCGTTGGCGAGGTTCGCCGCGAGCACGGTCGCGCGCTGCGAGAAGACCTGCAGAGCGTCGGGTTGGATCCCGAGGTAGGCGTTGAGATTGAACGGCATGTCAAAAAACCGGCGGTAATGAAACCTGCCAGACATGCAGCAAGAGGCGTGCCAGAGCGCTGAGGCGGCCCTTCCTGCAGGAAAACCGCCGTCGATGCCGTGGAGAACGTGACGTGCGTCACGCCGGGCGGCGGATGCTTACCGCCGGAGGCAGCCGGAGGTTCGGCGCTCCCGTCGTTATCGGCATTGCGCGTAGGGGCTTGAGCGCGAACCGTGTTCACACGTCGGTCACGCGCTGGCCCATGGCTTGCATGCCAAGCAGGCATGAAACAGCACGCGTCAACGATTCGTCGTAGGGGCCGCTCAGGGGCCTCGGTTTGGCTTGCCGCAATAGGGCTGTGCGCCTCAGGATTTGCCGTCGGTGCCATTCAGCCGGTCGCAAGCATCCGTCGCGCGGCCGAGCAATTCGTTCTGGGGCAGATGCCGCCCGGGGAACCGGGTGTGGTCATTTCGGCCGGGCGGCTGGATTCGCGTCTGCGGCTGACCCGCTGCGCCGGGCCGTTGGAGGCGGCACTGCTCTCGGGCGCCAGGCTCGCAGCCAATATGTCTGTCGCAGTCGGGTGTCACGCCGGTGCCGACTGGACGATTTACGTTCCGGTGAGCATCCAGTCCCGCATTCACGTCTGGGCGCTGCGCCAGCCGGAGAGTGCCGGTGCGCGGCTGACGGCGGCCGACCTGCTGCCCGAGACCCGTCTGGTGTCCGGAGTGGCCGCCGGCTACGTCACGAATCTGGCGGAGGTGGGGCGCAGCTCGCTGCGCCATCCGATGCCCGCCGGCGCGGTGCTGCACAGCAGCGACTTGCTGGCGAACTTCATGGTGCGCCAGGGCCAGGCGGTGACGCTGGTCGCGTCGATCGGCGGTATTGAGGTCCGGGCCCACGGCATCGCGCTTCAAGACGGCCGCTACGGCGCGGTGATCCGGGTTCAGAACCCAACCTCCAAGAGGGTCGTGCAAGGAACGGTCGGTGGATCTCATGTCGTCTATGTCTCGCCCTAAAGTTTCCCGATGGAACGCCGATACCGGGACATAGATGCTCGAGGAGAGCGATGATGTCGAGCAAAATCAACGGGTTAAACGGCGCCTCGCCGGCGGTGGATGCCGGCAACGGGACGCGCCGCGCGCCGGATTCGGTCGGTGGACAGGCCTCGGGCTCCGCCGCTGCTTCGGCTGCGGCCGGTTCTGATGTGCACATTACGGACTCGGCAAGCCTACTGGCCGGTCTCGCCCAGCACCTGAGCTCTCTGCCGGCGGTCGACTCGGCGCTGGTGGCGAAGTTTCAAGCGGCGATCGACAACGGCAGCTACACGGTGCAGCCCGCCGTGATCGCCACGAACTTGGTGCAATTCGAGCACTCGCTCGCGCAGCTGAGCGGAGGCTGATCGATGGATCCGCTGGTCTGCCGCGAGCACCTGACCGAGCTGTTTCGCGATGAAGCGCACCTGCTCGCGGAGCTTGAGCAGTTGCTGATTCGCGAAGCACAGATTCTCGAGGGCTCGGACGTCCAGCTGATCGAGCAGACTACGCGCGCGCGCCAGGAGCGCATGGGCGCCTTGGCCCGTTTGGAGGAACAGCGACGCTCGCTGTGCGCCGCGCACGGCTTCGGATCCGATCGCACGGGCCTCGAGGCCGTGATGGCCTGGTGTGATGCGGGGGGCAGCCTGATGGGCTCCTTGCGTGAGTGCGCCGCACGCGCAGTGCGCTGCCGCGAGTTGAATGACCACAATGCTGTGCTGGTGACGGCTCGCCTGCGTCGCGTGGAAAGCATGCTCGGTGCTCTGACCGGCCGGCCGACCCGCCGCGACACTTACGGACCGCGCGGCTACGAGGCGACAGCGCTACGCTCGGGTCGGGTGCTCGGTGCGGCGTGAGCCTGGGGGTTCGTTTCCTCCTGCACGTTTCCTATTTTAAGCGGGGATCGGAGCAAGCACCCAGGAACGCTTGCTTTTGCGTTGCCACTCGTCGATACCGCGAGACCTCGAGAGCCGGATGCAGACTCGCCGCTTGAACCCAGCGTGAGCTGCTGTACAAGAACAGCGCTGAGCAAGGCTCATTGGCTGTGAACACGATTGCGCGGCAACGCGCGCGGCTCGCGATCTGTGGGATCTGTATAGTACGATCCGAGCCTTACGGTCCATCGGAGCTGCCATGCGCTTTGCGATCACGCTGACCGATCGCTACCTGCCCGTGTTCGAGGCCTTTCTCGCGGCCGGCTGGCAGCCGGTGAAAGTGTTTACCTCACCGGTTGATGACCGCATTTTCCACAACAAGCTCTCCCTGGAACGGGCGCGGCAACTTGATGTCCCGGTGCAGATCTCGCGCATGCTCGATACCGACCTCGCCGATCTGCACTCGCGCGACTGCGACCTGCTGGTAGTCGCCAGCTATCAGTGGCGGATCGGGGACTGGCAGCCTCATCTGCGCTACGCTGTGAATTTCCATCCCTCACCGCTGCCAATCGGACGTGGCGCCTATCCGCTGGTGCGGTCGATTCTTGACGGCCACACCGAGTGGGGCATCACCTGCCACAAGGTCACTGCCCGTTTCGATGCCGGCGAGATCCTTGCGCAGGAGACCTTCCCGATGACCCCCGACGAGTGCCACGAGAGTCTGGACCTGCAGACTCAGCTGGCCTCCGGCACACTTGCTGCGCGGGTCGCTGGAGACTTCGAGGCGCTGTGGCGCGGCGCCAGAGCGCAGGGCGAAGGCACGTACTGGAAATTGTTTACTGACGCCGATCGGACCATCGATTTCCATCAGCCAATCGATCGCATCATGCGTACCGTGCGCGCCTTTGGAGAGTATGAATGCCTCGCAAAGGTGGCTGATGCGCAGGTCTACGTGCGACGTGCGGTCGCCTGGCGCGCGCAGCATGCCCATACACCGGGTACGGTGGCGCACAACTCAGCGATGCGACTGGTGGTGGCGGCGAGTGACGGCTATGTCGGTCTGCTCGAATGGAGCTTGATCGGACCCGATGCGCCGGCGCAGCGGATCGGTCGTTAATCCCAATCCGACCGTCGCATGCTGGCCCGATCAGCCAAGGGCATCACGCAGCGCGGCGATCTCCTGGGCCGACTCCTCGAGCAAACGTTCGCAGGTGTCGGCATCGAGCGGTAGCCGCTGCAGCGGCTTGGCCGCCTCAAGACACGTGCGCAGACTCCCCGGCTCATCGAGGTCGGCAAGCAACGTCCCGGCGAGCAGCACGTCGGCAAGCGTTGCCGGACCCCGGGAGTCGCGTTCGCGATTCTCCGACTCCTGCACGGCCTGGACGAGCTCATCGGCCATGCCCCAGTTCTCCAGCAGTGCGGTGGCAATGCTCAGATGCCAGGCCTGCTCGATGGCCTGGTAGGCAGCCTTATCGTGAAACAGCGAGCGGTGGCTGCTCGCGCGGGTGAGGATGTAAAGCCGGCCGACGCCCTGCAGCAATCCGCCGAGCAAGGCGGTGTCGGCCATGACGCGCGATAGATGGCGCGCGATGACGAAGCTCAGGCTCGCTACCTGCACGCTGCGCTTCCACAGCTCACCGAGCTGGGACTCCAGGCCGCGCAGCGCGGGTGCCTCGCGCAGCTGCCGTACCGCGAAGGCGATGGTGGCCGAGCGCACCGTGTCCAGCCCGACGCGCGCCACGGCCGAGCGCAGATCCGTCACCGGTGTGGCGCCCGGATTCAGCGCCGCCGAATTGGCCATGCGCATCAGCTGCGTGGCGAGCACCGGCTCCCCGCCGATGACGCGCACGATTCGTCCCAGATCCGCGCCCGGGTCGCTCAGCACCCGCTGAACCCGCATCACGATGTGTGGAAAGCCGGGCAGCTCAACCTTGCCCCCGGACAGCTCCGTGGCCAGCTCGCGCACGAAGCCGAACGCGGTGTCTTCGGCCGTGACCCGGGGAGGGCCGGACTCGGCGAGCGCGCTGGCGGGTCGCTGTGGCTGCATCGGTTCTTTCTCTTGTGCGTAGGTCATCACACGCCGAGCGCCTCGCGCAGCGCATTGACCTCTTGCTCAGACTCCTCGATCAACTGGTGGTAGCTGTTCGTGTCGACCGTCAGTCGGCGGCAGGCCGCCACGTCGTGCATGTTGAGCTCCAGCGTCTCGGGGTGCTCCTTGAACGCGCTGAGCAGATGACTGACGGTCAGCACGTCGGTCAAATCGGGCGCCCCGACGTGCTTGCGCTCAAGGTCTTCGTAATCGCTGACCGCGGCGACGATCTCGTCGGCCATGTCCCAGTTCTCGAGCAATGCCTTGGCGATCGGCGCATGCCAGTCGCGCACGATGGTGCTGTAGATGGCCGGATCGGACAGCAGTCGTGGGTAGCTGGTGACGCGGGTGAGGATGTAGAGCTTGCCAATGCCGTGTAGCAGTCCGGCGAGCATCGCGGCATCGGGGTTGACGCGGCTGAAGCGCTTGGCGACCACGTAGGACATGGCGGCGACCGAGGCGGTGGAGCGCCATAGGTCATCGAGCGGCCGTTCGAGCCCCTTGAGGCCCTCGCTCTTCTTCAACTGCGACATGGCGAACGCGATGGCGGCGCTGCGCACCATGTTGAACCCCAGCCGCGCGATGGCACTGCGCAGGTCCGTGATCGCTCGCCCGCTGAAATTGATCGCCGCAGAGTTGGCGATCTGCAGCAGCCGCGCGGCGAGCATCGGTTCGGAACCGACCACACGCACGACGTGCTCCTGAGACACCTCTTCGTTGGCGAGCACCTGGCGCACGCGCAAGGCGATATCCGGGAAGCTCGGCAACTCCACCTTGCCGTTGGACAGTTCGGCGGCAAGCGCCTGAACGAAGGCGAAAACGTCGGCATTGCCGGCTGGGGCGGCGGTCGGAATCTCTTGGGCGGGACTGGTCAATGGCGTGGCCTCGTATTGCTCTGGGGTTATCGGCGGGAGGCTCGCCGACTTGATACCTTGACAGCGATCCGGCGCATCGCTCAATCGTCACTGGAGCCGGCAGCGGCTCGGGTGTCGCGCGTGATATCCAGGGTCTCGGCCAGGGCACGGATCTTGGCGGCGACATGCTCCAGCGGCAGCACGTGCTCGGCGGCACCGAGAGCCACGGCCTCGCCCGGCATTCCCCAGACGACACTCGTGGCCTCGTCCTGGGCGATCGTGCGGCTGCCGCTGTCGAGCATCTCTCTCAGGCCCCGCGCACCATCCTTGCCCATGCCGGTGAGCAGCACGCCGACGGCGTTCCGGCCTGCGTGCTGGGCGACCGAGCGGAACAGCACGTCGACTGAGGGCTTGTGCCGGTTGACCGGGACGCCGTCGTCGAGCCGGCAGGCGTAACGGGCCCCATTGCGGACAACCAAGAGATGGCGGTCACCGGGGGCGATGTAGACGTGGCCGGCCAGAATCTGCTGTCCGTCCTCGGCCTCGGCCACCGATACCGAGCAGCAGTCATTCATCCGCCGGGCGAACGGGCCACTGAAGGCCTTCGGAATGTGTTGCGCGATCACCACGCCAGGACTGTCGGGCGGGAGATGCGTGAGCACCTCCTTGATCGCTTCGGTGCCGCCCGTCGAGGCGCCGATGGCGATGATGCGATCGGTGGTGCGCAGCGACCGCGACGTGACCTCCAATGCCAGTACCGCATCGGCGCTATGCGTCGGTCCCGGCTGCAGGGACTTGCGGCGCGGATCGAGCGCCCGCACGCTGGCGCGCGCGGCGGTGCGGACTTTATCGGCCAACTCGTCCCGATACTCGAAGAAAGTGGCCGCCAGATCGATCTTCGGCTTGGGCAGATAATCCACGGCACCGAGTGCGAGCGCATCGAGCGTCACATCCGCGCCACGATCGGTCAGGGACGAGACCATGACCACCGGCATCGGACGCAGGCGCATCAGGTTACGCAGGAAGGTAATGCCGTCCATCCGCGGCATCTCGACGTCAAGGGTGATTACGTCGGGGTTCAGACGCTTGATCTTCTCGCGCGCCACGTGCGCATCGGCGGCCGTCCCCACGACCTCGATGTCGGGCGCTGCGCCGAGCATCTCCCCCAGCATCGTTCGCGCCAGAGCGGAATCGTCGACGATGAGTACGCGAATGCGCCGCGGAACGGCGGTCGCGGCGTGCTCGCCCGGGGGGCGTCCTTGATGCCGCGTCATTTGAACAGTTCCACGGCCCCACCGGCGATCTGCCGCCCGAGGCTCTCCAGGTACAGCTGCTCATGGCGGCTGATGATCCGATTCTCGACGGGGCGCAGCTTGCGCAGCCGGGCGCGGCCGCTCGTCGGGAAATAGACAACTTTGCGCGGCTGTGTGCCGCCGAGGTCTTCGGCCGCCAGACGATAGCCCTCGATCGTCAGGTAATTGCGGACGAACTGTATGTTGCGCCCGCCGACGTCCGTCAGCGCCGCGAGGATCCGCCCGCCACCGAAAACCTTAATCTCCAGACGCTCGCGTGCTGCGCCGAGCTTGAGTAGATCGTTGATGAGACTTTCCATCGCATACGACCCGTAGCGCGTCGAGAGACCGGCGCCGGGGTTCAACCAGTCGTTCGCGCCGACGGCAGCGTCCTCGGGAAGCATGAAATGATTCATCCCGCCGACCCGACGCTGTGGATCGCGCACGCACGCCGAGATGCACGAGCCGAGCACGGTGCTGATCGCCTCGTCTCCGCCGCTCACGTAGTACTCCCCGGGGAGGATCTTCACCGTCCAGCCGTTCTCCCGGTCCCAGTGACGCTCGAAGTGCTCGAACCCCGGCAACTGCGCCGGCGGTTCACTCTCGGCGCCCGCGGCCGCAACGCGCTCCGGCTTGCCGGGTCGCGCCTCAGATACGGCGGTAGATGGATTTACCAATGAGCGCATAGTTATCGCTGATCTTGAACAGACTCTCGGAATGTCCGAGGAAGAGCAGGTCGCCGGGCCGCTGCAGCTGACTGATGCGGGCGAACAGGTCGCGCTGCGTATCCTTGTCGAAGTAGATCACCACGTTGCGGCAGAAAATGACGTCCAATGGACCTTTCATCGGCAGCGCGTGCATCAGATTGAGCTGCTTGAAGGTAACCAGTGCAGCGAGCTCCGGGGCGATCCGCCGGCTGGCGGTAGGGCTGCTCTGGAGCTCCGGGAGAAAGCGCGCCTGGCGCTGCGCCGTGATGCCGTGCAGCCGCTCGAGGGGATACACGCCGCGGCGGGCGCGCTCGAGCATCTCGGAATCCAGGTCCGTGGCCAATATCCGCACGTCCCACCGGTCGCAGTCGGGGAGCGTCTCGAGCACCGTCATGGCAATGGAATAGGGCTCTTCGCCGCTCGAACAGGCTGTCGACCAGATGCGCAACCGACCGCCGGCGCGCTGCTGCGCGAGGGGAATGAGCCATTGCTCGCGAAGGTACTGAAAATGATGCGGCTCGCGAAAAAACGACGTGAGATTCGTGGTGATCGCGTTGCACAGCTCGGTAAGTTCCTTCGGATCGCGCCTCAGCAGCTCACGATACTCGGCGAAGCTTCTAAGGTGCAGCGCGCGCAGCCGTCGCGTCAGGCGGCCATACACCAGTTCGCGCTTTTGCTCGCTCAGGTTGATTCCGGTTAGCGACCTGACGAGCGCACGAAGCGCCTGGAAGTCCTCGTCCCGAAAGAGGAATTCACGCAATCTCTGCGCGGTACCATCCGCCAGATGGGCAGCATTGGGGTTCAAAACAGCTCCACGCTGCCGTCCTCCGCCCGCATGCGCAATGACCCGTAGTCCTCCGGGGGCGCGCTGGGGCCTGGCGCGCCGCGCTCGACCGTGAGGAGCGCTCGCAGGCGCTCCCACGGCGCCGCTGTGCCGGGCCGATCGCTCGGCGAGGGCGCTGCCAGGCTCAGCGGCGCGCGAAGATTGCGTACCTGGATCAGACGCGGCGCGAGTCGGTCGTGAAATTGAAGGCTCTGAATGCAAAGGGTCAGGTCCGCGCGTGTCTGGAGAGCGCCAGCTGGCGCAGACGCCGTCAATCGGACCAGGGCGGTACCGAGCGTCTGTACTGGTCCCAGCGATTCCGGCAGCGCCCGCTCGATGAGTGTGCCCGCCGCTGTCGCCAGTTGCGCCAGCGGGGCGGTAGCGGGCGCCACCTGGGTCATCGCCTGATCGGTCTGTTCCATCATGGTTGGACAGGTCTTTCGAGTCCGCTACGCAGTGCACGCACTACCGTGCAGCCCCCCGGGGACTGCGCGGACGCGATCGCGCCGTTGCCGTGTCGTGGGACGCAAGCGGCGGGGCAGCTCAGCTGTGCTTGGATTTGAACACGCGCACCTGACGATTGAATTCCGTGGCGATCTGCTTCAGTTCGACAAGCGCGGCGTTGTGCAGACTCATCTGCGCCTGGTCGGTCAGCTGACTTTGCCGAACCTCGAACTTCAGGCACTGCAGATACGTCTGCACGTCGTGGTTGTACTCCTGCACGGTCTGCATCGCGGTGACCATCTGCTGTAAGCTCGCGGTCGCGCCATCCGGGATCTTGCTCGGCGCAGGCGGCAGACGGCAATTGGCGTTAGCTGCAGTCAGTCCGGCCGCAGCCAGCATCGACAGCACCGCCAGAACTCTGGTGAACAATTTCATCTCGAAACCTCTTTGCAGGCGTGGCAGGGGGCATTGACTCGATGGGTGTTAGCTGAGGACCTTGCTGACCGTGGCAAGCAATCGCTCGGGATTGAACGGCTTGACGAGCCAGCCGGTGGCGCCGGCAGCCTTGCCCTGCTGCTTGCGCTCGATGGATGCCTCGGTCGTGAGCACCAGCAGCGGAACATAGCGGTAGTCCGCCCGCGCCCGCAGTTCCCGCACGAGCGTGATGCCGTCCATTTTCGGCATATTGACATCCGTGATGATTAGGTCGAAGCGTTCCCGTGCGGCGAACTGCAGCGCTTCGACGCCGTCGGCAGCCTGCTGTACCCGGTGACCGGCGCCGCTGAGGGTGATGCCGACCATCTGGCGCATTGACGCCGAATCATCTACCGCAAGTATCCGTGCCATCGTCATGCTCCGCGATCGCTGGGTAATGACATTCAGAACTCCTGCCATTCGGCATCATCGTCCTCAAGCCCCGGAGCACTGCGCGCAGCGACGGCCAGCCCCGTAGCGCCGACCGCAGGAGAGGTCGCGCCCGATGCGCCCCGCCGTGCCGCCCACGGGCGGCTGACGGCGCGTCGCTCGACGCGTCCGGCCGGGCTCAGTGGCTTGGCTCTTCCGGCGATGCCGGCCGAAGCGGTCGCAGCCGCAGCGGTGGTGGCGGCCGTAGCCGGGGCGAGCTGTGCCGCCGCAACGTCGAAGCGCGCCAACATGTCATTCAAGCCGCTGACCTGCTCAACCATCGCCTGTGAGGCGGCAGTTGCCTGCTCGACCAGTGCGGCATTTTGCTGCGTGAGCTCGTCCATCTGCGTCACCGCCCGATTGACCTGCTCGATGCCGACGGCTTGTTCGCGCGAGGCGGCGGCAATCTCTGCGACGATGTCGGAAACCTTTTTTACCGCCGAGACGATCTTCTCCAGGGTCTGACCCGATTGGGTGACCAGCACGGAACCGTCCCCGACCTTGCGCACCGAGTCCTGAATCAGCTCCTTGATCTCCTTGGCGGCGGTTGCGGAGCGCCCCGCCAGGTTGCGCACCTCGCTTGCCACCACGGCGAAACCGCGGCCCTGCTCGCCGGCGCGCGCCGCCTCCACAGCGGCGTTCAACGCGAGCAGATTGGTCTGAAATGCGATCTCATCGATCACTCCGATGATGTCAGCGATACGCTTGGACGCCGCATTGATTTCGCTCATGGCGGCTACCGCCTGGCTGACCACGGCACCACCCTTCTCGGCCTGATCACGAGCCGCGAGCGCCAGCTGGTTGGCCTGCGCCGCGTTGTCCGCGTTCTGCTTGACCGTGGTGGTCATCTCCTCCATGGATGAGGCGGTTTCCTCCAGTGACGAGGACTGCTCCTCGGTGCGCTGCGATAGATTGGCATTGCCTGCCGATATCTCGTCGGCGCCGCGGTGCACCTCGATTCCCACCTGCTTAACGCGCGCGATCACCTCGCCCATGTTGTCGGCAAGTCGGTTAACACCCCGACTCATGGATTCGAAGAATCCGCTCTTACCGGCGAGCCCGATGCGCTTGCCCAGCTGGCCGGCAACGACCGCTGCGAGCATCTCCTGCATTTCCTTCTCAATCGCGACCTCTTGGGTGCGGTCGAGCCATTCGACCACCGTGCCGATGCGAGTGCCCTGTTCGTTGGTGACGGGATTCATTGTCACCGCGAAGGTATGCCCGCCGAGTTCGAGAACTGCGCGATGGGGTTGGTGCAGTGCGGCGAGCATGGCGCGCTGGTGAGGCGGATTCTTATGGAACGCATCGATGCTCGAGCCGCGCAGCTGACTCGCGGTGAACGACGGGAGCGCGCGGCGAATGCCGGCCTCGGCGCCGCCCATCATGCGTTCCACTGCAGGATTCAGGTACGTGATGATGTGATCGTCGTCGGCCACCATGACGCCTGAGGAAACACTGTCGAGCGCCTGACGGATTCGGGCGTTTTCCCCGGCAACTGCCCGCTCGGTCTCGATCTGGGTGCGCAGTCGAGTCTGCATCTGATCGAGGGCGCGCAGCACCTGGGTGGCCTCGTCGGCGCCTTCGGTCTCGATGCGGCTGTCGTATCGTCCGGCGGCAATATGGTCGAATACCGTGATGGCCTTGCCGATCAGCGTCGACAGGGTGCGCGCAATCACCCAGGAGAGGACGAGGGCGACCAGCAATGCGAGCAGCGTCACCGCGACGGTGACGCGACGCGCGGCGGTGACCTTGGTCAAGCGGTGGTGCACCGCCGCGTCCATCGCCGAATAGCTGGAATCGAGTAGATGCTGCAGGCTGCTATTCACTTGACGGGAATTGGCGAAGAGATCCGCTGCGGTGATTGTGATTTTCTGAGTGTCGAGGATGCGCGAGCGGATCACGGTGAAGGAGGCATTGAACGCGCTCAGGGCCTGCTTCAGCAAAGGCCGGATGGCGGCACGCGAACTGACCGAAGCGCCGTTGAGGTCTCGGTCTGCCTGGGCAAACTCGCGCAGGACCTCTCCGTGGTAAATCTGGATCGCGCGTGCGTCGCCGCCTCCGAGGTAGCCCTTGATCGCAGCGCTCGTGGCGTACCACTGGACTTCGCCTGCGGCGATCAGTGCGCCGGGCACGTCGCGTGTCGCAACTGCGATCAGCGCGGCGGTCTGCGGCGAAGGATCAACGTTGAGCGCCGAACGAGCAGCGATGGTGTGCCCGAGCTGGACGATGTCTCGGATAATCGTATCGTGTTCGGCGACCGCCTGGTCCGCGGTGAGCTTGGATTCGCCGGAGACGAGCGCGGTCCACGCGTGCTCGATCGAGCGCCACCGGCGATTGACGGCGAGCTCTCGCCCGGCACTTGCATTGAGCGTATCGACGGCGGCCATCAGATGAGTCAGTCTCGCCTCGGATGCGGACACATCCGTGGCCCTGCGCTGATCGCCGGTAAGCAGCGCGAAGAGTTGGCTGCGATGATTCGCCACTTCTGCGAGCACCGCGCCGAGACGATGGGCGTAGCGCGCTCCCTGAATTTCATTGCGCGCCGCGGCGACTTCCTGGTTGGCCGCGCTCAGATAGAAGACGCCAAGCAGTGCGGTCGGCACCGCCATGGCGACGACCAGCAGGAGCAGCTTCTGCCAGAGTCTCAGTTGATTCAAGAATTTCATGTTCGCAAGTCCTGCGGCTGAGGCGGGCGCGCGCACCCGGCGATCGTGTTGCTCAACGGCTCTCGCCGGCAACCCGGCGTGTCTCTGCTGGTGTCGCCGGCGGCTGAGGGTCGGCCGAAGTCATGGGCAGCTCGCCCGGCGCGGCGGCCGAGGCGCTCGCCAGACGGAACCGCGCCAGGGTTTCGTTGAGATCGCGTACCTGTGCGGACATGACCTGGGAGGCGGCGATGGTCTCCTCGACCAGCGCGGCGTTCTGCTGGGTGATGTGATCCATCTGCAGCACCGAGCGGTTGACCTGCTCGATCCCGACCGACTGTTCGCGGGAGGCCGCGGCAATCTCCGCAACGATGTTGGATACCTTTTTCACCGACGTGACGATCTCCGCGAGAGTCTGCCCGGATTGGGTAACGAGCTGCGCGCCGTCGGTGACCTTGGCGACACTGTCCTGGATGAGATTCTTTATCTCCTTGGCCGCAGTCGCCGAGCGACCGGCGAGATTGCGCACTTCACTGGCAACGACTGCAAATCCACGGCCTTGCTCGCCGGCGCGCGCGGCCTCGACGGCGGCATTCAGCGCCAGCAGGTTGGTCTGGAACGCGATGGCGTCGATCACGCCGATGATGTCTGCGATCTTCTGTGCCGAATCGTCGATGCCGGCCATGGCGCGCACCGCCTTATCGACGACCGCGACACCCTGTTCGGCCTGTTCACGCGCTGCGATGGCGAGCTGGTTGGCTTGAGCGGCGTTGTCAGCGTTCTGCTTGACTGTGGTGGTCATCTCCTCCATCGACGAGGCGGTTTCCTCGAGCGAGGAGGCTTGCTCTTCGGTGCGGGTGGAGAGATTGGAATTGCCCGTGGTGATCTCCTCGGCGCCGAGGAAGATTTCCCGTGCGGCAACCTTCACGCTAGCGACGATCTGGGCCAAGCCGTCGGCCAGAGTGTTCACGCCGCTGCCGAGCGTTGCAAAGAAGCCGCTCTTGTCCTCGAGCGCAATGCGCCGCGTCAGGTCATCGCTCGTAACGGCTTGCAGCACGCCCTGCATTTCCTGCTCGACCCGCACCTCCTGCGTGCGTTCTTTCCATTCCATCACGGTACCGAGGCGCGCTCCGTCGTGATCGAGCACCGGATTGGTGGTGACGCGGAAGTGCAGGCTGCCGTAACTGCGCTCCTCGATCCGCTCGGTGCGCAGCGCATCGAGCGCCTGACGCTCGATGGCTGGAGCGGTGGCAAGGCTGTCCAGCGCTGCGCCCTGCAGCCGCTCGGCATCGAACCGGCTGATGACACTGGCGAACTCAGCGGCGTGGCGTGCGAAGCCCGCCCGTGCGGCCTGATTTAGATAGATGATTCGGTGCGAGCCGTCGGCCAGCAGTACGCCCGTTGAGGTCTTGTCAAGCGCCTGGCGGATGCGGGCATTCTCGGCCGCGAGCATGCGCTCGTTCTCGAGCTGGACCTGCAGCTTTTCCTGCATGGACCCGAGAGCGCTGAGAACCCGGCCAAGCTCGTCGCGGCGTCCGGCGTCAAGGACATTGTCATACTGACCGGCGGCGATGCGCTCGAAAGCGGCAACCGCGCGACGCAGCGGGTGCGTCAGGGAGCGCTCGGTGCTCCACGTGAGCCCATGAATGAGGACGATGGCGAGGAGCACCAGAGCGATGTCGAGCGTACGGGACAGGCGAAGCAAGGAGACACGCGCCGCCAGGGTGTCCGTGGCAGCCGCTGTGCTGGCATTGAGTAGCTTGATCAGCGCCGCGTCGGTGGCAGCGCCACTGGCATAAAGCGTCGCAGTGGGGACCTTGATGTTGCTGGCGTTGAGGATCTGGCGCGAAACGACGCCATAGAATCCGCCGCTCTCGGCAGCTGCGCCGCGCAATTCCCGCGCAAGCGAGGTGCGCGCATGTGGCGGAACCTGCGTGAGAGCATCAGCGATGGCGTGCAATTGGGTCTGCAGACGGCCATGGGCGACCTGGATGCCCATGCGATCGCCACCGCCCAGATACCCTTTGGCGGCAGCATCAACCGCATAGCGGCGCAGTGCAGCCTGCGCGGCGAGGGCGGCCGGCACATAACGGGTGGCAACCTGAAGCAGGCTGTGGCTGCGCTGGTCGGGGTCGGACGTTGCCAGCGCGCCGGCCGCCACCGTGTCCCGCAGCCTCCCAATCCGGGCAAGCAGACGCTGATGGGCCGCGACCACCTGCGCGCCCGTCAGGCGGCCGGATCCGGCGAGGAGAGCTGTCCAGTGTGTCTGGATAGCATGCAGATCCTGGCGCACGCCGTAGCGCAATCCGAGACGAGCATCGATCGGTTGGAGTTTCCCAAGCGCAGCGTCCGCCGCCGTTGCGGCTGCCTGAACTGCGGGCGCGCGCGATGCATCGCCACTCGCCAGCGCGAAGGCGCGACTTTCATGTTCGATGACGGCGGCATCGAACTGGCCGATTGCGCTCAGATACGCGGTGCCGGCAAGCTCGGCGCTAGCCTGTCTCAGCGTGCCCGTGGCAACATTCAGGTAGAAGTACCCGACTACCGTGGCGGGCAGGCTCATGGCTCCCACCAGCACGGCGAGCTTCTGCCAAAGCTTCAACCGATTGAGCTTGGGTGAACGCATGGGCATCAACCTCCGGCGGCCCGGCGCAACGGCATGGGTGGCGCATCAGCGCCGGGCCGGGTGCTGGGCGGGCGGTTCATGCGGTAGCGGGACATGCTCCGGTCCAGTGATTCGGCCAGCGCCGAGGTATTTCGGGCGGCGGCGATCGCCTGATCGACGAGCGTCGCGTTCTGCTGCGTGAGTTCGTCCATCTGCATGACGGCGCGATTCACCTGCTCGATCCCTGCGGATTGCTCGCGTGACGCTGCAGCGATTTCCGCGACAATGTCGGATACCTTCTTTACGGAGGAGACGATTTCCTCGAGCGTACGGCCTGATTGCGTGACCCGCGCCGAGCCGTCCGCGACCTTGCGCACGCTGTCCTGGATGAGACCCTTGATCTCCTTGGCGGCGGTGGCGGAACGGCCAGCGAGGTTGCGCACCTCGCTCGCGACGACCGCGAATCCGCGGCCCTGTTCGCCGGCGCGAGCGGCCTCCACCGCGGCGTTGAGGGCGAGCAGATTGGTCTGAAAGGCGATGGCATCGATGACGCCGATGATGTCGGCGATTCGCTCCGATGACTGATTGATGTCCGACATCGCGGCAATGGCCTGATTGACGATCAATCCGCCGCGTTCCGCCTGATCGCGCGCCGCGAGTGCCAGCTGATTCGCCTGCGCCGCGTTGTCGGCGTTCTGCTTCACTGTCGCGGTCATCTGTTCCATCGAGGTGGCGGTTTCCTCGAGTGAAGTAGATTGCTCCGCAGTGCGCTGCGCGAGATTCGCGTTTCCTGTGGCGATGTCCTCGGCGGCGCGTTTGACCTCGCCGGTGGTCGATCCGATGTGCTGAACGGTCGCACCCAGATGCTCGATCAGCGCGTTGACGCTCGAGCAGATGGCGGCCAGCTCCCCTGGCGTGTGAGCGGAGTCGATGCGCTGTGTGAGATCTCCGCCCAGAGTTGCCTCGACGGCTGCTCGCGTTGCGGCGAGTGCCCGGCGCTGCTCGAGCAGCAGCGTGTTGCTTGCGGCTTCGTTCTCGGCCCTTGCATCTCGCGCGGCGATCGCCTGCGCGAGCGCTTGCCCGGCCGCACTGTGCTCGGCGCACGATCGCGCGCGCGTCGCCTCTAAAGCCTGCAGCAGGGGAGCGAACGCACCCGGATCGTCCAGTATCGGATCATTGGACGTGCCCGTCGCGAGCCGCTGCGCCGCTCCGGTGGCCCGCTGCAGTGCGAGTTGTGCGGCATGCCCGGCTGCGTAGGCGAGGGCGCTGGTGCATGCGGCGGCCACACCGAACAGCGCCAGCGCGAGCTGCGGATGTGCGCCGGCGAGCAGAGCGATTCCGAGTGCCATGGCCGGTGCTGCAGCGAGGATGCTCAGAAGCGGAGCGGAAAAGGGCAATTGGACCAAGCGGTTCATTTGAACTCCCGTCACGCCGCGTCGGCCGCGGTCGGGGTGGCCTCTTCCGCACCCGTCATGCCGGTGAGATCGCGCCCGATGAGCCGGTCGATGTCGAGCAGCACGACCATCCGGTCTGCCACCGATACCAGACCAAGCAGATAATCAGTCAGGCCCCTTGTGCCAAGCTCCGGCGCTGGCTTGATGTCGTCGGCATCGACGTCGACCACGTCCGAGACGCCGTCGACGACGACGCCGAAGTCCCGGCGTCCGCTGGCCGTCACCACTGACATCACGATGATCACCGTGACGGCGGTGTAGTCGGCCCGCTCGAGCGCAAAGCGCATGCGCAGATCGACGATGGGAACGATCGATCCGCGCAGATTGAGTACGCCGAGCACGTGCGCCGGTGCATGCGGGATTTTCGTTACCGCAGACCAGCCGCGGATCTCCTGTACACGCAGAATGTCGACGCCGTACGTTTCGCTGCCGAGCACGAAGGTCAGCACCTGACGGGATTGGTTGCCGTGCTGGTGATCGCTTGACTTTATGTCCGCCACGCCAGTGACTCCTCGCTCGAGTGGCTTCACGCCGCGATCCGCATCTCGGCGGCGCGGATCAGCCCGGGCACGTCCAGGATCAGTGCCACTGATCCGTCGCCGAGAATGGTCGCGCCGGAGATGCCCTCGATGTGCCCGTAATTGGTTTCCAGAGACTTGATGACCACCTGCTGTTGACCGAGCAGATCGTCGACGAACAATCCCACGCGGCGGCCGTCGCCCTCGGCGACGACCACCAGGCCGTCCTGCAGCGCACGGGAGTGCGGCTCCACGACGAACAATTCGTGCAGCCGGATGACCGGCAGGTACTCGCCGCGGAACGAGAAGAGCTCGCCATGCGCACCGAGTCGGCTGACGCTGCCGCTGTTCAGCTGCATGGACTCGACGATCGAGATCAGCGGGACGATGTACGTCTCGCTCCCGACGGCGACCGATTGGCCGTCGACGATCGCGAGCGTCAGGGGCAGCGTGATGGTGAACCGTGCGCCGCGGCCCGGATTGCTGAGCACCTCGATCTTGCCGCCCAGCGACTTGACGTTGCGCCGTACGACGTCCATGCCGACCCCGCGACCGGACACGTCGGTGGCTTTCTCGACGGTCGAGAATCCCGGCTGGAAGATCAGCTCGTAAATTTCGGCATCGGACAACGATTCGGTGGCGCCGAGGATCCCGCGTGCGCGCGCCTTGGCGAGGATGCGCTCCTTGTCGATGCCGCTGCCGTCATCGCTCACCTCGACGGAGATGTTGCCCCCCCGGTGTGTTGCGTCGAGGTGCACTGTGCCCGCGGCCGGCTTTCCCGCCGCGAGGCGCCGCTCGGGAGACTCGATCCCATGATCGATGCAGTTACGTACCAGGTGGACGAGCGGATCGCCGATCTTCTCCAGCACGGTCTTGTCGAGCTCGGTCTGCTCGCCGGTGAGCTTGAGTTCGATCTGCTTGCCGAGCCGCTGCGCCAAGTCGCGCACCATGCGCGGGAAGCGGCTGAAGACGAAGCTGATCGGCAACATGCGCACGCGCATGACGCATTCCTGCAGTTCACGCATGTTCCGCTCGAGCTGCGCCAGCCCGGCGCGCAGCGGTTCGGCCTGGGGCCCGGTCAGCTGCTCGGCAAGCTGGATCAGCATTGCCTGCGTGATCATGAGCTCCCCGACGGTGTTCATCAGCTCGTCGATCTTGTCGACGCTCACGCGGATCGAGCTGGAATCGCCGCTCGGGCTGAGCGGATGATCTGGCCGGTTCACCGGGTCGGGGCGAGCTCCGGCAGGTCCGGGGGCAGGGGGGCTGTCCGGGACCGCGTCGGGCGTTTCCGTCGGCGGGTGCGCCGGCCGGTCGAACGCGCGGGCCGCCGGCTCGGGTGCGGCCGCAGCGCCAGCAATTTGCTGCGCGTCGGCAAAAGGTTGAATGTGCAGCTCGCAGTCGCCTTCGGCCCAGTCGAACACCTGCCGCAGTGCCTCTTCACTGACCTCGCCCGACAGCTCGATGGTCCAGGCGAGATGGCAGTCCTGCGGATCGATATCGCCGAGCGGCGGCAGCCCCTGGGCGTCGATGCGCACGTGAATCTCGCCGAGTTCGCCGAGTTCACGCAGCATGCGCAGCGGATCGTTACCACGGGCCAAAAGTTCGCGATAGGGACGGAAGCGGATCTGCCAGCGTTTCGTCGTGCGGGGCGTAGGCGCCTCGGGGACGCCGGAGGGTGTGCTGGGCGCGCCGGGCGCTCGGCGCGCGATGATCACTTCCAGATCGAATTGCAGATCCGATACGCGCTGCGGGTCGATCGGTTGCTTTGCCTGCACCGCGCGCAGCATGGCGCGCATGACGTCGACGGATTTCAGCAGTACGTCGGACACCTGATCGCTGACGGGCATAGCGCCGCTGCGCAGCGCATCGAGCAGCGTCTCGAGGCTGTGTGTGAAGGAGGCGATGTCGGTGAAGCCGAACGTCGCGCTGCCGCCCTTGATTGAGTGCGCGACGCGGAAGATCGTATTGATGAGCTCAGGATCGGGTGCGCCGACGTCGAGCTTCAGCAGCGCGGCCTCCATGGAGTCTATCGCCTCGAAGCTCTCGGCGAAAAAGGCATCGTGAAACTGGGTGAGATCGACGGTCATGGGGCCGCCTAACCGAGTGCGAGCATCGCGTCCATGCCGAGCAGACGAGCCGCGTCCGTGAGCTCTGCCGAGACGGCTCGCCATTCGACCGGCCCGCCCGCGAGCCGGCGGTCACGGACAAATGCGGCAAGCAGCTGCAGCGCCGCGGTGTCCACGCGAGCGACGGCGGCGGCATCCAGGACCACCGCTCCCAGCTGGGGCAGGCGGGCGCACAGGGCGTCCCTCAGGCCCATGGCCCCCGCCAGCGTGCATTCCCGTTCGAGTACAAGCGGACCGTCCGCCGCGTGCGCGCCGCCGGCCGCGACGGCCGTGCGAGCGCGACGGCCGCGAACGGGTTTACGAGCCGGATTCGAGCGCGGACGTGTTTTCATAATCTGCGTAGCTATCGGCGGGCCGGTGAGGCCCTTGAGGCGACTCGCTAGGATGCTTGACGCAGTTCCGGTACTGGCGGCCCGTGCAGCCGGCGAACGAGCTGCGCCTCGGCGGGCGTCAGGCCGCACCCCGAAACCAGCTCCTCGGCACTCGCGCCGCTGCGCGCCAGGCGGATGGCGATCTGATAGCCCTGCGGTCCGGACGCGCTCCCCGCCGGGCGCGCCGCGGGCTGCTCCAGACGCTCAGTGAGCTCCGCGATGCGCTGATCCGACGATTCGAGGCGGGCCGTGATTTCGCCGAGCCGCTCGAGCAGCGAGCGGTTCTGGGCCACCACCTCCTCGGTTTGCTGCCGCGTCGCACGTCGCCAGGCGGTGAAGGTCACGGCGGCGAGGGCGAACGAGAAGACCAGAAACACCGCGCGCCCGAGGATGAGGAAGAACTCGATGTTTGGCAGATTCATGACGGCCATCGCCGCTGCTCCTGTGAAGTCGGTCACAAACTCCGCGCGCATCGGGCCGGCGGCGACGGAATTCCGTCGCGCCAGTGCGCACTCATCGACAGGATCTGCAGATTCCGTGCCAGCTCACGTGCCGCTGCGCGGTAACCAGGCCGGATCGGCGTGATGACGCAGTTTGTTCGAGAGGATCACCACAACGACACGCCGGTTCGACTCGCGTCCGACGGCGGTGGCATTCGTGGCGATCGGCCGCTGGTCGCCGAACCCGATCACCGCCAGGCGACTGGGCGCCACACCGTGGCCGGACAGTACGTGCACGACACTGCCGGCGCGCGCCGCGGACAGCTCCCAGTTCGATGCGAACTGAACCGTCCGGATGGGTACGTCGTCGGTAAAGCCTTCCACCCGGACCGGGTTGGGATAGTGCATCAGCACGGCCGCCAGATGCTGAATCGCTGTGACGGCGCTCGGGGAGAGACGAGCGCTGCCGCTCGGGAAGAGCAGATCCGTGCTGAACTGGACCTCGATCATGCCAGGGGAGCGATGCACTATCACAACGTGATGGCGCATGAGAGCGGCCATGGCGCGATCGACGTGAGCGGCCACCTCAGCGAGCGTCGGATCGTGTACCGGCGTCGCCGAGTGATTCGCCTGGGACGGCGAGGCGCCGACTGCAGTGGGCGGCAGCGCGGCGGCGTTGTGTGCAGTGGCGGTGTCGGCGGCGGGCGGCCCGCTGCTCACTGCCAGCTTCGCATGGATCTGGATCGGCGCGAGCCCGCGCGGTTGGCCGCGAAATGCAGTGTAGAGGGAATTCGACAGCACGCGGTACTTGCCGGCATTGACCGATGAGATCGAGTACATCACCACGAAGAAGGCGAGCAGCAGCGTCAGCAGGTCGCCGTAGGGAATCGCCCAGCGCTCGTGGTTGGTGTGCTCTTCGTGGCGGCGGAGTCGGCGCATGCAAATCGGCCTAGTGCAGATAGCCTTGCAGTTTGTTCTCGATGGCGCGCGGGTTCTCGCCCTGCGCGATGGCGAGCATGCCGTCGATGATCATCTCGCGGAACTGCGTCTGGCGATGGATGATGCCCTTGAGCTTCGCTGATACTGGCAGAAAGAACAGATTGGCGAAGCTGATGCCGTAAACCGTGGCAGTGAAGGCGGCCGCGATGCCGTGTCCGAGTCGGCTGGGATCGGTCAGATTCTGCAGAACGGCCATCAGTCCGAGTACCGCCCCGATGATGCCGAGGGTCGGGGAATATGTCCCGGCGCTTTCGAACACCTTCGCCGCGGTGATGTCGGCGTGTTCGCGCATGTTGACATCGACGTACAGCGTGTTGCTGATGCTTTCCGGCTCGCTGCCGTCGACCAGCAGCTGCAGCGCCTTGCGCGTGAACTCGTCGGGCTCCTCGTCGATGAGTGGTTCGAGTCCGAGCAGGCCCTGCTTGCGCGCGGTCTGACTCCACTGCACGATCTTCTCGATCAGGTGACGTCCGTCGCGCGGCGGCGGGCGCATGACCCAGGGAAACAGGTGAAGGGCGCGGCGCATGACCGGCAGCGGGGTCTGCACGCAGATCGCGGCGATGGTTCCACCACCGACCACGACCAGCGCCTCGAGCGACACCAAGGCCATGACGCCGGCGCCGCGCAGCAGCGCGCCGACCAGCACGGCGTTGACCGCGAGCACCAGACCAACGATGCTCAATACGTCCATCGCGGCGCCCTACATGCCCAGACCGGACAGCAGAGCGTCCACGTCAGTCTGTGCTGCGGCGACCTCTCCTCGGGTGACTCCCGGGATCGTCGGCCCATGAGCGCTTGTGGCTTCATCGCCAAGCGTCACCTGTTCGACGCCGTCGCCGGAGAGCGCGTGCAGATCAGCGAGGGTTCGTTCGAGTTCTCCCACCAGATGGATGACGCTGCGGATGATCTGTCCGGTCAGGTCCTGATAGCCCTGGGCGAGCAGTACGTCCGATAGATTGCGCCGGATCTGCTCGCAGTCGTCTCGCGCCGCGGTCAGGAACGGCTCCAACGCCGGCATCGACCCCGCCGGCGTCTCGAGGCTGCGCGCCGCGGTCAGAGACTCGAGCAGATTTCCCGCCACGCGAGCGGTGCGCTCGGCGAGGGGCCCGGATTGTTCCACCAAGTCGAGCGTGCGGTGCGCGGCTTTGTCGGTCATGTCGATCACGTGGGTCAGCCGGGCACGGGCCCCTGGAATCTCGTGCGCGGCGAAATCCGCGAGCCGCGATTCGATGCTGAAGCGCTCGAGCGCCTTGTGCAGATCATCGGTGAGCTTGCGGATCTCGCCGAGCATCTTCGGTTCGCGCATTTGCACGATCCGATCCACGGCTGTGAAGAAAGCCGACTCGTCATCGCACTGGAAGGCCTCGCCCAAAGCCTCCAGGTAGATGCCGTACTCGCCCTTCAAGACGGAAAAATTGGACATGGCTCTCTTACTTCCCGGTTGCGCTCAGAATCTTGTCGAGCTTTTCCTTGAGGGTTTCGGCGGTGAACGGCTTGATCACGTATCCGTTCACGCCCGCCTGCGCCGCTTCGATGATCTGGTCGCGCTTGGCCTCTGCGGTGAGCATGAGCACCGGCAGCGCGGCGAGCCGTGCATCGGCGCGCACGGCCTTGACAAGGTCGAGGCCAGGCATGCCCGGCATGTTCCAGTCGGTGATCAGAAAATCGAAGTTGCCTGCCTTCAGCAGGGGCAGAGCGGTTTGTCCGTCATCGGCCTCCGTCACATTGGGATAGCCGAGGTCGTGCAGGAGGTTCTTGATAATGCGCCGCATGGTCGAGAAGTCATCGACCACCAGGAACTTCACATCGTTGCTCACTGTTTGCCTCGCGTCGCTGTTGTGGCTGACTTCGTGCCATCGCGCCATTCGCTCAAGCGCGCCTTCAGGCGGGCCAATGCTTGTCCGTGCAGCTGGCAGACACGTGATTCGGTGACCCGCAGTACCGCGCCGATTTCCTTCAGGTTGAGTCCTTCCGTGTAGTAAAGCGACATCACGAGCCGCTCGCGCTCCGGCAGGCCGTCGATGGCCGTGGCGAGCGCTGCACGGAATTCCTCGTCCGCGGTTTCGATGAACGGGTCCGCCTCGCCTTCGACGGTCACCGCGGCGTCATCGAGCGCTGCGAGCCGACAGCTCGCTGCGTCCTGGACGATGGTGTGGTATTCCTCGAGAGACACACCGAGGCGTGAGGCGATTTCGCCGTCGCGTGCGTCGCGGCCGGTGTGACGTTCGATTTCCTGTACCGCGGCGGCTACGGCGCGCGCCTTGCGGTGCACCGAGCGCGGGGCCCAGTCTAGTTTGCGCAGAGCATCGATCATCGCACCGCGGATGCGTATGCCGGCGTAGGTCTCGAAGCTGGCGCCCCGGTCGGCGGCGTAGTTGGAGGCTGCTTCCAGCAGGCCGAGCATTCCGGCCTGCATCAGGTCGTCGATCTCCACCGAGGGCGGCAGCCGTCCGGCGAGGTGATAGGCAATGCGCTTCACCAGCTCGACGTGCCGGCTCACCAGGTCAGCCGCGTCGGGCGCTGCGCGCAGGCGCTGCGGTCCGCCGTAGGCACTGGCTGCGTTCATGGCACCACCGCGAGCTTTGCCGCGCCGCGCTGCACCAGCCGCTCGACAAAGAATTCGATGTTGCCACGCGGACCGGGCGGCACGGGCCACTTGTCGGCCGCGTCGGCCAGTTTCCTGAAGGCGCGCGCCGCGCTGCTCGCCGGATAGGCGTCGCACACCGGCCGCTGCTCGCGCACCGAGCGGTGCAGATACTCGTCCTCGGGGATCTCGCCGGCGAATTCGAGCACCACATCAAGGAAGCGCGTTGTGACGCGCTCGAACCGGTCGAACAGTTCCCGCCCGGCCCCCGTCCCGCGCACGCGATTGGCGAGTACCCGGAAGCGTCCGACGCCGTGATTGCGGCTGAGGACCTTGATGAGCGCGTAACCGTCCGTGAGAGAGGCCGGCTCGTCGCAGATGACCACCAGGATCTGCTGCGCTGCCTGTGCGAACTGCAGCACGCCCTGAGCGATGCCGGCGGCCGTATCGATGATCAGCACTTCGACCTGGGCGGCGAGGGAACTGAAGGCACGAACGAGTCCGAGATGCTCGGCGGCGCCCATGGTCGCCAGGTCGGCCGCCCCGGAGGCCGCCGGGACGACCTGAAAGCCCTGCGGTGCCTGGATCAGCACCTCATCGAGGGTGCGCTCCCCGCTGATGACGTGCGCGAGCGTGTAGCGCGGTGAAAGTCCGAGGAACACATCGGCGTTGGCCAGCCCCAGATCTCCGTCGAGCAGCACGACGCGCTTGCGCGCCGCGAGTGCGGTAGCGAGGTTTACCGAGACACTGGTCTTGCCGACGCCGCCCTTACCACCGGTGACGGCGATGACCTGCACCGGCTGTGCGAGCGCCTTGAGTTTGGCGTTGTTGATCAGGCTGAGCTCAGGTGTTGGCATGTGCAAGCTTTCCGAATCGTCGTCGCAGGAGATCTTCGTCCGCGGCAGCGCCGCTCGTCTTGGCGAGCCGCACCGCCTGAGTGATCAGTTCGAGGGCGCGTGCCGGACGCAGGTCCTCGGGAACGCGCTGTCCGTCGCTGACGTAGGAGACCGGCAGCCGCGCGTGAATCAGTGCCGAGAGCGCCCCGCCGAGGCTGGCGGCCTCGTCCATCTTGGTGAGCAGGCACGAGGCAGGCTTCAAAGCCGCGCAGCGCGCGATCGTCTCCTCGAGCGCGCCGGCCTGGGTACTCGCGGCCAGCACCAGCGCCGGCTCCAGCCGGGGGGCACAGGCGGCGAGCACGGCGAGCCGCGCGTCGAACTGTGCATCGCGCACGCTGGCTCCCGGGGTGTCGATCAGCACCAGCCGTTGCCGGCTCAGACCCGAGAGCAACTGCGGCAGCGCCTCGAAGCGCTCCGGCACGTGCACCGGCACCCCGAGCAACTGCCCCAGCGCGTGCATCTGGTCCTGGGCGCCGATGCGCACGGTGTCCGAGGCCACCAGCGCCAGGTCCTTCGGGCCGTGGCGCAGAATCCACCGCACCGCGAGCTTGGCGAGCATGGTGGTCTTGCCGACCCCTGTGGCGCCGATAAATGCCACGCAGCCACCGCTATCGAGCCAGCGGTCGCCGGTGACCTGCAGGTACTGGGAGAGCCCGGCGACGGTAAACCGACGTCCCTGCGCCAGATCCACGCCGGGTGGCAATTGTCCGACGAGGTGATCGGCCAGATCCTGGGCGACCCCGATCTCAGAGAGCTCGCGCAGCAGCTCGACGTGCACCGGATGGCGCCGCGAGCGCTCGTTCCAGGCCAGCTGCGCCAGCTGGGTCTCGAGCATCCGCCGCAGCGTCTTCAGTTCAATGCCCATCGCCTCGGCCGAGGCATCCGCAGCGGCCGCGGCCGGCGGCAGGGCCGGGGCGAAGGCCGGCTCGGGCGCGACCCGCAGTTCGGTCGGCTTGGCGGCGCTGTCGAGGCGCGCGGCATCGAAATCCACCGCGGCTGTCACTTCCACACCATTCGTCCCGCGCCGCGAGGAGAGAATGACCGCGTCCTCGCCGAGCTGCTCGCGGATCGCGCGCAGCGCCTGGCGCATGTCCGGTGCGGTGTGTCGTACGATCTTCATGAATTACCTGCCCACCGCGGTGACGACGCGGACCTTGCGGTTGTCGGGTATTTCGTTCCAGGCGAGTACGTGCAGGTTGGGCAGGGCGGCACGCAGGAACCGCGCCATCGAGGCGCGCAGGGGAGGCGGGACGAGCAGTACGGGTGCGGCGCCGGAGGCCTCCTGCTGCTGCGTCGCCTCGTTGACGCGCTGCTGCAGCCGCTCGGCGAGCCCCGGTTCGAGCCCGACACTGGTCGCGCTTGCCGTGAGTGATCCCTGCAGCAGCCGCTCGAGGTCCGGCTCGAAAGTGATGACGGGCAGCTCGCCGCTTACCCCGGCGATGTCCTGCACGATCTGCCGGCCGAGCGCGATGCGCACCAGCGGCAGCAGGACGGACGGGTCTTGTGAGCGGGGCGCGTGTTCAGCAAGCGTTTCCATGATGGTGCGCATGTTGCGAATCGGTATGCGTTCAGCCAGAAGTCCCTGCAAGACGCGTACCAGAGAGGCCAGCGACAGTACCCGCGGCACCAAGTCCTCGACGAGCTTCGGGGCGCTCTTGGCCAGGGTGTTCAGCAGCTGCTGGACCTCCTCGTGACCGAGGATCTCCTGCGCGTGCGATTGGAGAATGAACGACAGGTGGGTGGCGATCACCGTGCTCGGATCGACCACGGTATAGCCGAGCGCCTGGGCGTGATCGCGATTGGCCGGCTCGATCCATACCGCCTCCATCCCGAAGGCCGGATCGTGCGTGGCAATGCCCTGCAGCGGGCCGAACACGCGACCGGCGTTGATCGCCAGCTCCCGATCCGGATAGACGGTGCTCTCGCCGACCGGCACGCCGTGCAGATTGATACGGTAGACATTCGGGCCGAGGTCGAGGTTGTCGCGGATGTGCACGGCGGGCAGCAGAAAGCCCAGTTCCTGCGAGAGCTTGCGGCGCACGCCCCGCACGCGGCCGAGCAGGTCCGCGCCCTGGCCCTTGCTGTCGACCAGCGAGACCAGCCGGTAACCGACCTCCAGACCCACCGGATCTACCGGCCGGACATCGTCCCAGGACAGCTCGCGCGATTCCGGTGCCGGGGCGGCGGGCTTCGGCGGCGGGGCAGCGGCCACGGCGGCGCGACGGCGGTGAATGAGATACGCCCCGCCGCCGCACACCCCGGCGATCAGCAGAAAGGCGACGTTGGGCATGCCGGGAATGAGGCCGAGCGCCCCGAGCAGGCCGCCGGCGACCCCGAGCGTGCGCGGGTTGCCGAACAGCTGCTTGCTGAGCTCTCCGCCCATGTCCTGCGGCCGGGACATGCGGGTGACGATGAGCGCCACGGCGGTTGAGAGCAGCAGCGCGGGTATCTGTGCGACCAGGCCGTCGCCGATGGTCAACAGGGTGTAGGTGTGCAGCGCGGCGGTGAGCGCCATGCCGTGCCCGAGAGTGCCGATCGCCAGTCCGCCGATGATGTTGATCAGCAGGATCAGGATGCCGGCGATCGCATCGCCGCGCACGAACTTGCTGGCGCCGTCCATGGAGCCGTAGAAGTCCGCCTCGGCGCGTATTTCGGCGCGCCGCGCGCGCGCCTCATCCTGGGTGATCAGACCGGCGCCGAGGTCCGCGTCGATCGCCATCTGCTTGCCCGGCATGGCATCCAGGGTGAAGCGGGCGCTGACCTCGGAGACACGGCCGGCGCCCTTGGTGATGACGACGAAGTTGATGATCGTGAGAATGATAAACACGATCACCCCGACGGCGAAATTCCCACCGACCACGAACTCGCCGAACGATTCGATGACATGACCGGCGGCGCCGGGTCCGGCGTAGCCGTGCAACAGGACCACCCGGGCGGAGGCTACGTTCAGCGCCAGCCGCAGCAGGGTGGCCAGCAGCAGGGCCGTCGGAAAGACGCCGAACTCGATGGGCCGCGCAACGTAGAACACGCCCATCACCACGACAATCGACAGCGCGATGTTGAAGGTGAAGAGGATGTCGAGCGCGATCGGCGGCAGCGGCAGGATGACCATGGCGAGCACGCCGAGCACGCCTACCGGGACGCCGATCCCGATGCGCAGCACACCACGCAGGGAGGGAAATGAGGGCGATGTGGCGGTAGCGGTGCTCATGGATCAATGCCGGGTGTTTTCGATCGAGGGGTCGATGACGGGCGGCTCGGGCGGCAACTGGCCGGCGGCGCGGGCCGTCTTCAAGCGATAGATGTAGGTGAGGACCTGCGCCACTGCGACGTACAGCGCCGCCGGGATCTCACCGCCGATCTCAACGTTGTGAAACAGGGCGCGCGCCAATGGAGGCGCCTCGAATACCGGCACCGAGTGTTCGGTGGCGATGGCGCGGATTCGCGCGGCGATGAGATCAGCGCCCTTGGCGACCACGCGCGGCGCGCGCATGCGGTTCTCCTCGTAGCGCAGCGCGACGGCGAAGTGCGTCGGATTCGTGACCACGACGTCGGCTTTCGGCACCTCGTGCATCATGCGCCGCCGGGTGAGATCGCGCTGGGCGCGCCGCATGCGCATCTTGTTCTCCGGCGAGCCCTCGCTTTCCTTGTGCTCCTCGCGGATCTCCTCGCGGGTCATGCGCAGCTCCTTGTGGTGCTGCCAGAGCTGCCAGGGAACATCCACCGCGGCGATCAGCCCGAGGGTTCCGGACATGATGAGCAGCGCGTCGGCAACCAGCCCCACGGCATCGGCGAGCGCCGCGGTGAGCGGCTCCGTGCCGAGGTCGAGCATGCGCGGCGCCTCGTTGCGCAGCACCAGGAAGGCAGTGCCGGCGACCAGCAGAAACTTGGCGAACGCCTTGCCGAGCTCGACGGCACCGCGCAGCGAGAACAGCCGGGCGAAGCCGGCCATCGGGTCCAGGCGGGAGAAATTCGGCGCCAGTGCCTCGAAGCTGAAATTCCAGCCGCCGAGCGCAAGCGGCGCGGCGAGGGCGGCCGCCACCGTGAGGCCAAACAGCGGAACGCAGGCAATGAGCGCGTGCAGCAGCTCGTTGCCGGCGGTTGCGAGCGCCAGTTGCGGATCGGACATCTGCGCGGCCGACAGGTCCAGACCGGAGCGCATCAGCCCGGCGAGCGAGGCTCCGATGCCCGGCCCGAACATGCGCAGCCCCGTGCCGGCGATCAGCAGCACCGCCGCGGCGCTCAGGTCCGGCGAGCGTGGGACACGGCCTTCCTCGCGCGCCTTCTCGAGGCGCTTGCCTGTAGGTTGTTCGGTACGTTCCTGGTCAGTATCGGCCATCGCTCAAGCTCCGCTCAGTGTGCGCAGCAGCATGAACGCCTGGCCGAGGAGGCGGATGAAGCCCGACTCGACCACCGGCAGGCTGACCATGATCACCAGCAGGCCGAAGATCAGCGAGATCGGCAGGCCCGTGGCAAACAGGTTCAGGGTCGGAGCGGCGCGGCTGACGACGCCGAAAGCGAGATTGGCGACCAGCAGCGCGGTGATGGCCGGCAGCGCCACGGCGAGCGCCCCGGAGAAAAGGATGGAGCCCCACTTGACCACAGCCCACAGTCCGGTCGGTCCGAAGCTCGCGGTACCGATCGGCAGGGTGCGGAAGCCTGCGACAAGAACGCGGATCAGCGCGGTGTGACCGTTGAGCAGCAGAAATACCAGCGTCACCAGCACCGTGTAGAGCTGGCCGAGCGCCGGGGTGCTCGTGCCGTTCTGCGGATCAAGGTTGTACGACAGCGACAGTCCCATGCTGTTGGCGATCATCTGGCCGCCGAGATTGAGTGCCTCGAACACCAGCTGCAGACAGAAGCCGAGCGCCACACCGATGATCACCTGCTGCAGCGTGATCAGCACTCCCGCTCCGGACAGTATCGTGATGCCGGCCGGCAGAGGCACGAGCGGCGCGATTAGCAGCGCGATCGCCCCGGCGAGCACGATACGCAGCTGCGGTGGCACCGAAATCGCACCGAACACCGGAGCAACCATGAAGCACGAGCCGATGCGCACGAACGGCCAGAAGACCGTGGCGATGCCATGCTCGAGCTGTGCGGCGGTGAGGCTGATCATGCGTGCGCGGTCAGTTGACCAGCTGCGGGATGCTCAGGATCAGCTCGCGGGTGTACTCGACCATGGTCTTGAGCATCCACGGTCCGGTGAGGGCCACCACCAGCGAGAGCACCAGCAGCTTCGGGATGAAGGACAGGGTCATCTCGTTGATCTGCGTTGCCGCCTGGAATGCCCCGACCACCACGCCGGTGATCAGCGCCGCGAGCAGCAACGGTGCGGCGAGCATCAGGGTCAGCTCGAGTGCGCTCGTGCCGAGAGACATGACAGTGTTCGGGGTCACTCAGGCAGTCTCCGTCAGTGATAGAAACTCGCTGCGAGCGAGCCCATGACCAGTGTCCAGCCGTTCACGAGCACGAACAGCATCAGTTTGAACGGCAGGGAGATCGTCACCGGTGAGACCATCATCATGCCGAGGGACATCAGCACACTCGCCACCACCAGATCGATGATCACGAAGGGGATGAACAACACAAAACCGATCAGGAAGGCCGTCTTCAGCTCGCTCGTGACGAAGGCCGGAACCAGCACGGAAAGCGGGACGTCGACCGGAGCGGCATAGCCCTTGCCGCCGGCGATGTGCGTGAACACGGCGATGTCGCTCTCGCGCGTCTGGTGCAGCATGAAATCCTTCAGCGGCGCCTCGGCGCGCGCCAGCGCGGTGGTCATGTCGATCGTTCCGGCCGCATAAGGCTGATAGGCGGCCTGATTGATCTGGCGGATCACGGGCGTCATGACGAAGAAGGTGAGGAACAGTGCCAGTCCGAGCAGCACCTGGTTCGGGGGCGTCTGGCCGGCGCCGAGCGCCTGGCGCAAGATGCCGAGCACGATGACGATGCGCGTAAAGGCAGTCATCATCAGCAGAATCGCCGGCAGGAGCGTCAGCGCCGTCATCAGCGCGAGCACCTGCAGCGTCAGAGTATAGGTCTGCGTGCCGCCGTGGGTCTGGACGCTGAAGGCGGGAATGCCCGGTGCGGCGCATGCAACGGCTGGCAGCAACGCCAGCAGCAGGGGCCAGCTTCGCGCGAGGCGGGTCATTTTCCGAGGCTCCGCTTCAACAACGCGGCGAACGAGGGACGCCCGGTGAAAGCGCCGCTCGTTGCGATCCGCTCGAGCTCGAGCGGCTGGGAGAGTACGTGCAGGGTGTTCACCTGGCCGGGGGCGACGCCGAGCAGGATCTGCGCATCGCCGACCTTGACCAGCACCGCACGCTCCTTGGTGCCGACCGGCAGGCTGGCGAGGATCTCGAGGGCGCCACGGGCGCGACTGCCGAACGTGCGCATGCGCCGCGCCAGCCAGGCGAGCCCGAAAATCGCGCCGAGCACGATGAGCAGGGCAAGACTGACCGACAGCAGCCCTCCGGCGCTGACCCCGGGGGCTGAGCTGGCCGCAGCGGGGGCGGCGAACAGATGGCTCATTTGAGCTTGCGCAGGCGTTCGGCGGGGCTGATGACGTCGGTCAGGCGGATTCCGAAGCGCTCGTTCACCACCACCACTTCGCCATGCGCGACCAGCGTACCGTTGACGTAGACGTCGAGCGGTTCGCCGGCGGTGCGGTCGAGTTCGACCACCGAGCCCTGGTTCAGCTGGAGGAAATTGCGGATCGGGATGCGGGTGCGACCGACCTCCATCGACAGAGTCACGGGCACGTCGAGGATGACCTCGAGGTTCACGTCGCGCGGCTGCTTGGCGCCGCTCTCCTGGGTGAGATCCTGGAATTCGGCCGGTTGGGCCTGGACATTGGCGTTCATGGCAGAGCTCATTTGCTGTTGACGGAAACGGGTTCGACGGACGGCTTGGCGCGACGGATGGCTGCCCCGATCTTCACCGCCTGGTGGCCGCGCGAAGTGCCGAGCGTGCCGTGAAACACCGGCACTTCCTCGGCGAACAGGGTGACCTGCCCGTTGAAGTCGCACGGCAGGACGTCGCCGGGCTTGAGATTGAGCAGCTCGCCGAGCGACAGCGTGGTGCGTCCGACGAGCGTGGTGACGGCGAGTTCGGCGTCGTCGATCTCCTCGCGCAGCGACTGCAGCCAGCGCTCGTCCCGCTCCATGCGGTCGCTCGCGACACCGGCGTCGAGCACCTCGCGCAACGGCTCGATCATTGCGTACGGCATGGTGACGTAAATGTTGCCGCCGCCGCCTTCGAGGTCGATTTGGAACGAGGTGACAACGACGATCTCCGACGGGGAGACGATGTTGGCGAAATGCGGATTGATCTCCGACTGCAGATACTCAGGCTGCAGATCGGCGACGTGCGACCAGGCCTCGCGCAGATCGGTGAACACGCTGCGCAGCACCAGTTGAATGATGCGCTGCTCGGTAGCCGTGAACTCCCGGCCTTCGACCTTGGTGTGCCGGCCGTTGCCGCCGAAGAAATTGTCGACGATCGAGAACACCAGCTTCGGGTCGAGCACGATGAGGGCGGTGCCGCGCAGGGGATTGAAGCGCACGAGGTTCAAGCTGCTCGGCACGTGCAGCGTGTGGATGAACTCGCCGAATTTCTTGATCTGTACCGGACCGACGGAAATCTCCGGCGCGCGATGCAGCAGGTTGTACAGGCTCACGCGGTTCAGGCGCACGAACCGGTCGTTGATCATCTCGAGCGTGGGCATGCGCCCGCGCACGATGCGCATCTGATTGGCGAAATCGTAGGTCCGGGCTTCCCCGGGCGCTGCCGCTGGCTCGGTGCTCACCGCTCCGGTGTCCACACCGTGCAGCAGAGCGTCGATCTCGGCCTGGTCCAGTATCTTCTCGTTGCTCATGGGGTCGCAGTCGGTGCGTCGGTTACTGCATCACGAAGCTGGTGAAGTAGACGGCCTCGATCTCACCGGGTTTGCCGCCGGCGTCGGCGACTACCTTGCGGATGGCGGTGAGTACCGCGGCGCGTAGTTGCTCCTTGCCGGCTTCGGTGTTGAGGGTGGTGTACTGCTGGCTGCCGAGGAGCATCAGCAGGTTGTTGCGCACGACCGGGTCGTTGTTCTGGAGCAGCGTGAGGGCCTTCGGGTCGCGCGACATTACCTGGACGGCCACCTGCAGGAAGCGCGCCTCTTGGCTGCCTTGGAAGTTCACCACGAAGGGCTTCAGCGCCAGATACTGCGGGGGGCCCGTCGGCTTGACCTTCTTGGCGTGCGCGCTGGCGGACTTCGAGTGCATCAGCAGGAATCCGGCAGTCGCGCCGCCGCCGACCAGCACGACGGCGGCGCCGATGACGAGCCACAGGGGCAAGGCGCGCTTTTTCTTCGCGGGTGCTGCGCCGGCATCGGCGGCAGCGGCTTCGGGGGCGGTGGCCATTGGTCGTGCGACTCCTGTGCATCAGGGGGTGTGCCGGCGAGGAGGTGCAATGCCTGTGCCATGGGCGTATCGCAGCGGACAACTGGTTGAGTCGTAAAGAAATTCCATTTCTCACGCTCTGTGAGCGGCGTCACATGGGCGGTGCGGCGTCGAACTTCCGGCGCGGGTGCGGCACGCGCGGCGAAGTGGCGGGGGGGAACTCGGCGCTGTCGCCAAATGTAAACAATTGGGGAGACCGATCACAGAAAGGGGAGGGGCTGATACGCGACATTACACACCGACGAGCGGCGCGAGCACGGCTCGGCTCCAGTGAAGAACAAGCCCAACAGAATTGGATAACCGATGATCGCCAGTGAATGTGTCTCGGATGTCGCCATCGAACATGGAGAGCGGACGGTCGGACTGCCGGGCGGCGCGGTTGCCCCGGCCGCCGGGTCGGCTCGGTTGCCGAGCGGCACTTCCCCGGCCATCCGCGCCGTCAGCGCGCTGATTCGCCAGGTCGCTGGTTTTGACTCGACCGTGCTGGTGCTCGGGGAGTCCGGAACGGGCAAGGAAGTGGCGGCGCGCGCCATTCATGAACTCAGCCCGCGGCGCAACCGGCCGTTTGTGGCGGTCAACTGCGGGGCGATTCCGGCGGAGCTGCTCGAGTCGGAACTCTTTGGACACGAGAAGGGCGCCTTTACCGGCGCGATCGCCGCGCGCAAGGGACGCTTCGAGATCGCCGAGGGCGGCACGCTGTTCCTCGACGAGATCGGGGATATGAGTCCCTCGATGCAGGTGAAGCTGCTGCGCGTTCTGCAGGAGCGCGTATTCGAGCGGGTGGGCAACCATGTGCCGATCCGCTGTAACGTCCGCATCGTCGCCGCCACGCACCGCAATCTGGAGGCGTCGATTGCCCAGGGGACCTTCCGCGAGGACCTGTTCCACCGCCTGAACGTCTTCCCGATCGAGATGCCCGCGCTGCGCGAGCGGCGCGAGGATCTCGCCGCGCTGGTGGGCGAGTTCGCCGAGCGCAATTCGGCCGAGGGCCGCGGCTGGGTGTCCTTCTCCGCCCATGCGCTCGCCGCGCTGGGCGAGTATTCCTGGAGCGGGAATGTCCGCGAGCTGTCCAACCTGGTCGAGCGGATGTCGATCGTGCGCGCCGGCCAGACCGTTGAGGTGGCGGATCTGCCGCCAAAGTACCAGCCGCCGAAGGGTTGGGTGGGAGCGCCGCTGAGTGAACCGGCCGCTGCTGCCGAGTCCGTGAGCGAGGTGGCACCGCTGAGCGAGGCTGCCGCGCTTGCGCTGCTCGAGTCGGCCGAGTCCTGTCGCCCTGCCGACCCGCGCGCACTGCCGGAGCAGGGCATCGATCTGCGCGAGCACCTTCTGTCGATCGAGCGGGCGTTGGTTCAACAGGCGCTGCGGCGCGCCAACGGCACCGTCGCCCAGGCGGCCCGTCTGCTCAACCTGCGTCGCACGACGCTCGTGGAGCGTCTGCGCAAGCTCGGATTTACCGAGGTTGCGACGGAAGTTTGACGCCCGGGCGCGGCGCACGGCCGCGCGCGTGACCGACGTCACGCTTCCGGAGTGGATTGACCTCAGGCACGGTACTTGCATTTCCCCAGGCAGCATCCCTGCGTTTGGGGGAATCGATGCCCGAGAATCACGCACTATCGTTCACCGTCAGTTCCACCGATCCCGGCGTTCCGGAGCCGGTTGCCTGCTCGAGCAGCTCGCAGCGTCTGCTCGAGCTCGCGCGCCGCGTTGCCGTCAGCGATTGCACGGTGCTGATCTGGGGCGAATCGGGGACCGGTAAGGAAGTACTGGCCCGCTATATTCATCGCCGATCGGGCCGCGATCAGGGACCGTTCATCGGCGTCAACTGCGCGGCCATTCCCGAGAACATGCTCGAGGCGATGCTATTCGGCTACGAGCGCGGCAGCTTCACCGGTGCGCACGCGGCGCACCCGGGCAAGTTCGAGCAGGCTCAGGGCGGGACACTGCTGCTCGATGAGGTCACCGAGATGCCCCTCGGCCTGCAGGCGAAGCTGCTGCGTGTCCTGCAGGAACGCGAGGTCGAGCGGCTCGGCGGCCGCGAGACGATCAACCTGGACGTGCGCGTCATCGCCACGACCAACCGGCGGCTGCGCGAGGAGGTGGCCAGCGGCCGCTTTCGCGAGGACCTCTACTACCGCCTCAATGTGTTTCCGCTGGCCATCGCGCCGCTGCGGCTGCGACGCGACGACGTGCTGCCGCTCGCCATGCAGCTGCTCACCGCCCACTGCCGCCCCGGCGAGCCGATTCCGGCGCTTAGCGCCGAGGCGGCCCACCGGTTGCTCACCTATCCGTGGCCCGGCAACGTGCGCGAACTCGATAATCTGCTGCAGCGGGCCCTGATCCTGCTCAACGGTTCGGTGATCGGCGCCGAGCACATCCAGTTCGAGCTGGCCAACGAGGTGCCGCCCGGCACGCTCGAGCCGAGCGAGGAGTGCTCGGTCGCATCGCTCGCCGGTTCGCTGATCCAGGCCGAGCGTGACCTGATCCTCGATGCGCTCAAGAGCGGTCAGGGCAGCCGGCGCGAGGCGGCCGAGCGGCTCGGCATCAGCCCGCGCACCCTGCGCTACAAGCTGGCGCGCCTGCGTGAGGCGGGCGTCGAAGTTCCGGCGGCCTGAGGAGACCTCCATGAGCCAAATGGCCATTGATCAAGTGCTGGCGCAGATCCGTGCGATGTCCTCGCAGGTGCGCCTCGATGCGCCGCGGCCAACACCGCTCGCCGCCCCCGGCGTGTCGGGCGCGCAGCCGGCGAGCGGCGCGAGCGCATTCGCCTCGATTCTCAAGCAAGGAATCGACGCGGTGAATCAGAGCGAGCAGCGTGCCAACGGGCTTGCCGACGCGTTTTCGCGCGGTGTGCCCGGTGTGTCGCTGCCGCAGGTGGTGCTGCAGATGGAAAAGGCGAGTGTGTCGTTCCGCGCCCTCACCGAGGTGCGCAACCGTCTGATCAGCGCCTATCAGGACATCATGAACATGCAGATGTAGTGAATCGCTATGGCAGCCGAATCTACCGCTTTGCCCTCGATGCCCGCCTTCCCGGCGAGCCTGCGTCCTTTGCTGCTGCTGATTGGCATCGCAGCCGCCGTCGCCGCTGGTGTCTGGATCGTGCTGTGGTCGCGTGGCCCGACGTACAGTCTCCTGTATGCGAACCTCTCGCCCCAGGAGGAGGCGCAGGTTGTGCAGGCGCTGCAGGGCGCGCAGATCCCCTACCAGCTCGACCCGAGCACCAACGGCGTGGAAGTGCCCGCCGAGCAGCTCGATGCGGCGCGGCTGAAGCTCGCCGGCCAGGGCGTCACGCAGGGCGACAGCTTCGCCGCGCTCGACAAGGGGTCGGGTTTCGGCGTCAGCCAGTTCATCGAGAACGTGCGTTACCAGCACGCGCTCGAGGCCGAGCTCGCCCATACCATTGCCAGCATGCAGCAGGTCGCAGCCGCGCGGGTCAATCTCGCGGTGCCGCGCCAGTCGGTGTTCGTCAGCGATCAGACCGCCGCCAGCGCCTCGGTCTTCGTGCAGCTGCGCTCCGGTAGCGTGCTCGGTCCCGAGCAGGTACAGGCGATCGTGAACCTCGTCGCCTCGAGCGTGCCGAACCTCTCTCCAGCGCACGTCACGGTGGTCGACCAGAACGGGCAGTTGCTGTCCGGTCCGCAGGGCACCAGCCAGTACGCCGTCGATGAGCAGAATTTCGACCTGGTGCACCGCATCGAGAACGATGACGCGCGGCGCATCGTCGCGCTGCTCACCCCGCTGGTCGGACCGGGACTCGTGCACGCCGATGTGGTCGCGGAGCTGAATACCGGCTCGCGGGAGCAGGCGCAGGAGATGTACACGCCGAACAGCCAGATCGTGCGCAGCGAGCAGATCTCCGAGCAGCGCAACGCCACCGGCGGTGCCGGCGGCGTGCCCGGCTCGCTGTCGAACACTCCGCCGGCGCCGGGCACGCTCGCCCCGCCGGCGCAGAGCAAGGTGGCCTCTGCCGCCACGACGAATCAGGCGGGCCAGTCCACCCCGAGCAGCCCGCCGCGCAAGGCCGCCACGGCCGGTGCCGCCGCCGGGCCGGCGACGCCCGGCGCGCAGCCCGGCGCAACCAACGCGGCTGTCGCGACCAGCGCGGTCGAGCCGGTCGGTGGCGTGCCGGGCGGCCCCAACGTCGTCTCGAGCAACGTCACACGCAATTACGAAATCGACCGCACCCTCGATTACTCGCGCCAGCCGCCGGGCCAGGTCCGCCGCCTCACGGTGGCGGTGCTGGTCGGCTACCGCACCGTCCCCGGTGCGGACGGCAAGGTCAAGCAGGTGCCGCTGGCGGCGCCGGAGCTCTCGCGTATCACCCAGTTGGTGAAGGATGCAGTTGGCTTCAACGCCGCGCGCGGCGACAGCGTGAGCGTGGTCAACGAGCCGCTCGATCTGCAGCATTCCGCCGGCGGGCAGTTCGAGGCCCCGCCGCTGTGGCAGCGACCGCTGTTCTGGAGCCTGGTGAAGATCGGCGCTGGCCTGATCGCGGTACTGGTGCTGGTCCTGGCGGTGCTGCGTCCCCTGGTGCGCTCGCTGCTCGCGCCGGCAGTTCGCTCGGCAGCACCCGCACAGATCGGCACGGACGGCCTCGGCGAGTCCGGTCCCCAGGCGCAGAAGGAAGCGGTCGTCAAGGCGCTCTCGCACGAGCAGCAGCTCGCCAACGCACGCGCCATGGTGAGCCAGGATCCGAAGCGAGTCGCGCAGGTGGTGCGCGGCTGGGTGGGCAACGATGAGTGAGCACAGCGCCAAAGAATCGGCGCGCAGCGGCACGGAGCGCGCCGCCATCCTCCTGCTGACCCTCGGGGAGGGCGAGGCGGCCCAAGTGCTCAAGCACATGGGCGCGCGCGAAGTGCAGCGCATCGGCGCGGCCATGGCCCGCCTGAACAATGTCTCACTCGCGGAGGTGCAGGGCGTGATCGCGGAGTTCACGAGCGGCGCGGCCAACCAGACTTCTGTCGGCGTCGGCGCGGAGGACTTTCTGCGCAAGGTGCTGACCGACGCGCTCGGCATGGAGAAGGCCGAGAGCATCATCGACCGCATCAGCATCGGACGCACCGGCAAGGGGCTGGAGGCGCTGAAGTGGATGGATTCGCGGGCCGTTTCCGAGCTGATCCGCCTGGAGCATCCGCAGATCATCGCCATCGTGCTCGCCTATCTCGATCCGGATCAGGCTGCCGAGGTACTGACCATGCTGCCGGCCAATGTGCGGCCCGAGGTGGTTGCGCGCATCGCCCAGCTCGACGGCGTGCAGCCGAATGCACTCAGCGAGCTCGACGACATCATCGAGAAGCAATTCGCCGGCAGGATGGGCGGCAAGAGTTCGGTGCTCGGCGGCGCCAAGGCTGCCGCCAACATCATCAATTTCCTCGAGCCGAGCCAGGAGTCGGCGCTGATGGAAGAGGTCGCCAAGAGCGACGAGGCGCTCGCCGCGCGCATCGAGGAACTGGTGTTCGTGTTCGATAATCTGCTCGACCTTGACGACCGCGGCATGCAGGAGCTGCTGCGCCAGGTGCCGAGCGAGCAGTTGCTGCTCGCCTTGAAGGGTACCGACGATGCGCTGAAGGAGAAGATCTTCAAGAACATGTCGCAGCGCGCCGGGGAGATGCTCAAGGACGACCTGGAGGCCAAGGGGCCGGTGCGCGTGTCGGAAGTCGAAGGCGCGCAGAAGGAGATCCTCAAGCTGGCGCGCAAGCTCGCCGAGGAAGGCACCATCATGCTCGCCGGCAAGGGGGAACAATTTGTCTGAACTCAGCAACGGGTCTGCGGCGGCCGCGACGATCGAACGGTGGCAGCTGCCGGAAGTCAGCGGTCCGGTCATCGGACTCGCCGAGATGCGCCGCCGCGAGGAAGGCGACGTGCGCCAGGCGCTGCAGCAGGCCGAGGTGCGCGGCTATCAGGCGGGCCTCGAGCGTGGCCAGGGCGAGATCCGGGCCCGGCTCGCGGCGCTCGAGGAGCGCGGCGGCCACCTCGCGGCGGTGCTCGATGCCCTGGCCCGCCCTCTCGAGCAGCTCGACGCAGAGGTCGAAAGCGAGCTCGTGCAGCTCGCCCTCGCGGTGGGCACGCAGCTGGCGCGGCGCGAGCTGCGCCTCGATCCATCACAAATCATCGCTATCGTGCGCGAATCGCTCGGGCAGTTGCCGCTCGCGGCGCGCGGCGTGCGTGTGCATCTGCATCCGGAGGACGCCGCGACACTGCGCGAGCATCTGCCCGCCGGCAGCGGCGAGCGGGTCTGGACGCTGGTCGAGGATCCGACGTTCGCACGGGGCGGTTGTCTGGTGCAGAGCGAGTCCTCGCGCGTCGATGCGCGTTTCGAGAGCCGTATCACGGCCATTGCGGCCAACGCACTCGGCGATGAGCGCGCCAACACGCGCGCGGCCGCCGGGGAGGCTCCATGAATGCGCCGAGCGCAGCACAGCGCACGGCAAACTGGAGCGCCGCTCTGCGCCGCAGTCTGCGCGCGGTCGCGCAGACCGAGTTGCCCCCGGTGGAGGGTTCCCTGACCCGCATGGTGGGGCTGACGCTGGAAGCGGCGGGCTGCCAGGCCGCGGTGGGCGATTACTGTGACGTGATCGCCGGCAATGGGGAGCGCATCGAATCGGAGGTCGTGGGCTTTGCCGGGGATCGTCTCTATCTCATGCCGGCGGGCGATGCGCACGGGCTCGGACCGAATGCGCGGGTCATTCCGCGCCAGCGTGCCGGCACCGTTCAGGTCGGCACGCAGCTGCTCGGCCGGATCATCGACGGCAGGGCGCAGCCGCTCGACGGGCTCGGTCCCCTCGGCTGCACCAATACGGTCCGCCTGACCGGCCAGCCGATCAATCCGCTGGCGCGCCAACCGATCAGCGAGCCGCTCGATGTCGGCATCCGCTCCATCAACTCACTGCTGACCATCGGCCGCGGCCAGCGTGTCGGACTGTTCGCCGGCAGCGGCGTCGGTAAGAGCATGCTGCTCGGCATGATGGCCCGCTACACCAGCGCGCAGGTGATCGTTGTCGGGCTGATCGGCGAGCGCGGCCGGGAAGTGAAGGAATTTGTCGAGCGCATCCTCGGTCCCGAGGACCGCACTCGCGCGGTGGTCGTGGCGGCGCCGGCGGATGCACCGCCGCTGATGCGGTTGCACGGCGCGTGGCTCGCCACCGCAGTCGCCGAATACTTTCGCGACCAGGGCGCGAGCGTCCTGCTGCTGATGGACTCGCTCACCCGCTTCGCGCAGGCGCAGCGCGAGATCGCGCTGGCGATCGGCGAGGCGCCGGCGACCAAGGGCTATCCGCCGTCGGTTTTCGCGCGCCTGCCACAGCTGGTCGAGCGGGCCGGCAACGGGCCGCAGGGCTCCGGGTCGATCACCGCCTTCTATACGGTGCTCACCGAGGGCGACGATCACAATGATCCGATCGCCGATTCCGCGCGCGCCATTCTCGATGGACACATCGTACTTTCGCGACGTATCGCCGAGAGCGGCCATTACCCGGCCATCGATGTCGAAGCCTCGGTGAGCCGCGCCATGCACGAGATCGTCGCGCCGGCGCATTTCACGAGCGCGCGGCAGTTCCGCCAAGTGCTCTCCACTTACCAGCAGCATCGCGACCTGGTGGCGATCGGCGCTTACCAGCGCGGCAGCGACCCGCGCGTCGATCAGGCGATCGCGCTGTGGCCGAGCATGCAGCAGTTTCTCCAGCAGGACGTGCGTGAACGCGTTGAGCTCGCGGCCAGTCTGGCTGCGCTCGACGGCATCATCGCCGAAGGCAAGGCATGAAGAAGACACAACGGATTGACATGGTGCAGCGCGTGGTCGATGACCACGAGCGTCGCAAGGCCGAGGCGCTCGCGGTGTGCGAGCAGCGCGTGCGCGAGGCGCAGACGCGCCTCGAGGAGCTCGAGGGGTATCGCAATGCGTACCTGCAGGACTTCAACCGCCGCGCTCAGGCCGGCCTCAACGGTGCTGGGGTGCGCGAGTACCAGGTCTTTCTCAGCCGGCTCGACGAGGCGCTGCATCACCAGAGGCAGATTCTGACGCAGACCGAGGTTGCACGCGGGGCGGAGCTGGAAAATTGGCGCGGCGCGGCCCGGCGCGCCGCCGCGGTCGATACCCTGGCCAAGCACTGGCGGGCCGAGGAGCAGCGCGTCGACGATCGGCGCGATCAACACGAAACCGATGAACGCTCACAATTGTCGTGGAGCCGAGGGAGTCACCTGCGTGTCACCTGAAGTCGTACTGCCCGCCGCTGCGGGCCGCTCGCCAACCGCGCCCGCGGCCGCCTCTGCGGCCCCGGCGTCCGCCGCGCTCGGCACAGGCTCCTCGGGCGGGAACTCCGCGGCCGCGTCCGCCCTGGGCGGAGCCGGCACCCGCGAGGCCGGCCCGTCCACGGGCGCCAAGCCCGCGCAATCGTCGGGCAATGCGGCACAGCAGAGCCCATCGGGCGCGTCCGCTCCCTGCGGGTCCGAGGCCGACGCCGCCAAGAGCGGCAAGAGCGCTGCGAAGGGTTCGCGGCTCCGCGCTGCACCGCCGGGCGTACCGACAGCCGTCGCAGCCGCGGCGGTGGGCAGTCAGAATTTCTCCGCGACGCTGGCACAGTCGCTCGCCGCCCCGTCCCGGGCGCTCGGCGCTCGCCCCGGCAAGCCGGTCAAGACGGCCGCCGCGCCCAGCGCGGACAAGGCCGCCAAATCCGATCCCGTGAGCACCGCCATGGCGATGGTGCGCCAGGCGGTGCCCATCACCCCCGTGCTGCCCGGTATCAACCTCGGCGCCACCGCCAAGGCGAGCAGCTCGCCGCCGCCGGCCCAGGGCGCGCTCGCCGGGACCGTGAGCGCCTCGGCGCACGACGCTCAGCGGTCCGCAGCGCAGGCCGGAGTGGTCGCGATGACGAGCGGGGATGCGGCGCACGCGCTCCAGGGCTCGCCCGCTGCGGCGGTGAGTGCCGCTGCCAGCAGCGCCAGTGCGGTTGCGGGCGCCGCGGCCCTCACTGCCGGCCAGTTGGCCGCCGGAACGACGGCCGCCGTACACACACCCGTTGCCGTGGGCGCCGCGCTCAGCACGCCTGTCGGTTCAGACGGCTGGGGCGCGCAGCTCGGCGCGCAGCTCACCTGGATGGCCCGCCAGGGCGTGCAGTCTGCCTCGCTGCAGGTGACCCCGCAGCACCTGGGGCCGGTGCAGGTGAGCATCTCGGTACGCCACGGGCAGGCGAGCGTGTGGTTCGGCGCGGCACAACCTGAAACCCGCCAGGCGCTCACCCAAGCCTTGCCGGAGCTGCGCACGATGTTTGCCCAGCAGGGACTGACGTTGACCGACTCGGGCGTCTCGCATGAGGCGCCGCGCGAGTCGCCTCGGCCGGTGCGCCCGGCGGTGAACGCGGTGGGCGAGGTCGGGGCCGTGGACGAGGGCGCGACCGTCGGCGTGCTTGCCGGGACTGGACTCCTCGATACCTACGCCTGAGGCGCCCCGCATGCGCCGCGCGCGGCGCATGCGGCACTCAGGTGCCGCGTTTCGGAGCGTGCCGGCCGGCGATCTGACGACGGTGGCGGCGGAAGGCGATCTTGGCGATGACGGCCGCGAGCGCGTCATCGAGCGGCGCGAAGCGCACCTTGACCTCCCCGGTCGGTGCCACGGCGGTGACTTCCCCGGCCAGCCGCAGCGGCTGGGCCACGCAATCGTGCAGGTAAATCTCGAGCACCCCGTGCGCCCCGGTCTGCGGCGGCGCGGCGAGCGGCTGCCAGACGGCCCCACGGGCATTGAAGCGCAGCGCTACGGCAGCGGGCCGCGGCCGATTGAGTGCCAGCAGCTGTCCGACCAAGCCGAGCAGCAGCGTCATCTTGCGATCCAGGCGCTGGATGTCCGCTGCCAGGGGTGCGTTCTCGTCGGGTACCTCTACCGGGCCATGATCCTCGAGCGCATCCCAGGCCTGCAGCACCTGCAGGTTGCGGTCGGCGAGAGCGGTCGCCGCAACCGGCTGCGCCGGCTGATCGTGCCAGCGGACCGGCAGAACGTCCTGGAACGCCAGCTCCTCGTACAGAACGATGGTGTCGGCCGTATCGAACATACCCGGGTTAACGGCGCGTGCCGCTCACAGCTTGAGCGGCTGCATCAGCCGGCGTTCGGCAGCGAGCTCACGCGGCTCGGGTTACGGGCCTCTTCGTAGAAGAAGCGGCGCACGCGCATGGCCTGCTCGAGCCGCCCCTTGCGCACGTAGGTCTGATAGAGCAGGTCCTTCATCACCTCCAGCAGGACGCCGGCCTCGTGGCTGTCGAGCAACGGGATGCCCGGGCGCGGATCGGAGGCGATGCCGAACAGGATGCTGCGCACTTTGCCGAAGGACTCCGGGGCGAGCGCAGCGAGTTCACGGACTTCGTTCAGCGCGTCGAACAGCTTGAGCTTGCCGGCCTCCCCGAGGTCGCTGAACAGTGCCTGCGCGGTGCGGCGGCACATCGAGGCGAATGCATTGTAGGCGCCGCCGGTGAAGCAGGTGAGCGCCTCCCTGAACAGCATCTCCACGTCTTCCGGCAGGTACGTGCCGTCGAACCGCTCGCGCGGACGTTCGACCTCGGTGAACTGCGGCGCCAGTTCCACGCGCGTTGGAGCGTAAGCCCGGGCGGTAAATCGCAGGAAGATGGGCGCGAGGCATGCATCGCAGCGAAACACGATGCCGATCTGGGCCGGTCGGTACGACTGCAGCTCCTGGAAGCGCGGGACCGCCGCCGCGCTGACGTGAGCGACGGCTTGGCAATGCGGGCAGGTGAGCACCAGGCGCTTGCCGTGCTCGTGAATCAGGCGACTTTCAGCGTCGATGTGGGGCATGGCGGCGTTGCGCTGCTGTTGGTCTGATAGCCAGTGCCGGTGGGCAATTATAGCCCATTGCCGGCCGATTTGCCTGCGCCCGCCGCATCGGCGGCGGTTAGGCTCCGGCCCGGCGGGGGAGGCTGCGCCCTCCGATCAGCTGCGCGAGGTCGATGAGGACCCGGGGCAGCGAGATCGCGCTATGGGCGAGCAGATAGCGCGGTTCCCACTGTGGCGCAAATCGGTCGAAATACCGGCGCATCTGAGCGAAATCCTCGAAATGCTCCCCGTGGGGGAACAGCAGCCGGCCGGCCTGCTGCCAGGCCGGGGCGAGCGGGTCGCGCACCAGGTCCGCCGGGGGAACCAGACCGAGGTTGCCCCAGTGGTAACGCTGCGCGCGGGCCCACAGCAACGTCTCGATGAGCAGGTAACCCATGGTGCCGATCGGCACTTCGGGCCGTAGCCGGATCAGATCGATGGCGATTTCGTGGTGATGGCCGGCCGGCCAGAGATTGGTGAACGCCACCGCCTCGGCGCCCCGGCGGATGACCGCGAGCGGGAAGCGACGCAGGTAGCGCGGGGCGAACCGGCCGACCGCGAAGCGGCGCTCCCCGGTGGCGTGGCTGGCGAGCCAGGCGTGCGCGACCGTGCCCAACTCGGCCAGTACCGGGCCGGGGGCCGGCGCGGGGTAGAGGTGGAAGGACAGACCGGCGCGGTGGGCGTGTTGAACCAGGTGCCGCAGCCCCGCGCGCTCACTGCCCTGCAGCGAGAAGTACGGCAGCGGCACCCGCGCTTGCGCGCCGATCGGCAGCGGGGCGAGACCGAGGTCCTCGTAGGTGCTCAGCCACGGCGAACTGCACTGGTAGAACACTGGCTCTCCGCCGTGTCTCTCGGCGATCTGACAGAAGCGCCACGGTAGCTCCGCAGCAGCGGCGCGCTCCCCGATCGGATCGCCGAGCGCGATCCAGCTGCGTCCCGAGGTCTGGTAGGCGAGAAACGCCTCGCCGGAGTCAGCGAACAGCAGCCGCTTATCCCCGCTGAGTGCCGCGTTGGCCAAGGCGTCCTCGCCCCGCTCGATCACCCGGCGCGCGCGCGCCAGGTCTGCGCCGCGTGCCGCGAGCGGCTCCGGCGGGGCGGGCCGCAGCAGGTTGACCGCCAGATACGCGCCGGCCAGCGATGCCGGCAGCAGGGTCCCGCGCAGCAAGGCGCCGCCGGCGAGCTGTGCAGGCGGTGCTACGCCGCGGTGGGCGAGCCAACCGGCCCAGACGCCGAGCACGATCACCGCGCCGATGGCGCTGATCCACGCCGGCGTGAAGCGCTCATCGAGGATGGCCGTTGGCCGGTAGAACGCATCGCGCCCCAGCGACAGCGCCGCGAGCACCAGGCCGAGCAGCGGGGCTTCCTCGATGAACAGTCCCTGCACCGCGGCGCTGGCCACCGCGAGCAGCAGCAGCTGGAAGGCCAGCCTGTAGGCCGAGCGGACGCGGCGGAACAGCGCGCGCGCCACCAGCAGCAGCCCGACGCCGATCACGCTCGCTGCGAACGCGCCCGCCAGCGGAACGGCAGCCGGCAGCAGGCGGCCGAGCAGCGGGATACGCACCTGCAGGGGCGGCCACATCACCGCCACGATGAGCAGCGCGCCGGCGAGAAACACCAGCGACCCGGCAATCTGCGGGGCCACGGGCGTCACGTACGTGGCAGCCTGCGCGCGCGCGCGGGCGAGATCGCGCCGCCGCGCGCGCAGTTCCTGGTAGATGAACAACACCGCTGCGACCAGCAGGGGCGCCAGGTAGTAAACGGCGCGGAAGGCGAGCAGGGCACCGAGCACCGAGTCGGCCGGCGCGCCCGGCAGCGCCAGCAGCATGACCGTCTCGAAGACACCGAGCCCGCCGGGCACGTGGCTGAGGATGCCGGCGGTGAGGGCGATCGCGTAGGCCCCCATGAACGGCAGCAGGCCGATGTGCGCCGCGTTCGGCAACAGCCACCAGAGCACCGAGCCCTCGACCGTCAGGTCGGCGATGCTGAGCAAGACCTGGCCGGCACCGAGCGCGATGCCCGGGGCGCGCAGCGCCCAGCCGCGGATCTCGATCGCGCGGCGCGCGAGGCCCGCCCAGAGCAGGTAGGCCGCGACCACCGCGAGCAGCGCCGTACCGGCAAGTCGTGTCCACTCCCCAGGCAGGCGCAGCACCGCGGCGGCGTGCTCGGGCGCGAGTGCGAGGGACAGGCCCGCGAGGCAGGTCAGGCCGAGGGCGATCGAGAGACTGTAGAACACCGTGACGGTGGCCACCTCGGCCGCGCTGATCCCCGCGTCGCTGTACAGGCGCAGCCGAATCGCCCCGCCGGTGAAGGCCGAAAAACCCAGGTTGTGACCGAACACTGCGGCGATGAACGCGGTGAACAGTACCCGCCCGTAGTGCAGGCGCTTGCGAACGTAGCGCAGCGCAAGCAGATCGTAGCCGCTGATCAGGCCGTAGCTGAGGGCGCTCAGGGCGACCGCCGTCAGCACATCGACGGGCCGGATGCGCCCCAGGTGCGCGAGGATGTCGGCGGGGTGCAGCCGCGCAAGCTCGCGGTGCAGCACGAACCCCACGGCCGCCAGAACCAGCAGCGCGGCCAGCGGGGCGAGCCAGCGCAGCAGCTCCAGCACGTGCCGCTCGCGCACGCCCGAGGGCACGGCCGGCGGCGATGGCACTAACGCCTCCGGCCGCCACCGGCGGCGCACCGCGCCCGTTGCGCCGGGGAGTACGGGTCGGAATTACGCACGGGCGGGCATCGGACCCTCAGCGCGTGAGGGGCCGATAGCGGATCCGGTGCGGTTGCGCGGCGGCATCGCCCTTGCGCCGCTTGAAGTCCTCGACGTATTCCTGATAGTTGCCCTCGAACCACACGACCTGCGAGTCGCCCTCGAAGGCCAGGATGTGAGTGGCAATGCGGTCGAGGAACCACCGGTCGTGCGAGATGACCACGGCGCAACCGGGAAAACTCACCAGCGCCTCCTCCAGCGCACGCAGTGTCTCGATGTCCAGGTCGTTGGTTGGCTCATCGAGCAGCAGCACGTTGCCCCCGGCGTTCAATACCTTGGCCAGATGCACCCGATTGCGCTCACCGCCGGAGAGCTCGCCGATGCGCTGCTGCTGCTGCGTGCCCTTGAAGTTGAATCGTCCGACGTAGCTGCGCGAGGGCGTCTCGTAGTTGCCCACCTTGATCATGTCGAGACCGCCGGAGATCTCCTCCCAGACCGTCTTGCGGTCATCGAGCGTCTGGCGCGACTGATCGACGTAGGCCAGCTTGACCGATGGCCCGATCCGGATGACGCCGGCGTCGGGCTGCTGCACACCGGTGAGCATGCGGAACAGAGTGGTCTTGCCCGCGCCGTTCGGCCCGATGATGCCGACGATGCCGCCGCGCGGCAGGCTGAAGGACAGGTTGTCGATCAGCAGCCGCTCGCCGAAACCCTTGCGCAGCCCGTCCGCCTCGATCACCTGCTCGCCGAGGCGTTCCCCGGGCGGGATGTAGATCTCGTTGGTCTCGTTGCGCTGCTGGAACTCCCGCGAGGCGAGCTCCTCGTAGCGCTGCAGGCGCGCCTTGCTCTTGGCCTGACGCGCCTTGGGATTCTGGCGGACCCACTCCAGCTCGTGCTCGAGCGTCTTGCGCAGCGCCTCGCGCTCGCGCTCCTCGACGCGCAGCCGTTGCTCCTTCTGCTCGAGCCAGGAGGAGTAGTTGCCGTGCCAGGGAATGCCGTGACCGCGATCAAGCTCCAGGATCCACTCGGCGACGTTGTCGAGGAAGTACCGATCGTGGGTGACGGCGATGACCGTGCTGGGATATTGCTCGAGATAGCGCTCCAGCCAGGCGATCGACTCGGCATCGAGGTGGTTGGTCGGCTCATCGAGCAGCAGCATGTCCGGGGCCGACAGCAACAGGCGGCACAGCGCCACGCGGCGCTTCTCGCCCCCGGAGAGCGTCTCGATCTTCGCCTCCCATGGTGGCAGGCGCAGCGCGTCGGCCGCGATATCGAGCTTGCGCTCGAGCTCCCAGCCGCCCGCGGCATCGATGGCATCCTGCAGTCGCGCCTGCTCGGCGAGCAGGGCGTTCATCTCCTCATCGCCCATCGGCTCGGCAAACCGGTCGCTCAGCCGGTTGAACGCCTCGACCAGGCGCAGCGTCTCCCCGACGCCCTGCATCACCGTTGCGCGCACCTCGCTGGCGGGGTCGAGCTGGGGCTCCTGTGGCAGGTAGCCGATGCGGATCCCGTTCTGTGGCCGGGCCTCCCCGTCGATCTCGGTGTCCAGGCCCGCCATGATCTTCAGCAGAGTCGATTTGCCCGAGCCGTTCAGGCCGAGCACCCCGATCTTGGCACCGGGGAAGAAGGAGAGGCTGATGTCGCGGAGGATGACGCGCTTCGGCGGCACCACCTTCGACACCCGATTCATCGTATAAATGTACTGGGCCATGCAAGCTCAACGGCGGGTGGATGGGTCGATCGGGGCGTACCGGACGCCCAGGCGGGCATTATGGCGCGAGCGTGAGGGGCTTGGGCAGAGGGTGGTAGGCCCGCTGCCCGGCGGAATCCTGCCCCGTGCCGATTGCTTCGGTACAATCCGCACGCCAGCCACCGGCGGCAGGACCCGTGCGCTCGCGGCACACGCCCATCATCAGAGGCCTCACATGTTCTCAAAATCGCAGGATATCCATAGTTTCGACCCCGAACTGGCCCGGGCCATCGACGGGGAGCGGCGCCGCCAGGAGGAGCACATCGAGCTGATCGCTTCCGAGAACTATGCCAGTCCGCGCGTGCTGGAAGCCCAGGGGTCGGTACTGACCAACAAGTACGCGGAAGGCTATCCGGGCAAGCGCTACTACGGCGGCTGCGAGTACGTGGACATCGCCGAGCAGCTGGCGATTGACCGGGCCAAGAAGCTCTTCGGAGCGGCCTATGCCAACGTGCAGCCGCATTCCGGTTCGCAGGCCAATGCCGCCGCCTACTTCGCGCTGGTGCAGCCCGGGGATGCCATTCTCGGCATGAGCCTCGATCACGGCGGGCATCTCACCCACGGGGCGCGCGTGAACTTCTCCGGCAAGTTCTTCCGCGCCGCGCAGTACGGCATCCGTCCGGACACCGGGGAGATCGACTACGAGCAGGTGGCGCGCCTCGCCGCGGAACACCGACCGAAATTGATTGTCGCCGGCTTCTCCGCCTATTCGCGCGTGGTCGACTGGGCGCGCTTTGCACAGATCGCCAAGGACGTGGGAGCCTACCTGATGGTGGACATGGCGCACGTCGCCGGCCTGGTGGCCGCGGGCGTGTATCCCAGCCCGCTACCGCATGCCGACGTCGTCACCACCACCACGCATAAAACGCTGCGCGGGCCGCGCGGCGGATTGATTCTCGCCCGCGCCAACGAGGCAATCGAGAAGAAGCTCAACTCGCTGGTCTTCCCCGGCACCCAGGGCGGGCCGCTGATGCACGTGATCGCGGCCAAGGCGGTGGCGCTGCTTGAGGCGCTGCAGCCGCAGTTCGTCGATTATCAGCGCCAGGTGCTGGCCAATTCCCGGGCGATGTCGGCGCGCCTGCGCCAGCGCGGTTACGACATCGTCTCCGGGGGCACCGACAACCATCTGTTCCTGCTCAGCCTGATCGGGCGCGACATCACCGGCAAGGATGCGGACGCGGCACTCGGCAAGGCCAACATCACGGTCAACAAGAACGCTGTGCCCAACGATCCGCGGCCGCCCTCGATCAGCAGCGGCCTGCGCATTGGCACCCCCGCTTCGACGACGCGTGGCTTCAAGGAGGCCGAGATCCAGCGCGTCGCCGACCTGCTCGCCGACGTGCTCGACGCCGGCGGGGAGGTTGCGGTGATCGAGCGCGTGCGCCGCGAGGTGCTCGAGCTCTGCGGCCGCTTCCCGGTCTACGAGGCCTAAGCGCCGCCGGACCGCGGACGGTCAGCGATCATGCACTGCCCGTTCTGCGGTCATGTCGAGACCAAAGTCACCGACTCGCGCCTGGCGGGCGATGGCGGGCAGATCCGCCGCCGGCGCGAGTGTCTGGCCTGTGGGGAGCGCTTCACGACCTTCGAGACGCCCGAGCTGGTGATGCCGATGGTCATCAAGGGCGATCGGCGGCGCGAGACGTTCGACGAGTCTAAGCTGCGCGCCGGCATCGAAAAGGCGCTGGAGAAGCGGCCCGTGGCGCGCGCGGCGATCGACGCGGCGGTGAGTCGCCTCACGCACCGGGTGCGAACGCTCGGGGAGCGGGAGGTCGCCTCCGGCGCCATTGGCGAGCTGGTCATGGAGGAGCTGCGCCAGCTCGACGAGGTGGCCTATGTGCGCTTCGCCTCGGTGTACCGGCATTTCGAGGACATCGAGGCATTCCACGAGGAGATCCGCAAGCTGCGCGATACGCGCCAGGAGCGGCCGGCGCGCCCGCGCCGGCGCACCGCCGCGCCGACGCCCGCGCGCGAACAGCTCTCGCTGCTGCCGAGCGAGCCGCCGGCCGGCGCGGGCAAGGGCGGCACCGGCGGCAAGGACGGATGAGATCCACGCATGTTCAGCGAATTTGACCGCTCGGCCATGGCCCGCGCGCTCGAGCTCGCCGCACGCGGCCTCGAGACGGCCCATCCGAACCCGCGGGTCGGCTGCGTCATTGCACGCGGCGAGCGCATCGTCGGGGAGGGTTGGCATGCGCGGACCGGCGAGCCGCACGCGGAGGTGCATGCGCTGCGCGCGGCGGGCGATGCCGCGGCTGGCGCGACCGCCTACGTTACCCTCGAGCCGTGCAGCCACCACGGGCGGACCCCGCCGTGCGCCGACGCTTTGCTGCGTGCGGGCATTGCCCGGGTCGTATTCGCCGTGGACGATCCCAATCCCCAGGTCAACGGCCGCGGCGCGCAGGTGCTGCGCGAGCACGGCCTGCGGGTCGAGTCGGGTCTTCTGGCCGAGGCGGCGGCGGACCTGAACGTCGGGTTCCTGCAGCGCATGCGCACCGGCCGGCCCTGGGTACGCGTGAAGCTCGCGATGAGTCTCGACGGACGCACCGCGCTTGCCAACGGGGACAGCCACTGGATCACCGCGCCGGCGGCGCGGCAGGACGTGCAGCACTGGCGGGCGCGCAGCGGCGCGGTCCTGACCGGCATCGGTACGGTGCTGGCGGACGATCCGCGCCTGGACGTACGCCTGGAGGAGCCGCCGCAGGAGGCGCGTCCGGCGCTGCTGCGCGTGGTGCTCGACTCGCGGCTGCGCACGCCGCCGCAGGCCCGGCTGTTCTCGGTTCCGGGGGAGGTGCTGCTGGTGGCGGCCGCGCCGCGCGTCGGCGAGCAGGCCGCGCACGCGCAGCGCCGCGCCGCGCTCGAGGGGCGCGCGAGGCTTGCGACGCTCGAGCCGGACGCGCAGGGCCAGGTACCGCTCGAGGCGCTGCTCGCACTGCTGGGGCGGCGCGACATCAATGAATTGTGGGTGGAGGCCGGGCCGCGCCTCGCCGGCGCCCTGATCGGGGCGCACCTCGTGGACGAGTTGGTCCTCTACGTGGCGCCCCGGCTGATCGGTCCGCAGGGCCGTCCGCTCGCGCAGCTGCCCGGATTGGCGCGGCTGCAGGATTCCCCCTGGTTTGCCCTCATGGATTCAAGACAGATCGGCACCGATCTGCGGCTGCGCCTGCGGCCCGATCGGCGCTGAGCGAGGAGGAGCGCAGCGTGTTTACCGGTATCGTGCAGGATGTGGGTTATGTGAGCGATTGCGAACCGCGCGGGGGCGACCTGCGCATGGGTTTCACCTGCGAGCGGCTCGATCCGGCCGCCTGGCAGCTCGGCGACAGCGTCAGCGTACAGGGCTGCTGCCTGACCGTGGTGGCGGTGCAGGGGCGGGCTTTTGCGGCGGATGTCTCGCGCGAGACGCTGCGGCTGACCACCCTCGGTCAGCTCGCCGTCGGGGCGCGGGTCAACCTGGAGCCGGCGCTGCGACTCGGCGATGCGCTCGGCGGACATCTGGTCACGGGGCACGTCGATGGCCTCGGCCGGGTGCTCGCCGTCGAGGCGGATGGGCGCTCCTGCCGCATCGAGGTGGCGCTGGCCGATGAGACCCTGGCGCCTTTCGTCGCACGCAAGGGATCGGTCGCCGTCGACGGGGTGAGCCTCACCGTCAATCTCGTGCACGGCGCGCGCTTCAGCGTGAACCTCATCCCGCACACGCGCGAGGTGACGACCCTCGGGGCGCTGCAGCCCGAGCAGCTCGTCAACATCGAAGTCGACTTGATGGCCCGCTACGCCGAGCGGCTGACGGCCAGCGCACCGGGGTCGCAGTCGTGATGCGCGCGGCGGCCTGTCTCGCCGGTGCCCTCGCGGCAAGTCTCATGCTCTGCGCCGCGCCGGCGAGCGCCGCGGTGCGCATCGGCCGGCCGGCACCGCCGCTGATCGTGCGCGAGCTGCGCGGCGGTGAGTTCGACCTCGCGCGCGAGCGTGGCCGGGTGGTGTTGGTGAGTTTCTGGGCGACGTGGTGCTCGCCCTGCCATGCCGAGATGCCGGTGCTGCAGGCGATCTACCGCCGCTACCACCGCCGCGGTGTGGCGCTGATCGCCGTGAGCGTCGATGAGTCGGCGAGCCTGGCGCGGGTGCGCGCAGCGCTGCACGGGTTTACCTATCCGGCCGCCCTGGCCCGCGTGGCGCGCCAGGATGGATTTGGCATGCCGCTGGCCGTGCCGATGACCTATGTCATCGATGCCCAGGGCATCGTCCGCGAGCGGCTGCTCGGCGGTCCGTCCGGGGTGAGCCTGCGCCAGCTCCGCCGCGCCGTGCTGCCGCTGCTCGGCGCGCCTCGCTAGCGCCGCGGCCGGGTCGGGCCGCCCCACGGTATACTATTGGGCCCAACGCCCCAGGTGCGTCCGATGTCGAAAGTCCTTCCCTTGTCCGGCAAGGCCCCGCCCACTGGCGGCAAACTGAACAGCGTCGAGGAGATCCTGGCGGACCTCAGGGCCGGGCGCATGGTCATCATCATGGACGATGAGGACCGCGAGAACGAGGGCGACCTGATCATGGCGGCCGAGTGCGCGACCTCCGAGGCGGTGGCGTTCATGATCCGGCACACCAGCGGCATCCTGTGCGTGCCCATGGAGGAGGGCTGGCTCGATCGGCTCGAGTTGCCGCAGATGGTTTCGAACAACAGCGAGGCGCACCGGACGGCTTTCACGGTGTCGGTGGACGCGTGCGCCGGCACCAGCACCGGGGTGTCCTCGAGCGACCGCGCGGTGACTATCCGCACGCTTGCCCGCGCCGATGCGCACGCGGCCGATTTCGCCCGGCCCGGGCACATTTTTCCGCTGCGCGCCCGCCGCGGTGGCGTGCTGGTGCGAACCGGGCACACCGAGGCGGCCGTCGACCTGTGCCGCCTCGCCGGGCTGCAGCCGGTGGGGCTGATCTGCGAGGTGATGAACGAGGATGGCTCCATGGCGCGCCGCGAGCAGCTGCACGCCTTCGCCGAGCGGCACGGGCTGAAAATTGGCACCATCGCTGACCTGATCCGTTACCGGCTGCGCAACGAGCGCTCGATCGTGCGGCTCTCCGAGCAGCCTGCGGAGACCGAGTTCGGCAGCTTCCGGCTGTTCGTCTACGAGGACCGGGCGGGCGAGGAGGTGCACCTGGCGCTGGTGAAGGGCTCGCTCGAGGGAACCGAGCCCCCACTGGTGCGCGTGCACCTGGCCGACCCGCTGCGCGACCTGCTCGGGATCCGCGCCGACCCGCTCGCCTGGACGCTGCGGGCGGCGATGCAGCGCATCGCCCATGCCGGCTGCGGCGTGATCGTGATTCTGCGTGAGCGCGAAGCGCCGCACGACCTGCTCGATGCAGTCCGCTCGCTCGGCGGGCCGGCGGAAGCCGAGGGCGGTGCTCGTGGCGCGCGCCGCGCTGGGGAGGTGCTCAAGACCTTCGGCATCGGGGCGCAGATCCTGAAGGACCTCGGCGTGAAGTCGATGCGGGTGCTGTCGGCGCCGAAGCAGATGCACGGCCTGTCTGCGTTCGGTCTGCAGATCGACAGCTACGTCGGGGAGGACTCGTGAGCGGCCCGCGGCTGCTCGAGTCGGCGCCCGAGGCACGCGGCCGCAAAGTCGCGGTGGTTGCGGCGCGCTTCAACGACTTCATCGTCTCGAGTCTGCTCAAGGGCGCCGAGGCCGCCTGGGCGCGGCACGGCGGGGCGCTCGAGGAGCTGCTGGTGGTGCGTGTGCCGGGCGCCTTCGAGCTGCCGGTGGCGGCGCGCAAGCTCGCCGCGAGCGGCCGGTACGACGCGGTGGTGGCGCTCGGGTGTGTGATCCGCGGCGGCACGCCTCACTTCGAGTACGTCGCCGGGGAGTGCGCCAACGGCCTGCAGCGCGCGGCGCTCGCGACGCTGGTGCCGGTCATCTTCGGTGTGCTCACTGTCGAGACGGTCGAGCAGGCCCTCGAGCGGGCCGCAACCGGCCAGGGCAACAAGGGTGGCGAGGCGATGGAAGCGGCGCTTGAGATGGCGGGTGTTTTCGCCCAGCTGGGAGCCTGATGAACGTGCAATCCTCTGCGCGCGCTCGATCGCGGCAGCGCGCGGTGGCGCGCAAGCTGGCGCTGCAGGCGCTGTACCGCTGGCAGATCAACGAGTGTCCCTGGCAGGACCTGGTGCAGGAATTCGCCGCGGCCGAGGACATGTCGCGCGCCGATCGGGAGTATTTCCGCGAGCTGCTCGAGGCGATCTGCGGCTCGCGCGCGGCGCTCGATGAGCTGCTCGCGCCGCTGATCGACCGCAGCCCGGCTCTGCTCGATCCGGTGGAGCACGCCGCGCTGCTCATCGGGCTGCACGAGCTGGCGCAGCGGCCGGACGTGCCCTACCGGGTCGCGATCAACGAGGCGGTGATGCTCACCAAGCGCTTCGGCGCCACGGACGGTCACAAGTACGTCAACGCGGTGCTCGACCGGGCGGCGCGCCAGCTGCGCCCCGCGGAGCATTGAGCGCGGCGCGGTCGCATGCCCATGGCGCTGTCGGAGTTCGAACTGATCGAACGGTACTTCCGCCGCTGTGGCGCGGCCCGGACGGACGTGCGCCTCGGGGTGGGCGACGATGCCGCGCTGCTCGAGCCCGGCGCCGGCATGACGCTGGTGGCGGCCGTCGACACACTGCTCGAGGGCGTGCATTTTCCGCCCGGCTGTCGCGCCGAGTCGATCGGGCACCGCGCCCTCGCGGTGAACCTCAGCGACCTCGCCGCCATGGGCGCACGGCCCGCCTGGGCGCTGCTCGCGCTGACGCTGCCCTCGGCCGAGGCGTCCTGGCTGGAAGGCTTCACCCAGGGGTTCGCAGCGCTGGCCCAGACACACCAGGTCGCGCTGGTCGGCGGCGACACCACACACGGGCCGCTGGCGGTGACGGTGACGCTGCTCGGGCAGGTCCCGGCCGGGACCGCGCTGCGCCGCGGCGGCGCAGCGCAGGGCGATGCGCTGTTCGTGTCGGGCACGCCGGGGGACGCCGCGGCGGGACTGGCGCTGGAGCAAGGACGGCTCGCTGCGGGTGAACACGACGAGTACCTGCGCAGGCGGTTCCTGTTCCCGACGCCGCGGGTCGTCCTCGGGGAGGGTTTGCGTGGGTACGCGAGCGCCTGCATCGACGTGTCGGACGGTCTGCTCGCCGATGCGGTGAAGCTGGCGCGCGCCAGCGGCTGCGGCGTCGAGCTCGACGCCGAGCGCCTGCCGCTCTCGGCCGCCCTCGGCGCGCTCGGGACCCGGCAGGCGCGTGAGCTGGCCCTTGCCGGCGGGGACGACTACGAGCTGTGCTTTGCGGTGCCGCCGGGGGCGCTGGCGCGGCTCGAGGCGCAATTGCCCGCCGCGCAGTGGGGTTACGCGCGCATCGGCACGCTGTGCGCCGCGCCGACGGTCCGGGTGCGGGATGCGACCGGGGAGCTGAGCGTCTCGGCGAGGGGCTACGATCATTTTTCCGCGCCGCTGCCGTAAGATTATGTGAAAACAGGCCGCCGTGCCGGTCGGCCAATCCATGGGGCGCATCACAGCGCGGCGGGTCGGCCCGATCCTATTCTGCCGGCTCTGTCTCACTAGCCTCCGCGAGCCATGCCCGCCCACGCCTCAGGACCCACTGCCCATGCGCATCCCGGCCACCGTGAGGCCCTCGAGCGGATCGGCAAATACGAGGTGATCAAGGAGGTCGGGCGCGGCAGCACCGGCGTGGTCTACCTCTCGCATGACGCCTACTACGGGCGTGACGTCGCGATCAAAGTCTACAACGTCGATACCAGCGCCAACGATCAGCGAGCGCGCGCGGCGCGCAAGATGTTCCTCTCCGAGGCGCATCTGGTCGGCATGCTGCAGCATCCCTACGTGCTGCCGATCTTCGATGCGGGTGAGGAGAACGGACGCTGCTACGTCGTCACCGAGTACGTGCACCACGCGCGCACGCTCACGACCTACTGCCGGCCGGACAACCTGCTGCCACTGAACGACGTCATCGAGATCGTGTTCAAGTGCGCCAAGGCGCTGCACTACGCGCATACCCGCGGGGTGATCCACCGCGACATCAAGCCGTCGAACATTCTGCTCACCCAGCAAGGCGAGGTGCGCATCATCGACTTCGGCATCGCACTGGTGTCCGATGCGGACATCTCCCGCATCGAGGGCATCGCCGGCAGCCCCTCGTACATGTCCCCCGAACAGGTGCAGAGCCTGGAGCTCACCGCGAGCTCGGACATCTACTCCCTGGGCGCAGTGATGTACGAGCTGTTCACCGGCACCCGGCCATTTCGCGCCGGCAACCTGCAGAAGCTGCTGCACCAGATCGTCTACGCCACGCCGCCGCCGATCCACAAGCTGCGCCAGGACGTGTCCGAGGAGCTCGAGACCATCGTGGTCACGGCCCTGCAGAAAGACCCGCTGAAGCGTCAGCGCACCGGACTCGAGCTCGCCGGCGAACTCGCCCGGGTTCACCACCGGCTACGCCAGAGCAACGTGCGGCTCGATCAGCAGGAGCAGTTCGGCGTGCTGCGGCGGCTGAAGTTCTTCCACGAGTTCTCCCACACCGAGGTGAGCGAGGTGCTGCGCGCGAGCGCCTGGCAGCACTACGCGAGTGGCGAGGAGATCGTGCGCGAAGGCGAGCTCGATGACCGCTTCTACGTACTGGTCTCGGGCCGCTGCACCGTGCAGCGGCGCGGCGCGGAGATCGCCCGGCTCGACACCGGGGACTGCTTCGGGGAGGCCAGCTACGTGCCCGGGGCGAAGCGCACCGCCACCGTGCGGGCGCTGAGCGCGGTGACGGTCCTGAAGGTGAGTGCCACCCAGCTCGAGCAGGTCTCGGTGACCTGCCAGCTTCGCTTCAACCGGGTCTTCCTGCGCAGCCTGATCGGGCGCCTGCAGGGCGAGTCCCGCTGACGCTGCGCGCGTGCGCGGGCTGCTGTAGGCTAGCCCGCCGTGCACATACTGCTCATTGAGGATGACGTCGAGGCGGCGAAGTTTCTCGTCACGGGACTGCGCGAGAGCGGCTATGCCGTCGATCATGCCGCCGGCGGACGCGAGGGGCTCGAGCGCGCACTCGCCGGCAAGTTCGATCTGATCGTCACGGATCGGATGCTGCCGAAGATCGACGGACTGGAGATCATCCGCCAGCTGCGCGCCGCCGGGCTCACCGTGCCGGTGCTGGTGCTGAGCGCCCTCGGCTCGGTCGATGACCGCATCCGCGGGCTTAAGGCCGGCGGCGACGACTACCTCACCAAGCCGTTTGCGTTCGACGAGCTGCTGGCGCGCATCGAGGCGCTGCTGCGCCGCCATGCTCGGGCGGGCGAGCCCTCGCGCCTGCAGGTGGCCGACCTGGAGTTCGATCTGCTCACGCGGCGCGTGACCCGTGCCGGACGCGAGATCGACCTCACCGCGCGCGAACAGAAACTGCTCGAGTTCCTCATGCGCCGAGCGGACCAGGTGGTCACGCGCATGATGCTGCTCGAGGGGGTGTGGGACCTGCACTTCGATCCGCAGAGCAACGTGGTCGACGTGCACATCAGCCGCCTGCGTCAGGCGGTCGACCGCGATTCGGACCGTCCGCTCATCCACACCGTGCGCGGCGCGGGCTACGTCCTCAGGGAGGAGCCGTGAGGCGCGCGCGGCCGCGCGGACTGTTCCGCACTACCGCGTTTCGCATGTCGATGGGCTACACCCTGCTGGTGACGCTCGCGGTCGGGGTGACCCTGGGCAGCACCTACCTGCTGACCCAGCGGATCTTGCGCGACAACATCGATCTGATCATCAACACAGAGCTGAACAGCCTCGAGGACCAGTACATTCTGCGCGGCATCCGCGGAGTGAGCGCCGAGATCAACGTGCGCATCGACAGCTGGGGGCGGATCGGCTCGGTGTACATGCTGGTCGACCCGAAGTTCAAGCGCCTGGCCGGCAACGTGACCAACTGGCCGTTCGATGGCGTTCCCGGGGAGCACTGGCCGGAGTTCCGCATCGAATCGATCGAGCCCGGTCAGAGCTCGGTGCACCCGGTGCGCGCTGCGGTCCGGCGCCTGCCGAACGGGGACTGGCTGCTCGTCGGCACCGATATGTCGCAGGACGAGCGCTACGCTCAGGCCTTCCGGACCGCCACGCTCTGGGGGATGGGTCTGTCGATCCTGGGGGCGGCGATCGCCGGCTTCGCCTTCAGCTTCCGTCTCAGCCGGCGCGTCGGCGCGGTCACGGACACCTGCGTGCGCATCATGAGCGGGGATCTGGCCCGGCGGCTGCCGGTGGCCGGCAGCCGCGATGAGTTCGACGCGCTCGCCGTTTCGGTCAACCGGGTCCTGGACCGGCTCGAGGAGCAGACCAGCACGCTGCGTGCGACCTTCGACAGCGTGGCGCACGATCTGCGCGCCCCCCTGCAACGCCTGCGCGCGCGCATGGACGCGGTGCTGCGCCTGCCGGATTTGCAGCCGGGGATGCGCGAACCGGTCGAGTCGGCCCTGCGCGAAGTAGATCGTCTGCAACGCACGCTCGCGACGCTGCTGCAGATCGCGCTCGCCGAGTCCGGCGCGCCGCTCGCCTCGGTGATGCCGGTGAATCTCTCCGAACTGGTCGGTGAGCTCGCCGAGCTGTTCGAACCGGTGGCGCGCGAGCGCGGCCTGACGCTGAGCGGGCAAGCAGCCGAGGCGCTGTTCGTCGAAGGCAACCGTCAGCTGCTCGCGCAGATGATCAGCAACCTGGTGGAGAACGCCCTGAAGTTCGTGCCGGCGGGTGGACGGATCGAACTCGGCGTCGTCCGTCAGGGCGCAGTGGCGCACCTGACCGTGAGCGACAACGGGCCGGGGATGTCAGCCGAGCAGCGCCGCCAGGCCGGCCAGCCGTTCGTGCGCGTCGGGCCGCTCGCCGGCGGAGCCGGCGGCGGGCTCGGCCTGCTGCTCGTCGGGGCGATCGCCCGGCTGCACCGTGCCCAGCTCGTGTTGGAGGACAACCAGCCCGGCGTGCGCGCCGTCGTGGCGCTGCCGCTGCTCGCGGCGAGCGGTCCTTAGCGGACGCAGAGCGGCTTGCGCTTGTCGCGCTCGATGAGCGCGTAGGCGGAATGATTGTGGATGGACTCGAAGTTCTCCGATTCCACCACGTACGCGACGATCCGCTCCTCGTCGTTCAGCCGCGTGGCCACGTCCCGCACCATGTCCTCGACGAACTTCGGGTTATCGTAGGCGCGCTCGGTCACGTATTTCTCGTCGGGGCGCTTGAGGATGCCGTACAGCTCGCAGGAGGCTTCCTGCTCGGCGATCTCGATCAGCTCCTCGATCCACATGTGCCGCTCGAGCTGGGCGGTGATGGTCACGTGCGAGCGCTGATTGTGCGCGCCGTAGTCCGAGATCCGCTTCGAGCAGGGGCACAGGCTCGTCACCGGCACCACCACGCGTACCCACAGGTCGGTGACCCCGTCGTGCCGTTCGCCGATCAGGCTCGCGCGGTAATCCATCAGGCTCTCCACGCCGGTTGCCGGCGCGCGCTTCATGATGAAAAATGGGAAAGTCATCTCGATGTGCCCGGCGTCGGCCTCCAGCCGGCGGGTCATGTTCTCGAGCATGCCGCGGAACGATTCGACGGAGATCTCCCGCTCGGCGTGCAGGATCTCCACGAACCGCGACATGTGCGTGCCCTTGAAGTTGTGCGGCAGGCTCACGTACATGTTGAACGTGGCGATGGTGTGCTGCTCGCCCGCGGAGCGGTCCTTGACGCGCACCGGATGGTTGATGTCCTTGATGCCCACGCGGTTGATCGGCAGGTGGCGCGTATCGGCGCGCGACTGCACGTCCTCGACATCGGCGAGAACCTTGCGGGCGGCCTTGGCCGGCGTGACGGGTGGATTCATACCCGTAGCCTACAGGATCGAGGTGGAATTCATCTATACCGATCGGGAGACGCCCGCGGCCGCGGGCGGCGGCCGGCGCAGCTCAGGCGCGCCCGACCGAGCGCATCGCCGCGCGGTTCTGCAGCGTCCACCAGCGCTCGATGCCGGCGCTGACGCTGGCCGCATCGAGTCCGGCGGCCGCGAGGCTCGAATCGCGCGAGCCGTGCTCGATGAACCGGTCGGGAATGCCGATCTGCATCAGCGGCACGGTCACGCCCTCGGCGGCGAGCACCTCGGCAACGGCCGAGCCGGCGCCGCCTTGCACCGCGTTCTCCTCCAGGGTCACGAGGGCCGCGTGCCGGCCGGCGATCTCGAGGATCAGCGCCTCGTCGAGCGGCTTGATGAAGCGCATGTTGAGCACGGTGGCGTCGAGCCGCTCGCCGACCGCGAGCGCGCTGTCGAGCATCGGGCCGAAGGCGAGCAGGGCGAGTCCGCTGCGCCCCTCGCGGCGGACTTCCGCCTTGCCGATCGGCAGCGCGTGGAGCTCCTTCTCGAGCGGCACGCCGGGGCCGGTACCGCGCGGGTAGCGCACCGCCGCCGGGCCGTTCACCGTGGTGGCGGTGTAGAGCATCTGCCGGCATTCGTTCTCGTCGGCCGGGGCCATGACCACCATGTTGGGAATGCAGCGCAGGAAGGACAGGTCGTAGCTGCCCTGGTGCGTCGCCCCGTCGCTGCCGACGAGGCCGGCGCGGTCGAGGGCAAAGACCACCGGCAGATTCTGCAGCGCCACGTCGTGGATGAGCTGGTCGTAGGCGCGCTGCAGGAACGTCGAGTAGATGGCGAGCACGGGCTTGAGCCCCTCGGTCGCCAGTCCCGCCGCGAAGGTGACGGCGTGCTGCTCGGCGATGGCCACATCGAAGTAGCGGTCCGGGAAGCGCTTGGAGAACTCGACCAGGCCGGAGCCTTCGCGCATCGCCGGGGTGACGCCGATGATGCGCGGGTCGCGCTCGGCCATGTCGCACAGCCACTGACCGAAGATCTGCGAGTACGAGGGGCCGCGTGCGGCTTCCTTGAAGATCGTGCCGCTCGCCGGATCGAATGGACCGGGCCCGTGCCACTTGATCGGGTCGGCCTCGGCCGGCGCGTAGCCCTTGCCCTTGCGGGTGACGACGTGCAGGAACTGCGGGCCGTGCAGCTTGCGCAGATTGCGCAGCGTGCCGACCAGCGCGCGTACGTCGTGCCCGTCGAGCGGGCCGATGTAGTTGAAGCCGAGCTCCTCGAACAGCGTGCCGGGCAGCACCATGCCCTTCAGGTGCTCCTCGGAGCGGCGCGCCAGCTCCCACACCGTGGGCATCTGGCGCAGGACCTTCTTGCCGCCCTCGCGCAGCGTCGCGTAGAGCCGCCCGGAGAGCGCGGCGGTGAAGTAATTCGACAGCGCCCCGACGTTTTCCGAGATCGACATGTCGTTGTCGTTGAGGATCACGAGCAGGTCCGCCGGCAGCGACCCGGCATGGTTCAGCGCCTCGAAGGCCATCCCGGCGGTCATGGCACCATCGCCGATGACGGCCACCACGCGCCGGTTGGAGCCTTCCCGGCCGGCGGCCACGGCCATGCCGAGCGCGGCGCTGATCGAGGTGCTCGAGTGGCCGACGCCGAACGTGTCGTACTCGCTCTCGGCGCGGCTCGGGAACGGGGCGAGACCGCCTTCCTGCTTGATGGTGTGCAGCTGCGCGCGCCGCCCGGTAAGCACCTTGTGCGGGTAGGCCTGGTGGCCGACGTCCCACACCAGCCGGTCATGCGGCGTGTCGAACACGTAGTGCAGCGCGATCGTCAGCTCCACGGTGCCGAGGCCCGCGGCGAAGTGTCCCCCGCGGGTGCTGACCGTATGGATCAGGAACTGACGCAGCTCATCGGCCAGTTGCTGCAATTGGGCTTCGGGAAGCCGCCGCAGGTCGGCGGGCAGCTCGATCTGCTCGAGCAATGGGTAGCTTTGGGGCGCGCTCATCCGTATCAGTGTACACTGCGCGCGGCGGGCCTGACCTGCCTGTCGCGATTCGCCAACAGTTCCCCTCGGTCGCTCATCGGACTGACGCTGCGGTGCCTTCGGCACCCTCCGGTGTGGTGAACGGCTCAATTTCCGTCTGTCCGTTGCGCTTGATCAGGATGTCCACTCGCTGCTGGGCGGCTTTGAGCGCACTCTGGCAGTGTCGCGTCAGCTCCACACCGCGCTCGAACACGCGTAACGCCTCTTCGAGCGGCAGGTCGCCGCGCTCCAACCGCTCGACCACCGCCTCCAGCTCGGCCAGCGCCTGTTCAAATTCGGGGAGCTGCTGCTCGGATGCCACGCGAAGACCTCCAGGAGGGCCGCGCGCTGCGGCCGGGTTGTCGGGGACACATCGGGCGCACCTTATACAGGGCCCGGCGAGGCGGTCAATGCAGGTTGACGACCCGCCGGCGTCCGCTTTAAAGTTCCGACTCAGTTAGAACCAGTCTAAATTGGAGAGCGGCATGAATCTCAAAGGCAGCAAAACCGAGCAAAACCTGAAGGATGCCTTCGCGGGCGAGTCCCAGGCCAACCGCCGTTACCTGTATTTCGCAGCGAAGGCCGATGTCGAGGGCTTCAATGACGTCTCGGCGGTGTTTCGATCGACCGCCGAGGGCGAGACCGGCCACGCGCACGGCCATCTGGAGTACCTCGAGGCGGTGGGCGATCCGGCCACGGGCCTGCCGATCGGCGCCACCAAGCTCAATCTGAAGGCGGCCATCGCCGGGGAGACCCACGAGTACACCGACATGTACCCCGGCATGGCGAAAGCGGCCCGTGACGAGGGCTTCGGTGAGATCGCCGACTGGTTCGAGACGCTGGCGAAGGCCGAGCGCTCGCACGCCAATCGCTTCCAGAAAGCGCTCGACAACCTGTAAGGCACCGCAGGCGATGCGCGCGGGGTCCGCCGCGAGGCCGACCCCGCGCGCCGCCGGTCGACTGGACAACAGCGCATGAGCACGACTCCGAGCAACCCGGCCGCCGGCCGGGAAGGCAGCCTCGATGCCCCCACGCGCCACCCCCTGCAGTGGCGCGGCGCGGAGTTCTACGACGAGGCGGCGCTGCAGACGGAACTCGAGCGGGTGTTCGAGATCTGCCACGGCTGCCGGCGCTGCTTCAGCCTCTGCAACGCTTTCCCGACGCTGTTCGACGCCATTGATGCGACGGACACGGGCGAGCTCGAAGGGGTCGAGCGCAAGGCCTACTGGCAGGTGGTCGATCACTGCTACCTGTGCGACATGTGTTTCATGACCAAGTGCCCCTACGTGCCGCCGCACCCGTGGGCGCTCGACTTTCCGCACCTGATGCTGCGGGCCAAGGCGGTGCGCACGCGCCAGGAGGGCGTGAGCCTGCGCAACCGCGCGCTGGCCGCGACCGAGGCCGTCGGGCGTATCGCCGGCATCCCGGTGGTCGCGCAGCTCGTCAATGCAGTGAACCGATCGGGCGCCGGACGGGTGCTGCTCGAGAAGACCCTCGGCGTCGATGCGACCGCGCCGGTGCCGCAGTATCACTCGCGCACCGCACGCAAGCGGTTGAAGCGGTTGGGCACGGCCGAGGACGGATCGGTGGCGGGTGCCGCCACGCCCGAGACCACCGGCAAGGTGGCGCTGTTCACCACCTGCTACGGCAACCGCAACGAGCCGGAACTGAACGAAGATCTCGCCGCGGTGTTCGAGCACAACGGCATTGCCGTCCGGCTGCTCGCCGCCGAGCACTGCTGCGGCATGCCGCGGCTCGAACTCGGGGACCTCGAGGCCGTCGCGCGGCTGAAGGAGCAGAACGTCCCGCAGTTGATCGCCGCCATCGAGGCCGGCTACGACATCGTGGCGCCGATTCCCTCCTGCGTGCTGATGTTCAAGCAGGAGCTGCCGCTGATGTTCCCCGACGAGCCGCCCGTGCAGCGCATCGCCAAGCGGATCTTCGATCCGTTCGAGTACCTGATGCTGCGCCATCGCGCCGGGGCGCTGCGCACCGATTTCAAGCACTCCCTCGGCAAAGTGAGCTACCACGTGGCGTGCCACCTGCGTGTGCAGAACATCGGGCTGAAGACGCGCGACGTGCTGCAGCTGGTGCCGCAGACCACCGTAGAGCCCATCGAGCGCTGCTCGGGCCACGACGGCACCTACGGGGTGAAGAAGGAATTCCGCGCCGCGTCGGTGAAGATCGGCCGGCCGGTGATGAGCCGGGTGGAGGCGAGCGGCGCTGAGCATTACGCCAGCGACTGCCCCATGGCCGGCCGCCAGATCCAGACCGGTCTTGCCTCCGGCGCCGAACCCGAGCATCCGCTGCGGCTGCTGCGCCTCGCCTACGGCCTGTAAGCGTGACGCGCGAGAATCCCATGCAGAAACTCACTGCCGCCGATCTGCTGAGTCTCGAGCGATATGCGCGCGAACGCAACGAGTTCCGCGCGCGGGTGCTGCAGCACAAGCGCCATCGTCGGCTCGCCATCGGACCGAACCTCACCTGGTGCTTCGAGGACCGCCTCACCATCCAGTACCAGATCCAGGAGATGCTGCGCGCCGAGCGGATCTTCGAGGCGCAGGGGATCGCCGAGGAGCTCGGCGCGTACAACCCGCTGATCCCGGACGGGGCGAACTGGAAAGTGACCCTGCTCATCGAGTTCCCCGAGGTCACCGAGCGGCACCGACAGCTCGCGCTGCTGAAGGGCGTGGAGCGGCGCTGCTGGGTCGAGGTGCGCGGGCACGCCGCCGTCTACGCCATCGCCGACGAGGATCTCGAGCGGGAGAACGAGGAGAAGACCTCGGCGGTGCATTTTCTGCGCTTCGATCTCACGGCCGAGATGGTCGACGCGCTGCGCGGCGGCGCCCCGCTCGCCGCGGGCGTCGATCACGAGCGCTACCGCCACTGGGTCAACCCCGTGCCCGAGGCCGTGCGCGCCGCGCTGCTGGCTGATCTCGCCTGAGGGGACGGGGTCGCCTTTACCGGCGCGTAGTGCTGTAAGATTCGCGCCCCCGGGCCCCGTGCCCCGCCAGTCGTCCGATCGAGCACGATGAGCCAGTCCTACACCGCCTCCGATATCGAGGTGCTGAGCGGCCTCGAGCCGGTGCGCCGCCGGCCCGGCATGTACACCCACATCTCGCGGCCGAACCACCTGGCCCACGAGGTGGTCGACAACAGCGTCGATGAGGCCATCGCGGGTTTCTGCAAGCAGATCGACGTCACGCTGTTCAAGGACGGCTCGCTGCAGGTCGCCGACGACGGGCGCGGCATGCCGGTCGACATCCACCCGAAGGAAAAGGTGAGCGGCGTCGAGCTGATCCTCACCCGGCTGCACGCCGGCGGGAAGTTCTCCGACAAGGCCTACAAGTTCTCCGGCGGCTTGCACGGGGTGGGGGTCTCGGTGGTGAACGCGCTGTCGCGCCAGCTGGAGTGCCGGATCAAGCGCGGCGGCAAGGAATACAGCATCGGCTTTCGCGACGGGAAGCTGCACGAGCGGCTCCAGGCCGTCGGCACCGTCGGGCAGCGCAACACCGGCACCACGGTGCGATTCTGGCCCGACCCGCAGTTCTTCGACTCCGACAAGTTCTCCGTGCCGCAGCTGAAACACATGCTCAAGGCCAAGGCCGTGCTGTGTCCGGGACTGCGCATCAGTTTCACGCACGAGGCCACCGGCGAGCGGGATGAGTGGTTCTACAGCGGGGATCTGGGCGCCTACCTGCTCGAGGAGCTCGGTGAGCGCGAGCGGCTGCCGAACGAGCCGATCGTCGCGCTGCGCGAGGGCGAGAGTGACACGGTGAGCTACGCGCTCGCCTGGGCGCCGGACGCCGACAGCGCGATCGGGGAGAGCTACGTCAACCTCATTCCCACCCCCGAGGGCGGCACGCACGTGAACGGCTTGCGCGCCGGGGTCGCTCAGGCGGTGCGCGAGTTCTGCGAGTTCCGCAACCTGGTGCCGCGCGGCATCAAGCTCAGCCCCGAGGACGTCTGGGACCGCATCTGCTACGTGCTGTCGGTGAAGATCCACGAGCCGCAGTTCGCCGGCCAGATGAAGGAGCGGCTCGCCTCGCGCGATGCGGCCGCGCTGGTCGAGGGGTTCGTGCGCGACGCCATGGCCCTGTGGTTGAACGGCCACCCTGACGCCGGCGAGCGGATCGCGCAGTTCGCCATTGCCAACGCCCAGGAGCGCGCGCGGGCCGCCCAGCGCGTGGTCCGCAAGCGCATCGCCGGCGGACCGGCCCTGCCGGGCAAGCTCGCCGACTGCGCCAGTCAGGACCCGCGCCGCGGCGAGCTGTTCCTGGTCGAGGGCGACTCGGCCGGCGGCTCGGCCAAGCAGGCGCGTGACAAGGACTTCCAGGCGATCATGCCGCTGCGCGGCAAGATCCTGAATACCTGGGAGCTCGAGCCCGGGGAGATCGGCGCCTCGCAGGAGGTGCACGACATCAGCGTGGCGCTCGGCGTCGAGCCCGGCGCGCACGATCTGAGTCAGCTGCGCTACCACAAGGTCTGCATCCTCGCTGACGCCGACTCCGACGGGCAGCACATTGCGACGCTGCTCTGCGCACTGTTCCTGCGGCACTTCCGGCCGCTGGTGGCGAACGGGCACGTTTACGTCGCCATGCCGCCGCTGTACCGCATCGATGCCGGCAAGCAGGTCTACTACGCCCTCGATGACGGCGAGCGTGAGCAGGTCCTGCGGCGCATCGAGCAGGCGAGCCCGCGCGCCAAGCCCACGGTCACCCGCTTCAAGGGGCTCGGTGAGATGAACCCCGGGCAGCTGCGCGAGACCACGATCGATCCACGCACGCGCCGGTTGGTGCAGCTGACCGTCGAGGCGGCGGATGAGACCGAGAAGTTGATGGACATGCTGCTCGCCAAGAAGCGCGCCGCCGACCGGCGCGAATGGCTCGAGCGCAAGGGCAATCTCGCCGACGTGCAGGTCTGAGGTCGCGCATGCAAGATCAGGAACTGAATTTCGAGGGCATCGAGCGTCAGCCGCTGCGCGCCTTCACGGAGAAGGCGTACCTCGACTACTCGATGTACGTGATCCTCGACCGCGCGCTGCCCTCGATCGGCGACGGGCTGAAACCCGTGCAGCGGCGCATCATCTACGCGATGAGCGAGCTCGGCCTCTCGGCCGCCTCGAAGCACAAGAAGTCCGCCCGCACGGTCGGAGACGTCATCGGCAAGTTTCACCCGCACGGCGACAGCGCCTGTTACGAGGCGATGGTGCTGATGGCCCAGCCGTTCGCCTACCGCTACCCCATTGTCGACGGCCAGGGCAACTGGGGCTCGCAGGACGACCCGAAGTCCTTTGCCGCCATGCGCTACACGGAAGCGAAGCTCACCGCCTACGCCGACGTGCTGCTCGGGGAGCTGGCGCACGGCACGGCGGACTGGAGCGCGAACTTCGACGGCACGCTGGAGGAACCGGTGATCCTGCCGGCGCGGCTGCCGAACCTGCTGCTCAACGGCACCTCGGGCATCGCGGTCGGCATGGCGACCGACATCCCGCCGCACAACCTGCGCGAGGTCGCCGCGGCGTGCATCCAGCTGCTCGAGGATCCGGAGGCGAGCACCGCGAGCCTGATGAAGCACATCAAGGGACCGGACCTGCCGACCGGCGCGGAGATCGTCTCCCCGCGCGCCGACCTGAAGGCCATCTACGAGAGCGGCACCGGCTCGTTCAAGGCGCGCGCGACCTATCGCTCCGAGGAAGGCAACATCGTCATCACGGCGTTCCCCTACCAGGTCTCCCCGACGCGCGTGCAGGAGCAGATCGCCGAGCAGATGCGCAACAAGAAGTTGCCGATGGTCGAGGACGTGCGCGACGAGTCGGATCACGAGCACCCGGTGCGCCTGGTGCTGGTGCCGCGCTCCAATCGCGTCGATCTCACCGAGGTGATGAACCATCTGTTCGCCACCACGGACCTGGAGCGCAACTACCGGGTCAACCTCAACGTCATCGGGCTCGACGGCCGGCCGCGCGTGCTCGGCCTGAAGGCGATCCTCGCCGAGTGGCTCACCTACCGCATCGCCACCGTGCGCCGCCGGGTGGAGCACCGGCTCGACAAGGTCAGCCGCCGGCTGCACATCCTCGAGGGCCTGCTCGCGGTCTATCTGAATCTCGACGAGGTGATCCGCATCATCCGCCGTGAGGACGAGCCGAAGCCGGTGCTGATGAGGCGCTTCAAGCTCTCGGAGGAGCAGACCGAGGAGATCCTCAACACCCGCCTGCGCCATCTCGCTCGCCTCGAGGAGATGAAGATCCGCGAGGAGCAGAAGAGCCTCGCCGCCGAGCGCAGCGAGATCGAGGCGCTGCTCGCGAGCGAGGCGCGCCTGAAGCGTCTGGTGGCGAGCGAGATCCGCGCCGATGCCGACAAGCACGGCGACGAGCGGCGCACCCGCATCATCGAGCGCGAGGCCGCGCAGGCGATCGACGAGACCACCCTGATCCCGAACGAACCGGTGAGCGCGGTGCTCTCGAGCGGCGGCTGGGTGCGCTCGGCGAAGGGCCACGAGATCGATCCGCGCACGCTCTCGTACAAGACTGGAGACGCCTTCCAGGCCATCGCCCGGGGACGGAGCCTGCAGCAGGCGGTGTTCCTCGACAGCACCGGGCGCACCTACTGCCTGCCGGCGCACTCCCTGCCCTCGGCACGCGGCCAGGGCGAACCGCTTTCCGGCCGGCTCAATCCGCCGGACGGCGCGAAGTTCGTTGGCCTGATTCTGGGCGAGCCGGAGGAACTGTGGCTGCTCGCGAGCGACGCGGGCTATGGGTTCGTGGCGCGGCTGGAGGACCTGCTCACTGACCGGCGCGCGGGCAAGACCGTGCTCAACGTGCCGGACAACGCGCTCGCGTTGCCGCCGGCGCGGGTGCCGGCCGCCGATGCGCTGGTCGTGGCGGTGAGCTCCGAGGGCAAGCTGCTCGCCTTCCCGGTGAGCGAAGTGCCGCAGATGCCGCGCGGCAAGGGCAACAAGCTGTACGACATTCCGGGCAAGAAGGCCGCCGCGCGCGAGGAGGTCCTGGCCGCCCTCGCAGTGGTGGCGCCGCGGGGCGCGCTCGAGGTCTGGTCGGGCGATAAGCAGCGCGTGCTCACCTGGGCGGAGCTGAAGGCATACCGCGGCGAGCGCGCGCAGCGCGGCTCGCTCCTGCCGCGCGGCTGGCCGCGCAGCATCGATCGGCTCGAGGCGCTTCCGCCGTCCTAGACGCTCAGCGCGGGCGGGTGTCGCCCGCCTGCATCACGACGTTTTCCGGGGCGTTGACGAAGTAACCCTGGATGTACTCGACGCCGAGCTGCCACAGCACCGCCATGGTGTTGGCGTCCTCGACGCGCTCGGCGATGCTCTGGATGGCACGCTTGGCGGCATCCTCGGTGAGCGCCCGCACGTGGTGCTGCAGCTCCTTGCTGCGCGCCAGGCTCTGCACCAGCGCGCCGTCGATCTTGATGTAGTCGAGTGGCATCGACTCGAGCAGACCGAAGGCGTTGGCCGGGGAGCCGAAACCCTCGATCGCGAAGCGAAAACCCCAGCTGCGCAGCTTGTCGGCGAGTGCCCGTGCCTGCGGGTGGGCCACGGCCACCGCCTCGGGGATCTGGAAGCAGACGCTGCCGGGATCGACGCGCGCGGAGCGGATGTGGCCTTCCAGCCAGGCAACGAACGAGGCGTCGCGCACGGTGTCTTTCGAGAGGCGCACGAACAGGCACCCGGGGCGGCGCTGCGCGGCGAACGACAGCGCAGCGCCGACCACCCAGCGGTCGATGTTCTTCAGCAGATCGTTGCGCTCGGCGGCCGGCAGAAACTCCCCCGGCAGCACCTCCTTGCCGTGGGTGTCGAGCATGCGCAGCAGCACATCGAACATGCGGGCCTCGCCGCCGCGCAGGCTCGCGATCGGCTGGGTGGCCAGGCGGAAGCGGTTCTCCAGCAGTGCGCTCTTGATCTGCGTGACCCAAGCGGCATCGTAGGGCGTCGCGGCCGCCGCGCCCGCGATGCTTGTCTGATTGCCGCCCTGGCGCTCACCGCGCGCGCAGGCGTCCTCCGCCGAGACGATCAGTGCGTCGATATCCGGGGCGCGCGCCGGTACGGGCACCAGTCCGATCGTGCAGCTGAGGGTGACCGACTTGCCACCGCCGCGCAGCGGCTGGCCGGCGGTCTCCTGCACCAGCTGCGCGGCCCAGACTTGCAGATCACGCTCGTTGCCGCGCTCGAGCAGGGCGAGGAAGCGCACTCCGCCGAAGCGACCGACGATCTCGTTCGGATGCAGCGTCGCGCGCAGCCGGGTGGCGAACTCCCCGAGTACCTGCTCGCTGGCCGTCGCGCCCACGACGTGCTCGGCGTCGGCGAAGCGGTCGAGCTTGATCAGCGCCAGGGCGCGCACCCCGCCGGGGCTGACCGCGCCAAGGCGAGCGGCCAGGGCACCGAGCAGATCGCGCCGGTGCCGCAGCCCCGTGGTCTGGTCGCACTGCAGCGCGAGCTGCAGATCCTGCAGCAGCTTGCCTTCGTCGCGCGGGCGGGCGGGCAGGGTCAGGCGCACACACGGCTGGCTCTCGTGCTCGCCGAGCGCGAGCGTCAACTCAGCACCGACCACGGTGCGGTCCGGGCGCAGGACATCGGCCCTGAGCGCGTGGTCGCTCCAGCGACCCTGCAGGCAGGCAGCGAGCGCGCCCTTCAGGGCCGGGCGCGAGGCCTCCTCGAACAGATCCATCACCGGCTGACCGACGATGGGCCCGAACAGCGTCAGCCAGGCCGGGTTGGCATCGACCACGATGCCTTCCTGCACGTGGATGATGGCATCGGCCGGCCGGTCGGTGAGCGCGAGCAGCGGATCGTGTGCGGCCTGCGCGGATTGGACGGTCGCGTGCAGCGCCCGCTCCAGACGTGCGGCGCGCAGTTCGCGCCCGATGACCGCCGCCAGACGCTCCGGACAGCGCAGCGAGACCGCATCGCGTGCCCCGGCGCGCATGGCCGCGGCGATGGCCGGCTCATCGAGGCTCGGGGCGAGTGTCACGATCGGGAGCCAGGGGGCGATCTGGTCGCGCAGCGCGACCACGGCGGTTGCGTCATGGCCGGGCTCGATCAGGTCGATCACGAGTTCCGGCTTGATGCGGCTGAGCGCGTCGTGCAGTGCTTCGCGGGCGGCCACCCAGGTGCACTGCACGGGCAGACCGGCGCCGATGAGAATGCCGCTGAGGGTCTCCACGACCGTCCGCGACGTGCAGCGGACGACCAGCGCGATAGTGTTCTCGGCCAAGCTCGACTCCCGGCGCAGCACGCGCGCCGTTTAATCGGCGGGATTCTAGCGGCCAGCGCGCGCACCGGCGCGGCCACGGGTCTCAATTACACGCATTCGCGCGCGCTGGCCGGCGAATGCGTCCGCTGCGCTCAGCGGCTCGCGCCGAGGGGCATCTTGGCCGGCGCGCCGGGCAGCTCGCGCACCAAGCGCGGCACGAGGTAGCCGGGCAGACGCGCGCTCAACTGCGCGCCGATTGCGAGCGCGCGCTCCTCGGGCACGTGGAAGTGCGCTGCGCCGCGCACCGGGTCGAGCGCATGCAGGTAGTACGGCAGCACGCCCGCTGCGAACAGCGCCTCGGACAGCCGGCTCAGTACGGCGCTGTCGTCGTTGACTCCGGCCAGCAGCACGGTCTGATTGAGCAGCGTGACACTCGCGGCGCGCAGCTTCGCGCACGCCTCGGCGAGCGCCTCGTCGATTTCGTTGGGATGGTTGATATGTAGCACGACCACGATCGGCACGGTGCTCGTGCGCAACCACTCGAGCAGGCCCGCATCGATGCGCGAGGGCAGCACCACGGGCTGGCGGGTGTGCAGGCGGATGCGCCGCACGTGGGCGATGCGCCCGAGCGCCGCGCCGAGGGCGGCCAGACGTGCATTGCTCAGCGACAGCGGATCGCCGCCGCTCAGGATGATTTCCTCGAGCGACGGGTCGGCGGCGATCACCGCGAGCGCCTCGCCCCACCGGGCGCCCTCGCCATGGTGCGCCGCGTACGGGAACTCGCGCCGGAAGCAGTATCGGCAGTGCACCGCGCAGGTCTCGGTCGCGATGAGCAGGGCGCGGCCGTGATACTTCTGCAGCAGCCCCGGGGCGCGCCGCGCGGTGTGCTCGGCGAGCGGATCGGGGCCGTAGCCGGGCGGCTCGAGCTGCTCCTCGGTCCGGGGGAGGACCTGGCGCAGCAGCGGGTCGTCGGGGTCCCCGCGCCGCATGCGCGCGACGAAGCTGCGTGGCACGCGCAGCGGGAACGAGGTTGCCTCGGTCGCGCCGAGCGCCTCGAGCGGCAGCCCGAGCGCCTCGGCGAGCGCCGGCGCGGAGGTGATGGCCGCGGCGAGTTCCTGCTGCCAAGTGGCGGGAATCTGGCGGGCCCCGAGCGATGCCGTTATCATACGCGGCCCTTTAATCGGAGAGGCCGCGCATTGTGCCGCTGCGGCTGAGAGAAAGAAATGGCCAGCTACACCACCGCCGAGATCCGCTCCGGTCTGAAAGTCCTGCTCGACGGCGATCCGTACGCCGTGGTTGAAAACGAATTCGTCAAGCCGGGCAAGGGCCAGGCGTTCAACCGCATCAAGGTCCGCAATCTCAAGACCGGCCGCACGATCGAGAAGACGTTCAAGTCGGGCGACTCGCTCGAGGCGGCCGATGTCGTCGACACCGAGATGCAGTACCTGTATCAGGACGGGGATTTCTGGCACTTCATGATGCCGGAGAGCTTCGAGCAGTACACCGCGGGAAAGTCCGTGCTCGGCGACAACGCGCAATGGCTGAAGGAGGGCGTTACCTGCATCGTCACGCTCTGGAACGGCCAGCCGCTGGTGATCACGCCGCCGGCGCACGTCGAGCTCGCGATCGTCGAGACCGATCCGGGGTTGCGCGGGGACACGGCCACCGGGGGTCAGAAGCCGGCCAAGCTCGAGACCGGCGCGGTGGTGCGCGTGCCGCTGTTCATCGATCAGGGCGAAGTCATCCGCATCGACACCCGTACCGGCCAGTACGTCTCGCGCGCCAAGCAGTAGGACCGGGCGGCGACCCTAGGGCGCGCCCGGCTCGAAGCAGGTGGCGCCGAGCAGCACCTGCACCAGGCGCTCCAGGCCGCGGGCGTCCTCGGCATCGAAGCGACCCGGGTGTGGGCTGTCGATATCGAGCACCCCGATCAGTCCGGCCGTGCCGAGCAGCGGCACTACGAGCTCCGAGCGCGAGGCCGCATCGCAGGCGATGTGGCCGGGAAAGGCGTGCACGTCGGGCACGACGAGGGTGGCGCGCTGCTCGGCCGCGGCGCCACACACTCCGCGGCCACGGCCGATGCGCACGCAGGCCGGCCGGCCCTGGAATGGACCGAGCAGCAGGTCCTGCCCGCGCTGGAAGTAAAACCCCGCCCAGTTGATCCCCGGCAGCGCCTCGAACAGCAGCGCAGCGGTGTTGGCCGTGTTGGCGATCGGGTCGCTCTCCCCGGCCAGCAGCGCCGCCAGATCCTGCGCCAGCTGTGCGTAGCCGGAGAGCTTGTCCTGGAAATCGTAGCGTGTGTCGGTGTGCTGCATGGGAGCTCCGCGTTCAGGCCCGTTCGGTGGGGAAGGGCATCACCTCGTCGATGCGCTCGGCGCACTCGGCGAGCATGACCAGCCGGTCGAACCCCAGCGCCACGCCGCAGCAGTCCGGGAGCCCCGCGGCGAGCGCTGCGAGCAGCCGCTCGTCGATCGGTGCGCTGGGCAGTCCCAGCCGGCGCCGCTCGGCGTTGTCATGCTCGAAGCGCGAGCGCTGCTCGCCGCTATCGGCGAGCTCGTGAAAGCCGTTGGCGAGCTCGACGCCCTCGCAGTACAGCTCGAAGCGCTGCGCGGCGCGCGCATCGCGTGGATCGAGTCGGGCGAGCGCCGCCTGACTGGCGGGGTAGCCGTACACGCACGTCAGTGCCTCGCGCCCGAGCTGCGGCCCGATGCGTACGCTCATCAGCAGCTCGAGCAGCTCGTCCCGTCCGCCCGGCGTGCCGGCGAAACCCGCCGCCCGCGCCGCGCCGGCCAGCTCCTGCAGGGAGGCGCTGAACGGATCTATGCCGAGCTGCTGCGTGAACACCTCGCGGTAACTCACGCGCACGCTGCTTCGTCCGTGTGCTCGTGCGCCGAGCAGCGTGCGCACCAGTGCATCGACCTCGTCCATGAGCGCCTCGAGCGTCCACCCGAGCCGGTACCACTCGATCAGGGTGAACTCGGCGTTGTGCAGCCGCCCGCGCTCGAGGCCGCGCACCACGTGACAGATCTGGTAGATGTCCCCCGAGCCGCCGGCGAGCAGGCGCTTCATCGCGTACTCGGGCGAGGTGTGCAGATAGAATCGCGCCGGCTCGACGCCGGGCTGCGCGCAGAAGGTGACGCGCGCGGAGTGGATGTGCACGTCGCTCACTGGCGCGTTGATCACCAGCGGCGTATCGACCTCGAGGACCTTGCGGGTGGCGAAGAAGCCCCGGGCCGCCTCGAGCAGTCCCGCCCGGCGCCGCAGCATCGCCGGGCTCGCCGTGGCGCGCCAGTCCGCACCGTGCGATCCGCTCACGGCGCCGCCACTGCGCTCAGCAGCCGACCGAGCGGTTCCCCGACGCGGATCGGCTGGCCTGGGCCGAGATCGGCGCGCCACTCGAGCATCTGCGGCGGCAGCAGCAGGATGACGGTGGAGCCCATGTTGAAGCGCCCGAGCTCCGCGCCCCGCGCCAGGCGCAGCGCGGCGCGCTCGGCGTTCACGGGCAGGGAGGTGATGCGCCGAGCGCGCCGCGGGGCCACCTCACCGTGCCACACGGTGCTCATGCTGCCGACGAACAGCGCGCCGACCATGACCAGCGCCCACACCAGCGGTCCGTCCTCGAACAGCAGCACCACGCGCTCGTTGCGCGCGAACAGCCCGGGCACCGCCGCCGCGGTGGTGGCGTTGACGCTGAAGAGCCGTCCGGGGACGAACCACGCCGCGCGCAGCTCGCCGGCGAGCGGCATGTGGATGCGGTGATAGTTGTAGGGAGCGAGGTACAGCGTCGCGAATGCCCCGCCGCGCAGCGCGGAGGTCCGCTCGGCATCGGCCGCGAGCAGCGCCTCGAGTGTGTAGTGGTGTCCCTTGGCCTGCACGATGCGCGAGCCGTCGAGCTGCCCGATCTGGCTGACCGTCCCGTCGACCGGGGAGGCGAGCGCGAGCGGCTCCGGTGCGCCCGGTCGGCTGCCCGGCCGCAGGGCGCGGGTGAAGAACGCGTTGAAGCTGGGGTAACTCTGCGGCTCGCTGTCCAGCGCATCCTGCATTTCGGGGCGGAAGTGACGGACGAAGGCGCCGATCAGCGCCCGCTTCAGCGGCCGGGCGCGGCTGCGGGTGAGGTGCAGGACGAGCCGGCTGAGCAGGTGCTGTGGCAGCAGGTGCTGCACCGCCACGAACAGGCGCGCGCGCAGCCTCGGGGATGCCGTAGTCTGGGTCATGTGGCCGCCGCGCTCAGCCACTCGTCAGCAGCCGCTCGGCGCTGCCCTGCACCGCGGCGGCCAGGCGCCGCGCGTCAAACGGCGGCGTGAACAGAGCGACCTCGCGGCCCCGCGCATCGAGCAGGAAGATCGCCATGGTGTGCTCGAACGTCGTATCGCCGCCGGGCAGCGCGACGCGCCCGCGGGCGACGCCGAGGCGCGCACTCAGCGGCCCGATCTGCGCCAGCGGGCCGGTCAGGCCGAGCGAGAGCGGATCGAACCGCCGCACGAACTGCGCGAGCACAGCCGGGGTGTCGTGGCGGGGATCGACCGAGACGAACAGCACCTGCAGTGGCAGGCGCGCCAGGCGCTGTTGCACCTGCGCGAGCAGCGCGAGGGCTGCGGGACACTCGTCCGTGCAGCGGGTGTAGCCGAAGTACATCAAGGTCAGGTGGCCGCGCAGCTCGGCGTTGCGGAACGGGCGGTTGCGGCTGTCGGTGAGCGCGAAAGCGCCCAGCGCTCGCGGCCGCGCCAGCCAGGTGCCGTAAGCCGGCGCGGCGGGCCGGCTGTACCGCGCGCCGGCCAGCCGGTACCCTGCGAACCCGGCGCCCAGACACGCCAGCGCCACCACGGTCCAGAAATAACGAGACGACATGACGCCAGTATCCCACAGCGGGCCGCCGCGCGCGGCGCGCGCGCACCGCCTGAGCGTGCGTCGGCTGATCGAGCAGGGCGCGCGGCGTCTGCAGCGCGCCGGCGTGTTCTTCGGGCACGGCACCAACAACGCGTGGGATGAGTCGGCCGCCCTGGTGCTGCATGCGCTGGCGCTGGGCCACGACGACCCGACGGTCTACGGCCGGCGCGTCGGCCGGCCGGATCAGCAGCGGGTGCGCGCACTGCTCGCGCGGCGAATCGCAGAGCGCATCCCGGCCGTCTACCTCACCGGCCGGACCTGGTTCGCCGGCTTGCCGTTCGAGATCGATCCGCGCGTGCTCATCCCGCGCTCGCCCATCGCGGAGCTGATCGAGCGGCGCTTCGCCCCATGGCTCTTGGCGCGGCGGATCCACCGGGTGCTCGACATGGGTACCGGCTCGGGCTGCATCGCCATCGCCTGCGCCAAGGCGTTGCCGTGGGCGAGGGTCGACGCGGCGGACATCTCCCCGGCGGCGCTCGAGTTGGCCGCGCGCAACGTGCGCCGCCACCGGCTCGCCCGCCGCGTGCGCTTGGTACGCTCCGATCACTTCGCGGCCCTCGGGGCCGAGCGGTACGATCTGATCGTCTCGAACCCGCCGTATGTCGGTGCGCGCGAACTCGCCTCGCTGCCCCCGGAGTACCGGCACGAGCCCGCGCTCGCACTTGCCTCGGGCCGCGCCGGGCTCGACTCGGTGCACGTGCTGCTCGCGCAGGCACGGCGACATCTGCGGCCCGGCGGGGCGCTCATTGTCGAAGTGGGCAATACCGAGCGGGCGGTGCGGCGCGCGTACCCGCGACTGCCGTTCATCTGGCTGCAGTTCGAGCGCGGTGGCGGCGGGGTGTTTCTGCTCGCCGCGGCCGATCTGCCGTCGCCCCGCGCCCGCCGCGCGGGCGCATAGTACACTCGCCGACGCCGCGCCCGGCCCCGGAGGAAATCGCTCCGCGCCGCGCCTCTGCGCGGCGCGATCAGGGGCGGGGCATGTCTGGCAACACCTTCGGCAAGCTGTTCACGGTGAGCACCTTCGGCGAGAGCCACGGCCCGGCGCTCGGCTGCATCGTCGATGGCTGCCCGCCGGGGCTCGAGCTCAGCGAGGCCGACCTACAGGCCGACGTCGACCGGCGCCGCACCGGCACGTCGCATTTCGTGAGCCAGCGCCGCGAGGCCGATCAGGTGCGCATTCTTTCGGGCGTGTTCGAGGGCCGCACCACCGGCACCCCGATCGGTCTGCTCGTCGAGAACAGCGATGCCCGCTCGCGCGACTACGAGAAGATCAAGGACCGCTTCCGACCGGGGCACGCCGACTACACCTATCAGCACAAGTACGGCCTGCGCGACTATCGCGGCGGCGGGCGCTCCTCGGCGCGCGAGACCGTGATGCGAGTGGCCGCCGGCGCGATCGCCCGCAAATACCTCGCGCAGCGTCTCGGGGTGCGCATCAGCGGCTACCTCAGTCAGATCGGCTCGCTGGTGCTTGAGCCGCGCGACGTCGAGTTCGCCTACCGCAACCCGTTCTTCTGCCCCGATCCGGAGCGCATCGCGGCACTCGAGGCGCTCATCTGGGAACTGCGTGCTGCGGGGGACTCCATCGGCGCGCGCGTCACGGTGCGCGCCACCGGGGTGCCGCCCGGGCTCGGCGAGCCGGTGTTCGACCGTCTCGATGCCGATATTGCCGCGGCGCTGATGGGCATCAACGCGGTCAAGGCGGTGGAGATCGGGGCCGGCACCGGCGCGGCGAGGCAGCGCGGCAGCGAGCATCGCGATGAACTCACCCCCGAGGGCTTCGCCAGCAACCACGCCGGGGGCATCCTCGGCGGGATTTCCTCCGGCCAGGACGTCGTGGCGCACCTGACCCTCAAGCCCACCTCCAGTATCCAGATCCCCGGGCGCACCATCGACATCGAGGGGCGGCCCACCGACATCGTCACCACCGGACGGCACGACCCGTGCGTGGGGCTGCGCGCCACGCCGATCGCCGAGGCCATGCTCGCGATCGTGCTGATGGATCACTACCTGCGCCACCGGGGCCAGAATGCCGATGTGCACTGTCCGACGCCCGATATCGCCCGCCGGGGGGCCGGCGAGTGAGTCCGGCGGGGGACGGAACCGCGAGTCTACGAAGCGCGACACAGTTTGCCGGGCCAGAATGAGTAAAGATCGCAGGGCAATCCCGGCGAGTGCGCCCGGCGGGTGGCGCGAAGCGGCTTGGGGTTGTGAACCGATTTAAGTTATATTGCAGCCCGCACCGGATGCGTCTGCGAAAAGCGACCATCCGATTGTTTTTATAAGGGGTTTTGCTTACCGATGCCGTTCGGGGTGTGGTCAATGATCGCCAAGCGCTCAAGTCTGGTGATGGCGTTGCTGCTGGCCTTGCCGCAGGCGGCGCTGGCTCTGGGCCTCGGAACTATTCACGTTAAGTCGCATCTGGACCAGCCGCTCGATGCGCGCATCGACCTGCTCGATGCCACGCCCGGGGCGGTGCAGAGCCTCTCGGTCGGGCTGGCCTCCCAGGCGACCTTCGCCAAGTACGGGCTGAACTGGCCCTCGTACCTCAATGGCGTGCGGGTCAAGGTCGTCCCGGGCCCCGGCGGGAGCGTGCAGCTGCACGTCACCTCGCCGCTGCCGGTCACCGACCCGATCCTCACCCTGCTGGTGAAGGCCAGCTGGGACCGCGGCGTGCTGTTCCGCGAGTACACCATTCTGGTCAACCCGCCGGTCTACGTGCCCGGCTCGAGCCAGCCGCACCACGTGGCGGTGGCCGCTCCGGTGGTCGGCAATGCGCCGCGCACGGGCGAGCTGCCTAGCGCCAGCGCCCAGGCGGGGAGCGCCCCGGCCGCTGCGGCTGCGGCGCTGCCGGCCAGTTCGAGCGGCGGACCCAGCACGGTGCGCGTGCACACCGGCCAGACGCTTTCCGGGATCGCCAGCCGCTTCAGCGGCGGCGGGATGGAATCGGGGCGCACGCGCCAGTGGATGGTCGCGATCTATCAGCGCAATCCCCAGGCCTTCGCGAGCAACATGAACCTGCTGCGCGCCGGGGCGGTGCTGCACATCCCCTCGGCCAGTGCGGCCGCGCAGGTCTCACCGAGCGCGGCATGGCAGCAGGTGCTGCGCCAGGACAACGCCTGGCGGGCCGCGCAGGGCCAGGGCGCGAGCAGCTCGGGCCACCTGCGCCTGGTCGCCCCCCAGGCGCCCGGTGCGGGCACCTCGGCGGGCGCGAGCGCCGCCACGGGCTCCTCCGCGCGGCTCGGCGCGCTGCAGACCCAGGTGCAGACGCTGCAGAAGGAACTGGCGCAGGAGAAGCGCCTGGTGCAGGTCAAGAGCGCTGCGCTCGCGGCGCTGCAGAGCCAGGCGGCCGCGGGTGCCGCAGCGGCTCACGCCAGCCCCGCGCCGGCCGCGGCGGGCGCACACGCGCACACCGTTCAGGCGCATCGGCCGGCAAACGTCGCCGTGCCGCACCCGGCGGTGCCCGGTGCGCTGGGACAGATGCTGCGCCGCTACTGGTGGGCGCTGCTAGCGCTGCTGGTGCTGATCGGCGCCTACATCGCCGGGAAGGTGCTGCGCAGCCGCGGCGAATCGGCTGCCGACGAGCGGCTGATCGAGTCGGCCGAGCCGACATTCGCACCGCCGGCCGCCCGCGCCCTGCCCGTGACCTCGTTTGGCGCATCGCCGCACGCGGACGACTCCATCGACGTGCGCGAGACCACACACGAGCAGCCCCGTCTGGAGATGAACGAGGCCGCCTCGCCGCGGGTCGCGCCGCACGTGCCGGCCGATCAGACGATGAGCAGCGAGACGGCGCTGAACCTCGAGCAGGGCGACCCGCTCGCCGAGGCAGATTTCCACATGGCCTACGGCCTGTACGACCAGGCCGCCGACCTGATCCGCATCGCCATCCAGCGCGAGCCGGAGCGGCGCGACCTGAAGCTGAAGCTTCTGGAAGTGTTCTTCGTCTGGGGGAACAAGGACCAGTTCGCCGAGATGGCGCATGAGCTGGCGGAGACGCGCGATCAGGCGCCCCCCGGCGAGTGGGAAAAAGTCGTGATCATGGGGCGCCAGCTCGCCCCCGACGATCCGCTGTTCGCCGGCTCGGAGCTGAGCGGTGCGGCGTCCCAGGGCGTGGACCTCGACCTGGAAGGCGGTCAGGGGCGCGTCGATTTCGATCTGATGGACGGCGCCGGTCATGCCACCGGCAGCGGCAGTACCGCCAGCACCGGCTCGTTCGACCTGGACATCGGGGCGGCGCTCGGCGAGGAGACGCACGGCGCCGATACCGTCGCCAACACCCTGTCGCATACCGCGCCGGGCGGCGACACCGAGGAGACACCGCACTGGTCGGGCGCCGGCGCCGAGACGGGCGTGACGCAGGAGCTGCCGGGCCGAGGGCTCGAGGCCGCCTCGACGTTCGAGCCGGTGGAGCCGACGGTCGAGCAGCCGGCGCTGCATCAAGCCGGCCACGCCGCGCTGCGCGACAAGGTCGAGGCCCTCAGCCAGGGCTCGGACCGCACCGCGGAACTCGCGATCGACGATCTGGGCCTGGACCTGGGAGCCTTCGAGACTTCCGTGCAGCCGGCGCTCGGCGGGGATTCGCCGACGCTGGTCGCCGGACTGGACGAGTCCTCGCGCGAGGCGCTGGAGCGGACTGGGGAGGCCGGCGAGCGTGCGCCCAAGCCGGCCGTGCCGAGTTCCACCGGCACGACGAGCGCCTGGCAGATCGATGAGCGGGAGCTGGAGAACCTGCTCTCCGAAGAGCAGAGTGGCGCGGCGCAGGACACCTCGATGACCTCGCGCCTGAACGCGCTCGAGGCCGGCGGTGTGGATTTCGATCTCGGGGGCGCCGAGACGCAACCGAAGCCGCAGAACGGCAACGGGCTGGACTTTGACATTGGCGCGGCGACCTTCGCGCACGCCAATCTCGTCGTGCCGCACGAGTCGCCCACCGGGGAGAACAGCGTCGCGGAGTTCGAACCGATGACGCTGAGCGAGGTCGGCACCAAGCTCGATCTGGCCCGCGCCTACATGGACATGGGCGATCCGGAGGGCGCTCGCAGCATCCTCGAGGAAGTGATGCACGAGGGCTCGGACGCGCAGCGTCAGGAAGCCGGCCGCCTGCTGGAGTCGCTGCCCGGCTGATGCCCCGGATCGCCGTCGGCCTGGAATACTTGGGCGGCGCATACGCCGGCTGGCAGAGCCAGCCCACGCGCCCCAGCGTGCAGGGATGTCTCGAGGCGGCGCTGGCTAAGGTCGCCGACGCGCCGGTGAGCGTCGTGTGCGCTGGGCGCACGGACGCGGGCGTGCATGCGCGCGGTCAGGTGGCCCACTTCGATACCGCGGCGCGGCGCAGCATGCGCGCCTGGGTACTCGGCGTGAACACCGAGCTGCCGCGCGACATCAGCGTCACCTGGGCACAGCCCGTTGCGGCCCACTTTCACGCGCGCTACTCGGCCGAGGCGCGGACCTACCGTTATCTGATTCTCAACCGCCGCGCCCGCGGCGGGCTGTGGGAGCGCCGCGCGACCTGGGTGCACCGCCCGCTCGATGCGCGGGCGATGGCCGCGGCAGCCGCGCTGCTCGAGGGCGAGCACGACTTCAGCGCATTCCGTGCCGCCGAGTGCCAGGCGCGCTCGCCGGTGCGTCGGCTCGAGCGGCTGAGTGTGCTGCGCGAGCACGCTTGGGTCACCATCGAGGTCACGGCGAACGCGTTCCTGCACCACATGGTGCGCAATATCGCCGGGCTGCTCATCGCGATCGGCAAGGGCGATGCGCCGGCGGGATGGGCCGCCGAGGTGCTCGCCGGTCGCGACCGGCGTCTGGCGGCCCCGACGGCCCCTGCCGAGGGACTGTACCTCTGGTCGGTGCGCTACCCGGAGGCGTTCGTCCTGCCGCCGCCGCTCGAGGCGCCCGCAGCGCGCTGATCGGCTATCATCCGCCCCTGGAATCTGCGCGGATCACCTATGTCCTGGTTCGAAAAGATCATGCCCTCGCGCATCAAGACCGAGCGCCGCACGCGCTCGGTGCCCGAGGGCCTGTGGATCAAGTGTCCCGCCTGCGACGCGGTGCTGTACCGCGCCGAGCTCGAGCGCAACCTCTTTGTCTGTCCCAAGTGCTCGCACCACATGCGCATCGGGGCGCGCGACCGGCTGGAGTTCTTCCTCGACCCGGACACCACCGAGGAGCTGGCTGCGGACGTCTACCCCGAGGACCCGCTGAAGTTTCGCGACAGCAAGCGCTACAAGGACCGCTTGGCGCAGGCGCAGAAGGCCACCGGCGAGGCCGACGCGCTGGTGGTGATGAGTGGTGCGCTCGAGGGACTGCCGGTGGTCGCCTGCGCCTTTGAGTTCCAGTTCCTCGGCGGCTCGATGGGCTCGGTGGTCGGTGAGCGCTTCAAGCGCGCCGTGGACCGTTGCATCGCCGAGCGCCGCCCGCTGATCTCGTTCACCGCCAGTGGCGGGGCGCGCATGCAGGAGGCGCTGTATTCACTGCTGCAAATGGCCAAGACCGCCGCGGCGCTCGCGCAGCTGAAGCGGGCGCGTCTGCCGTACGTGTCGGTCATGGCAGATCCGACCACAGGTGGCGTGTCGGCGAGCCTGGCGATGCTCGGGGACCTCAACATTGCCGAGCCGCGCGCGCTGATCGGGTTCGCCGGTCCGCGCGTCATCCAGCAGACCGTGCGCGAGACGCTTCCCGAGGGCTTCCAGCGCAGCGAGTTCCTGCTCGAGCACGGCGTGCTCGATATGATCGTCGATCGGCGCGAGCTGCGAGCGCGTATCAGCGAGCTGCTCAGGCTGCTGTTGCGCATGCCGGCTGTCGCGGCCTGAGGGCCGCGCTGCGGGACTGCCCCCTCACGGCGCACCGGCGCACATGAGCGAGACCCTCGAGTACTGGCTGCAGCGGCAGGAGGCGGCCCATCCGCGCACGATTGATCTGGGCCTCGAGCGGGTGTCCGCCGTGGCGCGCCGCCTCGGCCTGGAGCGGCCCGCGGCCACGGTGATTACCGTGGCCGGCACCAACGGCAAGGGCTCCACCGCGGCGCACATCGAGGCGTTGCTGCTCGCTGCAGGCGCCCCGGTGGGGTTGTTCACCTCGCCGCACTTCATTCGTTACAACGAGCGCATCCGCATTCAGGGCGAGGAGGTCGACGATGCGGCGCTGGTGAGGGCGTTCGAGCGGATCGAGGCCGCCCGCGGCGCCGAGACGCTCACCTTCTTCGAGTACAACACCCTTGCCGCGCTGTGGCTGTTCGCCGAGCGGGGCGTGCGTTTCGCGGTGCTCGAGGTGGGTCTCGGCGGACGGCTGGACGCGACCAATCTTGTCGACGCCGACGCAGCGGTGCTGTGCTCGGTCGGACTTGATCATCGCGACTGGCTGGGCGAGACGCTCGAGCAGATCGGCACGGAGAAGGCCGGCATCTTCCGGCCGCGCCGCCCGGCGGTGCTCGGCACGGCGCGCATGCCGCAAAGCGTGTATGCGGCCATCGAACGGCTCGGTGCCCACGCGGTGCTCGCCGAGCGCGATTACCACTGGCAGGTCGATGCCGATGGCCGGTGGCGCTACGACGGGGCGCATCTGCATCTGCAGGGACTGCCGCCCTCACAGCTCGCCGGGGACATCCAGTACCGCAACGCCGCGACCGCGCTGGCGACGATCGAGGCGTTGGCGGGGCGATCGGCCGGGCACCTCGATGCCGTGCTCGCGGCGCTCGATGCGCGGGCGGTGAGCTGCGCACTCCGGGCCGTGCGCCTCGCCGGACGGTTTCAGGTGGTGCCCGGAGAGCTCGAGTGGATTCTCGACATTGCGCACAACCCGCCCGCCGCCGAGGTGCTGGCCGCAGAGCTCGCCCGGCGCGTCTGCCGCGGCCGCACGCTCGCGGTCGTCGGGATTCTCGCTGACAAGGATGCCCGGGAGATCGGCGCGGCCCTCGTCCCGGTCGTCGAGGAGTGGTTCCTGTGCGGCCTGCCGCCGCCGCGGGGCACGGATGCCGAGACACTCGCGCAGCGGCTGGCCCCGACGGTGCGCGCACCGCACCTGTGCGCATCGGTGGTGGATGCGTGCGTCGCGGCGCGCCGGGCCGCGCGACCGGGGGATCGGATCGTCGTGTGCGGTTCCGTTCATACGGTCGGGCCGGCGTTGGAGTGGCTTGGGGTATACTCCACGCGGTGAAAGAGCGACTGACGGGCGCCATCATCCTGGTGGCGCTGATCGTGCTGTTGGTTCCCGAACTGTTGACCGGACCGCCCCAATTGGGGCGCACCGGCCCGTCGGTGCGCGCGACGACCGCGCTCGCCGGCGCCCAGCCGGCACCGGTGCATTCGGTGACCCTGCCGCTCATGACGGGCGCGGGGAGCGGCTCGGCTGCCATCGCGCAGGACTCCGCCGCCCCGGCGCAGCGTTCGGCGGCGCCGACGCCCGCACCCACGGCGCGCAGTGCTCCTGCGCCGGGCCCCATGCCGTCGGCCGCCGAGCCGCCCGCGGCGCAGCCGTCCTCCCCCCACCCCAAGGCCAAGCCGGCCCAGCACTTGACGGCGCGGGCACCAGCCAAAGCGAAAGCGAGGCTAGCGCATCGTCCCGCCAGCGGCGGGCACTGGGGCGTCCAGCTGGGGGTCTTCGCCTACCATGTCGATGCGCTGCGGCTCGCGCACCGGGTGCATGTTCGGGGCCTTCCGGTGCACATCACCAGCTTGATGCTGCGGGGCCGGCGGCTCTGGCGGGTGGCGGCCGGGCCGGTCGGCACTCGGGCGGCCGCGCTGAAGCTCTCCCGCCGGCTGCGCTCGCTCGGTCTTAAAGGCAATCTGCGGCGGCAGTGACCGGGGCCCGAGCGGGGCGCTGCGGGCTCTTGTACAATCCGCGCCCCAGAGACCCCTGCGACCGATGATGCGCCCATCCGGCAGTCCCGCAGCGACACCCTTCCGCCATCGGGCCAAGGCCACGGCCGCTCTTCCCGTGCGCCTCTGCGCTTGCGTGCATGAACATAACTGACTACCTGGTCATCGCGACGATCGTGCTGTCCGCCGTGGTGGGCACCGTGCGTGGCTTCCTGCGCGAGGCGATCGCGCTCGCGAGCTGGCTGTTGGCGCTGGTACTCGCCTGGCAGTTCGCGCCGCGCCTTGCGCCGCACCTCGGCGGGCTGCTCGCCACCTCGGGCGTGCGCATCTGGGCTGCACGCGCCATCATCGCCGTGCTGATCCTGCTGGTCGGCATGGCCATCGGGGCGATCGTCGGACACTTCGTGCGCCTGTCGATCTTCAGCGGCACAGACCGCTTTCTCGGTTTCCTGTTCGGTGCCGCCCGCGGCGCCGTGCTGCTCGGGGTGTTCGTCATCCTCGCTGAGCTGTTGCACTTGAACGGCGAGCCCTGGTGGCGCCACTCGATGCTCATTCCCTACGGCAGATCGATCGCGAGTGTGCTGCGCACGCTGGCCGGCGCCAGGGCTCTGTGAGGTAAGTCTATGTGTGGAATCGCCGGCATCGTCGGCAAGAGCGCGGTCAACCAGCGCCTGTACGACGCGCTGACCGTCCTGCAGCACCGTGGCCAGGACGCTGCCGGCATCGTCACTGCCGCCGCGAGCGAGCTGTGCGTGCGCAAGGGCAGCGGGCTGGTGCGTGACGTCTTCCAGCAGCACCACATGCTGGAGCTCAAGGGCGACGTCGGCATCGGACACGTGCGGTATCCCACCGCCGGGTGTGACGGCGCCTCAGAGGCGCAGCCGTTCTACGTTAACTCCCCGTACGGCATCTGCCTGGCGCACAACGGCAATCTCACCAATGCCACCGAGCTCGCCGAGGTACTGATCCGCGAGGACCTCCGGCATCTCAATACCGGCTCGGATTCCGAGGTGCTGCTGAACGTATTCGCCTCGGAGCTGCAGCGAATCGGCGCGCCGCGCGTCACGCAGGCCGACGTGTTCGCGGCGCTCGAGGCGGTGTACCGCCGCTGCCGCGGCGGCTTTGCCGTGATCGCCATGATCATCGGCCACGGCATCGTCGGCTTCCGCGATCCCAACGGCATCCGACCGCTGGTGGTCGGCGAGCGCGACACGCCGCTCGGCAAGGAGTGGATGCTCGCCTCCGAGAGCGTGGCACTCGACAGCCTGGGCTTTCGCCTGGTGCGCGACATTGCCCCCGGCGAGGCGGTGCTGATCGATGAGAGCGGTCGGCTGCACGCGCACCAGTGCGTCGCCGGCGCGCGCCACACCCCGTGCATCTTCGAGTACGTCTACTTCGCGCGTCCGGACTCCAAGATCGACAACATCTCCGTCTACCGCGCGCGCATGCGCATGGGCGACCGACTGGCCGAGAAGATCCTGCGCGAGCGCCCGAATCACGACATCGATGTGGTCGTGCCGATTCCGGACACCAGCCGGACCAGCGCGCTGCAGCTGGCGCAGCGGATCGGCCTGAAATATCGCGAGGGGTTCACCAAGAACCGCTACATCGGCCGAACCTTCATCATGCCCGGCCAGCAGCAGCGCCAGAAGTCGGTGCGCAGCAAGCTCAACGCCATCGACCTGGAGTTCCGCGGCAAGAACGTGCTGCTGGTCGATGACTCCATCGTGCGCGGCACGACCTCCGCGCAGATCATCGAGCTTGCGCGCGAGGCCGGCGCGCGCAAAGTCTACTTCGCTTCGGCGGCGCCGCCGGTGCGCTACCCGAACGTCTACGGCATCGACATGCCGGCGGCGCACGAGCTGGTCGCTAGCGGTCGCAGCGACGAGGAGGTCATGCAGCTCATCGGGGCGGACTGGCTCGTCTACCAGGATCTTGAGGATCTCATCGCCGCGTGCAAGCACGAGGACTCGCAAGTCGCGGAGTTCGACACCTCGTGCTTCTCCGGCGCCTACGTCACCGGCGACGTCACGCCGCAGTACCTGGAGCGCCTGCAGCGCGAGCGCTCCGATGAGGCCAAGCAGCGCGGCCGCGACGGACGCGGGACGCTGAAAATCGTCCACGGTGGCTGATCGTCCGCCACAGGGTGATGCACGTCGAGAGCTGCTGATCGAGCTGTTCCGGGCGGGCCTTGCCCGCGCGGACGGGCGCCGTTGCGTGCGCGAGGCGCTGCGCGATGAGCCGCCGCGCAAGGTGTGGGCCGTAGCGATCGGCAAGGCGGCGGTGTCCATGGCGCTCGGGGCGCGTGATGCGCTCGGGGACTCGCTCGAGGCGCTGCGGGTGATCAGTCCGCCGGGCCACGGCGCCGAGGCGCTCCTCGTGGCCGTGCCCGATGTTGAAATCCTCGAAAGCGCCCATCCATTGCCCGACGAGCGCTCGCTGCGGGCCGGCACGCAACTCCTGGCCTGGCTTGAGGCGCTGCCGCCCAGCGCGAGCGTGCTGTTCCTGATCTCCGGCGGCGCCTCGGCGCTGGTCGAGGTGCCGATGCCCGGGGTCACGCTCGAGCAGATCGCCGAGATCGCGCGGCGCGCATCGGCCGGCGGCCGTGACATCGGGTCGCTCAACGCCGAGCGGGCGAGCTGCTCGCAGATCAAGGGCGGGCGGCTCACGGCGCGGCTCGGCGGGCGCGAAGGCCGGGCACTGCTGATCTCCGACGTCCCCGGCGACGACCCGGCCGTCATCGGCTCCGGCATTCTCGCGCCGCCTCCCTCCGGTGACGCGATCCGCCGGCAGGTGATTGCTTCGATCGATGACGCGATGGATGCGGTCGTCGCGGCGGCGCGGACCCGAGGCCTGACGGTGCGCCGTGCCGCCGGCCGGTTCTGCGGCGACGCGCAGCGCCTGGCGACGCAGTTCACGCACGAGCTGGCGCTGGGTCAATCGCAGGTGCAGGTGTGGGGCGGGGAGTCGACGGTGCAGCTGCCGCCGACGCAGGGGCGCGGCGGGCGCAACCAACACCTGGCGCTCGCGGCGGCCCGGCTGATCGCCGGCTACCCGGATCTGGCGCTGCTCGCGGCCGGAACCGACGGCATCGACGGCACCAGCGCGGATGCGGGCGCGGTGGTCGATGGGGAGACCTGCGCGCGCATTGCCCTGCACGGTCTCGACGCGGACGAGAGTCTGCGCCACGCCGATTCGGGAACGGCGCTCGAGGCGGCCGGTGCGCTGCTGCACACCGGTCCGACCGGGACCAACGTGGCGGACCTCGTCATCGGCCTGAAACAGGTCCCCCAGCGCCCGTCGTTGTGAGCAATTGTAACGAGCGAGTGTGCCGGGGCACCTGCGACGCTGGCGCGCCGCAGGTGCGCTCCGGTATCGTTGAGCGCACGAGAGCTTGGCCATGCGCGAAAACCCCCACCTGCTGATTGTCGATGACGACCGCGAGATCCGCTCGCTGTTGAGTCAGTACCTGGAGAAGGAGGGATTGCGGGTCACCGCGGTGCGCGATGCCCCGGAGATGCGCCGGGCGATGGAGCGCTCACACTTCGACCTGCTGGTGCTCGATCTGATGCTGCCCGGCGAGGACGGCCTGTCGATCTGCCGCGAGCTGCGCAGCCGCTCGCAGCTGCCGGTGATCATGCTGACCGCACGCGGCGAGGACGTCGACCGGATCATCGGACTTGAACTCGGCGCGGACGATTACGTGCCCAAGCCGTTCAATCCCCGCGAGCTGCTGGGACGGATTCGCGCCGTACTGCGTCGCTGTGCCCCGTCGGGGCTCGATTCCGGCCCGCAGTCCGTGGGCGCCTTCCTGTTCGGCGGCTGGCGCCTCGACACCACGCGCCGCGTGCTGATTGGCGCGGCAAGCGAAGTGGCCCTGAGCGGCGCCGAGTACAGCCTGCTCGCGGTGCTGCTGTCTGCGGGTAATCGCGTTGTGACGCGTACGGAGCTTGCGGAGCTGCTGCGCGGGCGGGAGATTGATCCGCTCGACCGCAGCATTGATGTTCGCGTCAGCCGTCTGCGTCAGGCGCTCGGTGACGATGCGCGCGCGCCGCGTCTGATCAAGACCGTCTACGGCCAGGGCTACGTGATCGGCGTGCCGGTCGAGACCGAGTAGGTCGCGGACGAACTCGTGCGCATGCGCCTTTGGCCGCAATCGCTGTTCGGTCGATTGATCGCCGCCACCGTCATCGGCGTGCTGCTTGCCCAGACGGCGAGCCTGTACCTGGTGGCACGCAACGAGCAGCGGATCGTGACCCAGGTGGCCACGCGCGTGTGGGCGCGACGGATCAGCGAGATCACGCTGATGCTCGCCCAGTTGCCGCCGCGCAGCCGCGCGCGCGCGCTGCATCAGCTGCGGACGATGGGCGGATTTGAGCCGTTCGGTCCGCCGCCACTGCTGCTGCGCCGCCCCTTGGCGCAGGGCCGGTTGGGCGGGATGCGGCCGCTGCGGGGGCCGCAGTGGCTGTGGCTGCGCCGGATGGCACACAACCGCATCGCTACGGTGCTGCGCATCCCGCTGCCGCTCACCTCCGACGCGCAGGCCCTGCTGCTGAAACGACTGCGCGCTGAGCTCGGCGGACGTTACCGGGTCACGCTGTTGACCGCGGACAGCGCGGCCGCGGGGGTGATTCCGATCTCGCTGCCGCCCATCGGTCCACCCGATGAGCCGCCAGGCGCCTACGACCTGCAGGTGAGTGGCCCAGGCACGCCGCGGGTGGTGTTCCGCGTGGCACGCATCTCCCCGGCCGTAGCCTTGCCGCCGCGGCTGCTGATCAATCTGGCGCTGCTGGTCGCCGTACTGATCGCGGCGCTGTACGTGGCGGCCCGCGGCATCACCCGGCCGCTGTTACGCCTGGCGCGCGCGGCCGACACCATCGGCCGCGGCGCGCGTGCACCGCCGGTGCCGGAAAAGGGTGCGCGCGAGTTGCGCAATGCGGCCCGGGCATTCAACAGCATGCAAGAGCGGCTGCATCGGTATCTGGACAGTCGCACGTCGGTGCTCGCAGCGATGTCGCATGACCTGAAGACGCCGCTGACGCGTCTGCGGCTGCAGGTCGAGACACTGATCGACGATCCAACGCTGCGCGAGCGGCTCGGGCACGAGCTTGACGAAATGGAAGGCATGGTACGCGGGGCGCTCGCGCTGTTTCGGGGTCTCGATGACCGGGAGCGGGTCGAGCCGACCGATGTCAATGCGCTGGTGGAGGCCGTGCGGTGCGGGTTCGTCGAGATGGGACGTGAGGTGAGCGTCAGCGGTCATGCCGCAGCGCCGCTTGCGGGCCGGCCCCAGGCGCTCAAGCGCTGTCTGACCAATCTGGTCTCAAACGCAGTGAACTTCGGCGACCGCGCCCGGATCGAAGTTCATGACGGCGCTGCGCTGCGCATCGTGGTGAGCGATGCCGGCCCGGGTATCCCGCCGCATGCCCTGGAGCGGGTCTTCGAGCCGTTTTACCGGCTCGAGTCCTCGCGCAACCGGGACACCGGCGGCACCGGGCTCGGACTGAGTATCGCGCGCGACATTGCGCAGGCGCACGGCGGGACGCTGAGTTTGCGCAACCGGCCGGAAGGCGGTCTCGAGGCCGAGCTGCGCTTCCCGCGACGCTGAGCCGTACACCGTACATTTGCTTACGGCGCGGGCGCGGGAGCGCCGCTAGACTTGGCGCAGAGTTGCTCACCGGTGGAGGAAAATCCATGAAACGAAGTCTGATTGTCCTGGCGCTCACCAGCCTGGCGGGCGTCGCGTTGGCACAGAGTCCGCCGCCACCCCCGCACCCCGCCTGGGGCAGTCCGGCCATGATGCGCCAGATGCAGCGTATGGAGCAGTGGCGCTTGCATCAGCTTACCGTGCTGCTCGACCTCAGCGCCGCGCAGCAACGGCAGGTCAAGGCGATTCTCGACCAGCAGCACGTGGCGATGCGCGCGAGCATGAGGCAGGTCATGGAGGCGATGCGCGCGGCCCGCAAGGCGCATCTCGCGGCGCGCGAGGAAATGCTGGACCGCATGGCGAAGGTTCTCAGCGCCGAGCAGATGACCAAATTCAAGGTGCTCGCGCCGGCGCGTTCGCCCATGTGGATGCACCGCATGGGGCCGCGCGGCAAGGGAATGGGCATGGGTATGCGACCGCCGGGCACCCCCAATCCTTGAGCGGTGCGCCGCTGCTCCGCTGAGCGGGTTGGCCGCTCAGCGGAGCAGCGTGTGCAGTTCGAACCGGTCGTCCTGAAGCCGCAGGCAGCTGCCCTGCTCGTACCAGGCGCCAAGCACGATGCGCTGCACGGCTCGACCGTCGAGCTGTCCGTCGTGCACTGCTGGCCGGTGCGTATGACCGTGAATGATGCGCCGCACCCCCGTGGCTCGAAAGGCGGCCTGCACGGCTTCGGAATTGACGTCCATGATGCGGGGCGCCGTCCGCGCGGTGTGTGCGCGGCTGCCGGCGCGCGCCTCGTCTGCCAGCAGCTGACGGGTCGCCAGCGGCAGTGCCAGGAAGCGCCGCTGCCATGCCTCGTCACGCACGCTGCTGCGCAGCTCCTGGTAGGCGTGGTCGTCGATGCAGAGCGCATCGCCGTGGGTGAGCAGCACCGGTTCACCCGCGAGGGTGGTCACTACCGGATCGGGCAGCAGCCGGCAGCCTGTGCGTCGGGAGAATCCCTCGCCGAGCAGGAAGTCCCGGTTGCCGTGCAGTGCGAAGCATGCGACACCGCGTGCGCTGAGCGTGGCCAGTGCATCGAGCACCGCGCCGTGTTCCGGCGAGTCATCCCCGACCCAGGATTCGAACAGATCCCCGAGGATGTACAAGGTGTCGGCGTGAGTCGCCTCGCCGCCGAGAAAATCGAGGAACTGCCGTTGCGCGCCATCCGCGGCCGCATCGAGGTGGACGTCGGAGACGAATAGGCAGCGCTGCGGCTGCGAGGGAGCTGGCGCGGCCGGCTCGCCGGTCACGGCCGCGGCGGCGTGCCGTCGGGGCTCGCCGGCGGGGGCTTGGTCTGCGAGCCGTGTGCCGTGCCCGTGCCAGCCGGCTGTGCCGATCCGGCGTTACCCGTCGCAGGTGCGCCGGGCGCGGTGCCCGCGGGTGTCGCGCCAGCCGTGCCGCCCGAGGCCGGTGGGCTTGTGGCCGGGGCAGCCGGGGTCGGGGTGGCTGGGGCCGCTGTCGAGGACTGCGCGGAGCCGGACTGCGATGGTGTGATCAACGAGATGCTCTCGACCACCACCGGCGTCAGCGGGGCCTCGGATTTGAACGGTCCGAACGCGCCGGTCGGTACCAGGCCGATCTGCTCGACGACGTTCATACCCTGGATCACCTTGCCGAACACCGTGTAGCCCCAGCGGGTTGGCAGCGGATCGAGCTCCGGATTGTCGACGAGATTGATGTAGAACTGAGTATTGCCCGAATCAGGGTCTGTGCCGCGGGCCAGTCCGACCGCACGGAACTTGTTCTGCAGACCGTTGCCGGATTCGTTCACGACCGGCGGGCCGGTCGGCTTCAGCGCGTAGGGAGGGCTGGCCTCGTGCCCGCCGCCCTGGATGATGAAATTGGCGACCACGCGGTGGATCAGCGTGTCGGTGTAGAAGCCCGTGCGCACGTAGCGCAGGAAGTTCGCTACCGTGAGCGGCGCGCGGTCGGGCCGCAGTTCGATCACGAACGAACCCATGCTCGTGGTGACGCGCACCTCGGGATTGGGCCGAGCCGGTGCAGCGGATTGCGCCTGCGCCGGCGGCGCGCCGATCAGGCCAAGGCCGGCCGCCACCAGTAGTGTCGCCGCGGCGCTGAAGACGATTCCCCGGGCGGCATTGCAGTTCCGATCGTACATGGATTCTCCCAGCGATTCGCCAGAGCGCGCCATCTTAGCAGCGCCCGGTCAAACCCCGTACTATTGACGGTCATGGCAGAGATTGACCGTACAACCGCCCGGACGTTCACGCGCGGCGCGACCCGCTTCGCCCCAAGTCCGACGGGCGAGCTGCACCTCGGCAATGCGCGCACGGCGCTGTTCAACTACCTCCTGGCGCGCCGCGCCGGGGAGCGTTTCGTCCTGCGCGTCGAGGACACCGATGCCGGCCGCAGCCGCGCCGAGTACAGCGCCGGTCTGCTCGCCGATCTGGCCTGGCTCGGTCTCGAGTGGGACGCCGGTCCCGATCGCGAGGATGAGCTCGGTCCATATTTCCAGTCACAGCGAGGCGCCCTGTACGCGCAGCGCTTTGCCGAGCTCGAGCGCCAGGGGGTGGCGTACCCGTGCTTCTGCACGCCACTCGAGCTGGAGGCCGCCCGCCACGCGCAGCGCGCCTCGGGACGGGCGCCACGCTACCCGGGAACCTGCCGGGAGCTGTCGGCCGGCGAGCGCGAGCGGCGGCGGACCGCCGGCCTGCCGGCCACGTTGCGCTTCCGGGTGCCGAGCGGGCGGCGCATCGAGTTCACCGACCTGGTGCACGGTGCGCAGAGCTTTCTCTCGGATGATATCGGCGATTTCGTCATCCGCCGCGCCGATGGGACGGCCGCGTTCTTCTTCTCCAATGCGGTCGACGATGCCGCCATGGGTGTGAGCCAGCTGCTGCGCGGGGAGGATCATCTCACCAACACCCCACGTCAGCTGCTCATCCTCGAGGCACTCGGCCTGCCGGCGCCGTGCTACGGGCACATCGCGCTGATCCTCGGGCCCGACGGGGCGCCGCTCTCGAAGCGCCACGGCGCGGCGAGCGTGCGCCAGTTCCGCGACCGCGGCTATCGTCCCGAGGCCCTGGTGAACTATCTGTTCCGGCTGGGACATTCGAGTCTCGAGCACGACCTGCTTGGGATCGAGGCGCTCGCGGCTGCCTTCGACGTGCATCATCTCGGCCGTTCACCGGCGCACTTCGACGAGCAGCAGCTGCGCGTGTGGCAGAAGGCCGCCGCCCACCGGCTCTCGGCGCAGGAGACTCGGACCTGGCTCGCCGCGCAGCTGCCCGCTGGCCTCGAGCCGGCGGCGGCGGCGGCCTTCTGCCTCGCGGTGTTGCCCAACGTGGTGCTGCCGGAGGACGCACGTCCGTGGGTGGACATCGTCTTTGGGCCGCCGCCGCTCCTGGATGCCGAAGGTGAGCAGCTCGTCCGCGCGGCCGGTGGGGCGTTCTTCGCCGCCGCCGCGCGCGCCGCGGCGGTGAGTGGCGCGGATCTGGCGGCGATCACGGCGGCCGCGCGCGCCGCGAGCGGCGCCAAGGGTGCGCAACTGTATCGGCCGCTGCGCTTCGCGCTCACTGGACTCGGTCACGGCCCGGAGCTCGCGCCACTGCTGCAGGCGATGCCGCCCGGTCAGATCGAGCAGCGGTTGGCCCGTTTTGCGCACGCACCCGCAGCAGGCGGTTCCCCATGACAGCGAAGCAATGAGCATGATTCACATACACAACTCGCTCACCGCAGAGAAGCAGCGGCTCACGCCTATCGTGCCGGGCGAGGTGCGCATGTACGTGTGCGGCATGACGGTGTACGACTATCTGCACATCGGGCATGCGCGCATGATGATCGTGTTCGACGCCGTCGCGCGCTATCTGCGCCACAGCGGCTACCGGCTCATCTACGTGCGCAACATCACCGATATCGACGACAAGATCATCAAGCGCGCCGCCGACAACGGCGAGACGATCGAGGCGCTCACCGAGCGGTTCATCCGGGCCATGCACGAGGACTGCGCCGCCCTCGGCATCGTTCGGCCGGATTTCGAGCCGCGCGCCACCCAGTACGTGCCGGGGATCATCGCCATGGTGAGTCGGCTGATCGAGCGGGACTACGCCTACCTCGCGCCGAACGGCGATGTGATGTACGCGGTGACCAAGTTCGACGGCTACGGCCGGCTCTCCGGCAAGCGTCTGGCCGACCTGCGCGCCGGGGCGCGCGTGGAGGTGGACGAGGCCAAGCGCGACCCGCTCGACTTCGTGCTCTGGAAGCACGCCAAGGCGCACGAGCCGGCCTGGGACTCGCCGTGGGGGCGGGGGCGGCCGGGCTGGCACATCGAGTGCTCGACGATGTCGGTGGAGCTCCTCGGCCCGCACTTCGATATTCACGGTGGGGGTATGGATCTGAAGTTCCCGCACCACGAGAACGAGATCGCGCAGTCCTGTGCGGCGACCGGCGAGCGGTTCGCCGAGATCTGGATGCACAACGGATTCGTCAACGTCGACAACGAGAAGATGTCGAAATCGCTCGGCAATTTCTTCACCGTCCGGGCGGTCCTGCCGACGTTGCGCCATCCGGAGGTGCTGCGGTATTTCGTTCTCTCGAGCCACTACCGCGGGCCGATCAACTACTCGCTCGAGCAGCTCGATCAGGCTGACGCCGCGCTGCAGCGACTTTATCTGGCATTGCGTGCGCTGCCGTCGAGCGAACCGGACGGTGCGGCGCACGCCGCGCGCTTTCAGACCGCAATGGATGATGATTTCAATACTCCGGAGGCGCTGGCCGTGCTGCAGATGTTGGCCCGCGACATCAATTCGGCGCGGGATGCGGGCGAGCGCGCGCGGGCTGCGGCGCTCGGTGCACGCCTTCGCCTACTCGGCGGTGTCCTCGGGCTGCTCGGCACGCCGGCCGAGCAGTGGCTGCGTCTTGGCAAACCGGGGCTCGCTCCGACTGCCGCTGAGAGCGCGGGGAGCGCGCCGGCCGGCGCGATGAGCGATGCGGACATCGAACAGCACATCGCGGCGCGGACCGCGGCGCGCAAGGCAAAAAACTTTGCGGAATCCGACCGGATCCGCGCTGAGCTGGCCGGTGCGGGCGTGGTGCTCGAAGATCGTCCGAACGGCGCGACCGACTGGCGGCGGGCCTGAGGAATCCGCCGGTCCCGGCCTGAGGGGCTTACGCGACCACGCTGAGCGAGGTGGTTGGGGAAGTGCTCCTCGACGCCGCGCTCGTGCTGCTTGTGCCGCTCGTATCGGACGTTGCCTGTTGCAGCGCAGCGAGCAGCGCATTGACACCGCCGCCGCCATGTCCGTGCCCGTGATGCCGGTGCTGCGTGCGGCCGGCTGTCGCGCTGGTCATGGAGTGGCTCGAGGCGCCGCTTGCGGCACTGGCGATCGGGCTGCCCGTGGTGGCGAGCTGACTGCGCAGAGCGCTGAGGAATGTGCCGATGTTGCTCTGGAAGTCCTGCAGGGAGATGCCACTACCGCCGCTCGTGTCGAGCGCATTGAAAAGTGAGCTGGTACCGGTACTGGCACTCGTGCCGGCGCTGGCGCTGGCGCTCTGATGGGCGCTCGTGAGCGCATTCATGAAACTCGCCAGCGCGCTCTGACTGATCGAGCCGTTGCCGTTAGTGTCGATGCTGGCGAACAGTTGCGTCTCGAGCTGCGCGAGGTTGCCCGCGCTCGATGCACCATTGGCAGACTGGCCGCAGGCGGTGCTCGGCCATGCGCTGCTGCCGCCCGGTATCGTGCTGATCATTCCCGTTTCCTCGGTCCGGTGTCTGAGGCCGCCCGACCATCGCCGGTGGGGCGGAGTCGGCCGCACTATAGGTGGGTGCGGGGGACGGGGATTGTAAAGATCTGTGAGATTGTGACGGGCCGGCGCCGCTGCGGCAGGGTCTTGCCGCGCCCCGGCAACGCGGGACGGCAGGACAGTGCCTCAGCGCGGCAGGCCGCTGCGCCGGTGGAAGGTCTCGAAGGTATTGTGCATCAGCATCGCCACCGTCATTGGCCCGACGCCACCCGGCACCGGCGTGATCCACCCGGCGCGCTCGCGCGCCGCTTCGAACTGCACGTCGCCGACCAGCCGTCCGTTGTCGAGCCGGTTCATGCCGACGTCGATGACGATCGCGCCCGGCTTGATCCACTCCCCGGGCACGAGTCCGGGCTTGCCCGCGGCCACGACCAGGATGTCGGCCTGACGCACGTGCGAGGCGAGGTCGGCGGTGAAGCGGTGGCAGACGGTCGTCGTGGCGCCCATCAGTAGCAGCTCGAGGGCCATGGGACGGCCGACGATATTGGAGGCTCCGACGATGACCGCGTTCTGGCCCTTCAGCGGTGCCCCGATGTACTCGAGCAGCTTGATGACCCCGTAGGGCGTGCACGGCCGGATGAGCGGAATGCGCTGCATCAAGCGCCCGACGTTGTACGGGTGGAAGCCGTCGACATCCTTGGTCGGATCGATCCGCTCGATGATGGCCGTGGAGGGGATCTGGTCCGGCAGCGGCAGCTGCACCAGGATGCCGTCGATTTCCGGGTCGTGGTTGAGCGCATCCACGAGGGCGAGCAGCTCGATTTCCGAGGTCGAATGGGGCAGGTCGTGGGCCACCGAGCGGATGCCGACTTCCTCGCAGGCCTTGCGCTTGTTGCGCACGTAGACGGCGGAAGCCGGATGATCGCCGACTTTGACCACGGCCAGCGCGGGACGTCGCCGGCCGCGTGCGACCGTCGCGTCAATGGCTGCGCGCACCTGCGCCTTGACCTCGCCCGCGAGCTTACGCCCGTCAATGACCTGTGCCGTCATGGACCGCCTGGACCTCACCACTTTCGGAGGACGCGCATTCTCGCATATTATCCCCCAGCCAAGCGGGACTTCAGGTCACGGCGGAAGCGATCGGGGCATGGCGCAGTCTGGTAGCGCATCTGCTTTGGGAGCAGAGGGTCGGGAGTTCGAATCTCCCTGCCCCGACCAATACTTACGAGCACCTGGCAGGGACGCTGCGGCCAGGTCGGTGGGCAATCTCCAAAGCTCTCACATCTCAGTGGCCAACAAGGTGCCGCCCAACCGTGTTCGAGCACGGCCGAGCGGTTGACCACAATCCGAGCGACTGAGGTTTGAGTATGGCTAGCGCCGATCCTATCGCGGCACTGGCGAGCACGCAGCCGGCGTCTGCGCGCGCCGTCCCGCTCGTCACCATCAAGGCGTATCGCCGCACCGGCTGCACCGTCGCCCCCGCAGGGCACATA
>JAJZFQ010000270.1 GCA_021805275.1 Pseudomonadota bacterium
GTCACCACGCTTCCGTCGGCACGCACCACGTAGATGTGTTTCCGGTCTGCCTCGGACGTCAGGCCACCACTGAGCCTGACATAGGCGCTGCGCGAGAGATTCGGGTTATAGAGATGCGAGGTGGGATCTTGCACCTCCCCGATGACCGTGACTTCCTGCTCAAATTTCGGCACATAGAGTGCATCACCGTTACGAAGCACCACATCGTATGGTGAATTGTTCGGATCCCTGATGATCTTGCGCAGGTTGATCACCAAGCGTCCAACCGCATGCTCTGATTTCAGCTGCTGAAGGAGTGATCGGGCCACAACCATCGTGTTCGCCGCCGCACCCGCGGCACCGCCCGTGGCCGTGACGCTTGCGCGCAGCGCCAGCACACCGAGTTCGATGCGCATGCGCTGCGCCAGCAGATTCATCTCATGCTGTTCGCGCCGCTGCAACTCGGTTCGCGTGAACACTGCGCCCTGTGGAAATGCCCAAGGCGTCAAGCCGCCGGCCCGCGCGATGACGGACTTCAAAGTCTCTCCGGGGCGGATGGTGTAAGTGCCCGGAAAGCGCACTTGCCCGCGCAGCGTGACCGTTGCCTGATGTCCCCACTGCGAGACTTTTACGACAGTGAGGACATCGAAGGGTTCGAGGCGCAGATTATCTTGGGCGTTTCCGGCGAGCGCCTGCGCAAGATTGATGGGATAAATCTGCGTGTGCCGAACGCCGTTCGCGCTGACGACGTATCGAGATAGCTCGGCGTCCCCGGTATAAGCGTCATTGGCCAGACCGCCGCCGGCGCGAATCAGATCGCTGATACGCATTCCCGGTTCGAGCGGATACTGTCCGGGCACGTTGACTTGGCCGTTGACAGCGACGGACTGTTCGGGATGCTCGGCAGAGGATTCCGCCTGGATGGCCTGCAGAATCGGCTCGATGATCCGGTCACGATTCGAGGTCAGGTTGAATACCGTGATCTGATCGCGCGGCATGAGGCGAATGTTGGCAGCGGAATTCGGATGCGCCAATGCTGCGGCCAAATTGGCCGACACCGCCTCGACATGAAGATCCGGCGGCAGCTTGCGGCGAATCAGCACGTAGTGCAGATCCGAATTCGGCATCAGCTCCGACACTGAGCGCAAGACATCAGTCAGTCTCATACCGGGCTGGTAGGCATAAACGCCCGGGTTGTAGACGTTGCCTTGCAGCTGAACCGCCTGATCCAATGAGGGTTTCAAGCGCGGAATGTGAATGTAATCGCCGTTGCGCACCCCTTCGGCCTGTCCGCCCGGACCGAGCTTCAGCGGCAGAACCACCCGCTCACCGTTCGGGAGAATGCGCGTAATGGTCGCGTTCGCCACATCCGCGTTGGGCTTCAGCCCACCTGCGAGTGCGATGATCTGCGCGGGCATCACTTCATTCTTCGTTTCGTACACCGCGGGCCGCTGGACCTCGCCGTCGATGGCCACGGTATGGCCGACCGGCGGCACGAACACCACATCGCCCTGCAACAGGGGGGCGTCATGGCGAGTGCTGCCGTGGATCAAGAGGTTATAAAGATCGAGCGTGTCGATCACCTGGCCATTGCGAATCAACTGCACGCGGCGCAGCGAGCCGGTCTTGCTGATGCCCCCGGCGGCATACAGCGCCGAGGTCATGTTGGCCAGCCCGCTGACCGTGTACACGCCGGGGCGGAATGCATCCCCCATGACGAAGACCTGAATCGAGCGGGTCTGCGACATGGTGACGCTCGCGTGCACACCAATCATCTGGTGCGCCACGCGCGATGCGATCTCCGACTGCACCGTGCTGAACAGTTCGCCGCTGACCGTGATCGGTCCCAACTGTGGGAAGTTAATTTGTCCGTTACGTCCCACCGTCAGCTGGTAGCTCTGGTTCTGGTTGCCATAGAGCTGAACATCCAGCGTGTCACCCGGGCCGACTTGGTAGTTCGAGGGAACCGGCACGTTGGTGAGCGGATTGAGCGTGGAGAAGGTGGACGCTTCTTGCTGGAAGATGTCGTATCCGAAGGGCTTGAGCGCCTGCTCGCCCGTCCGCTTCAGCGGCAGTATGGTCACGCGCACCTGCAGGTTCTGCAGAGCCGGAATCACCGAGAGTCGCAAGGTCGCATCGCTCGGCGTCAGCCCCAGCAGGTCAATGGGCGCAAAGCCGGGCAGATCCAACATGCCGCGGCGCGTCAGCTGATACGGATCCTGGGCGCGGATCGAGCGCATCATGGCATTGAGCCGGCGACGCTCGAGCGGACTCAGGGCATTCAAGGCAGTGGGAATCTCCTGGATCTGCGCCTTCGACAGTCCATTGCTGTTCAGCGGGATATTCGCGATCGGGATGGCTCCGACCGGAATACCGCCCGCGGTTCCGCTCTGCAGCGCACTCATGGACAAGCCCTGGCTGGCGGCAGCGCCCCCCTGCAGGGACGTCGACTGCAGTTGCGACAGACTCGCGCCCGAGGCGGGCGGCAGATGCACGCCGATCTGCACGATGACCCAGTCACCGGCGTTCAATTCCGGGATCACCGATTTTGCGGTCAGCGCCTTGCGTCGCGCTTGGACCGCCTGCTGCTGCTCGAGCTGCTGCAGTTCGGCCTGCGTCATGACCCCGGAGCCCGGGTACAGCGATCCGCCGTATCCGATGGCGCCGCCCCCGGCCCGGCTCATGATCGCCTGCTGCTGCGACGAGGAGAGGCTGTGCAGCAATGCCAGACCGGTGGCTGAGTTCAGCGCCGACTGTGCGAATGACGCCGTGGAAAAGGCAGAACCCAGTAGGAGCAGCAGTGAACCGGCCAGCGGTCCCAGTCGTCGGAGCAAGCGCATTCAATACCCTTTTTTGCCAGTGCCCAGCACCGCACGGCCGGCCCCCCGGATATCCGCGGTAAGCCCGAGCTGATGAGTCCCG
>JAJZFQ010000296.1 GCA_021805275.1 Pseudomonadota bacterium
CCGCGCGCGCGCAAAGTACCGCCCCACTCCGATCCGGTTCTATTCATGTGCTGCCGCCCACTCTCTCGATCCCGCCCTCTGGGGCGGCGTGAGGACGGAGGATACACGGCATGACAGCGCTGTCAATCCGGCTGCCACCAAGTGTGGACCGACGACTCAGATATGGGCCTGAACTAAAGTCGTTTCCTGCGCCGCCGAGTCGCTCAGGAAAATTCCATGTCCCAGGTGAAGGGTCACTCCAAAGTCGGGACCTGAGTTCCGGCGGGCCATCCGTTCGCGGGCGGATCCTGTTGCCCGCCCGAAATATGGTCGCTTCGAGATGATGTAGCGAATGGCTTCAACTTGGCCCTGTACCGGCGAGGGGGCGACATTCTCCATGCAGCACTTCGGCCGTCGCCCGGCGCCTCTGAGCGGCATCGGCAGCAAGCTCGGCTTCGGCATCCGTGAGGGCTGCGAGAAAGGAGAATCCGCTTCGCACGCGTCCCAGCAATGCCTCGGGTGCCTCCCGGTCTCGCTTGGGAATCAGGCTGAACAGATCGTCCCAGTCATAGTGCTCTTTCTCCTGAAGGCGCGCATCAAACGCCGCCGCATCGAAGCGGGTGCGAACATTCCATAGCTTGAGAATGAACGCCTTGCGAATGAGCAACTCGTTGCGCGGCCGACTAGAAAACACAGCGAGATCGTAGATGTCGCGAGCCTTGCGCCGCTGATACGCTGCACGCAGCTTCTCAGCAATCAGTTCGCACTCGTGGAGGCACGGGATGGGCGCGGGCGCAAACTCGAGGTGCGCGAAATAGGCCTGGCCGAGTTGGGGTACGAGCGTCGGCGCGATGATCGGGGTTTCGCGAAGACTGACTTCGAATTTGATGGAGCCGCTCCCGAACCCGTGCTCGTAAGTCGGGTAGACGGCCCAAGTCGTGCCTTCGGAGCTTCGCCATTCCTTCTCGTTACCGAGTTCGAGTCGAAAGCGAATCCCGTGAAACGATTCCTCAAGCACCTCGGCGAGCGCGAGGATCTCCCCATCCGGATCGGGCACTTCGATACGCGCCGTAAAATCCAGGTCCGTCGAGAAGCGGCCGCGGTTGCCCAGCAGCATCTTGCGGATGCACGTCCCGCCCTTGAACACGACACGATCGATGAAGCCGCGCTCGACGAGGAGCTGCAGCAGGTAGGTCAGGACGACTTCCTTCTCGGCGAAGCTCGGATCGTCTACGCCCGAGCTATGAATGAAACGCGCGAGTTGGGGTTTAGTGAGCATATCAGATGTGGAAGAGATCGGACGGGGGGACGTTCACGCGAATGCCCCACCGGTGATCGAGCGGATCGGTGCGCGAGGCCGGCCGCGTCGGATCGAGGCGAATTGGGCTCCTGGGAATCGAAACGGCGCTCAGTGCTTCTAGTGTGCTTTGCGGATACGAGATCTTCGCAAGTGTCATGAGCGTCGCGAGCCGGCGCGCGAGCGGACCGCTGTCGAAGCGACGGAGGTACTCCACGAGTCGCTCCCATTCGCCGCGACGCAGCACCCGCGCGACGATTGCGGTGAGCTCCGAGAAATCGAAGGTGCCGATGCCGTACTCAAGGCAATCGAGGGCGGTCTTCTCGGGATCGGACACGGTGATCTTTTCGCCGAGTTCGAGACGCTGTTCTGTGCCGAATACGTGCTTTGGCTTCACGAGTACGAAACGGATGGTGGAGCCGTTGAGTTCGATCTCGCGTTTGCGCCGTGCGACCAGGACGAAAGTGACGCGCCGGTGCTGGGTTGTGAGCCCGTGGAGACGGGCCGCCGACGCCAGACCCACATAGCCATCCGGCGCATGAGCGAGGGCCGCCTCATGCACATCAAGGCTGGGAAGCCGATGAGGGCCCCACTCCGGGGGCACGATCCGGTAGCGCGCCGGTGCCTGTCGGTGCAGCCAGCCCTTGGCTGTCAGTTCATGCAGGAGCTTTAAAGCGTAGCCGCGGCTCACGCCGAGCCGCCGCATAACCCCGTCAGGATCGATGTCTTTCTCGTTTTCCTCGAGCAGGGCCAGCACTAGGCGCGCCTGGTTGCCGCTGAGAGATCGAACAATTGAATGGGCTCTAGCTGACACGGAAATTACGGAATTAGTAATTGATGTGTAGTCTAGCATAATTCTCAATCCGCACAAATCTTACTGATTTGGTAATAAATGCACACGAAACCGATGGCCAGATTCGATCTGGAAGATGATTTAGCGCTCAGACTTACCCTTGCACTTAGCTGTTCCTGACAGCACGCGCACGGCCTCGGTCCCGTAAGACCTGCCATCCGGGTCGCGCTTCCCTGCGGTCGGACTGGCCTCGCTCGCTCAAGCCGAGCGGCGTCTCGGCTCGGACCGCTCCACGCGCGTCGCGTTCCGCCGCCTCGGCGGTAGAGGTTCTCACCTGACTGATATTTTTTTATACAGCCACACAGACCGATGTGCTTTCTGAGTCTGATCGTCTCTGCCCAGCCGACATCCCGCTGCGCGGCGACCTAAGCCGCCGGGGTCGCTCACCGCCCAGTTCGCTTCAATGTAAACAAGATTGGCGCCGGGCGTCGGAGCTCGCGGTCGCGGCACATTCGAAAGGAGAACTCCACCGAGCAGAGACTCCTCATTCGGAAGTGTCACAAGGAATACGTGTCTCCTCTGCGGCGGCTTACGCGAAAGCTCTAGGACTCTGTGGTGAGTTAAACGTCTCATACCTAACCAGGAAACGACGTCTAACTGTAACGACCCTAATTCGGTCGAACATCAGACGCGGATACGCTCCCAGGCGCGCGAGCGCCACCGCAGGTAGAGTGAGGTCCCGAGCAGCACCACATAGATGATGACGGCGCTCCAGCCTCCCGGGGCGCCCCAGCCGAACTGCGGCAGAAACCGGACCCACCCCT
>JAJZFQ010000289.1 GCA_021805275.1 Pseudomonadota bacterium
CATGGCCAGCGCGCACGCGAGCGGCAGTTCAACCCGCTGCACCAGGCGCTGCAGCACGCCCACCATGTCGATGTGAACTCCGGCGAGGGATCCCCGAGCGTCGATCAATCGACCGTCGCGGACCCGAATCGTCGCACCATACAGCTCGAAATGCGCCGGTCCGTGGACCGTGGGCATGGCATCGGTGACTGCGAACAGGGTATTCGGTTCGCGTTTGGCGCGCACCGCGAGCCTCACCATCGTGTCATCGACATGGTAGCCATCAGCGATCACGCCACACCAGGCGGCACTGTCCAAAGCCACCCCGGTCATACCGACCTTCTTGGTCTGCAGCGGTGGCATCCCATTGAACAGATGCGTGAACAGACTCGCGCCCTCGGTGAGGGCCGCACGCGTCTGTTGCTCGCTCGCTCCACTGTGCCCGATGGCGACGCGCACGCCCATGTCCACGAGCCGCGCCAGTACGCCGTCCGGCAGTCGTTCCGGCGCCAGCGTGAGCAGTACCGGAACGGAGTGCGCGCGCAGGCGGCGCAGCAGCCCGAGCGTATGGTCGCTGAAGGGTCGGATCAGCTCCAGGGCGTGTGCGCCGCGATACTCCGGGGCGATATGCGGCCCCTCGATGTGCATGCCGGCGACGCCGCAACGGCCATGAACCGAGAGCACGGCGTCCACCGCCCGCTCCATGACCTCAGGGGCGCTCGTGATGAGCGTAGGCAACCAAGTACCGGTCCCTCCGAGGCGGTGAGCGTGCGCAATGGCCGCGAGCGCTTCGGGCGTGGGCGTCTGGGTAAAAAGGACTCCGCCGCCCCCGTTGACCTGCAGATCGACGAATGCCGGACAGGCGAGGGATTCGCAGCGCCAGACGGGCAGACCATCCCGGCCGATCTCGCGCGCCGGCGCAAGAGCGCCGATCCGGCCATTTTCGATGCGCAGTGCCGTATCGCGGCGGATCTGCTCGCCGTCGAAGCACGATGCCGGATGCAGCCACCACGCCCCGGCGGCAGGCGGCGCACCGAGGTCGTGCGGCACCCGATTCGCGCTCACCCGTCGCGCGTCCGGAAGTACGGCATCAAGGCATCCTGAATGCTCGCCAGCACCAGAGCGCGCGCGGGACCGCCCGCCACCGCAGCAAGTGCCTCGGCGCGCTCGAGCACCGGATCGGCGAAGAGATCTCTGAGCGCGTATCGGGGCCAACCCGCCGCGTCGATGCGCGCATAGAGCGCCCCAACGGCCTGTTGAGCCGCCGGTTGGGGCCAGTAATAGCGGATGCGGTCCGCATAGCTGTGGTGGCGGAGCCGCCTCAACTCTTGCGCCGCGCCGCGGTAATGTTCGCGCCAGTAGCGATCATCGGCGACCATCAGTCGCTCGAGCGCCTGCGCCAATTCACCGGGTCGGCCGTGCGCCTTGCCGTCTGCCGCCAGTCCATCGAGCCGGTACAGCGCGCTGCGAAACGCATCCGTCAGTCCCGGACCGACCTTCAGGATCGCAAAATGCTTGGCTGCGATCGCGGCCAGCGCGCCGGGGCGTTGATAGTCCGTCGAGTGCGCCTCGAAGCACATCTGCGCCTGCCCGTGCAGCGCCGTCTCGAGCGCGCCCACCTGCGCCGGATCGTAGTGCACCACATGCTGTGGCGAGAACTCAACCCCCGGCTGAACAACCAGCGCCACCACTCGCTCCCACGCCGCCGGAGCGATGCGCGCAAAGGCCTCCCGGTGCAGTTCGATGACCTCTCGGGCGTCTTGTGGCCGCGTGGGGCGCAGCACCTCTTCCTCCTCGAGTGCGCCACCGGGCCGAGGCACCTCGGTGCCGATCACGTACGCCAGCGAGTTCGGGTTCGGCGCCGCCGCCTCGCACTCTGCCGCAAGCTGCGCGGCGCGCTCCGCGCACAGCGCCTGCGAGAGCGGCTGCGGATCCCCCGCACAGGCTTCCGAGCAGTCGAGGTGGATCTTGCGAAAGCCGGCCTGTACGTAGGCGCGGACCATATCGCGCGCAGCGCTCATGGCCGCCGCGGCGCCATCGCGCCGCCACACCTGCGGCCCAAGGTGATCGCCCCCGAGCACGATCTGCCCGGGATCGACTTCGAGCCGTTGCGCCATGGCGTCCACGCGCTGCCGGAAGTCCGCCGGGGTCATGCCGGTGTACCCACCGAACTGATTGACTTGGTTGCTCGTCGCCTCGACGAGCAATAACGCCCGCTGCTCGCGCGCGAGCAGCAAAGAGGCACTCAGCGCTTCGGGCTGGGTCGTGCAAACGGACGGCACGACCTCACGGCTCCCGGCCCGATTGCGCGCGATCAGATCAGAGAGTCTGCGAATCATGTGGTGTGTCTACCGCTGCTCACGACTGAATCAGGAGCATGGCTGCGCCGCGGGTGCCACTCGCATCGCCGAAGCGAGCGATGCTGAACCGTACCTCCCGGCCTGCCATGCATTGCTCGCGAAATGCCTCGGCCAGCATCGCTGCAACACCGGGAATTCTCGACAGCCCGCCCCCGAGCACGACACAGTCCATGTCGATGGTGCATTGGGCCGTATAGATCAATTCCGCCAGCAAAGTGGCCCACTCGCGCATCGCAACGCCCATGGCCTCATCGCCCGCATGAGCCCGCTCCGCGATCTGTGCCGGCGAGCACCCCGGCGCACCGTGACGGCTTGCCAGTCGCACCAGACCCGGACCAGAAACCAGTGTCTCGTAACACCCGACACGTCCGCACCCGCACGCGAGCAGCGGGAGATTCCACTCCTGCACGAATCGTCCCGGAACCCCCAAGTGACCGAGCTCACCGGGCAGATCGTTGTGGCCGAGCACGAGCCGTCCGCGGTGCACCACCCCGCCGCCGACCCCGGTCCCGATGATCAGACCGAGGACGGTTTCAGCGTCCTCGCCTGCTC
>JAJZFQ010000119.1 GCA_021805275.1 Pseudomonadota bacterium
GCGGCATACCGCCCGCGAGCAACGCTCGATCTCATGCTCGTCAGGCCCGATTTCCCCCTGCTCCAAGACTGGGGCTGATGCACGTCGGGGGGCGTTAGCGCCCCACTCGGGCCAGAAGCAGAGTGCAGCCGACGCCGATCAGCAGAGTCCCGCTGATGCGACGTTGCAGCCGGAGCCGCCCTGGCGCGGTGAGCCAGTTTCGCGCGCGTCCGGCCAGAAGTGCATAAGACCCGTCGAAGAGCAGGCCTATGACGATCATCGTACCGATCAAGATCAGAAGCTGTGGCCCGATCGGCAACTTGGGATCGACGAACTGTGGCAGAAAGGCCACGTAGAAGACGAGTGCCTTGGGGTTGGTGATCGCCACCAGGAATCCCTGCAGGAACGCGCTGTGCCAAGACCGTTCCGCGGCCGGTGAGAATGCCGCTCCCTGGGCGCCGTGGGACCGCCAGGCGTTGATTCCGAGCCAAATGAGATAGAGCGCACCAGCCCAGCGCACAACCTGGAAGATGTGGCTCAGCAGCGTGAAGAAGGTCATCAGTCCGATCGCAGTCGCGGCCAAGAGGAGCGCATTGCCGATCCCCGCGCCTGCGACAGTCACGAGGCCCGTCCGGCTGCCGTGGCGCAACGAATTGGCGACGACGAGTGTGACGACCGGTCCCGGTATCAGGACGAGAATGGCCACCGCGAGGCAATAGGCAAGATAAAGATGGAGGTTCATGTTCGGGCCCATGGCACTGACGCCGGTGCGCGTGGAGAGTACCGGGTCGCGCAAGAGACCGATAGTCTCTCTGCAGTCAGGTCCGGAGGGCCACCAACGGCTGCGCGGAAACCTTGGTGCCGGCTACTCCTGTCATCGGTGCATGCGGCGCATGACTCACCATCCTGTCGCGATCACCGGCACGGTGCGTGATTGAGATCGGGCCGAGCATTGAAGTCCGTAACTGGCCCGACAGGACGTCCGTCATCGCGGCTTCCGTGGACTCTTGGCCAGGCATTGCGGCGCCGGGTGTGGACTCCGCGAGATCCATCCTCATCTGGCGATTCGTGCCGGGAATTTTGCTCTTCTGCGAGAAGAGCACGGCGGCATGAGGCGGTCCGGGCGCGGGCCGCGCGGATGAGATGCCCACGAAGTCCTGGCCGCGTGAGACCCGGCAGAATTCGCAGGATTGCACTCAGGGTGTGTGCGCGGCAACCAGTGGTCGTCCCGGTGTCAGGAACGTATGACAACCTGATCACGTCATCGGCGATCAAATCGCTGCCCACGAGGTGCAAGGGTGTCCGGTCGCCGGCGAAGAATGGCGGGCCACCGCCCAGCACCGCGGGGCGGAGGTAGAGTCGATATTCATCGACGAGGCCAACATCGCTGAGGCTTTGCGCCAGGACTGGTCCGGCACCGTGAATGTCGCCGACCCGCTCAGCGTTCAGCCTGCGTATCCGCTTCTCGAGGTCCCCTGCGGCCAACGTAGCGTTGGGGCCGACGGACTTGAGGGAACGCGACACGACCCACTTCGGCTGGATCCGCCCTGCCGCCGCGAAATCACGGTCCTGCGCGTTCCAGTCAGGAAAGTCTTCGTCCCAATAGCGCATGATCTCGTATGTGCGTCGTCCGTAGATGAGGCCCGTGAGAGCGCGCACCTGTTCGGTGAAGTGACGGGAGACCGCGGGTGCAGGCGGCCCGAGCTTCATGTGATCGACGTAGCTATCGAGGGACTGCATCCATGCGTAAATCAGTTTTGAGATGTCGCAAAGCTCCGCACGAAGACGCCACCGCGCGCGGTGGCGACGCACGCCGCTCGCAATACAGGACACCACGTCCGACGAATGGAGCTACGAATCCCGCATCAGCTCGGCGATGACTCGGGCCAACTTGTCGAGGATCTGACGCATGCCCTCGGCGGCGCCCTCCTGCTCTTCCGGGGTGGCGGTAGGGTCGTTGCGCTTGAAGGTGAGCCGAGTCTGGTTGACGCCGAAGTCCTCAAAGAGGATCTCGTCAATATTGCCTTCGCGATCCTCGGGAGGGAAGCCGTAGTGTGACGGGTTGACCCGGTTGCCGTCGGCGTCGGCGAAATACCAAAGCCAGACGATCTTCTCGAGGGGAACGATTTCGAGGAATTCTCCGCCGTTGTAGAAGTCACGGCCGTCGGGCGTGCGCATGCAATAGGTGAAGCGACCACCGACGCGCAGATCGATCCGACAGAGGGGGGAGGTGCAGCCCTTTGGGCCCCACCACCTCGTCACATATGCGGGGTCGGTCCAGGCCTTCCAGACGAGTGCGCGCGGCGCGTCGAAAATGCGCGTGATGACCTGGGTTTCATTGGCGGCGACGCCGGGTGTGGGGTGATCTGGCGCGCCGGGGCTTGGCGTGGTTTGTTTGGTCATGGCGTGTCTCCTCGACTTTCATCTGGTGTAAGACTGCGACGAGCTTATCCAGGCTCTCCTCCCAGAGGCGCTGGAAGTCGAGCGCCCAATCGGCAACCGACTGTATGGCCGCGGGGCTGAGAGTGCAGACGCTCTCGCGCCCGCGCTTGTGCTTGATGACGATGCGTGCGCGCACGAGGCAGGCCACGTGCTTTGAGATCATCTGCTGGGAGAGATTGAAGGGCTGGGTGAGGGCGTGGATGGTGGCCGGACCCCGCGTGAGCCGTTGCACCATGGCGCGGCGCGTTGGGTCGGACAAGGCTGCGAAGGTCATGCCGAGTTCATCCACAACCAAAAGGTAGTGGAACAATGCTATGGTGTCAAGATCGAATCTGGAGATTTGCGCGGGGCGCCGGGGGCGCGACGCGCTGGCGCTCGGTCGGTCGGCGCGGCCGACCGGCTCCGAGCGCTGAGTCCTGCAGTTCGCGAGGTGCGAAGGCTTCTCGGGTACTCGAGTT
>JAJZFQ010000255.1 GCA_021805275.1 Pseudomonadota bacterium
CCCTGGCGGTGAGTGACGGCTGCTATCCAGCGATCAGAGGCTCCACCGAGGATGCCATGCGTGGTTCAAATCGCGTTGTCATTGATTCCGAAACCCATCACGGAAGGCCAGTGATACGGGGCACGCGATTGCCGATCACCACCGTCATTGGCAGCCTCGCCGGCGGGATGTCATTTGCCGAGGTCGAGTGAGAGTACGACATCACTGCTGACGATATTCGCGACGCGTTGAGGTTTGTGGTGGAGCTTGTATAGGGATCGTTTCATCCGTTTCCCGCTGCATAGGCACTTCCTAAAGCGACGCGACAATGCGAACGGTATATCTTGATCTCTGCTGCCTCAATCGGCCGTTTGACGACCAGCACCAGGCTCGCGTGCGACTCGAGGCCGAGGCTGTCCTCGCGTTAATCGAGCTAGTGAGGCATGGCGAACTGAACTGGATCGGGAGTGACATTCTCGACTTGGAATCGAGTCGTCATCAGAACACCGACCAGCGGCGCGGGGTCGAAGCCCTATTAAGTTGCGTCACCTCCAAAGTGGCGGCAGGAGAACGGGAACGGCAAAGAGGTCGAGACCTCGAAGCCTTGGGATTTGGCGCTTTCGACGCCCTGCACCTTGCCTGTGCCGAGAGCGCCGGTGCAGAGGTTCTATTGACCACCGATGATCGCCTGAGGAGCCGTGCCGCCCGTGAGAAGGCCCGACTGGCGGTGCAGGTGGAAAATCCGGCAAAATGGTACTCAGAGGCCCTTACACCATGAGCGCGGCAGTAGAGACTATCGACGGTGGCAGCGCGACCCCTGCTGAGCTGCGGCGGGTCGGAATTGACGCACTCGTGAAGGCCCTGGGGCCGGTCGGAATGGCGCGGTTTCTCCAGCAGTTCGACCCTGGACATGGGGACTACACTACCCAGCGGTACGCGATCCTAGGAGACCCGACCGTTGACGAACTCATGGACGAGGTAGAGCGGCGGCGAAGAAAACCCTCCGCCAAATAGCTTGGCCGTTGGGCGCTCACGGCCGCTAGTACGAACTGGTTTGTCCTACGGTAATGGCGAAGTAACCATGCGACTCTCCAGCATGGTTCCGATTACCCAATTCACTCTACCGGTACTACGCACCGATTCTCGCGGTCCTTCGCCGGCATCAGGGTTCCAAGTCCGCACGCACGCGGTCGCGGCGCTCGGCCGATCGGTATCGAAGCGAGAACGCGCTCCTGCGTGAACGCCTCGCGAAACTCGCCACCCTGGTCGATCACTACTTTGCTGCCTATCGCGAGGTGTCGGCTCTCCTGGAACGTCGGGACCGTGAGCCTGCCTCGCTACGCCGCGAGCGCGCCTCTCAGCCAGCCGCGCTGCCATCGTCCCACCATTGAACGCGAAGGCCACGTTGGTACCCTTGGTCATCATCGATCACGCCTCTCTCGCCCGCTTGGATTACAACTGCATTTCACGGCGCACGTTCCTGCAGATCGCTATCGTGCGGCATGCCGGAGGGCGCAGTGAAGACAAGGGCTCCCGAGGCGCCGTTGCCTTGCTCTGACTGTGAGAGTTGCGTAGCATGAATCGCGACGCTCCATTTTCGTTCGTCCACGACTAACGTGGGGCATACTACACACCGGTTCCCGACAGGATGAACATCAAGCACGTTCGAACAGCCGAGATCCCGTGGAGCGAGCCCGCAGGTCAATGGTCAGGCCGCTTCCCCGGGTGGACCTGGAAGTATCTTCAGCGCGGGGATGATGTTGAAGTATCGCTCTGGAGGCTCGAGTCAGGTCGGAGCGATGAACCTCACAGTCATTCCGATGGTGACGAACACCTGTACGTCATCTCTGGAGAGCTTGAGAGTAACGGGAGACGCATTCAGGCCGGCGACTACGTTTTTCGCCCGGCAGGCGTCCTACACAGCAGCAGCAGCACGACTGGGGCAGAAATGCTCCTTGTGTTCGTCAAGCACAGCCGCGCGAAATCCTGAGCTCAAGACCCCGCTGGCCAGCACGCAAATTCAGTTGGATAACCGGAACCAGCCACGCCATTCGCATTTGACGCCGAAGACTCCAGCAAATCTGCCACCGTCGTTGCCTATCCACTGGCCGAATCCAAATACGCTGCCATTTTCCGCAATTGCGCGTCGGTGGTGACACCACACAATCAACATAAGGGATGGTTGTGGTAGGCCCTCGTCGGTGTTCCACCACCGGCGGGGGCCGCCTCGGATGGCGGAGGCAGGCTCAGCCGAAAACAGGGGTAAGCAGAGCAATCTGTCCGGACTAAATTCCGCGATATCAGCAGCTTACGCAGCCATTGTGAGTCCGGTCCCAGGCATTCCAGCGTTCTGTCGAACTTGGCGTGGCTGGCATCGATCGTGCGACGCGAGCGTGCTACGGGATCTTCAAGTGCTTCGCGGGCTTCGCAACAAGACCTCCGCAGGTGGGCCACGATCCGATGCCGTCAGCGGCGGCACGTCACGCCCGGCCTCTTAGTCGCTTTGTCGCTTTTGCCGCCCCGCTCGCTGGCGTGAGTTGACGGACGCCTGCGTGTTCATGGCTTCCATGGTGGCTTCGCCGCGCAACCTCTCGAGGCTGCGAGCGCGTCTTCGATGGACGGCAACGCACACATCGCAATACGACGCTTGATGCCATACGACTGATCGCTTGTCGTATGCGCATTTCATGTCCTCCGGCGCGACGAGTTCCTCACGGCTTTCCTGGATCGTCTCAATCCAGAGAGAATGGGGTAGCTTCGCGAGCTGCGATTCCCACCGCCATGCGTCAATCAAGTCACGCGGACCGGAACATGACATGAGTCGCAGTTATCGCCACGTCCCCATGTTTGGTATGACGACTGCAGCATCCGAGAAGCACTTCAAAGCGGCCGAGCACCGGCGCGAGCGCCACCACGTTCGCCAGCGCCTGCACAGTGCGACCGACGATACCGACCGCCGGCTGCATTGAAGGCCATTCGGCAATCCGTGGGCGGGCCCGAAGGACGGCAAGGTCTACTGGCCGGGTGCTGCCGACCGGGACCTTCGCAAGTAGGCCCACGCCAGCGGCCATCCCTGCATCCGACAGAGCGGAAAATCGCACGGTCGCCGCTGGGGACTGCGCCAGCCCCCCCGCGGAGATCGAGGCGCTGGCCATGTCGTGCCATGTTGGCGACTCGCCTGGGTCCTCACTGTCCGTGTACAGTGCGCCATCGCTCCGCCCTCCTCCCCCGCCGCGGCTGCGCCCGTGACCGAACTCAAGCTCTTCACCGATACCGATGCGCCGCTGCCCCTGCCCCCAGGCGTCACCCGCCTCGCTGGCTTCGCGCTCGATTGGGAAGATGAACTGCTGGAGGCGATCGCGCGCGTCGTGGCGGCTGCGCCTCTGCGGCACATGATCACCCCGGGTGGCCAGAGCATGTCGGTCGCGATGACGAACTGCGGTGCACTCGGCTGGGTCTCGGATCGGCAAGGATATCGCTACTCGAGCCTGGACCCGCAGACGGGGCAGCCGTGGCCGGATCTTCCGCCGAGCATCCGCCGCCTCGCCGTGGGGGCGGCGGATGCGGCCGGCTACCTGCACTTCGACCCCGATGCCTGTCTCATCAACCGCTACGAGCCGGGCGCGCGCATGTCGTTGCACCAGGATCGGGATGAGCGCGATCCGAAGGCTCCCATCGTGTCGGTGTCGCTCGGACTGCCGGCCACCTTTCTCTTTGGGGGACTCACGCGTCGCGACCGTCCGATCCGTTTCTCGTTGGCTCACGGGGACGTCGTCGTGTGGGGCGGGCCGAGTCGCTTCGCGTTTCACGGCGTTGCACCCGTGTCCGACGGGCAACACCCCCGCCTCGGCCGCCAGCGGTTCAATCTCACGCTGCGCCGCGCTAATTAAATGCCAGCTGAACGACGTGCGGGCCGCTCGCGTGCCCGAACGCCTCAGATCATGACATACGTAGTTATCGCTCACGGCAACGGTTGCCACAGCCGCGCCGATTGGCGGATACTGCCGCCACCCGCGATATGGAGGTGTGCTGTGTCTGAGTCGAAGAATCGTACTGATCCCTCTCGCCGAGCCTTCCTAGCGACGGCCGCCGTCGCCGCTTCCGCCGTTGTGGTGGGCCTGCGTCCGCGCACCGCGTCCGCCGCTGGCGAGAGTCTCCCGCATCTGTCCGAGAGCGACCCGCTCGCCAAATCGCTGGGCTACGTGGCGAATGCCAGCAAGGTCGACCGCAAGAAGTATCCGACGTTCAAGCCGGGCGACCGCTGTGGTGGCTGCCGTTTCTTCCTGGGCAAGCCGGATCAGAAGTCCGGATTCGCCGGATGCCAGATCTACGCCGGCTACTCGGTCGATGCCAACGGCTGGTGCGCCTCGTTCAACGCGCGCAGCTGAGATTGACTCCCGCGCCGGGCCTGCTGCGCCACTTGAGCGCAGCAGGCCGGAGCGCTCGGATTTTTCCCTTCCCCGCGCGCTCCGCGCAAAGTGTATTGCTCTGAAACTCTTCCCCCGAGCCGCCGATCCGAGCGGCGTGGCTCAGGCCGTCTCGTGGCCGGCCAGCTTGTAAATCGTCAGCGACACGAGCCAGCCGAGCACGAACAGCCCGACGATGCCGTAGCCCAGGGCCGCGAAGTGCCCGTTGACGGTCTCAATCCCCCGCCAGAATCTCCCGGATGGCCGTAGCCACTGCGCAAGCAGGCCGAGCACCTCGATTCCCGCCACGAGCAGCGCCACCAGCACCGAGAGCGACGTGACGGTCAGGTTGTAGTAGAGCTTGCGGACCGGCTTCAGGAATGCCCAGCCGTAGGCGCCGGCCATCACCACGCTGTCGGCGGTGTCGATCAGGACCATGCCTGCCGAGAAGACCGCCGGCAGCACCAGGAGCGACCAGACCGAGAGGCCGCGCGCCGCGCCGGCCGCCGAGACCCCGAGCAGGCCGATCTCCGTGGCCGTGTCGAAGCCGAGTCCGAACAGCAGTCCCACCCAGTACATCTGGGCGCTCCGCTCGACCAGGCGGAACGTGCCGCTCCAGAACCGCGTGAGCAGCCCGCCGGGCGCACCGAGTGGCCTCTCCGTCGAGAATTCCCCGGCGCGAGCCGCTTGTAGGTCGCGCCACGTGGCGAGGAGAATCGCGAGATTGGCCGCAGCGATTGCCAGCAGGAACAGCGCCGAGACGGCCGTGCCGATCAAACCACCCAGGGCCGGCAGGCGGGGAAAATGCTGGCGCACGCCCTCGGCGGCGAGGACCACGAGCACGGTCATCGCGGTCACGACGGTCGAGTGCCCGAGCGAGAAGTACAGACCGGCGCTCAGCGACGGACGGTTCTGCTGGACGAGCTTGCGCGTGACGTTGTCGATGGCGGCGATGTGGTCGGCATCGACGGCATGACGCAGTCCGAGTCCGTAGGCCAGCAGCGCGGTACCGATCAGCAGCGGCTGGTGCCGGAACGCGAGCGCCGCCCAGAGCCACGCGAGCGCGTTCCACGCGATGAGCAGCACGCCGAGCCGCACGACCCGATGCTTGGGCGTCTGAGGACTCACCGGCATGCGCACCCAGACCCTCCGAACGGACTCCATGGAACCGGCGCCGACCGCGCCGCCGCCTGCCGCACTCTCGATCGGAGCGTACGGCGCGTCCATACGGAATTGCCACCGACGCCGGGGCTGCCCGGCGCACTCAGTGCGCGGTCTGCTCGCAGCGGCAGCGTCCGCATACCCCGGTCAGCTCCACGACGCCCGGATCGAGTGAGAAGCCGAGCCGCTCGCCGAGGCGCCCCGTGGCCGCCGCGACGCGCGGATCTTCGGCCTCCACCACCTGGCCGCAGGCCCGGCAGATGAGCAGCTGCCCGGTGTGCGGCGCCTCGGGATGTTCGCAGAGAATGAATGAACGGGTCGACTCGAGCCGGTGCACGACGCCAGCGTGGATCAGCGACTCGAGCGCTCGGTACACACCCGTCGGAGTGGAGCGGCCGTCCTGCGGACGCAGTCGCGCGAGCACCTCGTAGGCCGAAAGTGCACGCGCCTCGGTGAGCAACGTGAGCAGCACCGCACGGCGCTGGCGTGTGAGGCGTTGGCCGCGTGCACGGCACAGCGTCTCGAGCCGCTCGAGCGTACGCTGCTGCGCGGCGGAGAGGCGCTCGGGAATTGCTCGGCTCATGCGTGCCCGCCCATGCTCAGGCGGCCTGAGTGGCCGCACCGGGCCCGCGCAGGCGCCCGAGCACATAACAGGCGCCGCTCAGCAGTCCAACGAAGAACCCGACGGGCCAATCCGTGGCGTACGCGAGCGCGATGGCGCTCCACACGACGATCAGCGCGAGCACCACCGAACCGCCGAGCGCCCGCCAGGGCCGGTCGGTAAGTGCGCGTGCCGCACTCGCCGGCCCGACCATGAGGCTGAACACGAGCAGCGCCCCGACCACCGGCAGCGCCATGACGGTCGAGAGCGCCAGCACCAGGAGAAACACCCACTCGAGGCGGCGCGCGCCCCCCAGGGCGGCCGCCGCGAGCTCGCCCGAGATCGAATCGAGCAGCAGCGGCCGTGCGAAGAGCGCAAGCAGCCCGAGGGCGAGCGCGCTGAGGACGGCGACCCCGAAGACCTGCTGAGCGCTGATCCCGAGCACCGCACCGAAGAGCAACGCGTAGAGGCCTTGTGCGTACTGGCCTGAGAGACTCAGCAGCAACGCCCCGACCGCGAGGGAGAGCGCGAGCCACAGCGCGCTCGCGACCTCGCGCCGCTCGCCGCGCTGCAGCTGGGTGATGGCGATCACCCCGAGCGCGGCGAACAGTGTCAATCCGAGCAGCGGGTTCACGCCGAGCAGGCCCGCGGCGGCCGCTCCGGGGAATGCGCCGAGCGGCAGCGCGTGCGCGGCGAACGCCGCGCGGCGCGCCACGACGAAAAAGCCGATCGCGCCGGCCACGAGCGCCACCAGCGTCGCAACGATCCAGGCGTGAGCCATGAACGGCGCGAACATCTCAGTGTCCCTGGCAGCCGGAGGGGTGCTGCACCCTCGGCCGCTCGGCACGAGCGGCCGCCCATCCGGCGGTGAGGTAGGCGCAGAAGATCAGGGTCACGATGCAGAAACTGACCGGCCAGCCGCGCCCCGGCGTCCAGTAATAGCTCTCGTAGGCCAGCACCGTGCCGCCCCAGGTCGTTGCCAGCCCGATCAGCGCGGCGAGCGCAACCGCGCTCGCGGGGCGTCGCGCCACCCGCAGTGCGGCGGCAGCCGGACCGATCAGCAGCGCCGTGGAGAGGATCGCCCCGACCGTCATCGCCGAGAGCGCCACGGCCAGCGCGAGTGCCACTGAATGGGTGAGCGCGACGGCGCGCACGCGAATGCCCTGGGCACGTGCCAGGTCCGCCGAGAGCGTGCTCAGGAGCAGCGGCCGGTGGATGACGGCGCTCGCCAGGAGCGCCACCCCCGCCACGACAAGCGCCAGCGGTACGATGCCGGCCGGAATCGCGAACATCGAGCCGAAGAGCACCGTCACCGCCGCGCCGCTGACGCTGCGCACCGTCGCATCGAAATACAGCAGCAGCGCCGCCAGGCCCAGCCCCGCCCCGAGCACCACGCCGGTGAGCACATCGCGCTCGCGTGCGCTGCGCACGTCGGCCCACTCCATGAGGCCGGCCGCGGCGGCGGCCATGGCCAGAAATCCGAGCAGCGGGTTCACTCCGATCAGGTAGGCGGCCGACCCGCCTGCGCCGCTGACATCGGCGAGCGCGTGCGCGGCGAACGCTTGGCGACGCATCACCGTCGCAACGCCCACCACGGCGCACACCAGGGCCGCACCGCCACCGATGCTGAGCGCAATGCGCATCGGCTCGTTGCTGAGAAATCCCGGTAGCAAGACCATGTGAGTATCGGGCCCGCGCGCGCCTCAGGGCACCGGTGCGGTGTGCACCGGGTCGCGCTCCACCGCCGCGTGGCTCTCCTCGCGCGCCTCGGCGGCGACCACCACGACTCGTCCATGCACACGGACCACATCGACGTGGTAGCCATAGAGACTGCTCAACACCTCGGTGCGCACCACCTCGTCGGCCTTGCCGGCCACGGCCGCGCCGCTCGCCAGATACACGATCCGGTCCATCGCCGGCAGCAGCGGGTTCATGTCGTGCGCCGAGAGCAGCACGGCGGTCCCGGACTCGCGCGACAGCCGCCGCAGCAACGCCACGATCTCCGCGGTGCTGCGCACATCGAGGTTCGCCAGCGGCTCATCGAGCAGCAGCAGTCGCGGGCGGCGCACCAGCGCGTGCGCCAGCAGCACGCGCTGCTGCTGGCCGCCGGAGAGCAGTCCGACCCGCCGATCGGCAAACTCGCTCGCCCCGACCGCCGCGAGCATCTGCTCGACGCGCTCGGCGCGGCGGCGCGAGGGTAGACTCGGACCGAGCCGCGTTCCCTCGAGCCCGAGCGCCACGACATCGCGGGCGCGCAGCGGCAGACCGGGATCGAGCTCGATTTTCTGCGGCACGTAGCCGATCCCCCCGGGCAGCGCCCCGCCACCGGCCACCTCGATGCGCCCCGCATCGAGCGGCACGAACCCGAGGATGGCCCGCAGCAGCGTCGTCTTGCCCGAGCCGTTCGAGCCAATCAGTCCGCAGAACTCCCCGGCTGCGAGGCTGAAGTTGACTTCCCGCAGCACGGTCCGCCCGCCGAGCATGACGCATGCCCCCTCGACCGTGAGCGCCGGGGCCGCGCCGCTCATCGCCGCGGCTCAGCGCCGAGAGTGCGCGTCGAGACACCGTGCGCCACGGCCGCGTTCAGGGCGCGGGTCTCGGCCAGCATCCACGACTGGTAGTGATAGCCGGGCTGAGGCATGGTCTCGTAGACCCCCACGACCGGGATGTGCTGCGCGATCGCGAGCTGCAGGAACGAGGCGGTGAGCGGATCGGTCACCTGCTGGTTGTAGATGAGCACCTTGACCTTCCGCCGGCGCAGCAGCGCCCGCATCGTCGCCACGTCCTGCGGCGCCGGATCGGTGCCATTCATGACGGCGAGCTGCAGCGCGAGTGGCGTCAGATTGCGCCAGTCCGCCGCCTCGAGCAGCGCGTTGGCGACCGGCTCGACGACCGCCACGGGCGTGTCTGGGTACCGGCTGCGCAGCGCGGCGAGCGCCGCCTTCCACGGGTCGAGCGACGCAGCGAAGCGCTGTGCATTGGCGCGAAAAATTGCCGCGTGAGGCGGGTCCAGCGCGGCGAACGCCTGCGCGGCGGCCTGCGCCACCGCGGGCATGGTTCGCGGGTCGTACCAGAGGTGCGGATTAACCGTGTCGCGGGGCAAGGCGAGTAACGCGCGCACGTCGATGACCTGGCGGTGAGGATTCGGCGCCGCGGCCATGATGCGCTGGATCCACGCATCGTAGCCGAGCCCGTTCATGACGACGACCGAGGCGCCGGCGACCTCGCGCGCGACCCGGGGACTGGCCTCGAAGGAGTGTGGATCGGTGTTGGGATTATTGAGGATCGCGCGCACCGTGACGTACGGTCCGCCCACCTGGGCGAGCACATCGGCGTACTGGCTCTCGACGCCAATCGCCACCGGCGTGAGGGACGCGTGCGGCTGGGCGCAGTCCGCGGCGAGCAGCGCCGCGAGCGCGGCCAGTACGAAACGCAACCGGCGCCGCGGACAAGTGAACGCTCCCATCTACAAATGATACGTTGTATCAGTTGGCGCCGTCCAGGCGTCGCCCTCAGTCGAGGCGCACTCCGCCGTTGACCCCGATGGTCTGCCCGGTGATGAATGCGTTGCCCACCACCATCAGCACCGCCTGGGCAACCTCCTCGGGTGTGCCCAGCCGGCCCACCGGTATGCGCCGGAAGGCCTCGGTGTGCAGGAGGGGTGCCGCCATGTCGGTTGCGATCGGACCGGGTGCGATGGCGTTGACCGTGACGCCCTCGGCGGCGAGGCGCGCCGCATAGCCGCGCGTGAGACCCTCGAGGCCAGCCTTCGCGGCGTTGTAATGCACCCCGACCACACCGGGACCGCGCGCCGCCGCCGAGGAGATGTTCACGACCCGCCCGCGGCGCTGCGCGCGCAAGCTCGGCAGCGCCGCCTGTGTGCACAGGAACGCCGCCTTGAGATTGACCGCGATCGCCCGGTCGAACTCGACCTCATCGAGATCCTCGAGCCCGCGGGGAGTCGCCACACCCGCATTGTTGATGAGAATCTCGAGCGGACCGAGCTCGCGGGCCACCCGTGCCATCATCTCCGCCACGGCGCTGCGCACCGAGACGTCCGCGACGATGACGATCGCGCGACGGCCCATCCCGCGCAGCGACGTGGCGAGTTCCTCAGCCTGCGCTGCGCTGCTGCGGCAATTGAGCGCGACGTCCGCTCCGGCCTGTCCGAGCGCGAGCGCGATCGCGCGGCCAATGCCGCGCGAGGCCCCGGTCACCAGTGCCACCCGGCCACTGAGATCGATGCTCTGGGATGTCATGGGCAGTCCTCATGATTCTGCGGCGATCGCCGCATGCGCGCCATTGTACGCGCGCAAGAGCATCGCTTGAGCTGCCGGCTGTGCAATGGTAGAAGCGCTCGCGGGCTCACCGCGCATGCCGCGCCCGGCCACTGAAGGAGAACCATGACCTGCCGAACCGTTCTGCGCGAGCGCGCCTGCGCGGCGCTCTGCGCACTCGCCCTCGGCGGCTGCGGCGCGGCCGGCCGCCCGGGGCGCCTCGACCCGGCTGCCGCGACGCTCTCGCCCCGCGCCCTCGCCTCGCTGTCGAACTATCGGGCACGGCTGAGCAGCGGCGCCGGGCCGTACCGCATGACGATCCGCACCCAGGTGCACAGTCCGGAGAACTGGGCGGCCGAGAGCGGATTGACGGTGCTGCACATCGGTCCGACGAGCTACGTGCGCTTCGGGCAGCAGTGGTTCCCCCACCCGGATGCGCCACAGACCTACGCGCAGAACAACCTGCCGGCCTTCGCTCGGCAGTTCTTTGCCATGACGCGGGTGAGCGGCGCGCGGGTGCGCCGCGGTCCGCCGTGCCGCCAGGCCGGCCTCGCCGGTTACACTTGGACGGTGAGCGCCTCGGGCGGCACGTCGTTCGGGGCGAAACTCATCGCCTGCGTGGCCGATGCCAGCGGCGCGCTGCTGAAACTCGCGGTCACGGCAAGCAGCACCGCCATGGCCGGGCAGTACGCGAGCGAGGTCTACGAGATCACCGCCGTGGGCGGCGTCGCGCCGTTTCAGGTGCCGGTGAACAGCGCCCGTAGCTGAGCCGCCGCGTGCCTCACGGGTGGCCGGTGCGCACGCGGCCGCTCGACGGATCGAGGCGCGTCACGGCAAGACCGGAGCTCTTCCACGCGGCGATGCCGCCGGTCAGATGCGCCGCCTCGGGCAGACCGATCGCGAGCACCAGGCGGGCCGCCTGCGCCGAACGCCGGCCGGTGCCGCACTGAAACACGATTCGCTTGGCACCATCGAGCGGCAGACTGTGCGGATCGAATCCCGACAACGGGCACAGCAGCGCCCCGGGGATGCGCTCGGCCTCGAACTCCCCGGGCTCGCGCACGTCGATAAGTACGCCTCGGCGGGTGCGCAGCAGCTCGTGAACCTGTGCGGCGTCGAGCTCGTGCAGCGTGCCGTGCCCGCAGGCGTTGGTGTGCGAAGACTCTCTCATGAGCAGGGCGACTCCTTGCGGACTTGATGCGTTCAACCCGGCCGCGTGCGCAGCGCCGTGAGTATATCAATTTATTCTAATATATTGCGGCCAACGCCCGGCAAGCCCGGGCACCGCTCCTGATCTTGCGTCCTCGCCCAATGGCGTTACCCTACCGCCTCCCGAGGACCCGAGGAGCCCGAGATGCGACCAGCCGTTGCCACCGTGCGCGCACTCCGACCGGCACTCATCGGTGTGCTCTTCCTCGCCGCCGCGGCCCGCGGCGCTGCCTGCGCGGCCGATGGTGCGGCACGCACCGCTGCGCCCCTCGCCGACCCCGCCGCGCGGGTGAACGTCTTCGTCGGTACCTCGGGTACGGCCGTCGGTGGTCCGATCGACACCTTCCCGGGCGCGAGCCTGCCCTTCGGCATGATCCAGTGGAGTCCGGACACGCCCTCTGCACCGGCCGGCGGCGGTTACAACTACACCGATCACTCGCTCACGGGCTTCAGCCTGACGCACCTGAGCGGCCCGGGCTGCTCGGTCGCCGGCGACATCCGCATCTTGCCGACGAGCAGTGCGGTCCGCACGCCGGCGACCGCCGAGCAGCCGTTCTCGCATCGCGACGAGCAGGCCGCGCCGGGCTGGTACGCCGTACGCCTGCGCCACGCCGGCATCAAGGTCGAGCTCGCCGTCACCCGCCGCAGCGGGCTCGGGCGCTTCACGTTTCCGGCCGACTCACACGCGCATCTGCTGTTCGACGTCGGCTCCAACCAGGCCGGTGTCACGGCCGCGCACTTCCAGCTCGACGGACCGCGGCAGGTGAGCGGCTCGGCCACCGGCGGCGCCTTCTGTGGTGCGCCGGACCAGTACACCGTGTACTTCGTGGCGCGCTTCAACCGGCCGGTGAGCGGTTCTGGTGCATGGCGCGGGACGGCGCTGATGCCGGGCGCGCGCCGCATCGATGGACTCAACACTGGCGGCTGGGTGAGCTTCGCCACCGACCGCCACCGCAGCGTGCAGGTCGAGGTCGCCCTCTCCTACGTGAGTCGCGCCGATGCGCTGGAGAACCTGCGCGCCGCGCCGGATCGCTGGCAGCTCGAGGCGATGCGCCGGCGGGCCACCGGCATCTGGAATGGGCTTCTGCGGCGCATCGAGGTGCGCGGCGGCACCCCCGCGCAGCAGGCGACTTTCTACACCGCGCTCTATCACACACTGCTCGCCCCCACGCTCTATAGTGACGTCAACGGTGAGTACCGCGGCTTCGACGACCAAGTGCACCACCTCGCCGCCGGTCACGCCGAGTACGCCAACTACTCGGGCTGGGATATCTATCGCACGGAAGTCCCGTTGATCGCGCTCATCGCCCCGCATCGGGTCAGCGACATGCTGCAGTCCCTGCTCGATGAGGGCGCGCAGGGTGGCTGGCTCGCGAAGTGGCCGCTCGCAAACGGCTACACCGGCGTGATGGGCGGGGATGCCGCCGACATCATCCTCGCCGGCGGCTGGGCGTTCGGCGCGCGCGCCTTCGATGGGCGCGAGGCGCTGCGCGAGATGCTCAAGGGCGCGACCGACACCCGCGACCCGCCCGGCCAGGGCTGGTACGTCGAGCGCCCGGGCCTCGCGCAGTATCTCAGGCGCGGCTACGTCGACGATGATCTGACGAACTCGGCCGCACCGGTGCCGAACGGCTCGTCCGAGACGCTCGAGTACGCCGCGGACGACTTCTCCATCGCGCGCTTCGCCGCCGAGAACGGCGTGATGCGCCAGGCCCGCACGTTCCTGCGCCGCTCGATGAACTGGCAGAACGTTTTCGATACGGCCACCGGCTCGGTCTCGGCCCGCGATGCCGCCGGGGCGTTCGTCGCAACGCCGGTCAACTCGAACGGGCAGCGCGGCTTCCAGGAAGGCAACGCTGCGCAGTACACCTGGATGGTGCCGCAAGACCTCGGCGATCTCACCGCGGCGATGGGTGGGCGCGCGGCCGCGCGGCGCCGCCTGGATGCCTTCTTCACCCAGCTGAACGCCGGCCAGAGCGCCCCGTACGCCTGGCTCGGCAACGAGCCGAGCCTCGGCGCGCCGTGGGTTTACCTGGCCCTCGGGGCACCCTGGCGCACCGAGGAAGTGGTGCGCCGCGCGCTCGACACGCTCTACGCGGACACCCCGGCGGGCATTCCGGGCAACGACGATCTGGGCACGATGAGCGCCTGGTACGTCTGGTCGGCCATCGGGCTGTATCCGCAGATCCCGGCGGTGCGTGGCCTTGCCATCGGCAGCCCCCTGTTCCCACACGTCACCGTCACCTCGCCGGGCGGCCTGACGCTCGATATCGATGCACCGCGCGCAGCGGCCGATCGCCCCTACGTGCGCAGCCTCAGCATCGATGGTCGTGCGACGCAGCACACCTGGCTTGCGCTGCCGCTGCGCGGGACCGTGCGGCTGCACTTCGATCTCGGCCGCACCCCGAACCTCCTCTGGGGCACGGCCCGGCACGACGGGCCACCGTCGTTCTCAGCCGGCGCGCCGCACTTCCCGGCGGCGGTCGCCGTGCGCCTCGCACCCACCACCCGCCAGACGATCGTTCCGCCCGGCCAGCGGGCCGACGCAGCATTCACGGCGAGCCTGGCGGGGAGCGCCACAGCCGTCTCGCTGCACTGGCGGGCGCGGGCGCCGGCCGGCTGGCAGGTGCAGCCCGCTTCCGGTCGGCTCGAACTCGGCCCCGGAGCCACGCGCACGGTACGCCTTAGGATCGCGAGCGCAGCGCGCGTGGCGCCCGGCTATTACCACCTCGTGGTACATGCGCGCGCAGCCAACGGCGCGCTCCTACCGGCCACGACACTCATCCTGCGCGCCGGCAAGGCGACGCAGCCGCTGGCGCTGCGTTACATCGCAAGCAGCGCCGACAATGCCATCGTTCCGCTCGACACCGCGACGCTCGCCACTGGGCCCGAAATCAGCGTCGGCCAGAATCCCGCGGCGGTCGTGATCGACGCGGCCGGCCGGCGCGTGTACGTGGCGAACCAGGGCTCCAACACCGTGTCGGTCATCCAGGCGAGCAGCCAGCAAGTCATGGCGAGCGTCCCGGTGGGCAGCGCACCCGATGCGCTGGCGTTGAGCGTCGACGGACGCACGCTGTGGGTCGCCAACGGGGGCAGCAACACCGTCGAGCCGGTGGATACGACCTCACTGAAACCCGGCGTGCCCATCGCGGTGGGCACCGCTCCGGCCGCCCTGGCGCTCTCGCCCCACGGGCACACGCTCTACGTCGCCAACCAGGGGTCCGACACGCTGACGGCGATCGACACCACAACCCGCAAGGTGCGTGCGGCGTTCCCGGCCGGTGCCGGACCGACCGGGATTGCCGTGAGCCCCGAGGGAGGCACGGTGTACGTGGCCGACACCCTTGCCAACCAGGTGCTGCCGATCACGGCCGCCTCGGGTGCCTCCGGCACGCCCATCGCCACGGGGCTCTCACCGCGCCAGCTCGCGCTCTCGCCACGAGGCCACACGCTCTACGTCGCCGATCTGGCGCTCGACACGCTGAGCGTCATCGACACCGCAACGGGGAGGAACCGCCCGCCGATCCACCTCGGCGCCGGCCCGATCGCCGTCGCTTTCAGCCGGTCGGGCCTGCGCGCCTACGCGCTCTCGAGCCAGACCGGCCGTTGCGCGGTGATCGCACCGGCCACCGGGCGGGTTCTCGCCTCGATCCCGGTCGCGCCACTGCCGGTGGCGCTGTCCGCACGCAGCCCGCGCTGAGGTCGGCTCGAGCTGAGGGTGCCGCCCAAATATATGCATATAATTTATATTGCTAGTTAAATATATGCATTTGTAGCATGGATTCATTCTGCGCATGATGCGACGCCGGCCCCGATACTGCGGGGCTGGCCGTACGGAATGAGCCCGCCGGACGGACGGCTGCGCGGGAGCGCCGAGGGAGGTAGTCAATGAGCGCGAAATCGGTCGCCTACACGACTTGTTACATGTGCGCCTGTCGCTGCGGCATCAAGGTGCACCTGCAAGACGGTCGGCTGCGCTACATCGAGGGCAACCGCGACCATCCGATCAACCGCGGCGTGCTGTGCGCCAAGGGATCGGCCGGCATCATGACCGCAATCTCCCCGGCACGTCTGAGCAACCCGCTGAAGCGCGCCGGGCCGCGCGGATCGGGCTCGTTCGAGGCGATCAGCTGGGAGGAAGCGATGGGCATCCTCACCGCGCGCCTCAGCGCGATCCGCGCGCGCGACCCTAGCCTGCTGTCGCTGTTCACCGGCCGCGACCAGTCGCAAGCGCTCACCGGGTACTTTGCACGCATGTTCGGCACCGTCAACTACGCCGCCCACGGCGGGTTCTGCTCGGTCAACATGGCCGCCGCGGGACTGTATTCGGTGGGCGGGGCGTTCTGGGAGTTCGGCGAGCCGGACTGGGAGCACGCGCGGCTGTTTCTGCTGTTCGGCGTCGCCGAGGACCACGATTCCAACCCGATCAAGCTCGGCCTGGCGCAGCTGAAGGCGCACGGGGCGAAAATCGTCTCCGTCAACCCGGTGCGCACCGGCTACTCGGCGATCGCCGATGAGTTCGTGCCCATCACCCCGGGCACCGACGGGCTGCTGGTGCTGGCGCTGGTTCATTGCCTGCTCGAGGCCGGGCACATCGATACCGAGTTCCTCGTCCGCTACACCAACGCGCATCACCTGGTCATCGACGCCCCGGGCGACGCCGACCACGGACTCATCGCGCGCGATGCCACCGGCCGCGAGCTCGCCTTCGATCGCGACACTGCCTCGCTCGTGCCGGCGAGCGCGACCGGCATCAACCCGGCGCTGCACGGCACGTGCGCACTCGCGGACGGACGGTGTGCGCGTCCGGCCTTCGCGCTGCTCGCCGAACGCTACGCGGCAGCCGAGTACGCCCCGGAGACGGTGGCCGAGCGGTGCGCCATCCCGGCAGCCACCATCCGCCGCCTGGCCGCAGAGATCGCCGAGGTCGCCTTCCGCCAGCCCGTCGTGCTCGAGCAGCCATGGACGGACACCAACGGGCGCCGCCACGGGCAGATGGTGGGCCGGCCGGTGGCGATCCACGCGATGCGCGGCATTTCCGCGCACTCAAACGGCTTTCATACCTGCCGCGCCATCCATGTTCTGCAGATGCTGCTCGGTGCGGTCGACACACCGGGCTCGTGGCGCTACAAGTCGCCGTACCCGAAGCCGATCCCCTGCGGCGCGCCGCCGGGTCGCCCGGGGTCGGCCCCCGGGGAGCCCCTCACCGGCGCGCCGCTCGGCATGCCCACCCGCCCGGAGGACCTGCTGCTCGATGCCGAGGGCGAGGCGCTGCGGCTCGACCGGGCGTTTTCCTGGGAAGCGCCGCTCGCCATCCACGGGCTGCTGCACATGGCGATCGCCCGCGCCTTCGAGGCCGGGCCGCAGAAGATCGACACCCTGTTGCTGTTCATGGCCAACATGGCGTGGAACTCCTCGATGAACCCCGGGGAGGCGATCCGGATGCTGAGCGCGAGCGACGAGCAGGGCAATTACCGCATTCCGTTCGTCGTGGTCGCCGATGCCTTCGCCTCGGAGACGGTCGCCTACGCCGATCTGGTGCTGCCCGACACAACCTACCTGGAGCGCTATGACTGCATCTCGCTGCTCGACCGCCCGATCGGTTCGGCGCACGGCCCGGCCGATGCGCTCCGCGTGCCGGTGCTCGATCCGGGCCGCGACGTACGGCCCTTCCAGGACGTGCTCATCGATCTGGCCGGCCGCCTCGGACTGCAGGACTTCGCCGACGCGCAGGGCCGGCCGCTCTACGCCTCGTACGCCGATTACATCGTGCGCCACCAGCGCGTCCCCGGTATCGGACCGCTCGCCGGTTTTCGCGGCGCCGATGGCAACGCCTTCGGCCGCGGCGAGCCGAACCCCGAGCAGCTGCGCCGCTATGTCGACAACGGCGGCTTCTACGTCCATCACCTGCCCGCCGAGCAGCTCTACTACAAGTACGCCAACCGCGCCTACCTCGAGGGCGCGTGCGAGATGGGCTTCATCGACTCGAGCGCGCCTATCGTACTGCAGCTGTACAGCGAGACGCTGCAGCGCTTCCGCCTGGCCGCAGACGGACACGGGACGTGCGTGCCGCCGCAGCGACTGCGCGAGCGGGTGCGGACCTACTTCGATCCGCTGCCGTTCTGGTATGCGCCGCTCGAGCAGGCCATGAGCGATCCGGGGCGCTACCCGCTGCACGCCATCACCCAGCGCCCCATGGCGATGTACCACTCCTGGGGCTCGCACAACGCCTGGCTGCGGCAGATCCTGCCGGAGAACCGCATCTACCTGCACCGCGCGCTCGCCACCGAGCTCGGCATCGAGGACGAGGACTGGGTGTGGGTCGACTCGCGCAATGGCCGGGTGAAGTGCCGCGCACGCACCATGACCGGCGTCAACCGCAACACCGTGTGGACCTGGAACGCCATCGGCAAGCGGACCGGCGCCTGGGGACTCAGCCGCGAGGCTCCGGAGTTCCGCCGCGGCTTTCTCTTGAACCACGTCATCTCCGAATTCCTGCCCGCCGAAGGCGCCGCCGCGCCGCATTCAAACTCAGACCCGGTCACCGGGCAGGCCGCCTGGTTCGACCTCACCGTACGCCTGGAGCCCTGTGGCCCGGACACCCGCGATGAGACCTCCCCGCGCCTTGGCGCCAACCCGTTGCGCATCCAGCGCGCCACCGAGAACACCCCATGACCCTGGTAGCGAAGCCCGCCCCGGGCGCCCGCAAGCTGGGCCTGGTGATCGATCTCGACACCTGCGTCGGGTGCCATGCGTGCGCGGTGAACTGCAAGGAGTGGAACACCGGCGGGGAGGCGGGGATCCTGCCGGACTACGACAAGTACGGGGCGAATCCGGACGGAGTGTGGTTCAACCGCATCCACTCCTATGAGACCGGCAGCGACGATCGCTCGCGCACGGTGAACTTCCCTCGCTCCTGCCTGCACTGCGAGAACCCGCTGTGCGTGACCGTCTGTCCGACCGGCGCTTCATTCAAGCGCGCCGAGGACGGCATCGTGCTCATCGACACCGACATCTGCATCGGTTGCAAGCTGTGCTCGTGGGCCTGTCCGTATGGCGCGCGCGAGTTCGACGAGGACAACGGCGTGATGCGCAAGTGCACGCTGTGCATCGACCGCATCTACGACGAGAGCCTCCCGGCGGCCGAGCGCGAGCCGGCATGCGTGTCCACCTGCCCGGCCAAGGCGCGCCACTTCGGGGATCTCGCCGACCCGCAGAGCAAGGTCTCCCAGCTGGTCGAGGAGCGCGGCGGCGTCGATCTGCTCTCCGAGCTAGGCTACCGGCCGACCAACAAGTACCTGCCGCCGCGCAAGGCGCAGATCCCAACCACCCCGCGCGAGCCTCCAGCGCGCCCCGCGCAGAGTATCGGTGGCGCACTGCTGCAGCTGCTCGACAAGGCGCTCAGCCGGTGAGACCCGCCGCCTCCATTCTGTTGCTGACGACGCTGACGGGCTTCTCCTACGGGCTACTCGCCTGGCTCGGACTGTACGTCGCCACGGGAGCGCCGGCCGCGGCGCGCCCGATGGTGCTGAGCGGCATCGGTGTCGGCCTCGTGCTCGCCACGCTCGGGCTGATGGCCTCGGCGCTGCACCTGGGCCGCAAGGAGCGTGCCTGGCGCGCGTTCAGCCAATGGCGCTCCTCCTGGCTCTCGCGCGAAGGCGTCGCTGCGGTGCTCACCTACCCGATCGTCCTGGGCTTGGCGTGGAGTGAGTACCGCGATCCCGCCACCGGGCTGGTACGCGCGTTCGGCGTGGCCACGGCGCTCGCCTCGCTCGGCACGGTGTACTGCACCTCGATGATCTATGCGAGCCTGAAACCGATCCGCCAGTGGCATAATCCGCACACCGCGCCGGACTATCTGATCTACGCGCTGTTCTCCGGCGGCACCCTCTTCGTCCTGTTGCACGCGCTCGCCTTCGGCACCGGCGCCGCTCCAGCTGCCCTCGCCGCCCTCGCCGCGCTCTGCGCCCTGATCGCCAAGCGGATCTACTGGCGGCACATCGATGCGCAGACCCCGCTCGCGACACTCGCGAGCGCGATCGGGCTGCCCGCAGCCACGCTCGCCCGTCCGCTCGATGCCCCGCACTTCACGGAAAACTTCATCCTGCGCGAGATGGGCTTTCAGATCGCGCGCCGCCATGCCGCGAAGCTGCGGCGCATCACGCTCGGGCTCGCCTTCGCGCTACCGCTGGGATTGAGCGTGCTCGCCGCCTTCGAACTCGCACCGCGTACGAGCAGCGCACTCGCTGTTCTGTGCGCGGCGCTCGGGTTGCTCACCGAGCGCTGGCTGTTCTTCGCCGAGGCGACGCACGTCGCCGCGCTGTACTACGGCCGCAGCATCTGAGCGGACGCGAGCGCACCGGCGGGTGGGCCGAACGCATTGAATGGCGCGGCGTTTGGCCCCGCAGCCCACCGTCGCACGAACCGCCAGCCCATCACCGCGGCGGCCGCTCCACTGCACCCGCCACTGTGGAGTGTCATGCGACACGCGCGAATCCCTGCCGATACGCTGCCGCATCGCCTCCCGAGCGCCACGCGGCGCCAGGGGAAGCGCCCGTGTCAGCACCACCTTCGTGCAGCGGCCTCACGCCCACAGGCTGTCACAGGCGCGCCGCTGCGCCTGACGCCACGGATGCCATCATCTCGACGGGGCATTGAGTTCTCCTCGCTGTCTCGCCCGAGGAACATGTAGCAGAACTGTTACACCCCGATGGCAAAAGACGTGCCGCGGCGGCGCTGAATTCACCGCGGCGCACACAGGGAACGCCCGCACGATAGGCATCGGGGACCGCACTGGCGCACCGCCCATTAGGTACATTCACCGAGTGCGCGCCGGATCGGGATGACTATATTCGCTGTCGTTACGGTCATGGCGATAAGGGTGGGGCATGTCTCGGGGCGTCATAGTTGTGCAGGCCGCCGAATCTGCTCCGGATCTGGGTCTCCTGCTCGCCGCTCACCATTGGCAGGTGTCCCGCGCGACACATCTGGATCAGCTGAGCGCGCTGCTGAAGAGCGACTGTCACGTCGGCATCGCGGTATTCGACGATGCCCTTCGATGTTGCCCGCAGGACCTCGCCGAGCTCGCAGAGGCAATCGAGCGCTCGAGCACCGAGTGGATCGCCGTGCTGCCGCGCGACCGAGTCCGCGACCGGCTCACCGAGCGCACCCTCGCCTCGAGCTACTTCGACTTCCACACGCTCCCTGTTGACGAGGCGCGATTGCTTTATTCCGTCGGCCACGCCTACGGCAAGGCCGTGCTGCGCCATTCGGCGCTCCAACCGGTCGCCTCGGCGCACGGCCGTTACGGGATGGTCGGGGAAAGTCCCGTCATGCTCGCCTTGTACGACCGACTCGAGCGGGTGATGCACGCCAGCGCGCCGCTGCTGCTGACCGGGGAAAGCGGCGTCGGCAAGGAACTCGCCGCCCGCGCCGTGCATCTGGGCTCGAGTCGCTCACGGGGAGCGTTCGTGCCCGTCAATTGCGGCGCCCTCCCCCAGATGCTCATCGAGAGTCTGTTGTTCGGTCATGAAAAAGGCTCATTCACCGGCGCCCACGAGCGACAGATCGGCTCCATCGAGGCGGCCCACAAGGGCAGCATATTCCTCGATGAGATCGGCGATCTGCCACGCTCGGCGCAGGCGAGCCTGCTGCGCTTCCTGCAGGAGTCGACCGTGGTGCGGGTCGGCGCCACACGCGAGATCCGCATCGATGCCCGCGTCATCGCCGCCACCCACATGGACCTCAAAGCAGCGGTGCGCGCCGGGCGCTTTCGCGAAGATCTCATTTATCGCCTGAACGTGCTCAACGTCGAGATACCCCCGTTGCGCGATCGCGGCGATGACAGCGTCCTGCTCGCGGAGTATTTCTTCCGTCAGGCCGCCAATGGTCGTGCCCCCGGGATGCGCGGCTTCTCGCACCATGCGCTCGCCGCGATCCGTCAGTACAGCTGGCCGGGAAACGTGCGCGAATTGGTGAATCGTGTGCAGCACGCGATGATCATGTGCGACGGCCCGCTGATCACCGCCGCTGACTTGCAGCTTGGCATGCAACTTTCCGCCCGCTCCAACGGCACACTGGCGCACGCCCGTGCCGGCACCGAGCGCGGACTCATCGAGGCGACGCTCGAGCGCACCGGAAACAACATCGCGGCGACCGCCCGCGAGCTGTCGGTCTCTCGCGTCACGCTCTACCGCCTGCTTAAGCGTCTCGGCATCGCACCGCGCGGCAACCCCGCCCTGTCCACTCGCCCGGAGACAGAAAAATGAACATTCCCCGTAGCGTGAGCACCATAGTGCTGGTCTCGACTCTGCTCGGCGGATCGCTTTGCGCCTCGGCGCAGGATGCTCAGACCAACTCCCCACCGGCCCCGTCCGGGCAGGGCCCCACCTCCCCCGTTGGGCAAGCGCCGGCGGCCCCGAGCGCCCCCGCGCCGGCGGCGCAGATCTTCGCTCAGCCGACGGTCCTTACCCCGCGCGGTACGCTCGTGATCGAGCCCGATGCCCAGTACGTGCACTCGACCAATAATCAGGTCGCCCTGGTCGGCTACACGGTGCTCCCGGCGATCACCATCGGACTGATCGACATTCAGCGCATTGAGAGCAACCTCTCGACGTTCAGCCTGACTGCCCGCTATGGCATCCTGTCGCGCCTGGAGCTCGAGGTTCGCGTGCCCTACGTTGTCGAGAATACCACCACCGAGACCCGACCGCTGGCGACCGCCTCGACCACCAACACCTTCTTCGACTCCTCCGGCAGCGGCCTGGGCGACGCCGAGGTCGCGCTCCGCGCCCAGCTCAACCAGTTCCGCGGCAACAACATGGTCTGGATTGGCTCGCTGCTGTTGAAGTCACGGACCGGGACCGACGTGTTTCAAGAGCCCCTCGATCCGAACACCGGCCTGCAGTCGCGCCTCGCGACCGGATCGGGCTTCTACGCCGTTCAGCCGGGGCTCACCTTTCTCCTGCCGTCGGACCCAGCCGTATTCTTCGGCGGCGCCAACTATACCTACAGCTTCGGGCGCAATGTGGGCTACGGCTATGGCTACATTCACCCGGGTGGCATTCTCGATCTGTCACTCGGAATGGGACTGTCACTCAATCAAAAAGCCTCCTTCAGCATCGGCTATGAGCACAGCGTCGTCGAGCAGACGACGCAGGCGGCGACCGCGACCGGGCGGGCGCTTGCGCGCCGCGGCACGCTGCAGCTCGGCACTCTGCGCTTTGGTGTGACCTACCAAGTCAACCCGCGCACGCTTCTGAACATCACCATCGGGGTGGGAGTGACCCGTGATACGCCTGATCTCGAGGCGACCATGCGCCTGCCCCTGACCCTCTGATCGCTCGAACGCGCCTCAGTGTCCAAGGGCACTCGCGACCTGCGCCTGAATCGCGTTCGACAGCGCCAGGGCGTTGAATGCCGGGATGCTGTTCAGGGTCGCTGAGATCGTCGTCTGCGTCTGAATGGTCGTTGCGCGGACTTCATTCTGCACGGCAGTCGTGATCGCCGTCGCATTCGGCAGGTTGCTCACCACGATCACGGGCGTCGGGATGATCGGTGCTGCAATCGCCGTCTGCGCCGCAGCGCTGGCCGGGCTGGCCGCTGCACTGGCTGCGGCGGGCACGGTGCTTGCGGCCGGCTGGGCGCTCGCGAGCGACGCCGCAGAGACGGACGGTGCCTCGGCGGGCGCATGACCCGCGCCCGTTGCGGAGGTCGCACCTGCCGCCGCTGCGACGGCGCTCGCGAGCGCACTGCCAAACTGCGCGGTGGACCCGCTCTGGGTCCCCCCCGATGAGATCGTGCCACTGGCTTGTGGGGACGCATTGATCGGCGTCACGGCGCTGGCGGCTGTGGCAAGGGGAGTCCGCGCCGAACCGACTGAGGGTGCGGCAGGCGAGGCTCCCGTGGCCGAGGGCGTCGCAGCGGTGGCTGGTGCGCCGCTCGAGGCCAGGACGGCACTCGCGCCCATTCGCCCATTCATGATCTGAATGACCTGCGCGAGCGGACCGGTGACGGTGACCGTGGGTAGACCACCGCTCGCAAGCCGGTCGAGATTGGAGATCACGATCTGCGCCCGAGCGATCACCTCGCCGTTGACTTCGACGACCCGCTCGATCGCGAAATAGACCACGAGGGTACCGAGATCGAACCGGCCGTGCAGGTGGCTGAGGATCGAATCCGGTACCGCCGGCCATGCGTCCACGACACGCTCTGCCGTGGGTCTATTCGGGGCGGCCACGGCGGCACCGGCGGCCGCCAGGCACAAGCCAAACATCAGGGGTCTGAGCGTACGCATGAGTCTCTCCGATCGCTCAAAAGACACTTTCGTTCGGGATCTCGAGAAGCAACTGCGCGAGGGAGGTACGATTCACGGCGGTGCCGAGCGGCGGAGCGGTGGGGCTGTCCCAATCGGCCGGCAGATTGAACCGTGCCGCATGCAGATCGCTGCGAATGACGAAAAACAGATTGCCGACCCGGGCGGCATCGAATTCCCGCCGCGACAGCACGCGCCGTCCGAGCGCCGGATCGCCGATCACCACCTGGGTCGCATCAGCGCCCTTGACCACGACGAAGTGCCGATAGCCGTGGTCGGTGATGAGCGCAATGGCCGGTACGCCGACCTTGATGAGCATATTGAGCGAGACGCGCACGCCGTCGGCGGTGTAGCCGCGGCTTTGCAGGTAGCGCTTCATATCGAGCAGCGAGAAGCCCTTGGCCCGGATCTGCGCCTGATTGCCGACGGCGTACATCGCCCTGAACACTGCCATCTCGCTCGTCGGGCGGCCGTACTGATAGGTGAGGAGCGTCGCGAGCGCTGCCGAGCCGCAACTGAAGTCGAACTGCTGATGGATGGTCCGGGCGAAGGCCTGCTCGATCCTCATCTGCTGCAGGGTGCGCACCGCAAGGGACAGCGACTCGCGCGCGCTCACCTGAACTGTCGCCACGGCGCCGCGGGCACAGAGCACGCCCGCCGCCTGCATCGCAGCCCAGAGCGCCAGGACGCTGAGCACTCTCCTGGCCATGTCGCTACTGCGGGTTGGTCAGCTGCAGATTGAGGATGGTGGAATTCTGTATGAGAACGTTGTTACCCGTGTTCTGAATGACGATCGGGATTCCGGAGGAGTTCGAGAACGAGCCCTGGCTGATCATGTTCGAGCCCGTCGTAAGCTGGGAGGCGACGTTTCCGCTGACGGTTCCAGTCGCATTGTTCGTATTGGTCTCGGTGCCCCCCCGATCCTCGGCGAGTTCCTTGTCGCTGATGAGCGCCGCAGCGAGAAATGCCTCGACCTTGCTGTTCGGGGCTGGCGGCTTCGCTCGAGCGTGAGCGCCGCCCCTCAAGCCTTTCCGCGCCACGAGGCTCGCGGTGGGCTTTGCCGGAGCGACCCGCGCGGCGGGTGCCTGCGCGCGGCCCACACTCGTCGCAGTGAGCGGGCCGGAAGGCTGCCCTGCTGAGGCCCGACCGGCCGCACCGAGCGCACCAATCATGAGAAGAAACACGGCAAAGGCACAGCGCGAATTCATATCCATCTCCCGCAGCTTCCGGGGCGCAACGCTGCGCTGCGCCCCGGAAGCCGCCTGATGCTAGTGACCTGTCGCCGACAACGACATGTTCGCCTGCACGTTTACGTTCTGCTGCACCAGGGACGAGATGCCAGTGTTCTGGCTCGCGACCGTGATGCCGGCACCGTTCGTGAAGGCGGCATTGATGTTGTTGGACATGTCGAACGTCCCGGCTGTGACGGTGTTCGCCCCGCCCGTACCGCCGGCGCCGCCGACGCCACCGACGGCGCCGTTGCCCACGCCACCGGTTCCGGTCGTGGTGTTCTGGGTACCTCCGGTCCCCGCGCCGCCACTGCCCCCATTGCCACCGCTGCCGCCACCTCCGCCGCTGCCGAGGGAAGCCGTAGCGCTGCCGTTGGAAGCGCTGCCGTTGACCGCCGAACCGCCTGCGCCCGTCGTGCCGCCGGCATTGGAGGCCAGACCGCCGGCGCCACCGGAGGCCGCACCGCCGCTGCCGCCGGTTCCCTGGTTCGGCGTGAACGTGCCGCCGGTCCCGCCGGTCCCGCCGGTGCCACCTGCGCCACCGGCGCCGCCGCCCCCGCCATTACCCGCGCTCGAGCTGCCATTGCTGGCACTGCCGTTCGTGGCGCTGCCGTTGGTGGCTGTGCCGCCGAGGCCGCCGGCACCACCCGTGGTCGTGCTGGCAACCGTGTTGGCCGAGCCACCGCCCGTGCCCGCGCCCGCCGTCGAGCCGCCGCCGGTGCCGCTGCTTCCGCCCGCACCACCGTTACCACCCGTACCGCTCGAGCCCGCACCGCCGGTGCTGGCCGAACCGCCGGAGCCGCCACCGGCGGCGGCACTCAGACCGCCAAGTGCCGCACCGCCCTTGGCCGATCCACCGCCGGCGCTTGAGGTCCTCACGAAGCCGGCATCACCGCCACTGCCGCCGTCGCCGGCGGTCGCGCTGCCGTTGCTGGCGCTGCCGTTGCTGGCGCCGCCGTTTGAGGCATAGCCGCCCGCCGCACCCACAGCGCCCATACCGCCGTCGGCCGTCGCACCCGCGCCGCCCGTTCCGGTGTTGTACGAGTCACCGGCATTGCCGCCATTGGCGCCGCCTCCGTTGCCACCGGTTCCGCCCCGGGCGCCCACGGCGTTCGCACCATTACCGCCATTGCCTGCGCTGGCGCTGCCGTTGCTGGCGCCGCCGTTGCTCGTGTTGCCATTACTCACCAGCCCGCCGGTCGCACCCACGGCACCCTTGGCGCCATTGCCGCCGCTGGTGTTCATGTCCGCGCTCGAACCGCCGCTCGCGCCGCCGTAGCCGGCACCACCCCTGCCGCCGTTGCCACCGGCAGCGCCGTTGCTATTGCCGGTGTTCCAGGCCATGTTGCCGACCCCGGAGACGGAGTTGTCCGAGACCGTTCCGTTCAGTGTGGATGTCGCCGCGACCGTCGTATTCCAGGTATCGTTTGTCGTGGTATTGGTGGTCGTGTTTGCCGTCGTCGTGGTATCCGTTGACGTCAGATTCTTCGTCAGCGTCACCGTCGGGTTGTAGCTGCTGGTGCTCGTGCTGGTGGACGTATTCGTCTTGTTCGTGGTCAAGGTCTGCGTTTGATTCGCAGAACCGGAGCCGCTATTACTGGCATCGCCGTTGCCAGTGCTGGCCAGGGCCAGCCCGGATGCCGACGCCAGCGCCAGGGCGACCGCCATGGCTATCAAGCGATTGGTCGTCATGGAAAATACCTCCGCAAATTGGATGGTTTCAACGCAGCGTCGCGCGGCCTCGCCGCTCACCGATGCGCGGCGCCGAAATCCGGCGCCCCAGCCTCTGAAGCAACGAACGTGCCATCGGCGTCACGGCGCGCAAGCACTTGAGTTGAAAGGGAAAAGATAATGCGAGACCAGGTCCGCAAGTGGATCGGTTTCGAAACATGTGTCGGCAACGTACGCCGCCTTTGCCTCTCGGCAGCCTCGCCTCTGGGCCGGGGCGGCGCGACAGGCTGACACAGATGTCCTCGCGCACAGGTCTTGTGCGCGGCGTTGAGTCGTTCAATCGGCCCGCTGCACGTGCTCGCTATCGCGCCGGAGTGCAACCGCAGCACGCTTTAACCGCCACGGCACGGGAGCCGATCGGGACCACGCAACGCCGGTGGCCGGATGGGCGCCCGTCACGTCGCGCAGTCCTGGGGGCTCTGCAGTGCGCCGGCTTTCGCCGGGGTCGCCGCGCTCGAGGGCCTGGATGGGTCCGCGTGACGGTGGCGGGACCTCACGCACCTGCAGTGCGGACCTCCTCGAGCCAGCGGCCGGTGAGCTCATCGAGCAGTTGCGCGCGCACCTGTGCGCGCTGCGGACCGGTGCGCCCGGCGGCCGTTGCGAGCTGGTGATGTCGGCTGAGCAGCCGCTCGAGCGTGCCGCCGTGCAGCGGGTTGGCCCGGATGAACTCATCGACGATGGCCCGCGCGCCGACGAACTGCGCCACCAGCTCGGGTCGATCCTCGATGGCGGCGATCTGCTGCTCCCAGAGCAGGTAGGCGGCCATCGCACCGATGGCGGTGCGCGGCCGGCGAGCATTGACCGGGTAGCGGTAGCCGCGCAGCCACCCCGACACCTCCTCTCGCGCCATCGGGCGGGCGATGCCGTAGCCCTGTCCGCGGTCCGCGCCCAGCACCGCGGCCGCCTCGACAATCCCGAGGTTCTCCAGGCCTTCGACGGTCACCGGAATGTCGAACGCGTGCGCCAGGCGAGTCAGGTACAGCATGAACTCCACGGCCCGCTTCGGCTGGCGCAGCGCCCCGCGCACCAGACCGCCGTCGATCTTGACCTCATCGAACGGATATTGATCCATGCGCAGCAGCGAGCTGTGCCCCGAGCCCAGATCGTCCTGGGCGATCTGCACCCCGGCGGCGCGCAGGGACTTCAGCGCCTCGTGCTGTTCGGCCGTCCAGTCCCCCCCGTCGGGTGTCTCGAGCACCTCGAGCTGCACGCGGTGGGCGGCCAGATTGCAGCGCTGTAGCACCGACAGGCAGGTTCGCTCGTAGCGCCGGTCCAGAAACCCCGCGGCGGGGAAATTGATGGCCAGGGTGACCGTGATCCCGTCGCCCTCGAGCAGCTGCGCGTCGGTGCCCAGCTGCTCAAGACCGAGTTCGAACAATCGGTGCAGTTCGTCTGCGCCGAACGCGGGCAGGAACCGCTGCGGCGCAATCAGCTCGCCGCTCGCGGCCCGCAGGCGCGCCAGCGCCTCGAGCTTCACGAGACGCCCGTCGGACAGGTTGATGATCGGCTGGTAGTGGAACACCAGACGGCGCTCCCCGAGCAGCCGCCGGTACGCCTGCTGCGTGCGCAGCGGCACGACCGCTGCGGACATGCGCTGCTCGACGGCGGCGCTGAGCAGCAGCTGCGCGTGACGCAGCAGTCCCTGCATGCTGGCGGTGGAGAACAGGCCCGGCCAGGCGCTATAGAGGCTGACGAGGGCGATCGAGCGGCCCTGCGCATCGAGCAACGGCACCGCGGCGCTCGAACGAAAGCCCAGGCGTGCGCCGATTTCATGCCAGGGAGCTTTGTCCGACTCGCGCAGCCACGCATCGGAGACGACGATCTCCCCGCTGCGCCAGGCGCGCCCCCCGGGTCCCTGGCCGGCGGGGAGCAGCGGATCGACGCTGAGCCGGGGTACCGCGCCGCTCTCCATGGCGTGGTGGTAGGCCTCGGCCGGTGCACCGTAGGACTGCTCGACCTGCAGCTCCCCTGCGGCGTCGACCCGCGCGAAGAACGCGCAGATGCTGCCCGGCAGCGCACCGATGGTCTCCAGCGCACCGTGCACCAGGTCGCAAAGGTTCTCGGCCGAGAGCACGTGATGATTGAGTTCGGCGAACGCTGCGGCGCTGGCGGCGTCGATGTTCGCATACCGCTGCAGCTGTCCCTGCAGATCGCAGAGCAGGCGTTGTGCCATCAGGTGCACCAACCGTTCGCGGGTCTCGCTCGCGCCGATGCGTTGCTGCAGCAGACCGTACAGGCGGTTCTGGTAAAAGGCATAGGCCTCGATCAGCACCGACAGGCCCACGCCGGTCAGCTGGTGCACCGCCCCGGCACGCTGCGCCCGCTGCAGGTGCGCCGCGCGCTCGAGGTCCGCCGAGAGCATCGAGCGGATGTGCTCGGCCTCGCGCCCGCACAGCTGAGCGAACTCCGCCGCTGAGAGCGCCGCGATGACCCGCGGCATGCGGTCCGTGTCGCGCAGGAGCGCGTAGAACTCACCGACCGCTTCGGGGGCGAGCACGGCAAAATCGCTCTGCAGCGGGTGCAGCAGCTCGCTGGCGAGGGGGCCATACGGATCGGTCACGGCCGCTTGCGGATCGACCATCATGCCGCTCCTCATCGAACCAGACACGCACCGCGGCGCCTGCGAGGGGTTGCGCCGGCCGCGGCGAAACCGCGCTCAGCCGGGATTGTGCACCACCGGGGAGCGCCCGTCGTGCACAATCTATCGGCTCCGGCTACCGTCACTGCGGCGGGGATTTGAAGGGCTCCAGGCCCCGGCGCACCGCCTCGCGCTGACTCTCGCTGCTGGTGACCGTGGTGCCGCTGGCGAGCACGAGGATGAAGTCCCCCCGCAATGTGCGGCTGATTTCGCGCACCTGGTTGAGGTTCACCAGCCACGAGCGGCTCACGCGCAGCATCGGCAGGATCTGCAGCTTGCGCTCCATCTGCTGCAGCGTGTCGCGCTCCGCGATGCTCTCCCGGCCCACGATCAGCTGGACGTAATTGCGGTCCGCCTTGACGGCCTCGATCAGCTCGATGTCGAGCAGTCGCTGAGAGGGGCCGATTCCGACCAGCATGCGGGGACGGGCGTCGCGCTGCCGCTCGCGGGCGTGCTCGAGCTTCTCGATCACCGCCTGGAGCGCCTCGCTCCGTTGGCTCGCGCTTTCGACCGCCACACGCCGCCGCACCCGCTGCAGCGTGTCGGCGAAGCGATCCCGATCGAACGGCTTGAGCAGGTAGTCGACGGCGCTCAACTCGAAGGCCTCGGCGGCGTACTGGTCATAGGCCGTCACGAACACCACGAGCGGCGGTGTGCGCCGCTCGAGCGAGCGGACCAGTGCGATGCCATCCATCGATTTCATCTTGATATCGAGGAAGATCAGGTTCGGCGGCGTGCGCCGGATGGCCTCGAGCGCCGTCTGGCCATCGCAATATTCCCCGACGACGCGCAAATCCGCCTCCGCCTCGCAGTACTCGCGCAGCGCGCGCCGCCCGGCAACCTCGTCATCGACCAGAATGACCTCGAGCATTGCAATGCCTCCTAACGGGTTGTCGGCACGATCAGTTCGAGCAGACGCGGCAGACGGATCTCACTCGTCCAGCGCCCCGGCGGTCCCGCCCCGGCCAGCAGCTGCGCACGGCCGGGAAAGTGAATGGCGAGCCGCTCGCGCACGTTACGCAGGCCGATGCCCTCGGAGCGTCCCGGCACCGGCACCGCCATGGTGTTGATGACACGCAACGTCAGGTGCGCCTCGGTGGCCTCGACCTGCACCTCGACCGTCACGATCCCGGACTGACCGGCCAACCCGTGCGCCACCGCGTTCTCCACCAGGGGCTGGAGAATTAGGCTCGGCACCCACACCTCGCGCAGTTCCTCGGCGCCCGGAACGCTCACCTGCAGGCGCTCGGCGAAGCGCCGCTGCTGCACCTCCAGATACAGACGCGCCAGCGCGAGTTCCTCCTCGAGGCGCCAGAACTCGCGTTCGCTGGCGTTGAGCAGACGGCGCAGCAGCTCTCCGAGCCGCACGACCAGGGTGCGCGCGGCGGGCGGGTCCCAGTCGATCTGACCATGAATGGTGTGCAGCAGGTTGAACAGCGAGTGCGGCGAGAGCTGCACGCGCAGCGCAGCCAGCCGTGCCGTCGCAAGCCCGCGCTCCAGGCAGGCCGAACGGATCTCCGCATCCCGCAGCGAGCGATACAGCTCAAAGCCCCGCACCAGCGCAATGGCGAATCCATAGGTGAGCAGGAACTCCATCAGACTCGACAACCACACCGGCGCGGCAAGCGCGGCGGCCTGCGCCATGGAATTCACCTGCACGTGCGGTGCGGCCGCGAGATCTCCGGCCAGTACATCACCCAACACCAGACACGGTGCCGCGAGCCCCGCGAAGGCGATTCCGAGCAGCAGCTGCGGTCCCACCCGGCGCGTGAGCGGCGTCCAGCCGATACGCCGCGAGGCCCACAGGCAGCCGAGCAGCACCGGGTACAGGAGCAGGTGCTGCAGCAGCTGTGGTCCCCAGGGCGCATAGAAGTGCGATACGTGCAGGACGTCGAGTGCGGACTGCAGGCTCTGGGCGCTCAGGCTGTCGGCCGCTGCGACATACATCCAGAAGCCACTGATGATGAGCAGCGAGACGCGCCGGCGCTCACTCACGGTTCACCTGCCCCAGCGTGACACCCTGCTGCAGCCCGGCGCGGTGCTGCGCCCGGTGTGGAGGGACGAAACCGACGCAAGCAGGGACGATCTCGTTGTTCCCCGCCTCCCCATAAGACGACTTGGAGCGTCTCATATCCTCATGGTCTCGCGTAACGCCGAAACCCCCGTCGAACATGCCCGTCAGGCCCTGGTCCGCGCGGCGTTGCGACTCCTGGGACTGCCGCGGCGCGGCCGCCGGGGCGAGTTCGAGCGTATGCGCCGGTTGGTTTTTGGACCTGTCGAGTTTAGGACCGGGCCCTGCCCCCGGCAACAACCTGTCGACGCACCGGACCGCACGCGCACGGCCGTCTCGATTCCCTGCACCGCACCGCGCGCGGGCGCATCGAACCGCCGGCGGTGCGCCCCGTATCGCCCGTATCGCACTCATCCGCATCCACACGCGAGGCTCCCATGAGCGGAACACTGACGGTGGTCGGCACCGGAATCACTGCGGTCAGCCAACTCACGCGCGAAGCCGAGTACTGCCTCTACACCGCCGAGAAGGTCTTCTATCTGGTGACCGATCCGCACACCGAGGCGTTCGTGAGGCGACTTAACCGGTCGGCCGAATGCCTCAAGCCGCACTACGAGCACGGCACCGGCAAGCCGCGCCTGTGGGCCTACCAGGACATGGTGGAGGCCATCCTGCGGCCTGTACGTGCCGGCCGGCGCGTGTGCGCGGCCTTCTACGGTCATCCCGGGGTGTTCGTGTACCCCTCGCACGAGTCGATCGTGCGGGCGCGCACGGAGGGCTACCAGGCAAAGATGCTGCCCGGGGTGTCCGCCGAGGACATGATGTTCGCCGACCTGGGCTTCGATCCGGCGCTGCCGGGTCTGCAGACCTACGAGGCGACGGGCTTCATGCTGTTCAAACCCACGATCGATGCGCGCATCCCGCTGGTGTTGTGGCAGATCGGAGTGGTCGGGCTGCTCACCCCGGAGCCGGCGCCCCGCCGGGAGAATCTCCAGGCCCTCGTCGACACTCTGCTGCAGACCTATCCGTCCGATCACGAGGTCGTCCTCTACCAGGCGTCCGCGTACGACAACGTCGCCCCGGTGCTGCATGTCGCGGCGCTGGGCCGGCTGGCCGAGCAGGACATCAACGCACTCAGCACGCTGTACCTTCCGCCCTGCCGCACCGCGCAGCCTGACGCCGCCAGCGCCGCGCTCCTCGGCGTGCGCGTGGAAGACCTGTCCATCTCGCAGCGCGCGGGCGCGGCGCGTATTCCGGGCAAGGCCTACGGCATCAGTCACCCCGAGCGACACGGCTGGGTGACAGGCCGCAGCGCGCATGAAGCATCGTTGCCGGCGCCGCTGACGCCGCATGCGGCGTGAGACAGCCATGGCCGCCTGCCCCCACCATCCCCCGCTACCGGCCTGTCGCCCCAAACACACCGACCGCTGCCGGACCGACCCTCCCCCTGCTCCCCCACTCGAGGACACTCAACCCATGAACACCCGAGAACCGATCAACAGCCTCCAGCTCGGCCACAGCGGCCGCCTCGTCCTGCCGCTCACCTCCGGCGCTCAGCCGGCGCGCGCCAACGAGTTGACCGTCTGGCCGGGAACCTCGATCACGGTTGTGCTCGTGGCGTAGCGCACAGGGCGCACGGCGCGCACACCGGCGGGACGGCCGAGTCTTCGCGCGCCGTGACGCGCGCCTCACCTCACGCCCGAACGGCCGTCGGGCTGGCCGGTGACGGGCGCGGGCTGCTCGAGCGCGAGCGCTTGCGCACCCGGCAATGCCCGGTGCATGCTCATGGCAGACCGAGATGGCGCACCGCACCGACTCGTCGGTGGCGGACCTGCGCCGAGCTGCATGATGCACTGAGAAAGGGACCGCTCATGACCCGCACACTGGCCGTTGGCCTCGCATTGCTCCTGACGCTCTGCGGCTGCGACGCTGCGCATGCGCAGCCGGCCGCGGCCGCCACGACGAGCGCGCAGGCTGGAACGTTCGGCGCTCCGGGCGGCGCTGCGCTGTTGCCGCACAGCCGCCTCTGGACGCCCGGGACCAATTTCACGGTGCTCTCGCCCGCTGAACCCACCGGCGCACCGCCGGGCAAGGTGCAGGTGTTGGAGGTATTCTGGCTTGGCTGTCCGGTGTGCTACGCCTTCGAGCCGTACGTACGCGCGTGGCGCAAGAGCCTGCCCCCGTACGTGCAGTTCGTGCGGGTTCCGGTGATGTGGGACAGCCTGCGCGAGGCGCATGCGCGGCTCTTCTATACGCTGGAGGCGCTCGGTCGCGCCGACCTCATCGGAACGGCCTTCGACACGCTGCACCGCCTGCAGCAGCAGGACGGCACGGAGACGGTGATGTTCAGCAAGGTCCCGGGCCAGAATCTCGCGCTGCAGGAGGCCTTCGCCGAGCGCCACGGCATCACCGCCTCGGCGTTCGCGGCGGCCTACCATTCGTTCGACGTGCAGATCCAGCTGCAGAAGGCTAAGCAGATCATGCACACCTATGAGATCGACGCCACACCGACGCTCATCGTCGACGGCCGCTACCGCACCGGTCCGCCGCAGGCCGGCGGGTTCCCACAGCTGATCTCGCTGATCAACTTTCTGGCGAAATGGGATCACGATCATCCGCACTAGGGCCGGTCCAGGCACAGCCAGGCCACTGCCAGCGGCGCGCGGCTGCCGCCCGGTTGCAGCGGTGATGCCCAAACCAGCCCGCCGCGCCTAAAAAGTGCTATCCGCGCCACATTTTGCACAGGACGCAGTGGCGAAACCCCCGGCGCACGGCTGAAATCCCGGCAGGCGCACCCGCCCTGGATCCGGCCGGCGCCAAGGGAAGTTGCATGGTTGCCACCACCGTCTTCGTCGTGATCCTCGCCCTGCTGTTCGGCTACGCCGTGACGCTCTACAACGGCCTGATCCGCGCGCGCAACGAGGTGAATCTCACTTGGTCGAACATCGACGTGCTGCTCGTGCAGCGGCACGACGAGCTGCCGAAGCTGGTCGATGTCTGCAAGCGCTACATGCAGCACGAGCAGCAGACTCTGGAGCAGGTGATTCGCGCCCGGGCTGGCGTCGAGTCCGCCCGGGGGGCCAACAACGTCGCGGCGCTGAGCACCGCAGAGGGCGCGCTGCGCAGTGGACTTGCCAACCTGTTCGCGCTCGCCGAGCGTTACCCGGACCTCAAGGCGAACGAGATGTTCCGCACGCTGCAGGGTCGCATCAGCGCTCTTGAGACGGCCATCGCGGACCGGCGCGAGATGTACAACGATGCGGTCACCGCGCTCAACGTGCGCATCGAGACATTCCCGGACGCGGTGATGGCCGGCCTGTGTCATTTCCAGCAAGCCAGCACCCTGAAGTTCAGCGCGGCGCAGACCGCCGACGTCGATCTGGGGCTCGCCTTCGGCAAATGAGTCCACCCGGGCCGTCACAGCCGGGGTTCTGGCTGCTCGCCGCGATGGGCGCGGCGGCAACACTGTACAGCGGCTGGCAGTTCTTGCGCCTCGTGCGCCGGGACCGCTTTGCCGCCGACACCCCGCTCGCGAAGATCCGCTCCGCCGCGCAGGGCTATGTCCACCTGGAGGGCTCCCTGGCGCCCTCGCCCGAGGACGGCGAGCTCATCGCGCCCCTCACCCGTCGGCGCTGCGTCTGGTGGGATTACCAGGTCGAGCAGCGCAGTGCCGCCGCGGGACGGGGGGAGCAGCTGGGGCGTCCGCGAACGGGCCACGAGTGTCAGCCCCTTCGTGCTCCGGGATGCCGATGGGGAGTGTCTCGTCGGTCCGGTCGGTGCCGACATCACCCCGACGACGCACAACGTGTGGCACGGCTCGGCGCCCCTGCCGGACACACCGCCGACCGCCTCGGTCCAGACGCTCGGCTCCGCCGAGCTGCCGTACCGCTACACGGAGCGACTCCTGACGAGCGGCGCACGGGTGACCGTCCTCGGGGATCTGCGCTCGCACTCGGACGTCGAGTCGATCGACGAGGACGTCCGCACCACGCTGACGGAGTGGAAGCGGCACCCCGCCGAGCTGCTCCAGCGCTTCGATCGCAACCACGACGGCAAGCTCGACATGGCGGAGTGGGAAGCGGCCCGCAGCGCGGCCCGGGCGCAGGTTCAGGCCCATGCCGGCACGCCCGGGTCCCGCCGCAGCGTCGTCGGCCAGCCGACCCACGGGCAGCCTTTCCTGATCGCCCCGTTCGATGGCATCCAGCTCGTGCGTCGGACCAAGCGAATCGCAGCTCTGGCCTTCGCCGTCACCCTTGTACTGGCCGGCCTCACCGCCTGGTGCGTGCAACAGGCCGAGGCCAGCGGTGCCTCGCCGGCCGCCGGCACGGCGATATTCCGAGCGTCGAACTCGTCCGCTGGCGCGCCCCGGCGAGGCGCTCAGGCCCCACCGCCACCGCTCCCGGCAGCGCACCGTGCCGCGCAATGATCTGCCTCGGCACCGGCGTTTGGGGTACAGTCAGTGGGCCTCGCGGATCTCGGCCCCGCCGCGCGCGCGAGTGCCGCTCGTGACCTGAACTGCACCTTCACTGCAGGGGCCCCACCGCAACGCCGGAGCACCCATGGCGCGAACGAATTACCAGCAGGCCCGCCGCCAGAAGGAAGTCGCCCGCAAAGCCCGTCAGCTCGAGAAGCAGCAACGCCGCACGGAGCGCCCCGCTGTCGACGGGCAGCCGCCTGCATCCGATCCGGATGCCCCCGCACCGACCGAGTCTTCGACTCCGCACAGCGGAACATGAAATTTACTCGCAGTTCCAGCGCGGAGGCCCCCGCGGATCGCTCCCTTCAGCTGCGCCGCGACCGGGCCGCAGCACCCGTTCTGCGCACGCTGTTCCCGGCACTTGCTCAGCTGCAGCTCGAACTGTGCTTCGAGGCGCCGGCGGGCGTCATACCGGTGCCGCAGATGCACCGGCTGCACCCGCCTGCACGGGCGTACTTCGTGTTCCCCTGCCCCTATGCCGACTGCGACGGCCAGTTCGACATGACGGCGGCCGTCACCGCCGCCCTGCAGACCCCCTCCCTTCGAGGCGAGGGTCAGTTGTCGTGCGGGGGCCTACGGGCGGGCGGCGCAGACGCCAAGCGACCCTGCCGTCTGCATCTTCACTACACCGTGACGGGCACAGCCGCATCGGCCCCGTGACCGGGGCGCTATTTGCGGCGGCTGGGCGGTGCCTCGCGGGACTCAGACTCCGGCCGGGTGAAGTCCACGATGAAGTGGTCGCCGTCGAACGCAATGACCTTGCCAAGCAGATCCGGTCGCACATGGTAGCCGACCCGCTTCACGCGGCTCGTCTGCGACGCCAGCGACCGCACGATCATACGCACCGGTCGGTCGTTGTCGCGGGCCTCCGTCAGGTGCCGTCCCAGCACCCCCAGCTCCTCGGATTTCGCCTGTACGGCCGAGAGCTTAGCTTCGTACCGCAGCACGCCCCGGGCCGGGTGGCAGAAATGGGCCGGCAGGCAGTTGAGCACCATGGCCCCGTCGTGCGCCATCGCCGAGAGACTGTTCTGGCGGTTGCCAGGCTTGGCGCCATACCGACCGAATGCGTCGAACAACGTAAGATTCATAGCGCCCCCGGGGAACGTAGCCGAACGCGATACCGGGCCACGAGACTTTCCGCGACCGGCCGGCATGGAATGCGTGTTCCGAGAGTGCGCCTTCCGGCCGCTGATCACAAGGCAACGCCCGACCCAGGACGTCAGGTCCAGCGAAAGTTCGACACCCCCGGGGAACTCGTGTAATGTATTACTCGGCTCGTATCTTTTCGGCTTGACTGTCTCGGTCCGCAGCGCCGCCCGGCGCAATTCCGGCCTTGTCCGCCACCCTCGCAAAGCGTCCGAACCAGGAGGCAGCAAGACCTGCCCCTCTCATCGTTATCTATTGTGAGTATTCTCTAGTGACCAAGTTATACGTTGGAAATCTCCCGTTCACGGCGACCGAAGAGGCCGTCCATGCCCTGTTCGCGAAGCATGGAACGGTCGAGAAGGTTTCGTTGATTTCGGACCGTGACACCGGCCGGCCCCGCGGCTTCGGCTTCGTGGAGATGTCGACCTCCGATGCCTCGCGCGCCATGCAGGCGCTGAATGGCACCGATTTCGACGGGCGTGCCCTGAAGGTGAACGAAGCCCAGGAGCGTGAGCGCTCGGGCGGCGGCAATCGTGGCGGCGGCGGCGCGCGCCGCTACTGAGACCTGTTGAGTCACCACCCCTGGCTGCTGCAGCCAGGGGTGGCAGACCCCGCGAATGAGTGGCCAGGGACCAGGCCGCAAGGCCGGTGCTGTGCCACAGCTCCGGCTGACGATCTCCCCTGACCCTTTCTGACCGATCGGCCCCGCATCTGCGGCAGGACCCCGGTGTGGGTCGCGCACCGCTGATCGCAGCGCTACCTCCTCGAACCTACGGCCGGCGGCGGCAGCCTGCCGAGTTCCGCCTCGAGCGCGAGGCCGAGCGTGAGAAGCCCCCGGTCGGTCCCTGACGGCCCGTCGAACTCCAGCGACACCGGCAATCCTTCGCGGGTCAGCACCAGCCCCCGGGCAGGCCCGCCGTACTGCCCGGCGCGACGTTGCGACTCGTGGCGCTATCGAACAGCATCCGCCGACCCGCGACCTCGACAGACCTGTCTTCCTCCCGCGCCGAGGCCTCGATCGGCGGTGCCGGCACAGTCATGGCCGAGAAGACGATCGCCGCAACGCCGGTCCGCTCAAAGTACTGCCGATACATCGTCTTCAGCGCCGGCAAGTACACCTTGACGATCTGCTCGTACTGTCCGTCCGTCAGGAAATCCGGCCGGCCCGGCTTCAACCATAGCCCGATCGTGCGAGGAATGTCCGGGCTCGCCTGCGCGATGAGCTCATCAAACGTCAGTCCCGTATGGTACTCGGTGAGGGAGCGCGTCACGGCGGGGCGGAAATCGTGGTCCGTCACCCGGTCGGTGCTTCGTGCGATGAGCTTGTGCAGCTGCGCAAGGTCTCCCTCCACGAGTTCGACGCCCGACTTGCGAAGCGTCTCGAGGGCGCCTGAGGTGATCCGCTGCGCCTGCGGATCCAGATCCGTCCAAAAGTCCGGACGAATGACCCCGAGACGCACGCCCTTCAGGGACGGTGGGGAAGCAGCGAACGCAGTGCCGGTGAGCGCGGAATCGAACGGCAGCAGATCCTCGACCGCGCGGGCGTGCGGACCGAGCTGATCGAACAGCGGCGAGGCCGGCGCGACTCCGGAGCTCGGATATCGGCCCGTCGTCTGCCGGAAGCCGGCAATCCCGCGCAGCGCGGCCGGCACCCGGATCGAGCCCGCGGTATCCTCCGCGACCCCGAGCGGGGCCATCCGGTAAGAGATGCTCGCGGCGGTTCCGCCGCTGCCGCCGCCGGGAATCCGGCTCGGGTCGTACGGGTTGTGCACCGCGCCGTAGGCCTGGTTGTTGCTGGTGTAGTCCCGGGCGAGCTCATGCATGTTGTTCTTGCCGAGCACGATGGCGCCCTCGGCGCGCAGGGTCGGCGCCAGCGGGGCATCCTCGCGCGGCCGAAAGTAGCGTAGCGCCGGCGTCCCGGCCGTCGTTGGGTAGTCGTGGGTATTCACGCTGTCCTTCAGCGGAATCGGCAGACCATGCAGCAGACCCAATCGCGCGCGCGCCGCGTCCAGCACGTGCTCCGGGTGCAACGTAATGAAGGCGTTAAGGCTCGCCCCCCTCAGCGCATCGAGGCGGCAGCGCGTGGGCATATTCCTCTGCCGTCACTTCCCCGCACCTCAGCGCGCCCACGGCGTGCACCCCCGTGCGTGAGGCCAGATCGCTCAGCGCCGTGGCACCGCTACCGGCCCATACTGCCGCTGCGAGCGCTCGAGTTGCCCCGAGCGTGCCCAGCGACGCACCGCTCGCCTGAGTCAGGAAACGGCGGCGAGTCAGATCAGTCTGGATCGTCGTTCGGCTCGACATGAACGCTCCATTCTTGGCGGTGCCGCACGAGCGCCCCGGGGCGCCACGGCAGACCCGCGCCGCAGCAGCCCGATCGCGCCCCGGGCCGTTCCGCGGACAGACAATCCATACTCTCAAACGATCGAGTCAGCGGGAACCCAATGGCTGCGAGAAGGCGAGCGACAGCGGCAAAGGTGATCATCGTCCGGATGGCGACGTCGCCGCCCCGCGCCGGTCTCGCCGCTGCGGCGCCGCTGCTGACGACCAGCGAGTCCGACTTCGGCATGACAGTGCAGATCGATCTGCGCGCCGCGCCGGGCACGGCTCACTGTGCGGCGCTCTCACCGGTTAGGTGCGCGACGAGCGCCTTCTGCGCCGGTGTCGCATGGCGGTCGCGGTGACGCACCAGCGCGTATTCCCGTTGCGGCAACTCCATCGGGATCTCGGTGAGCGTTCCGGCCGCGATGGCCGAAGCCACGACGTGGCGCGAGATGATCGTCGCGCCGGCGCCTGCTTCCACGGCTTCGCGCACGGCCTCGTTGCCCGGCAGCTCGAGAAAGATGTTCAGGTCATCGAGCGTCAGACCCTCCCGCGCCGCCAGATCCTCGAGGCCTCGCCGCGTGCCCGATCCGGGCTCGCGGATCACCCAGTTGAACGCGCCCAGATCGATCCGTCCGGCGCGGTTCACGGGTCGCGGCGCCCCATCGCCAGCCACCACCAACACCATCTGATCGTGGTCGAGCCGCGTGCGGACCAGCGCCGGATGCTGCGTCGGGCCTTCAACCAGTCCGATGCTCACCTCCCCCTCGACGACGGCATTCTCGACCTCGCGGGTGTTACGGATCACCACATTGAGCCGCAGCCGAGGATTCGCCTTATGAAACGCCGCGAGCCTGCGCGGCAGCCAGTACGTCGCAATCGTCTGGCTCGCGGCCAGCGCGATCGGGCCGGACGGGGCGCCGGCCAGATCCTGAAGGGCCGCGCGCGCCATCGACGCCCGGTCGAGCACCGCGCGTGCCTCGCGCAGGAAAACCCGTCCCGCCTCGGTGAGCTGGATCCCGCGACCGACCCGGTCGAAGAGCTTGACTTGATAGGACATCTCCAGTGTCGCGATCGCCGCCGAGGCGGCCGACTGGCTCATATGCAGCGCCTCGGCAGCACGTGTGACATGCCCGCGCTCGGCGACTTCCACGAAGACACACAGTTGGTCCAACGTCACGATTAATTCACCGTAACTATGACAATAATACATTATATCGATTAAAACGATTATTGCTAACCGACTCGCCCAGGGATAAAGTTTTTTCACTTGGGGGCGTTGCGATTCCGCACGCGGATAGTGAACCCGCAAGGCGCTGAAGAAAACCGATGCTCTTTCTGGGAGTCCGCCAGTGCTTACGTCCAATCCGTTCGCTGCGCTTCCCGCATCCATACCGCCCATAGCGATGCAGATCTATGTCGGGGCGATGGTCCTGTTGGTTCTTTGCGGCACGCTCATCGATGTGATCCACAAGCGAAGCGCCAAATACTTCTTTCAGCATCGGCAGGTCGTCAAATCCCGCGCAACACGCCAAGTCAGCGGCGGAGAACTCATTGCGGCGGCAGCCGGAACCATCCTCGTCACGGGTCTGGCTGCCGGCGAGTTCTGCAACCCCTGGCGCAGGATCAGTCATCTGCTGCTGATGTACGGCTTTCTGCTCTACGTCATCGCCACCGCCCTGCTGGTCTTCGCCTATCCGACTTCAGCAACGCCAGCCCCCGCCGTTGTGAGTGAGCTCTGGCACCTCGGCGCTCTGTTGATTTGCCTGGGTGGCTACTGGTTCTGGCTTCTGCTGCGGGTCGACGTCGCCGCGGAAGGTCACTCGCGCTTCGCACTGGTTCGGGCTGACCTGTTCATCGTCTCGTTGCTGGCGAGCGCGACGTCCGCGCTGCTCTGGTCGGTCTGCCAGAGTGCCGATCATCCGCTCTGGGCCGGCGCCTTCTTCAGCCTGTATATCATCGCCAGCACGATGCTGTTCGGATCGGTGCCGTGGTCCAAGTTCGCCCACATGTTCTACAAGCCCGCCGCAGCGTTTCAAAGACGCATCGAGCAGGCCAATGGCTATCGGCGCAATCTGCCACCACCAGCCGATCGTCCCGCGACATTCGGCAGTACCCGCCGCGCGCCGCATCATTACTGAGGAGCATCGTCAATGCCCACGTTTGTCTACATGACGAGCTGCGACGGTTGCGGGCACTGCGTCGATATCTGCCCGTCCGATATCATGCACATCGACCCGACCTACCGTCGCGCCTTCAACGTCGAGCCGAACATGTGCTGGGAATGTTACTCGTGCGTGAAGGCGTGTCCGCAGCAAGCCATCGACTGCCGCGGCTACGCGGACTTCGCACCGCTCGGACACAGCGTGCGGGTGCTGCGCGAGGAGGAAAAGGCCACCGTGTCGTGGCGGATCAAATTCCGCGACGGACGCGAGAAGAATTTCGTTTCACCAATTAGAACCACGCCGTGGGGATCGATCAAGGGTCCGTCCGATTACCCGCCGCCGGATTCGGCAGCCATGCGTTCGCAGGCGCTCGCCCACGAACCTGAGGCGCTCAAGGTCGCCACTTTGCCGACACTCCCGAGCACTCGCTTTAAGAAGGGGTTGGTGTGATGAGCCGAAAGACCATTTTTGTCGATTCGGACATTCTCGTTGTCGGCGGCGGGATGGCCGGATGCGGTGCCACCTATGAATCGCGGTATTGGGGCCGGGACCTGAAGGTCGTCTGCGTCGAGAAGGCCAATATCGAGCGCAGCGGCGCCGTCGCCCAGGGCCTGTATGCGATCAACTGCTACATGGGCATGCACTGGAACGAGAATCAGCCCGAGGATCACGTGCGCTATGCGCGCAACGACCTCATGGGACTGGTGCGCGAGGATCTCGGTTACGACATTGCCCGTCATGTCGATGCAACCGTGCACAAGTTCGAGGAGTGGGGTCTGCCGATGATGAAAGACCCCAAGACCGGCAGATACCAGCGCGAGGGCAAATGGCAAATCATGATCCACGGCGAGAGCTACAAGCCCATCGTCGCCGAAGCCGCGCGCAAGGCCGCCAGTGAGGTCTACAACCGCATCATGGTGACCCACCTGCTCATGGACACCAAGCACCCGAACCGGGTCGCGGGCGCTGTGGGCTTCAATGTGCGCACCGGAGATTTCTACGTCTTTCGTGCCAAAGCGGTCATCGTCGCCGCCGGCGGCGCGTCGCATATCTTCAAGCCGCGCGCGGTGGGCGAAGGCATGGGACGCACGTGGTACGCCCCGTGGAGCAGTGCCTCCGCGTATGCCTTGCCGATTCTCGCCGGCGCGAAGATGACGCAGATGGAGAATCGCATCGTCCTGACGCGCTTCAAGGACGGATACGGTCCCGTAGGGGCCTACTTCCTGCATCTGAAGACGTATACCCAAAACGCGTACGGACAGGATTACGAGGCGTTCTGGCGCGACTCCATCGAGAAAATGGTCGGCGATTACGTCAATCACCACCCGGTCCCGACCTGCCTGCGCAACCATGCGCTGCTCGAGGAGGTCAAGGCCGGTCGCGGCCCCATCCGCATGGTGACCCGGGAGGCATTCAAGGATCCGCACAAGGAGACTGTCGGCTGGGAGAACTTCCTCGGCATGACCGTCGGTCAGGCCGTGGTCTGGGCATCGCAGAACATTGATCCAAAGGAAGTCAATCCCGAACTCACGACCTCCGAGCCCTACGTCATGGGTTCTCACGCCACCTGCTCGGGCGCTTGGGCGAGCGGCCCGGAGGACTATGCGCCGTCGGAATACCAATGGGGCTACAACCGCATGATGACAGTCGAGGGGCTGTTCGGCGCCGGCGACACCATCGGCGGCACGGCCCACAAGTTCTCATCCGGCTCCTTCACCGAGGGCCGGATTGCCGCGAAGGCGGCCGTCCGCTACATCAACGACCTTGGCAACAACGGCCCCGAAGTCAGTGAGAAGGAATACACGGAGCTGCGCCGCGTTGTATTTCAGCCGCTGGAGACTTACCGCGTTGGACGCAATGAGATCGTCGCCGGCACCGTCTCGCCGAGCTATCTCCTACCGCTGAGCGGCCTGCAGCGGCTGGAGAAGATCATGGACGAGTATGTTGGCGGCATCAGCGCTCACTACACGACCAATGAACCGCTGCTCACCCGGGGACTTGAGCTGCTCGGCATGCTCAAGGAGGATCTCGCGTACCTCGGGGCACCGGATCTGCACCAGCTGCAGCGCGCCTGGGAGCTGCAACATCGTTTCCTGGCCTCTGAATGCGTAACGCAGCACACCCTGTTCCGGCAGGAGACGCGTTGGCCCGGCTATTACTACCGGGCAGATCATCCGAAGCTCGACGACAAGGACTGGCACTGCTTCACGCTGTCCCGCTACGACCGGCAATCCGGCCGCTGGGACATGGAGAAGGCTCCCGTGTACCACATCATCGACTGATCGCGCGGCTTCGCGCGAGGCCTCGCATGTCACAACTCGTTCCGCCGCACGGCTCGGTATCGGTGAAGCCTCTTCTGCTGCCACTGATGGAGCGGGCCGAGGAACTGAAGCGGGCCGAGCGCCTCAGAGAGGTCCCGCTCGACTCCCGCGCGGTCTCGGATGTGCTGATGCTGGCCATGGGAGCGTATACGCCTCTCGATGGCTTCATGGGATATGATGACTGGCGCGGCTCGTGCCTCGAGATGAAATTGACCGATGGTCTGTTCTGGCCGATTCCGATCACGCTGTCTGTGCATCACGAACTGGCCGAGCACATCCATGTCCGGGACGAAGTTGCGCTCACCGAAGCACAAAGCGGTGAGATTCTCGCCGTCATGGAGGTGGAGGAGAAATATCGGATCGACAAGACGTTCGAGGCGGAGCACGTGTACCGCACCACCGACGCGAAACACCCTGGTGTCGCGAAGGTGCTGCACCAGGGCGAGATCAATCTCGCCGGCCGCGTGATGGCGCTCAGCGAAGGCGAGTACCCGCGGCGTTACCCGGAGTTGTACATTCGGCCGGCCGAATCGCGCGCCCTATTCCTCGAGCGAGGCTGGTCGCGTGTCGCTGCGTTTCAGACGCGAAATCCGATGCACCGCAGCCACGAGTATCTTGTGAAGATCGCCGTGGAAGTGCTCGACGGAGTCTTCATCCACCAGGTCCTCGGCAAGCTCAAGGCCGGCGACATTCCCGCCGAGGTGCGCACCCGGGCGGTTGAGGCCATGGTCGATCATTATTTCCGTCCGGAATCGCTGATCCAGGCGGGTTATCCGATCGAGATGCGCTACGCAGGTCCGCGCGAGGCGCTGCTGCACGCCCTTATCCGCCAGAACTTCGGGTGCTCGCATCTGATCGTCGGGCGTGACCACGCGGGCGTCGGCAGCTATTACGGTCCGTTTGATGCGCACCGCATTTTTGATCAACTGTGGGAGGGCGCCCTGGAGACGCAGGCGCTGAAGCTCGACGTCACCTTCTACTGCCGTAGGTGCGGCGGCATGGCGACGGCGCGAACATGCCCTCACGACCCGCAGGACCATATTGCGATTTCCGGCACGCGCCAGCGTGAAATGCTCTCCACGGGAGTCGATATTCCGCCTGAATTCAGCCGGCCTGAAGTGGTGGCGATCCTCAGGGAGTATTATGCGAGCCTGCAAGCCGAGCAAGGAGCATCCGCCCAGAAATGATGCACGGTTGACAACGGCCCGTACGCGCGAACTGCCGGCCTGCCGGCAACGCACGGCCGCCTCGCCCCCTCCGGCTGTCAGGGCGGGCAATCCCACAACCGATGCGCCTCAGAGAGCTGTTGCGCCGACCGGCCGACGTGGGGATACTACAAGTTGAGCGCTGAGGCGCCTGTCGGCCCAGGGGCAGTGTGTCGGGTGCATGACGCGAAATTCCGGCCGGCAGCGCGCTGCAACGCGAGAAGTCGTAAGACTTGCAGCAGGCTTGCGCTAGCGCGGACCCACCCGAAGCGTTCTTTCGGACTCGATACGGCAATCCGCGTCGGCAATGCCGCGTGACGCCGGACCACGGTTAGGGCCCCAATGATCATCGCGCAGATTTCAGACACTCACATTGCGCACGACGCGCCCGACGCCGAGCGCAGAGCATCAGATCTTGCCCGCACGATTGCGGATATCAATGCGCTCGACCCACCGGCGGATGTGATCATTTACACCGGCGATATCGCCCATGGCGGACGGCCCGTGGATTATGAGCGGGTGGCATCGCTTCTTAGAAACGCCCGAGCACCCGTCTATGTCGCCCCCGGAAATCGGGATGACCGGGAAAATCTGCGCCAGGCTTTCTGCGGCTGGGCATGCCTGGCCTCGGGATCAGACTGCCTCGATTATGCTGTCGAGGACTTTCCGGTCCGGCTGATCTCGGTCGATACCGTGACCACGCGCAGCAACAAGGGCGCGTTTGCGCCGGAGCACACCCGGCAGTTGACCGAGCTGATCAACGCGGAGAAGACCAAGCCGACTGCGGTGTTCATGCACCATCCGCCGTACGTGGTCACAGTCGGACCGGATCCTCTCAATTTCGCAACAGCCGAAGATATGGCGAGGCTGCAGCAAGTCCTTGAACAATCGGCGCGGGTGGTTGCCGTCTTCTGTGGCCACGTTCATCGCTCGACCGCAGGTCGCATCGGTCGGATTCCAGTCATGGTGGCACCCTGCACCGCGACCTCTCTGCGCAAGGGCGACTATCCGACTGACCTGCTGCACCGGCCCGTCTATCACGTTCACCGGTTCGAGCCCGCCTACGGGTTCAGTACCCACGCGCGAATCGTCGAGGCGGCTGCCGGCGAGAAGACGGCAGAGAGCGGCATGCATAGTCAACATCCAGAGCCCGCTGCTCGCACCCGGTCAGCTGCGAGCGACCCGCCGACCGGATGAGCATCGTGTGGCTTGGCGCCACACCACGCGCCCGGTAGCGCAATTTCTCTTCGCGATTCCTCTGCGCTGCGCTGACGAACGGATCGCGTGAGCGACTGACGGATTGGTTGCGACATTGCCAAACCGGTGCGAATTCGTTGCGCGCCGGCTTGCCGTCCGACTGGCGCGAAGGCGACAAAACCGGTTCCGGAGATACCGCCACCAACGACGTTTCCATCCTGTAGCCGCCGCGGCGCAAGCCGCTGCTCGTGACTGCGTATTACGAGAATGCCAGGATACGCGCTCGCCAGCGTTATGCGGTACTGGCCGACACGGGGCGGATCGTGTCTGCGCTTTGACGCACAGGCATTCTCGCCGCCCCTAGCGCACTGCGCGTCATCCGGTCGGCAGTCCCTTCACAACGCACTCATCGACCGGCACTACCATTTCGACCTACGAGTCAGGCGCGCGGTGGCGCCGGCTTTGGGCGGCGGGCTGACGATCAAGCAGGCGTTGCCGACGCTGGAGCGAGCCCCGTCGGGGTGTCCTCGTTGGTGCCTCCTGGTAGGACCGGTGCTTTTTGCGGCCGAGACAACATGGCTGCCTTTGCAATTGCCTAGAAAGGCATGCACTTCTGTTCGTCGCTCGGGTAAGACGTGGGCCAGAGTCTCGCAAGAGCCGGATTGACAGGAATATGGTAATACAGCTATCCTGCTGTCATGAAGGCAACCATCGATATCCCGGATACGCTGTACCGCAAGGTCAAGGCCAAGAGCGCCCTGCTCGGCAAGCCGGTGCGCGAGATCACCGTGGAGCTGTACCGGCACTGGCTGGGAGAGAAGGAAGAATCACGCCCGGAGGCCCCTCCCGCCGAGACTTGGCTGGACTCCTGGCTCGCTGCGGCCGACAAAGCCGTGCGAGCCGCTCCTCGCGGGCCTTCCGCACGCGAGATCCTGATCGCCGACCGCAACCGCCAGAATCACCGAAGGACGGCGAAGTGACGGCACTGGTGGTCGATGCCAGCGTCTGGGTCTCCGCAGCCGACGCAGCCGACACACTGTCCACCCCAAGCCGCACGTTTCTCCACGCGGCCATGCGCCGGCGCGATCCCATCGCCCTTCCCGCCATCGCGAGGCTCGAGGTCGCCTGCGCGCTCTCGCGCCGGCTGCGCGATGCCGGGCGGGGTCGCGACTTGGCTGACGGCCTCCTGCACTCTCCGCTCATCACCGAAATGGATCTAGGGTCGTTGCTGGCAACGGCGCTGACGGTGGGAACCGAATCCTTTCTGCGCGCTGGCGACGCGTTCTATGCGGCTGTC
>JAJZFQ010000027.1 GCA_021805275.1 Pseudomonadota bacterium
TGAAGGCACCTCGATGGCGCTGCTCGAGGCCATGGCGAGCGGTGTTCCGGCGGCAGTCACGGCGGTCGGCGGCAATCCCGAGATCGTCGTGGCCGGCGAAACGGGGTGGGTGGTGCCGTCGGGAGCCGTTGCGGCGTTGACCTCGGCGGTCCTGGACGCTGCGGCCGATGAGTCATTGCGCCTCGATCTCGGTCGTGCGGGACGGCAGCGCTTTGAGGACAATTTCACTTTCGGCCGGATGGTCGAGTGTTATCGTGACCTCTATCACTCGATGATGCCATCTCCGGTTCGGGAGCACGCGTGAGTTCTTCATCCTCAACCTCTGCTGTGCGGCGAAGCGTCAAGGCAATCATATTTTTGATTGCGCTGGGGATGGCGCTGCCGCTCATCGTGCTGTCGTGGCTCGAGAAACGTCTCTCCCGCAGTGAGCTTCTTTTTCTTCTGTGTGCGCAGTCGCTCGCCGTCGTCCCCGGCTTTCCGGGGCAGTGGCTGCGTGGTGCGTACTATTTCGGGACCTTGGACGGGTGTTCCTGGGAGGTCCGTTTCGGCTTCGGAACACTGTTCACGCACCGTGGCGCGACCATCGGGTCGCGAGTCTCGACGGGCGCGTACTGCGTGCTCGGGCATGCGAACCTCGGCGAGGCCGTGATGATCGGCAGCCGGGTCAGCATCCCGAGCGGTAAGCGCCAGCATCTGGACGCGGCGGGGCGTCTGGCGCCGGTCACACGATTCGATCACGTGCGGGTCGGCGCACACAGTTGGATCGGGGAGGGCGCGATCCTCCTGGCGGACGTCGGCGAGGGCTGCATCGTGTCCGCAGGCGCAGTCGTCATCGATGCGATGCCGGGCGGTCAGCTGATCGGCGGCAATCCCGCGCGCATCATCCGGGACATCGAACGGGCCCCAGCGGTTCCAGGGAACTGAGCCACATGTGCGGAATTACGGGTTTCGTCAGCTTCGAGGGCCACGCGCGCGAGGGTGCGGCGGCACGGGTCAAGCGCATGGCCGACGCGATCCTGCATCGCGGACCGGATGGGGGCGGCTACTACGTCGATGATCATGCGGCGCTCGGTCATCGGCGCCTGGCGATCATCGACGTCGCCGGCGGTCAGCAGCCCATGGGGGCTCTCGAGGGCCGCGTGCAGATCGTGTTCAACGGGGAGATCTACAACTACCTCGAGGTCCGCGCGGAGCTGGTACAGCTCGGGCACCACTTCGAGACGCGCTCGGACACCGAGGTGCTCCTGCACGGCTATGTCGAGTGGGGTGAGTCTTGCGTCGAGAAGATGAACGGCATGTTCGCGTTCGCCATCTGGGATGCGCGTACTCGGAGTCTGTTCCTCGGCCGCGACCGGGTGGGCAAGAAGCCGCTGTATTACTGCCGTCTGGGCTCTGTAGTCGCGTTCGCCTCCGAGCTGAAGGCGCTACGCGCGGGGGACCTATGCCCGACGGACGTCGACCCGGAGTCGCTCGACTGCTACTTCAGCTTTGGGTACATCCCGGCGCCGCGGACGATTTACCGCGGCGTGAAGAAGCTGGAGGCCGCGCATACGCTCGTGCTGACGGCCGATCGGGCTACGAGCCGCAAGTACTGGGACTTGAGCTTCGCCAATCCCGTATCGCGGACGCTGGAGGAGGCCACCGAGGAATTCGGATGCCTGCTCGATGAAGCGGTAGAGTGTCGCTTGATGAGTGAGGTGCCGCTCGGTGCCTTCCTCTCGAGCGGGATCGACTCCTCGCTCGTGGTCTCCTCGATGGCCAAGCGCCTCGGTCGCCCCGTCCGGACGCATTCGATCGGGTTCAATGAGCGAGAGCACAGCGAACTGCCCGCCGCGGCGCGGATCGCCGAGCATCTGAAGACCGACCATCACGAATTTACCGTGACGCCGGACGCCGCAGGCGTTCTGGAGAAGATCGCCTGGCACTTCGATGAGCCGCTGGCGGACTCCAGTGCATTGCCCACCTGGTACGTCTGCGAAATGACCCGACGCAGCGTCACGGTGGCGCTCTCCGGTGACGGTGGCGACGAAGGGTTCGGTGGCTATACCTTCCGGTATCAACCGCACGTCGCCGAGGCGCGCCTGCGCCAGAAACTGCCGGCGGCCCTCCGGGCGCCGCTGTTCGGCGCGCTGGGGGCCGCCTGGCCGGCGTCCGCGGCGCTGCCGAAGCCGCTGCGCCTGAAGACCATCTTCGAGAATCTCGCCGTCGGGGATGCCGAGGCGTTCTACCGGGACCTGGTGTGGCTGCGGCCCGACACGCGCGCGGCCCTCTATTCGCCGGACTTCCTCGGCGCTCTGCAGGGGTTCACGCCCATGGAAACCCTTGCGCCGTACTATGCCCGCAGCGGTGCCGCTGACGCTCTGGGTCGCGCTCAGTTCACGGACATCCATTTCTACATGACCGATGATGTCCTGGTGAAAGTGGACCGCATGAGCATGGCGCATTCGCTCGAGGTTCGCGCGCCGCTGCTCGATTATCGTGTCCTGGAATTTGCGGCCCGGCTCCCGAGCGCCCTCAAGATGAACGGTCGCGAGGGAAAACTGCCGCTGCGCCGGCTGGCGGCCGAACGGCTGCCGCCGGATATCCGCGATCTACCGAAGCGGGGATTTTCGATCCCGGCCGCTCAGTGGCTCCGTGGACCACTTAGGCCACTGGTCGAGGAGGCGTTGAGCAGCGCCCACGGGCTTCCCTCAGAGATGCTCCGCCCCCAAGTCGTGCGTAAGCTGTGGACGCAGCATCTCAGCGGAGCCCGTGACCACAGCGTCTTTCTGTGGGGACTCATGATGCTCACGCTCTGGCAGCAAACCTCCCGTCGACTCAGTGCTCCGGCGTAGCCGCATGGCGACCGCGGTATCTTCAGATCGGGC
>JAJZFQ010000261.1 GCA_021805275.1 Pseudomonadota bacterium
GCGGCTCGAGTTCGGCAAGCGTTGCGTCGATGCCCGCCCGGTCCTTGAACCAATTGAGGGCCACATCTGCGCCCTGACGCGCGCACTCAACGGCGATGGCGCGGCCGATGCCGCGCGAGGCGCCGGTGATCAGGACTCGCTTACCCTCGAGCAGCATGAGACACCTCCCTCGCCGTGGTCCGTGCGGTGGTCGGACGAGTGTCGATCTTCAGCGCATACGGCATCCCGCTGCGGGTCGGGGGCAACGTGACGCGCAGACCCGCGCGGGTCTGGCGCCAGGTGATCGGCTGCGGATCCCCGAGCAGCGTGACGCCCGTGATCGGACCGGGCAAATAGGGCGTGGCTCGATACAGAGTCTCGATCAGTGCGGTGCCGTCCTGCGGTCGGACCATACCGAGCGCATAGAGCGTCCCGGCCTTCTGCGTGAAGCGGAAATCCTCCGGCGTATACCGCTGACCATTGTCGCGGCCGGTGGGCGCCTGGGTCGGCCCCTCGCCGTAGAGCACCCAGGGCCGGGTGCCATAAATCGCCTCGCCGTTGATCTTCAGCCACGCACCCATCTGAAGCAGGATGTGGCGCACGTTACCCGGGATCGTCCCGTTCGCGCGCGGCCCGATGTTCAGCAGCAGATCGCCGTTCTTGCTCACGATGTCGATCAGGTCGGTGAGCAGTGAGCGCGCCGAGCGATACTTGTCGTCGCGCACGTAGCCCCAGGAATCAAGGCTCACCGACGTATCGGTCTCCCAGGGCCGCAGCCGCAGCGTATTAAGCTTGCCACGCTCGATGTCCAAAACCGCCGAGCCCGCCGCGAACGACTGCAACTTGTAGGTCAGCACGACCCCCTGATGCCGCGCCGCTGCGACATCGTAGTCATAGGCCGCCATGCGCTGGAGGTAGGGGGCGAACGCCGGCTGATTGATCCACCAGTCGAAGTACAGGAAGTCCGGGTGGTACTCATCGACCAGTTCGGTGCTGCGTGCGAGCCAGTCCTGCAGGAACGCCTTGGAAGGCGGCAGCCAGTCCTGCAGCTGATCTGGATTGGGCTCGCCATGCGAGTGATCACCCGGCAGGTGCATCGGTTCGGCCGGCCCGTACAATCCCGCATAACGCGGATCGTCGACGTCCGAGGCGTACTTCGTGCCCGGATGGTACCACCACCAGTGCTCGGCGCGGTGCGAGGAGACGCCAAAGCGCATACCGTCAGCGCGTACAGCCTTCTCGAGTTCCCCGACCAAGTCCTGTTTCGGTCCCATGCGCACTGCATCCCACAGGGTGAACTTGGACTTGTATTCCGCGAATCCGTCGCAGTGCTCCGCGACCGGTACGACGTACCGTGCGCCGGCTCGCTTGAATAGCGCGGCCCAGGCGCGCGGGTTGAATTTCGCCATCGTGAAGCGGGCGATGAAGTTCTTGTAGCCGAATTTCGCGAGCGGACCGTACACCGCGCGCTGATACTCATAGGCCGCGGACCCCTTCACGTACATGTTCCGCGAGTACCATTCGTTCTGGAGCGCCGGCACCGAGAAGACGCCCCAGTGAATGAAGATGCCGAATTTCGCGTTCCGGAACCAGCGCGGGACGTGGTACGCCTCGAGCGAGTGCCAATTCGCCTTGAACGGGCCGCGTCGCACGGTCGCAGCGACCTTGTGCATTTGTTGGCGCAGCAGCTTCTCGTAGTCCTTCGGCTCGTCCCACAACGGCGGAAACGTGTGGACACTGCGCACCGGGTGCGTCGCCGTGGGTGCGCTCGCGCCCCAGGCCGGCGTCAGGGCACCGACGGTGTACCAAGCCGCAAGTACTGACAGGCTGAAGAGGTGAGCGCGCGCACTCGGGGTGCGCGGCCGTGGGGTTGCGCGAACATGGGGCATGGCAGACTCGTTCAGTGCGGAGACGGAAGGAAGGGTCATGAGGTGTGCGAGTGCTCCAGGACAGCGACGCCCTGCGGGCGAAGGTGCAGCACACGCAGCACGTGGTCGCGGTGCAGCACGTCGTGCATGGCATACGGGAGCCGTACCGTGTGGGCGACCGAGGCATGATTGATGACGATCACGACTTCGTGGCCCTGGCCCACGCGGCGCATCAGTTCGACTCCGGCCGGCAGCACCCCGAAGGGCGAGTGCACGCCGGCGCTGGCGAGACGCTGCGCCACGAACGCGTGCATCAAACGCCGATTGAGGATCGTACCGAGGTAAATGATCGCGCCGCGCCCGTAGCGGTGCTCGATCGCAGCGGCGTGCCCGGTGAGCCAGGCGTTGCCGACTCCGTAGCGGAGCAGGACCTGCGTCGCCGGGGATTTCACGCTGAGCGCTTCAGCCCAGATGCGGCCCGTGCCGCTGCCGAGCGCGCCGCTCACCACGACGGGCTTCTGCAGCGCGTAGTATTGTTGGACGCGCCCGCCGAGCAGTGGCACCAGAGGACCGGGCTGTCGCTCGACGTTGAGCCGGTCGTAAGGGTCTTTCATACCGCTGCGCGGACCGAGGACGAGCACGCCGCCGTCGCGAACGTAAGCACTCAGATGCTGCGCCAGGGACTCCGACACTACGTTCAAGCTGGGCGCGAATACCACTCGGTAGCGCGCGAGCGGCGCGTTCGCCGAGACGACATCGACTGCGTGCGTGAGGTTCTCGAGCGGACGATAGTAATCGAGCAGCACCGGCAGCTGGCGGTAGCGGACGCTCTGCCGTTGAAAGTCGATCGCCCAGCGGCTGTCGTACGACACCAGCAGTGCGACCTTCGAGCGTGGACGGGTGCCGGCAATGAGCTTCGAGGCCCGCTTGAACTCACGCCCGATGCGCTGCACTTCGCCGTACAGCGGTTCGGGTCTGCCGTCCGGTCCCACCAGCGCACCGTGATACTGCTCCTGGCCGCCGAGCGCGCTGCGCCACTGCCAGAACAGCACCGCATCGGCGCCGTGTCCGATCGACTCCCAGGTCATGGCGCGCACGCCGCCCTTGACCAGCGAGTCGTTGACTGGCGCCCAGTCGACGAAGCCCGGTTGGGTTTCCATCACCCAGTAATCCTGCCGCTTCCAGCCGCGCACGAAGTCGCTCATCGCCCCGTTGCGGTAGAAATCGAGCTGGCCCTCGCCCACGTAGTCATCCCAGGCGGCGACGTCGAGCGGGCGCGTGATCGCGTAGTGATCCCAATTATCGCTCCAGCCGAGCCCGCCGATGTTCGTGGTGATGAACTGGCGCGGTGCGATGTGGGCGCGCAGCGCCTGGATCTGATTGTGCTGAAAGCCGAGCCAGGTGGCGGTGACGAACTGTCGATGCGCCAGCATCCACCCCGGATTGCCGGGACGGGCATTCAGCGGAATCTGTCGCCAGGCAGTATAGGTCTGGCTCCAATACGCGGTCGTCCAGTCCCGGTTCAGGGCCGCGAGCGTGCCGAAGCGACGCTTTAACCAGTGTTGAAACAGTCGCCGAGTGCCGGCATCGTACGACTCGTTGGTGTATTCATTGTCGATCTGCCAGCCGATCACATCGGGGTTGTGGCCGAAGCGCGCGGCGAGCCGGGTCACGATGTCGCGGCAGAACTCGCGATACCGCGGGCTCGCGTAGGAGAACTGCCGCCGATTGCCGTGCTGCGCCCGGTGTCCATCCGCATGCACACGCAGCACCTGCGGATACCGGCTGGTCAACCACGCCGGTGGGGCATCGGTGGGCGTGCCGATCACGACGAAGATGTGATGCCGGGCCGCCTCCGCGATCGCACGCTGAAGCCAGCCGAAGTGGTACTGGCCCTGGTGCGGCTCGAGCGTGCTCCAGGCGAACTCTCCGACGCGGACCACATTAATGCCGGCTGCCTGCATCAGCGCCAGATCCCTCGGCCAGCGCGACTCGGGCCACTGCTCGGGATACCACGCTGCGCCCAGCCAGAGCCGACCGAGCGCGGTGTGCGCCGCCGGGAAATTCTCACGCACAGACGGGCCGATATCCCGCGCCGGCACGGTTCCAATTTGTAGGAATAAGGCTCCGCAGCACACTGAAAACAGGATGTGGCGCAAACCTCGATGCATTTCCGTCACCGCGTCGAATTCAGCAAAACGCTCACTTCGTGCGGCCGCAGCTTAATCACCGAATGCAGTCCCCCTCCGTCGAACAGTGGCGTTGCAGGACTCGGCAGTCGCACGGTGTGCGGCTTGTCACCATGATTGATCAGAATCCATACCCGCTTCCCGTCTCCGCTGCGCTCACAAATCTCAACATTTTTCGCTACATCTCGAATGAGTGGTCGTATGTGCGCTGATCGAGCAAGCGAATCAAGGGCTGCTGCCATAAGAGCCGGACTCAGCCACGCGCCAATGTACGTGATGCTGCCGTTGCCGATTCGGCGCGTAATAATTGCGGGTTGACCCGCGAGCCAACCATTTCCCTTGCCATAGCGGGAAAGTACTTGAGAGTCCGGTGACTGAACAGTAAGAGACTCCGCCCACACCGACGCCTGTCCAGATCCAAACTTGCCAAAGATGGCAACTGGCCGTCGCAGCGCGTAATACTCATTTACGTGCCCGCCTAGCAGCTTCGCAAGGGGGCCGGGCTGACGTTCTGTCCAGAGTGCATTATACGAATCCTTCATTCCGCTACGTGGTCCGAGCACAAGGTTCCCACCAGCGCGTACGTACGCAGCCAAATGTCTGGCTTCTGCGCGCGAGATAACATTCAGTGCCGGAGCAACGACCAGTCGATACTGAGAAAGCGGGGCGAGCGGTGACACCACATCCACCGATTGTGCAAACCGCTCTAGCGGTTTGTAAAAAGCAGTGAACTCCCGTACCACCTTAAAATTCACCGTCTGCCGTTGAAAATCAATAGCCCAGCGACTCGAAAATGACTGCAACATGGCAACCTGACTATGTGGAGCGGTGCCGGAGATCGCAGCGGCGGAGAGTCGAAATTGCCGACCAATGCGTTGAACAACACCGTAAGCAGGAACCGGCATGCCATCAGGCCCAAGTAATGTACCGTGGTACTGCTCCTGTCCGTTGAGAGCGCTACGCCATTGCCAGTAGAGAACGGCATTGGCGCCGTGTCCGACATCCTCCCACGCAAGTTCTCGCATTCTATATGGCTGCAACGGAGCGTTGATTGCCACCCAATCGACAAACGCGGGTTGCGTCTCCATTACCCAGAAGTCCTTCCGTTTGTACCCTCGAACGAGATCATCCTGAACGGCGTTGTCAATCCAACGAAACTGACCTGTCGGAACATAGTCGTCCCACGACGCTAGACTCAGTTGCCGATTGAGGGTGTACAAGTTTGACGCGTCGCCCCACATTGTCGTATTTGTGGTTACAAATTGACGACGGGACGCATAGCGATGCAGCACCCGGACTTGATTTTCGACGTAGCTGGTCCATGTGGTCGTTTCGAAATGCTTGAATGCGAGAAGGAGGCCAGGATTTTCATTTTCAGCCCGCATGGGAACTTGGCGAAAATGTTGGTACGTCTGACTCCAGTAAGCTGTGGCCCAGTGTTCATTTAGTGCGGCGATGCTGTGGTACTTTTTGCGCAACCAATCATGAAATTGATGCAGTGACTGACGATCGAACGACGGCAGAGTCATTTCATTGTCAATTTGCCACCCGATCACGTCTGGATTGTGGCCGTAGCGCTTGGCGAGCAATGCGACAATTTGGCGACAGAATTTCCGGTACAGTTGACTCGCGTAGGAATACTGCTGTCGGCCGCCGTGGCCGGCGACCCGTCCGTTCTCGCTGACGCGAAGTACTTGCGGGTACTTGCTTGTCAGCCAAGCGGGCGGGGAATCCGTGGGTGTGCCGATGACGACATAAATATGGTGTTGTGCAGCTTCGGCGATCGCCTGATCGAGCCAGCGGAAATCGAATTTCCCGTCGTGTGGTTCGAGCGTACTCCAGGCGAATTCCCCAACGCGTACTACATTGATGTGTGCTGCCTGCATCAGATCCAAGTCCTTCGGCCACCTCGCTTTAGGCCATTGCTCTGGATACCACGCGGTCCCGATGAGCAGTCCCGGAGGAACAGCGTTGTTGCGGGGGTTGCCATTGCCTCCCGCGTGTGCCAAAGGACTCATGGCCGCAATTAATAGAAGAGCCAAGGCGGTGCCAGCCGAAATGCAGCGACGTTTAACGCACAGTCGCCCGCGTTCCCGTGAGATTCCAGTCATGACGCCCCCTAGTTGCTGAATATTGGTCAGAAGCTCCAGAAATCTGTTCCACTGGAGTTCTAAAAAATGGAATAATAGCCCACATAATGGGATAGGGGAACACTTGTGTATTAACGGCGTGCCGCTGGTGACTCGATGCATAACCGAGGGAGGGGCTGTAATGCAGACGGGCTTTTGACCGGTGAACCTTCCGGCATCTCACTGTGAGCGCAAATGCGCTGTCGGCGACGAGCGTAGTTGGTGGTGTCTATACGTAAAATCGCTCAAGGTCGCTCGCGTCATCTCAAAAGGGGTGTGTCGGTCGACAGTGCCTGCTGCACTAGCACTGCAGCAGCAGGTGTAGCCAGCCCTACGTACTGTGACCGATTTAGCGCCGGTGCATTTAAATGGGGCCGATCAACGGAAGCAGCGGAATCCGCTCTTTACAATCGAAATCGTTGCGCCGATGGGAACCTACCGTGACGTACGGCGACGTGTGGTTGCTAACACTTGACGAACGTTGAATCACCGAGATGCGCCGAGAAAGAGTTGGAAAAAAATTCCCCATTCTTCATCGACTCGATGATCCTGTGCGACGTGCTCTACCCGTTGCGTGGCCCTGATCTATGCGCCCATTGAGAGTATTGCTCGAGCCGGTGACCGTGTGCTCTGCAACACCGAGGATACTTTGATGGCAGCATCAGCGGCACAGTTACGATCTTTCCATCTGAAAATCTGAGATCGCCATTATGCACTCGCAGCATTTGCGCCGCCTCAATGCAGGGTATTACGCAAGCGTTCTGCTCGCTCATGCGCTGGTTGCGTCCGTGGCCGTGGCCCAGACCGCAGCGCCCGGCTACAGTGTGCGCTACTCGACGATCGGTGCACTGCTCGCCAATCCGCGCACGCACGCTATCGTTGAGAAATATCTACCCGGTTTCGGTGCTTCCCGCATCGCAGACCGCGGACGCCACATGACCTTGCGTCAAGTACAGCCGTTTGATCTGGCTGTGCTGACGAACGCCGCGCTGGCCAAGATCAATGCGGCCGTGAAGCGCGTCACTGGGGCACCGGCTAGCGCGTGGTTGCGACAGCCTACTAACGGCCCAACCGCCATTCCGGATACGCACCTCGACCCGGCGCGCGATCTGCGTCCCTCACAGCTCGAAGCGGTGCGGCACCACCCGCTGCCCGAGCAGTACATTTGGACGCGGGCGCATGCGGCCGCTGGCTTTGGTCTGGTGCCGCGGTACTTTCGGCGAACATTTACCGTCGCGCAGCCGCCGCCGCGTGCGACGCTCTACGTGGCAGGACCGAGGCAGGCCGCCATCTACATCAATGGCCACGAAGTTGGGCATTACCAGCTCAACCTGGACGTCTCGATGGGTATTCGCGTCTATGCCTGCGACGTTACGGGCGCGTTGCGCCGTGGCCGCAACGTAATCGCCATCGAGGCGGTGCGCGGACCGACGGCGATCAATGAGGCGCAGCATTCGATTGCTCGGCACCTGCGCGATGGCAAGGTTATGGCCGTGATGATCGTGCCGGCGGCACGGGGTATTCAGGCGCCGCCGCTGGTGATGAGTGATGGCCGCTGGCGTGGCGCGGCGCACGCGGTGCCCTCGGGCTGGCAGGAACCCACATTCGACGCCTCAGGCTGGCACCGCGTCGATGATCTCGGAGGCATCGAAAGTGCCATTGGCCTGTTCCAGGCGAACGCCGACGCCGGGATGTACGCCTGGCCTGGCTACGACGGGATCTCGCCATTTCTCGCGCACTATCGGTTGCGCGCCCTGGAGGTTCGGCGCGTATTTGCCGGCGACGGCACGATCCGGCATGTCCAGGCGCTCACCGTAAGCCCCTCGGTCCGCGCGTTTACGGTGACGCTGCCGCACCGGCACGTGGCGCGCCACGATGCCCCGCAGATCGAACTGGATTTCGGACGGGAAGTGGCCGGGCGAATCGAACTGCAGTCCGATTCCGATGCGCCCGCCCGGGTGACCGTTCAGTACGGAGAGTCCGAGGCTGAGGCACGCCTGCAGCCGTTTCTCGGGGTCGATCCGGTCTACCTGCCGCCGCACGGGACCGCGTATGGGCCCAAGAGCGCCTTCCGTTACGTGATTATCCGCTTCACCGGCGGGCGCTCGACGCGCTTTCGCGCGATCCGTCTCGACGGCATCGCCTACCCGGTCCAATACCGTGGCTCGTTCGAGTCTTCCGACCCGCTGCTGAACAAGATGTGGGCGATCGGCGCCTACACCGCACACCTGTGCATGCAGGACGGGATCTGGGACGCGCCGAAGCGCGATCGTAACCGGTGGATGGGCGATCTCGACGTCAGCGGGCGGACGATTGCCGACGTCTTTGGTGACGGCGCGCTGATGCGCCAGACGCTCGACCGGCTCATCGGTCCGGCACCGGTGCATGCCCACGTCAACGGCATCCCAGGGTATTCGGCGTTCTGGGTGATCGGCGAGCGCCAGTACTACCTGCACACGGGTTCGATGGCGCAGCTGCGCAGTGTGCATCGCCGTCTCGTGCAGCTGCTGATGTACATGCAGAAGGATCTCGACGGCCGCGGGCTCTTCGCAGACCGGACGCATGCCTGGCCATTCGTCGACTGGGCTCCGGACATGTACGGCAATACCCGACAGACGCGGATGGCGACCCAATTCGAGTACTACGCGGCGTTTCGCGACGGCGCGCAGCTGTTGCGCGTCTTGGGTGATGCGAAGCACGCCACGCGCATGGCGGCTGAAGCACAGAAGCTGAAGCGTGCCGCGCAACGCTACCTGCGCAACGCGCAGAACACGTTCGGCCACCGCTGGCAGCCCAATGCCTACGCGGTACTTTCGGGTGTCGCGGACCCTGGTCAGTACGCAGCGATCTGGAAGCACGTGCTCATCCAGGCGAGCGAACCGAAGGATCGCGGTTACGACATTACGCCGTACTACAACTTCTACGTCGTTAGCGCGATGGCCAAGATGGGCTACCGACGCGCCGCGCTCGGCTGGATCCGCACCTACTGGGGTGGGATGGTCGAGGAGGGCGCGACCACGTTCTGGGAGGCTTACAACCCCACCTGGTTCAAGGGATTCATGTACCAGGCGTCGCTGCAGGCTGACGGCGTCTCCGGGTTCAAGGTGAGTCTGGCCCACGGCTGGTCGAGCGGTGTGACGCCGTGGCTGATGCGCGAGGTGCTCGGCATACATCCAACCGCGGGGGGCTTCGCTCGCGTGACGATCCGCCCTCACTTGCTCGGGCTGAAATGGGCGCGCGGCGCGGAGCCGACGCCGCACGGACTGCTGCGGGTGGCGATCCGCCGAGCGCACGGCTATCGCACAACGGTTCAACTGCCTGCGCACGTCCACGCGAAGATCTCCCTGCCGGTGACCGGGCGTCGCATGAGAGTCATCGTCAACGGCCGCTCGACTCGAGCCGTGCCGGCCGAGGGCGGCCGCCGTGCCATCGTCAGGTTGAACGGACCGGGGAGATTCGTGCTGAAGAGTCCCTGACGGGCTCCTCCGGCGCCTCGAGCGACGGCGCCGTGTGGACGGTTCGCATGGACGGCAGAGGATGCCCCGCGGACCGGGCGTCACCGGCCGCTCGAACGATCTTAGCGGACCGATGCGTCATCTCGGGTCACACGGGTGTCCCCTCGGATCATGGGCCGGGGCGACCTTCCGAAGGGCAACGGCGCGGCCGTACGAGGATGAGGGCTCACCAGACGCGAAACGTGCGATCGAACCGCGCTAGCGCCTCGAGGCCGAACCGCTCCGGCGGCGTTGCGGGGGAGTGCGCGCTCGCGCCCGGCGCTCACCACTCAGCTCAGCAGGCTCTTGCGGAGCCGCGGGATGCCGACCGGTCCAGCCGAGATCCTCGCTGATGCGCTGCGCGCAATTGAGCACGTCCCGGCTGAGCGTCTGCATGCGCTGGTCGCTCATGTACTGAGCGGCACTCGAGACGCTGATCGCGGCAATGGTGCGGCCGGCCACATCACGAATCGGGGCGGCGATGCAGCGGATCTGATCTTCATTTTCCTCCAGATCGAACGCGTATCCCGCTCGCACGTACTGGCGCATCCGCTCGAGCCACTCCGGCAGATTCATCGGCGTGCGCCGTTCGCTGCGTTCGGTCCGGAACAGCTCGACCCACGCATCCTCGTCGAGATCGAGGATCAGCGCCTTGCCGAGCCCGGTGGAACTCACCGGCTGCAACTCCCCAATGCGCGAGCTGATGTTGATGCGACGTTTGCCCGGCACCTTGTCGAGGTACAGTACGTGACCGTGGTCTATGACCCCCAGGTGCACGGTATCCTCGGTGAGCAGCGCCAAGCGCTCCAGGTGCGGCGCCGCTACGCGCGGCAGATCGAGTTCATCGCGCACGCGGAAGCCGAGCTCGAGCAACTTCGGCCCGAGGCTGTAGCCGCTGTGCGGCACGAATGACAGGTAGCGTCGGTCGGTGAGCGCCGAGGCGAGGCGGTGCGTGGTGCTGCGCGTCAACCCCAGCCGCGCGGCGAGATCGCCGAGCTTGATCGGGCCTTCGGCGACAACATCGATCACATCGAGCCCGCGCAGCAGCGTTTGACTGCCCAGGCGGGCAGGCTGCGCAATCTCGCCGTGCGCGCTGCCGTCGGACCGTCCTGCCTTTCGCGTGCTTCTCATTATATGGTACCCGTATTAGTATGTGGGACAACGGCTGCGGCCGCAACCACTGCGCGCCGCCGTCGCCCGTCCAGATCTGTGAGTCGACGCCATCCATGAGCTTTCCCTTGATCCGACAAGTGCGCGCCTACGTCATTCGTGGCGGTGGTGCCGATTACCACGACCAGGCCGGCGGGCATTGGATCGATGATCACATCGCCACGCCGATGAGCCGCTACCCGGAGTACCGCCAGAGCCGGCGCAGCTTCGGCATCAACGTGCTCGGGACCCTGGTGGTCGAGATCGAAGCTGCCGATGGAACGGTCGGATTTGCCGTCACCACTGGCGGGGAACCGGCTGCCTACATCGTCGAGCATCATCTGGCCCGCTTCCTCGAGGGCCGCGACCCGACGGAGGTGGAGAAGATCTGGGACCAGATGTACTTCTCGACCCAATACTACGGCCGTAAGGGCTTGGTCGTGAACGCCATCTCCGGCGTCGACCTGGCATTGTGGGACCTGCTCGGCCGGCTGCGCGGCGAGCCGGTGTACCAGTTGCTCGGCGGCAAGGTTCGTGACGAGCTGGTCTTCTATGCCACCGGATCGCGGCCGGACCTCGCGAAGTCGATGGGCTTCATCGGCGGCAAGCTGCCGCTGCATCACGGTCCGGCCGAGGGTGAAGACGGATTGCGCCGCAATCTCGAGGCGCTCGGCGAGATGCGCAACCGCGTCGGGCCGGATTTCTGGCTCATGCTCGACTGCTGGATGAGCCTTGATCTGCCCTATGCCATCAGGCTGGCGCATGGCGCGCAGGCACATGGCTTGAAGTGGATCG
>JAJZFQ010000249.1 GCA_021805275.1 Pseudomonadota bacterium
GCTGCTCGTTCTGCTCGATCACCGAGCACGAGGGCCGGATCATCCAGAACCGCTCCGAGGCCTCGATTCTGCGCGAGGTCGAGGACATCCGTGATCGGGTGCCGGGCTTCACCGGCGTGATTTCCGATCTCGGTGGCCCGACCGCCAACATGTACCGCCTGGCGTGCCGCAGCCGGGAGATCGAGAGCGCCTGCCGCCGGCCCTCGTGCGTCTTTCCGGGCATCTGCACCAACCTCGACACCAACCACGCGCCGCTGATTCAGCTGTACCGCAAGGTGCGCGAGCTGCCCGGCATCCGCAAGGTGCTCATCGCCTCGGGCGTTCGCTACGACCTCGCCGTGGAGTCCCCCGAGTACGTCAAGGAGCTCGCGCAGCACCACACCGGCGGGTACCTGAAGATCGCCCCGGAGGCGATCTCCGACGGACCGCTCGCGATGATGATGAAGCCGGGAATCGGCGCCTACGACCGCTTCAAGGAACTGTTCGACCGGTACTCGCGCGAGGCGGGCAAGGAGCAGTACCTGATCCCGTATTTCATCGCCGCGCATCCCGGGACCCGCGATGAGGACATGCTCGAGCTCGCCGTGTGGCTGAAGCGCAATGGCTTTCGGGCCGATCAGGTGCAGGCGTTCCTGCCCTCGCCGATGGCGAGCGCCACCGCGATGTACCACGCGGGCAAGAATCCGCTGAAGCGCGTACGGCGCAGCGGCGGGGAGGTGCACGTGCCGAAGGGACTGAAGGTGCGCCGTCTGCACAAGGCCTTCCTGCGCTACCACGACCCGAACAATTGGCCGATGCTGCGCGAGGCGCTGCGTCGCATGGGTCGCGCCGAACTCATCGGCAGCGGCAAACACCAGCTCGTGCCGGCCTATCAGCCGCCGGGCACCGGCGAGGCGCACGAAGGACACCGCGGTGCCCGGACGGGCGAGCGTGCCGGGCCGCGTCCGCAGCCGTTTCGCACGCAGCACACCGGACTGCCGCGCACCCCGCGGCGCTGAGCAGCCAACGGCAGTCATGGCCGCCGCCCATCCCCTCGATCGCCCGGTCTGGGCGAGTCTGGCGACTCACCATGAGCCGTTCGCCGCCGGTGGACCGCTCGCACGGCGGTACCGCGCCGAATACAACGTGTTCGCCGGTCAGGTGGACGAGTCGCCCGAAGCGCTCGCGGCACTCGCCGCGCTGATCGTTCCCGGCGAGCAGGTGTGCATCGCGCAGGCGATGCCGGTGGTGGTGCCGCCCGGACTCCAGGTGCACAAGAGCCTGCAGGGGGTGCAGCTGACGGCGCCCCCGGCACTCGACGTGCCTGACGGGGCCGAGCCGCTGCTGGCGCTGACCGAACACGATGCGCCGGAGATGTTTGCGCTCGCCCGCCTCACCGAGCCGGGGCCGTTCGCACCGCGGACCCACGCCCTCGGTCGCTTTATCGGCATCCGTATCGACGGGCGGCTCGCGGCCATGGCCGGGGAGCGTTTTCGTTTTCCCGGCTACACCGAGGTCAGCGCCGTCTGTACGCATCCGGATTTTCGCGGCCGAGGTTTCGCGCGCCGCCTCACCGCGGCGGTCACTGCTGCGATTCACCGCCGCGGGGAGCAGGCGTTCCTGCAGGCGTGGAAGACCAACACGCCGGCGATCACGTTGTACCAGTCGCTCGGTTTTGAGCTTCGCGCCGAGATGAATGTGCGAGTGTTGGTCCGCGCGAGGCCGGATTGAGTCGCGTGCCGACCGCGCAGCACTGCGTTCAGTCCGCGGTGCGGGTGCGCATCACCGAGATCAGCGCCGTCGCCAGGTGCGGTCCGCCGACCCAGAATCTCCAGCCGAGCACCCGCCGGTCCATGAGCGTGCCGGGCTGAGCGGCGAGGAAGCGCCGATACGCCCGGGTGCGGCCGATGTCCGCGATCAGGGCCGTGCCGCCCGGCTTCAGCGCTCGCAGACTCTCCGTCAGAGCCCGTTCGCGGTTGCCCGACGGGGCCTTCGTCGACCACAGGTCGACGCCCACGGTCTGTCCCTGCGCCAGCCGTTGCGCCGCGGTCGCACCCCGCATCGCGCCGTCGCTCATCACCCTGCAGGGCAAGTCCGTCGAGCAGCTCGGGCCCTACCGCGAACGTGCCGCGCCGGCGGGTCCACAGGCCACTGCTGCTCACCAGCGCGAAGAGGACGGTGATCGCTTCGAGCGCGGGAGTGACCGCACGGCATGCCGTCAGCGTGATCACTGTCGCGATGGCGCCGCCGAACGCAAGGGCCGCGAGGCCCCGTACAGGACGTGGGGGCATCGACACCGTAGTGGCCGCGACGTGTGGGCGTCATGGGAGGGGAGGTGGCGATGCGACGGTGCGGGGGGCGATTCGAGGGGGGCGGGCGGTGCCGGCAGGCCTTGCTCAGCCGCATGCACGGCTCGGTGGTCCCGAGCCGCACGACCGGCGTGTGAACCCGCGGTGCCGTGCGCCCGCGAGTCGACATGACTGCGCTTTCCCCCGGGCGCGATGGTCGCTGAAACACCAGCCGCCTGGCGCAGACGCTCAGGCGTGACGTCCCTTGCCGCCGGTCGGACGAGCGGATGAGAATGTCCGTGCAAAAAGCGCCGTGCCCGGCGGCGACACGGGCACGATCCGGTCAATCACCCAGAGGCAAATCATGACACGCGTCAATAATGAGGGGGCCGCCGCGCCGGTACCGGCCGTCGGCGCAGGTGGGTGGCGAGTGGTCACGGTGGGCCTCCGGTCATGAGTCACCTCGAGACAGTCTCGCCGCCGCAGATCCGCACCGCCGATGTGGCCGACGCCGCGGAGCTCGCACGGCTGTCCGCGCAACTC
>JAJZFQ010000127.1 GCA_021805275.1 Pseudomonadota bacterium
CTGCTGCTCGCGCTCGCCGGGCGCATCGAGGACAACGGTCGCGACGAGGACGCACTGGCGTTTCGGCGCGATGCGCCGCAGTTTCGCAACATGTCCCTCGCCGAGCAGCCGAATGAGGATTTCGCCGCGACCATCGTGCGCCAGTGTCTGCTCGATGCCTGGCAGCTCGAGACCTACGAGAGTCTGACCGGCTCGCGCGAGGAGGCGCTCGCCGACATCGCGCACAAAGCGCTCAAGGAGTGCCGCTACCACTGGCGCTTCAGCGCCGGCTGGCTGGTGCGCCTCGGTGACGGTACCGAGGAGAGTCATGCGCGGGTGAGCGCAGCGCTCGGGGCGCTGTGGCGGTTCACCGATGAGCTGCTGACGCCCGATGCGCTCGATGCGCGCATGGCCGTGTGTGGCATTGGCCCTGCGCCCAGCCTGATCCGCGAGCGCTGGGACACTCGCGTGAGCGCGACGCTCGCGGAGGCGAAGCTCCCGAAGCCGCCCCATCGGCACTATCCGTGGCACGGCAAGCGCGGCGTGCACTCCGAACACCTCGGCCACCTGCTCACCGAGATGCAGTTCCTGCCGCGCGTCTATCCCGGTGCGACATGGTAGAGGCGGCACGCCCCGAGGGACGCGAGCGGCAGATTTGGCGCGCGCTCGAGTCGGTGGCCGATCCGGAGATCCCGGTGGTCAACATCGTCGAGCTCGGCATCGTGCGTCAGGTGCGTGCCGGAGCGGACGGACAGCTGCGCGTCAGAATCACTCCGACCTACTCGGGGTGCCCGGCCACGGAGGTCATCGCACGCTCGATTCGCGACACGCTCGATCAGAGCGGCTTTGCTGACGTCATGCTCGAGACGGTGCTCTGGCCACCCTGGTCGAGTGAGTGGTTGAGCGAGTCGGGGCGACACAAGCTCGAGGCGTTCGGCATCGCTGTCGAGGGCGGCGCGCGGAGTCCGGTGGCCTGTCCGCGCTGCGCCGCGCATCAGGTGGAGCGCATCAGCGAGTTCGGGTCCACGCCCTGCAAGGCCCATTACCGCTGTCGCGAGTGCCTCGAACCCTTCGATACCTTCAAGTGCCTTTGATATGTTGAAATTTCATTCGCTGCGCGTCGTCGACGTGCGACCCGAGGCCGAGGACGCCATCGCGCTGACGCTCGAGGTGCCCGAGGATCTCGCCGCCGAATACCGCGGCAGTGCCGGTCAGCACGTGGTGGTGCGCTTGAGTGCCGACGGGGAGGAGCTGCGCCGGACGTATTCGTTCACCAATGCGCCGGGGGAGCGGTTTTTGCGCCTGCTGGTGCGTCTGCAGCCGCAGGGGCGCGTCTCGGCGCTGCTCGGGCGGCTCGAGCCGGGCGCCGGGCTCGAGGTGTTGCCGCCGAACGGCAGCTTCACGCCGCAGGTGGCGGCGCTCGACGCGGGCCTGCGGGTCGCCTTCGCCGCCGGCAGCGGCATCACGCCGGTGCTCGCGGTGACCCGCGCGGTGCTCGGCGCCGGCGGCGCCATGATGGTGTTCTACGGCAACCGCAGTGCCGCCCGCACGATGGGGCTCGAGGCGCTGCAGGCGCTGAAGGACCAGTACCCTGAGCGGCTCGCGCTGCACTTCATCATGAGTGAGGAGCCACAGGAGGTGGCGCTGTACAACGGCCGCCTGGAGCGCGGCAAGGTGCTCGAGCTCGCGCACGCGTTCTTCGATCCGACTCGGGTCGTCGAGTACTTCGTGTGCGGCCCCGGTCACATGGATGCACAGGTGTGCGCGGCGCTGGCGGAGCTCGGCGTTGCGCGCGAGCGCATCCGCGTGGAGCACTTCAGCGTCGCGGCCGACGGCGCCGCCGCCCTCGCGCCGACCGCTGCCGCGCCGCCTGCGCCGCCGCAGGCCGAGGGGATGGCGGAGGTCACGGTGCTCCTCGACGGACGGCGGCGCACGTTCACCATGGCCATCGAGGGCGACTCGGTGCTCGATGCCGCCGAGCGCGCCGGTCTCGATCTGCCGTTCTCCTGTCGCTCCGGGGTGTGCTCGACGTGTCGGACCAAGGTCGTGCGCGGCAAGGTGCGCATGGCCGAGAACTATGCGCTCGAGGCGTGGGAGCTCGAGCAGGGCTACGTGCTCGCCTGTCAGTCGACGTGCCTCACGCCCGAGCTGGAACTCGATTACGACGAGAAATAAGCCGGCCGGCCGCACCGCCGGTGAGGATGTCATGACCTATCCAACCATTACGTACACCACGGCCAACGGCGTGGCCCGCCTGACGTTGAACCGACCGGAGCGACTGAACAGCTTCAATGCGCAGATGCACGAGGACGTGCGCCATGCGCTCGCGGCCCTCGAGGCCGACGCCGAGGCGCGCGTGCTGGTGCTCACCGGTGCGGGCCGGGGGTTCTGTGCCGGGCAGGATCTGTCCGATCGCACCGTCGCGCCGGGCGCCTCGCGGGCCGATCTCGGTGAGTCGATCGAGCGCCACTACAAGCCGCTCATTCTCACGCTGCGCCGGCTGCCGATCCCGGTGCTCGCGGCGGTGAACGGGGTGGCGGCCGGCGCCGGTGCCAACATCGCACTCGCCTGCGACCTGGTGCTCGCCACGCGCTCGGCGAGCTTCGTGCAGGCCTTCTCGCGCATCGGGCTGCTGCCGGACTCGGGCGGCACCTGGTTCCTGCCGCGCCTGGTCGGACCGGCGCGCGCGCTCGGTCTGGCGCTGCTCGGGGAGAAGCTGTCGGCCCCGCAGGCGGCCGAGTGGGGTCTGATTTGGCGTTGCGTCGAGGATGAGGATTTCACCGCCGAAGTCGATGCGCTCGCCGCCGGCCTCGCCGCCGCACCGACGCTCGCCCTGCGGCACATCAAGCAGGCCGTGCAGGCCGCCTGGCACCACACGCTCGAGCAGCAGATCGATCTGGAGCGCGATGCGCAGCGCGAGCTCGGATACAGCGCCGATTACGCCGAGGGCGTCGCGGCATTCATGGCCAAGCGTGAACCGCGCTTCACCGGCCGATAACGCAGACGGGTGAGCGTTCAGATGCAACTGCAAAGCTATTGTGAAGGCCGCTGGATGAGCGGCACGGGTCAGGCCGTGCTGCTGCGCGATGCGAGCACCGCCGAGGTGATCGCGAGCGCCACGAGCGAGGGGTTGGATTTCGGCGCGATGCTCGCGCATGCGCGCACGATCGGAGGGGCGAACCTGCGCCGCCTGACGTTCCATGAGCGCGCGGCCATTCTGAAGGCGTTGGCCAAGCACCTGAATGAGAAGAAGGACGAGCTGTACCGGCTCTCCTATGCGACCGGGGCGACGAAGTCGGATGCGTGGATCGATATCGACGGGGGCATCGGCACGCTGTTCGTGTACGCCAGCAAGGGCATGAAGGAGTTGCCGGACAGCCGCGTGTACGTCGATGGCGCGCTCGAGACGCTCGCCAAGAGTGGCGGGTTCCTCGGACAGCACATCTACGTCTCTCTCGAGGGCGCGGCGGTTCACATCAACGCGTTCAATTTCCCGGTCTGGGGCATGCTCGAGAAACTCGCCCCGGCCTTCCTGGCCGGCGTTCCGGTGATCGTCAAGCCCGCGACCGCGACGGCCTACCTGACCGAACTCGCGTTCCGTCAGATCATCGAGTCGGGCCTGCTGCCTGAGGGGGCCGCGCAGCTGATCTGCGGCGGCGTCGGGGACCTCTTCGAGCACCTGACTTGCCAGGACGTGATCGCCTTCACCGGGTCGGCGTCCACCGCCCGAAAACTGCGCATGCATCCGCGCGTGATCGAGCAGGCCGTGCGGTTCACGGCGGAGACCGATTCGCTCAACTCCTGCATCCTGGCGCCGGATGCGGTGGCCGGCACCCCGGAATTCGATCTGTTCGTGCGCGAAGTGGTGCGCGAGATGACCGTCAAGGCGGGCCAGAAGTGCACCGCCATCCGCAAGGCCATCGTGCCCTCGAGTCAGTGCGCCGCGGTGCTCGAGGCGCTGCGCGCCTCGCTGGCGAAGATCGTGATCGGCAATCCACGCGAGGAGACGGTGCGCATGGGGCCGGTGGCCTCCCTGGCGCAGCGGCGCGAGGTGCTCGAGCAGCTCGCACGCCTCGAGCGCGAAACGGAGGTCGTCTACGGCGGCAGCGGGACGAGGGCCCCGGCGGGCGCCGATGCCGACCGCGGTGCGTTTCTCACCCCGACGCTGCTGCACTGCCGGGACATCGCCAGCGCCCGCGCGGTGCACGAGGTCGAGGCGTTCGGCCCGGTGAGCACGGTGGTTCCGTACGCGGGTCTCGAGCAGGCGATCGACCTGGCCCGGCGCGGTGCCGGCAGTCTCGTCGGCTCGGTGTTCAGCGCCGATGAGTCGATTGCCGCGCAGCTGGTGTTGGGACTTGCGCCGTTCCACGGGCGCATTCTCGTCGTCAATCGGCACTGTGCGAAGGACTCGACGGGACACGGATCCCCGCTGCCGCATTTGGTGCACGGCGGGCCGGGCCGCGCCGGCGGCGGCGAGGAGATGGGCGGCATCCGCGGCGTGCTGCACTACATGCAGCGCACCGCAGTGCAGGGCACGCCCGATGTGTTGACGGCGGTCACCGGCCGGTGGGTGAGGGGCGCACGGGAGCTCGATCCGGGCGTACACCCGTTTCGCAAGCCGTTCGGGGCGCTGCGCATCGGCGACACGTTCCGCTCCGGGGAGCGCGAGGTGACGCTCGAGGATATCGAGCGGTTCGCGGCGCTCTCCGGCGATCATTTTTATGCGCACATGGACGAGGCGGCCGCGCGGCGCAATCCGATCTTCGGTGGCCGCGTTGCGCACGGGTACTTCCTCATCTCGGCCGCCGCGGGCCTGTTCGTCGATCCGCCGCTCGGCCCGGTGCTCGCCAACTACGGCCTCGACGGTCTGCGGTTCACCCAGCCGGTCAAACCGGGCGACCGCATCCGGGTGCGCCTGACCTGCAAGGAGAAATCACTGCGCCTCGGTCAGGGATATGGCGAGGTGCGCTGGGATACGCAAATCACCAACCAGGACGGCGAGACCGTTGCGCAATATGACGTGCTCACCATGGTGAGCGAGCACGAGATGCCGGACCACCCGGCCGCCTGAGCGGGCGCTTGGCGCCCGCCGGGGTGCCGTCGCGGGGCGCGCGCACGGCAGCACGGGGGCTCACGAGTGGTCGCTCGAGGCCTTCTCTGCTAACTTGCCGGTACCGACGGATCGCACGTCCCGCGCGCCAGTCGCCGCTCGAACGGGTCATCCCCGTGAGGCGGATCGGTGCGCGGTGACTGTACCGGCACCATCCGCGCACAGCAGGAGCCACTCATCAATACGATCGGGTATCTGGCGTCCACCTGGATCATTCCAGCGGTCCTCGCCATTACGCTGCACGAGGCTGCGCACGGCTACGTTGCCATGCGCCTCGGGGATGACACCGCCTGGAAGCTCGGGCGCGTGACCTTCAATCCGCTCAAACACATCGACCCCTTCGGCACGATCCTGCTTCCGGGCATTCTGCTGCTCGCCCACGCGCCCTTCCTGTTCGGTTACGCCAAGCCGGTTCCCGTCCAGTTTGGACGCTTGCGCAATCCTCGGCGCGACATGGTGTGGGTGGCCGCCGCGGGACCGGCCATGAACCTTCTCATGGCCACGATCGCCGCCTTCCTGCTGCACACGGTGGGATTTCTGCCGCCGGTTGCAGGCCAGTGGCTGCTCGACAATCTCGTGCACGCGATCGAGCTCAATGTGATCCTCGCCGTGTTCAACTTGATCCCATTGCCGCCGCTCGATGGCGGACGGGTTGCCGTCGGCCTGCTGCCGAACGCGCTGGCGCTGCCGCTGGCTCGCCTCGAGCGCTACGGCATGCTCATCGTGATCGGCGGACTGCTCGTGCTGCCGGTGGTGGCGCAGAGTCTCGGCTGGCACTTCGATCTGTTTGGCGAGATCGTCGGTCGCCCCGCGGAAGCACTGATCCGAGCGCTCCTGTTTCTCACCGGGATGCACTGAGTCGCCGGTCGATCGTGCGCCAGGTCGCGGGTCCTCGGCGCACGGCCACGGATCTCGAGGGGCGAATCCCGAGGACACCGTGCGCGGGCCGCTCGAGGCGAAGAGCGACGACGGCTCGCTGGAGGTGAACCGTGGGCGCGATGATGGGCAGAGGCGTCCGGAACCGGTGTGCGGTGTGACGCGCCGCTGCGCCGCGGTGGCACGTGTGAAGGACGGCCTCGCCCCCGGGTTCGCGGGGGTAGGCCTCGGGCGGGCGGATCGATCGGGGTGGCGAGCGGCCGGCGAGCGCAACGGTGCACGTCCGTGCGCCGCGCGGGGCCGGCCAACGCGTCCGTCCCGATGCCGGCCGCGGCCGGCCGGCATCGGGACGCAGGCCGATCAGCCGCGCTCCCCGGCGCCCCGCTTCAGACGGGCGGCGATCTCGGCGACGTGACGCCCCTGGAAGTGCGCTCCGGCGAGCTCGTTGGCACTCGGCTGGCGTGAGCCGTCGGCGCCGGCCAGCGTCGAGGCGCCGTACGGGCTGCCGCCGGTGATCTCGTCCATGCGCGTCAGCCCCGGGAATGCGTAGGGCAGCCCGACGATGAGCATGCCGTGGTGCAGCAGGGTGTTGTGGAAGCTGGTGATGGTGGTTTCCTGGCCCCCATGCTGGGTGCCCGTGGAGACGAACACGCTGCCGACCTTCCCGACGAGAGCGCCCTTGACCCACAGCCCGCCGGTCTGGTCGAGGAAGTTGCGCATCTGGGCGGCCATGTTGCCAAAGCGCGTCGGGGTGCCGAAGATGATCGCATCGTACTCGGCGAGTTCATCGACGCTCGCCACCGGTGCCTTCTGCTCGGTTTTCAGGCCGGCTTTGCGCGCGAGTTCGTCGGAAACCAGTTCCGGAACACGCTTGACGGTCGCCGTGGCGCCGGTGACCGATGCGACGCCTTCTGCGATCGCCTGCGCCATGCGCTCGACGTGTCCGTAGGAGGAATAATAGAGGATCAGGATCTTGGCCATGCGACGAGTCTCCGGTGGTCCATGAGCCTCGCAGTATACGACTCGCCGGTGCCTTCATCCTGCGCCCGGTGCCAATGATAGACTGTGTCTCGCATGGAACCGAAGCCGCCATTGGACGAGGATCGGCCGAGCGCTGCGGCGCGGCGGCCGCTCGCGCTGAAGATCACCACGATTTCCTGGTCCGATCTGGCGAACACCTTGATTCCCATCCTGATGCTCAGTGCGGCGGCGATCTGGTTGACGCTGCACTTCGTACAGCCGGCGCCGCCGCATACTCTCACCATCAGCAGCGGACCGCCGGGCAGTTCGTTCGAGCTCGCCGCCGAGCGCTTGCGCGCCATTCTGGCGCGCAACGGCATCACGCTGAAAATCCGGACCTCGCAGGGCTCAGCGCAGAACCTTGAGCGGCTGACGCGGCCTCACTCGGGCGTGAACATCGCATTCGTGCAGTCGGGCAGCGCCCCGCCGGGGGCGGACGGGGCAGCACCGCAGCACAACCAGGACGACGACGGGCACGGACTGGTCTCCCTCGGCAGCATGTTCTACCAGCCGCTTGCGGTCTTCTACCGCGGGCCGCCGGTGAGCCGACTGTCGCAGTTGCGCGGGGAGCGGATCGCGATCGGCAAGGCGGGCAGCGGCACGCGCGCGCTCGCGCTGACGCTGTTGAAGGCGAACGGTATCGTTCCGGGCGGCCCGACCGGCCTGGTCGACCTCGAAGGCAGCGCCGCCCGCGATGCGCTGCTCGCCGGCCGGGTCAACGCGATCTTCATGTCCGGGGACTCGACCCCGCCGGCGGTGATCGTGAAGTTGGTGCACACCCCGGGGCTGCGTCTGTTCGATTTCGTGCAGGCGCCGGCCTACGTGCGGCGCTTTCCGTACTTGCACGCGATGCCCATCCCGGCCGGCGCGTTCGATCTCGGCGCGAACCTGCCGCACAAGCCCATCGTCCTGCTCGGTCCGGCGGTCGAGCTGCTGGCCCATGCCGATCTGCACCCGGCGCTGTGCGATCTGCTGATTCAGGCCGCGCAGCAGATCTACGGACAGGCGACGTTGCTGCACCCGGCGCACGTGTTTCCGAACACCGCCACGTACACCTATCCGCTTGATACCGAGGCGGCGCGCTTCTACAAGACGGGCGATAAGAGCTTCACGTACCGATACCTGCCGTTCTGGCTGGCGAGCCTGGTCAATCGCATCCTCGTGATGCTGGTGCCGATCGTCGTGGTGTTGATCCCGGGGCTGCGGTTTCTGCCGCAGCTGTACGGCTGGCGCGTCAACACGCGCATCCACCGGCGCTACGGGGAGCTGATGGCGCTCGAGCGCGAGTCGCTCGGGCCGCTCACGAGCGAGCGGCGCGCGGCGCTGTTGGAACGGCTGCACGAGATCGAGCGCGCGGTGATCCTGCGCAAGATGCCCGGCTCGCACGCCGAGCAGATCTATCAGTTGCGCGAGCACATGCAGTTCGTGCGCAACAATCTCGCGCGCGCCGCGCACGACTAACCGGCGGATCAGTGCGCGGGCGCAGCGGCGCTCGGGGAGTGCGTCGTGCCGTGCTGCCACAGGAGCGTTACTCGGTGCTGGAGCAGGGCGACGAAATGCTGCACCTCGGGCATGTGCGTGCCGAGCAGCCAGAGCAGCACCGCAAACAGCACCAGTCCACTGAGCGCTTCGGACGCGGCGTGCACGCGGTAATGACCGGGGTAAAAGTAGGGCGAGTGTGCGTAGCGCAGCGCTCGCAGTGAGCCGGCGAGCAACTGATAGAGCAGCAGAAGAATCACCACCGCGGCCCAGAGCGGCAGATGCGCAAAGGACCAGCCGAAGACGGTGCCGTTCGCGAACAGCGAGAGCAGCGCCAACACCCACGTCAGAGTCACGATCCCGAGCAGGATGCCGAGCGCCGTACGGCTCACGCCAACGACGAGCGCGGCGAGCGGCGGCAACGGCGGGTAGTGCTCGGGCGGTGGCGGCGCGAGGCCGGCACCCCGCCAGTATGCCCGCCTGTGCGCACGGCTCGCGCGCCACTCGCGTCGCCACTGCCCTCGAGCGCGCCGCCATTCGGACTGCCAGCGCATCCGCTCGGCCGGCGAACCGTCCGCGCGTGCGGCGTAAGCGGCAGCGCCGGCAAACTCGGCCGCTTTGCGCTTCCATTGCTCGACCAGGATCCGCGCGTTGAAGGGCAGGCCGCCGGCGGCGGCGATCTGCTCCGGGGTGTCGGCGTAGGGCACGAGGAACATCAGGGCGAGATACCCGAGCGCGGCAATCCCGCCGGTGAGCACGGCGGCGACGACGAACACGAGGCGTACGAGCGTCACGTCCACGGCGTAGTAGACGGCGAGGCCCCTGCACACGCCGCTGAGCAGGGCGCCATCGCTGATCTGATAGAGCCGTTTGGAGCTGGCCGGCGATGCCCAGCCGCCCGAGGGGGCACCGCGATTCTCTTGCGCCGATGCGCCGGATGCGTCCGCGGACGGGCTCGTTCCAGAGCCGATGCCGTCACTGACGGGGCCCATTTCGCTGAGGATCTGCTCGATGTCGGCGCGCGTCATGACGTTCTTGTGCGCGCTGAGGAAGCGCTCGCCCTTATCGGCGATCGCCTGTTCCAGATCGGCGAGGATCTCGGCGCGGTCGGGATTTGCGCTGAGGGCGTGCTCCGCCGCGCTCAAATACTGCGCAAGCGCCGCGTGTGCATCATCCTCCAGTTGAAAGACGCGCGCGCCCAAACTGACTGCAATGACCGCTCGCATGGTCTACTCCCCGAGTGATTGAATCGTCTGGTTCAAATGCGCCCAGTACGCCTGGAACGCCGCGAGTTGTTCGGCGCCGCGGCTCGTGAGGCGGTAGTACTTGCGCGGCGGTCCGGTGTCCGATTCCTGCCATTGGTAATCCAGCAGGCCCTCGCGGCGCAGTCGGCTGAGCAGCGGATAGAGAGTGCCTTCCTGGCTCGCAAAATCCGTGGCCGCGAGTTTCTTCAGAATGTCCGCAGCGTAGACGCTCGCGCCACTGATGATGCGCAGCACCAGGAACTCCAGGAATCCCTTGCGCAGCGCGACGAGTTTCGGGTCATCCGACATGGTGTCAATATGCTACCTTTGGTAATAAAGGTACCTGTGCGTGACCGTGGTGTCAAGGGGCTCCCGGGACTCTGGAGCGCCGCGGCGAAGGTCGACGGGGGTGAGGGCGGAGTGCGGCCCTCGCGGCGGTGGACCGGGGGACGTGGGCCGAGCGCAAGCGTGCGGTCCGTCGCGCGCACCGTGGCGGGTGCGCCGCCCCGATCAGGGTGCGGGTCCGTTCCCCTGCCGGGGATGCCGTAGCGGTATTGCCGCCAGATCGAACAGCGTGAAGAGCGCGCTGAGGAGCGCCGCGCTCGCCACACTGATGCGCAGCGCACCGGCGAGCGTGAGCAGGGGCAGCAGCGCCTCGGGGATCTGATCCAGACCCGGGATCTCGCGTCCCGGTGCGAGCCGCAGGCGACGTTTCAGCAGGCTCGAGAGCAGATCGCCGCTCATCGCGAGCGCCGCGAACGCCAGACCGAGACCGATCCGGTAGCCGAGCAGCGGTGCGATGAGTGCGCACAGCAGCAGCGCCGCCAGTGCGCCGCGCCAGGTCTTGTGCGCCCCGAACAGGCGCGCGCCATCGGGCAGGATCGCCTCGCCGTCGATCGGTGCGGCCCAGCGGCCCCCGAGCAGACGAGCGGCCGCCCAGGGCGCCGTGTGCGCCGCTGCGAGCAGCGCGAACGCCCGAAGCCCGGGCGGAACGCTCAACACCGGGAGGTTCATCGAGGCGCTCGCGCCGAGGGAGCGCTCAGCCGTTCATCACGGCGCGCAGGTCGATGGGCTCCCCGCCGCGCCCGACGCTCGCCGCTGCGGCAAGACCCTTCTGCGCGAGCCATGCGCGATTGAACAGACGCGACTGATATTTCGCCCCGCCGTCGCACAACATGGTGACCACCGTGTGGCCGGGGCCGAGTTCGCGCGCCACGGCGACGGCGGCCGCCACGTTGATGCCGCTCGTGCTGCCGAGGAATAAACCCTCGGCGTAGAGCAGCGCATAGACCTGACGGACCGTCTCGGTGTCCTCGATATGCACCGCGTCGTCGATGGGCGCGTCCTGCAGGTTGGCCGTGACACGGCCGATCCCGATGCCCTCGGTGATCGAGCCGGAACCGGTGGCCTTCAGCGCGCCGTTGCGCACGTATTCATACAGGCTGCTGCCGGGCGGATCGGCGAGCACGCAGCGCACGCTGGCGCGCTGGGACTTCAGCGCGTGCGAGACGCCCGCAAAGGTTCCCCCGGTGCCCGCGGCACAGGTGAACGCATCGATGTGCCCGCCGGTCTGCTCCCAGATCTCAGGTCCCGTCGTGTCGATGTGCGCCTGGCGATTGACGGTGTTGTCGAACTGGTTGGCCCAGATCGCATTCGGCAGCTGCGCGGCGAGCCGGCCGGCGACCTT
>JAJZFQ010000155.1 GCA_021805275.1 Pseudomonadota bacterium
GTATGGACACGAATGCCAGGAACAGGATCCAGGTCCAGATCTTCCCGACGAAGTCGCCGTGGCTGACGTGAGTCATGTGCACCAGGGCGCCCGAATTCGGGAACATCGTCGCGAGTTCGGCAAACACGAACGCCAGGAAGAGGATCGAGACCGCACCGATAATCCAGGACCACACACTACGCGGCCCGGCCTGCGTCGCAGCGTGCAACGCGCCGAACAGCCATCCCGAGCCAATAATACTGCCGAGACTGGCATACAGAAGACCAATCAATCCTGCATCGCGCCTGAGCTTTGCGGGGCCTGCCATGAGTGCACCTCAAACTGATGGATGGAGTCGCGAACAGTCGTTCACGCCCCATCGGCCGATATACGAATCGTCGTCAAACGCTCTGTGCCGCACCCTCTACGCCGTACCGCCACCGGCAGGACACCGGGAGCGGTACGGCACGAGCGGATGGGGAGCAATTCAGTGCGCCGCTGACGAAGCCGTGGATTTGAGCAGGGCCGCAGGCACCTGCTTGATGCCGAGATTGTAGGCCTCGAATCCCCAGACGTCCGCCGATTGAGCGATCTGCTTGTCGAGCGGCATGTAAATATGACTGGTCGCACCCGTGGTGTGCAGCAGAATCGGGTTGGCACAGGCTTGTGCATGCTGCATCGCAGCCGTGAACTTGAACTCGTGCATCGGCACCACCCGGTCGTCGTCCCACGAAGTCGTGATCAACGTGGGCGGATAACAGGTGCCCTGCTTCACGTTCTGCAGCGGCGAGTAGGCGTACAGCCACTTAAATGCTTTGGGGTTGCTCGACAAGCCGTATTCTGGCGCCCAGAGCGCACCGCCGGAGAAGTCCTGATAGCGAAGCATATCGAGCACACCGTGGCCGATATACGCCGCGCCGAACAGCTTGGGCCGTTGCGTGATCGACGCGCCGGTCAGCAACCCGCCATTCGAGTAGCCCTGGATACCCAGATGCGGCGTTGAGGTGTAACCACTCTTGATCAGGTACTTCGCCGCCCAGGCGAAATCATTGAACACGTTTTGTTTGTTGCCCAGCATCCCCGCCCGGTGCCACTTCTGCCCATAGACTCCACCACCGCGTATGTTCGGAACAGCATAGATGCCGCCGAGTTCCAGCCAAACCGGCAGCATAGGATTGAAATACGGCGTGATCGTGATATCGAACCCGCCGTAGCCGTACAGGATGGTCGGGTTGTGTCCGTCGAGCTTAACTCCGCGTGCCGAAACGATGAACATGGGCACCCGGGTGCCGTCTTTGGAATCATAGAAGACTTGACGAACTTCGTAGGGCGCGGCGTTGAAGTTTACCTTCGGTTTGAACACGGTTGTCGTGGTGCCGTCACGTACCTCGTAGCGGTAGATGCGCTCCGGATACAGAAACGACGTGAAGCCGTAGTAAATTGCGGGCGAATCCATGCGCGCCGAAACCGACGTGACGGTACCAAGCGTCGGCAGCGACACCGAGCGCAATTTCTTCCCATTCAGGTCATAGAGACGCAGCCGGCTGGTCGCCACCACCTCTGCATCGACCAGCAAATGTCCGGCGGCGAGCGCCGCGCCCTGGATGACGCCTTTGCCCTGCGGCACAACCGTTCGCCAGTGAGCAGGCGCCGGGTTGCGCAGATCCGTAGCCACGATGCGTCCCCGCGGCGCATCCAGGGTCGTCTGCAGGTACACCGTGCGGCCCAAGACACCGACGAAGGCATATTCGGCATCGTTCTTCGTGTAGAGCGGCCGAAGCCGCGCGGTTACATTCGGCCGGCGCGGATTGCCGAGATTCGCAACGTAAAGTTCATTGCGCGTCGAGGTCCCGTTGACAAGCGTCACGAACAGGTAATGACCGCTCTCACTCACCTGCCCCTCGATGATCCAGCGCGGCAAATCAGGCCGCCGGTAGATCAATTTGTCGTCGCGCTGGGGCGTACCGAGCGAATGAAAATAGAGCGCTTGATTCACGACTGCGTCGTTGATTCGATCGTTCTTCGGCGGCTTCGGGTAGCGCGAATAGAAGAATCCGTTGTCTCCGTTCGTCCACGAAATGTTTGAAAATTTCACCCACCGCACTGCATCGGGCAGCGTCTTGCCGGTCGCAACGTTCATGACGTGGACCGTCTCCCAGTCCGAGCCACCCTTGGACAACGCGTAGGCGAGATATTTTCCATCTGGCGATGGCTCGAAGTCCGCCAGCGCGACCGATCCATTCGGCGAGAGCTTGTTCGGGTCGATCAGTATCCGTGGCTTGCTCGTCGGCGCGTCCTGAACGTAGAGGACCGACTGATTCTGCAGCCCGGAGTTTCGCCGAAAGAATATCCGAGATCCTGCAACCTGCACCGGTGTCGTTTCTTTAGCGTAATTTGCCAGCTGCGTCAGTCGCTGCTTGATCCATCCGCGCACCGGAATTTTGGCGAGATAGGCATTCGTCAGCCGGTTCTCCGCCTGCACCCAGCGATGCAGCGCCGGGCTCTTCATATTCTCCATCCACTGATATGGGGCCGGCACACGTGTTCCGAAATACACATCGACGGTCTTGTCTCGTCGCGCCTGCGGGTAGTGCAGAGAGGACGGGTGCATCGCGTGCGAACTCGAGCAGGCCGCAAGCAGGATGGACAGAAACGCACCGGAAATCACAGCTTTCATTTATTGATGGCCCCAGTGTCTGCTGCAAGCCAACGATGATAGCACAGCCTGTTCACGCATCGGCGCTTCGGGTTGGATCGGGCCATCGGCGCGCTCGTACGGCGTCCCGGCGCGCATGTGTTCCGGAATCACACGAGTAGGCAACGCCAGAAGCGCCGCGCACATCCGGGCGCTGGGTTGGTTGACGTTCGACGAAAGGTTATTTAGCGTGCGCAAGCAGTACATCACGTTGGGGGGAGGACTTCGCATGAATCCTGAGGGCGCGCTGCTGGCAGTCGACCAGGGCACGAGCTCAAGCCGTGCCATTGCATTCACCCCCTCGGGCGAGATCCTCGAGGTTGCACAGCACGCCTTTGGGCAGATCTATCCGCGCCCGGGATGGGTCGAGCAGGATCCGGAAATCATCATCGCGACGGCATTGAAGTCGATGCACGAGGTCGTCACTCGCCTGCGCCAGCGCAGCATTGAGGTCATCGCAATCGGCTTGACTAATCAACGGGAGACGACCGTTGCATGGAGCCGCCGTACCGGCTTCGCGATATACAACGCGATCAGCTGGCAGGACCGTAGAACTGAGGACCTGTGCCACCAGCTTGCCGCGCAGGGCGAAGAAGAGCGGCTCGCGACGAGGACTGGCCTGCGGCTGGATCCGTATTTTTCCGCAGGCAAGATGAGCTGGATTCTGGATAACGTTCCAGAGGCGCGCGCGATGGCCAACCGCGGCGAACTCGCGCTCGGCACCATCGACTCGTTTCTGATTTCCCGCCTGGCGCGCACTGCGCCTCACATGACCGACGCGTCGAATGCAAGCAGGACCGCACTCTATGACATCCGCATCGGTCGCTGGGATGCAGAGCTGTGCAGCCTGTTCAGCGTGCCAATCGATTGTCTAGCGGAGGTCCGCGACTGTGCGGGCGAATTCGCAATGACCGACCCGGCAGTGCTCGGTGCCCGAATTCCGATCACGGGAGTCGCTGGCGACCAGCAAGCCGCCCTGATTGGCCAGGCGGCGCTCCACGAGGGGGACGTGAAGGGCACCTACGGCACGGGCGCGTTCTTGATGCTCAATACCGGCGAGCATTTCGTCCGTTCCACCCGACGGCTTCTGACCACCATCGCATATCGAATTGGGGGCCGCACGACTTATGCACTCGAGGGCTCCATCCTTTCAGCCGGTGCGACCATTCAGTGGTTGCGCGATGGCCTCGGATTGTTCCATCGCCTTGAGGATATCGAACCATTGGCGAATTCGACACCGGACAGCGCCGGCGTATATCTGGTCCCGGCGTTCGCGGGGCTGGGCGCGCCGTATTGGGAGCTCGGCGCGCGCGGCGCGATCGTGGGCCTGACGCGTTCCAGTAACCGCGCACACCTGGCACGCGCCGGACTGGATAGCGCCGTCTTTCAGACCCGCGATCTCCTGGACGCGATGCGCGTCGATGGCGTGACGCCTGCCGCATTAAAAGTTGACGGCGGAATGACTCGAAATGCGCTGCTTCTGCAGCGTCTTGCCGATATCCTGGAGATTCCGATCCAGCGACCACGAAACGTGGAAGCGACCGCTTGGGGGGCTGCGTGCCTCGCGGGCCTTGGGGCGGGCGTCTATCGCTCTCTTCATGAAACAGAGGCACTGTGGCGCCCTGAAACCACTTTCATGCCGCAACTCGACACCGAAACCCGACAACGCGAACTTGATGGGTGGCGCGCTGCACTCCGAGCCGTGCTAAGTCGAGGACAGTGAGCATTCGCAACCAGTACTGGAATCACCGATTCGCTGGCGACTTCCGTCGATTCGCATTCCCCAACCATTCCTCAACGCGTTGCGTGTCTGCGGAACTCGCGTACAGGCCCAACTTGGTTCGCCGCCACAGCACGTCATCTGCGGTGCGGGCCCACTCTGCGTCAGCTAAATATTGAAGTTCCGCCTCATGCAGTCCTGGCATCACCTCGCCCCCGAGATCCGCCGCGCTGTGCGCTGAACCCATGATGCGCTCGATTCTCGTGCCATACGTTCTGCACATTCTGCGAATCATGGATGGTGACACGAACGGATAGCGCGCCGCCTGTTCAGTCGCAAATCGCTCAATGTCCCGGCCTGGAAGATCTCCGCCCGGCAGTGTAGCCGCTCCGGTCCAAGAACTCCCCGTCCGTCCCAGCCGCGGCAACAGTTGCGCTAGCGCATGCTCGGCAAGTCGCCGGTAGGTCGTCAGCTTCCCGCCGAACACAGAGAGAATGGGCGCGGAGTTCTCCGGCGCATCGAGGTCGAACACGTAATCGCGCGTCACCGTCGAAGCGCTGATGCTGCCATCGTCATACAGCGGGCGCACGCCAGCATAACGCCAGACCACTTGCTCGACTTTTGGGGAAGTGCGCAAGTATTGCGCCGCGGTGTGACACAGATACTCGAGTTCGTTCATGCTCGGGGCTACTTCGATTGGATCGCCGTCGTAGGATTCTTCCGTAGTTCCGATCAGTGTGAAGTCATCTTGATACGGTATGACAAAGATCACACGACCGTCGCCGCCCTGGAGGGTGTAGGCATGTGCACCCTCGTAGAGGCGTGGCACGACCATGTGACTGCCCTTGATGAGCCGGAGCGTCCGGTGGTGCGAAATCCCCGAGTTCCGCAGGACCATCTCGACCCACGGACCTGCTGCGTTGATTAAGGCACGCGCGCAAACGCGCTGCCTGACGCCCTGGCCGGAGTCGATATCGATGCGCCACAAGTCACTTTCGCGCAGAGCGCTTACCAGCACCCATCCCGTGAGAATACGAGCGCCGCGCTCCTGCGCATCGATGGCATTTGTGACGACGAGTCGTGCATCATCGACCGAGCAATCGGAATACTCGAAGGCGACGCGGATCTGCTCGTGCAGCGGACTCAGGGCCGCGTTGCGGGTACGGCGCAGCGTGCGTGTCGGCTCAAGAAATCTCCGCGTGCCAATATGATCGTACAGAAACAATCCAGCGCGCAGCATCCATGCGGGCCGCATTCCAGAGCGCACCGGAAGTACGAACCGTAGCGGGTGCACAATGTGTGGCGCGGCCGCCCAGAGGACTTCCCGCTCGTTCAGGCTCTCGCGCACCAGCCTAAATTCGCTGTGCTCAAGATAGCGCAACCCGCCATGAATGAGCTTAGAAGAAGCCGATGATGTTGCACCGGCAAGGTCGTTCCGTTCGACCAGCAGCACTGAAAGTCCGCGTCCGACCGCGTCACGCGCGATACCCACACCGTTCACGCCACCGCCAACGACGACGAGATCGTAGATCTCGCCGCTTTCCGGCACTACAGTCATGGGCACCGTACACCCTCCGCCCGCGCTATACCTGAGAACTCATGATAGAGCCGACGGCGTAATTCGTGCGACATCCGTTCGGTTCCGCGGCGGCAGTTCAGTCCGGAACCGGCGCGGGAACGTGCGGGCTCGCCGTCGTCGTAGCGCCGAGGGAAGCCACGATCACGAGCACGATGGCTCCGTACTGTTCCCCTGTTAGCGACTCGCCAAGAAAAATCAGGCCCGAAAGCGCCGCAATAGCAGGTTCGAGGCTCATCAACACACCAAATGTTCGGGTCGGTAGACGCGTGAGCGCCGTCATCTCCAGCGTATAGGGCAGTGCGGTCGATAGAACCGCCACGGCTAGTCCGGGCAAGAGAACCTGCGGAGTAAAGAGGTTCGGCCGCGCGTGCATCAGGCCAAAGGGCACAATTAAAGCGGCCGAGATCAAACTCCCGAGCGCCACGCCTTGCGTGCCCAGGTGATACCCAACCCTCTGGCCAAAGACGATATAGAGTGCCCAGCAGCTGCCCGCGCCGAGGGCGAACAGTGCCCCCGTGAGATTCGCCTGGCGAACTTGCGAGAATATGGGCAAGAGAAGCGTGAATCCCACAGTAGCGATCAGAACCCAGAGGAAGTCGATGGGGCGCCGAGATGAAAACACCGCGACCGTCAGCGGCCCGAGAAACTCGATCGCCACAGCGACGCCGACCGGGAGGCGGTCGAGCGCCTGATAGTAGAGAAAATTCATCGTTCCGAGTGCGAGCCCATAGGCAACGAGTGGCAGCAAGGCTTGGCGTGTCATGCGCGCCCGCCAGGGCCGCAGAACGCCACAAAGGATCAGAGTACCGAAGCCGATTCGGACCGTGACCATTCCCACCGGCCCGGCGATGGGGAAAAGCGATTTGGCGAGCGATGCTCCGCTCTGGACTGAAACCATGGCCGCCACGACCGCAGCAATGGGCAGGAATGAAGTCAGCGGGCGACGATGGGTTTGCACACCTGAATTGTACCGGGCGGAGCCGGCTCGGTGCGAGGAGTTGCGGTTTCCCCCCGCGCACTCATAGATCCAGCCTATGAGCTACATAGAGCGAAACGAACTACATCTTCGGAAAGTTGCTCTAGAGTTCTCTCAACCACCGCATGCCCACGTTCGGCAACAAATGCGTCGGCGATTGACTCAGCGCGATCTCAGGAGAACCCTCATGTCGAATAGTTCACAATGCCCATTCCATCACGCCGCCGGCGACAGCTCCTCGAACCGGAAGTGGTGGCCCGAGCAACTGGATCTTAAGGTCTTGCATCAGAATTCCTCGCTTTCCGATCCGCTCGCAGGCACTTTCGATTATGCGCAGGCGTTCAACCGCCTCGATCTCCCCGCCCTGAAGCGTGATCTCTTGGCATTGATGACGAATTCGCAGGACTGGTGGCCGGCCGACTTTGGCCATTACGGGCCGCTGTTCGTTCGCATGGCGTGGCACAGTGCGGGGACCTATCGCGTCGGCGATGGTCGCGGCGGAGCCGGGTCCGGCCAGCAGCGTTTTGCGCCGCTGAACAGCTGGCCCGATAACGTCAATCTCGACAAGGCTCGACGACTGCTCTGGCCCGTCAAGCAGAAGTACGGTCAGAGCATCTCGTGGGCCGACCTGCTGATTCTCGCTGGCAACGTGGCGTTGGAATCGATGGGGTTCAAGACGTTCGGTTATGCGGGTGGACGTGCCGATGTCTGGGAGCCGGACGAGTCGGTGTACTGGGGCGCCGAAAGCGCGTGGCTCGACGATCGACGACATTCCGGCGCGCGGCAACTGGAAAGCCCGCTCGCCGCCGTTCAGATGGGCCTTATTTACGTCAACCCAGAAGGTCCTAACGGAACGCCTGACCCGCTGGCCGCCGCCAGGGACATCCGGGAGACCTTTGCCCGGATGGCCATGAACGACGAGGAGACTGTGGCGCTCATCGCGGGCGGCCACACATTCGGCAAAACGCACGGCGCGGCAGCGGCGAGCTACGTCGGCCCGGAGCCAGAGGGTGCGGCGATCGAGCAGCAAGGACTCGGTTGGCACAGCAACTATCGCAGTGGAGCGGGCGCCGACGCGATCAGCAGCGGCCTAGAGGTAACGTGGACAAGCACTCCCACCCAGTGGAGCAGCGGATTCTTCGACAATCTGTTCGGTTATGACTGGGAACTCACTCGCAGTCCCGCCGGCGCGCAACAGTGGAGGCCGAAAGGCACTGCTGGCACCGATATCGTTCCCGATGCACATGACCCCAACGCCCGCCGCGCACCGGCGATGCTGACAACCGATCTCGCGCTACGCTTCGATCCTCTGTATGAAAAGATCTCCCGCCGCTTCCACAAGTATCCCGAGCAATTCGCAACCGCATTTGCACGTGCATGGTTCAAATTGACTCATCGTGACCTGGGTCCGCGGACTCGCTATCTGGGCCCGGAGGTTCCAGCAGAAGAACTGACCTGGCAGGACCCCATTCCACCGCTCGATCACCGCGTAATTGATGAATCCGACGTGGCGGCGTTGAAGCGGCAGATTCTCGCTTCTGGCATCTCGGTCCCGCAACTGGTCTACACCGCATGGTCTGCGGCCTGCACCTTCCGGGGTTCGGACAAGCGTGGTGGCGCCAACGGCGCACGCATCCGCCTCACGCCACAAAAAGACTGGGAGGTCAATCACCCGGCCGAACTTGCCGATGCGCTTCGAATTCTAGACGAGGTGCGCACCACCTTCAATGCTCGCGCCGCGGGCGGAAAGCGAGTTTCGCTGGGCGACCTGATCGTGCTGGGCGGTGCAGCGGCCATCGAGCGTGCTGCCTTGGACGCCGGTCACCGAATCCTCGTTCCGTTCTCACCAGGCCGGATGGATGCAACTCAAGCCCAGACGGATATCGAATCGTTTCAAGTATTGGAGCCGGCAGCGGACGGCTTTCGCAACTATTTTCGCACCGGACAGCGGGCCAATGCGGAAGCACTGCTGATTGACAGAGCACAGCTCCTGACACTCACGGCGCCACAGATGACGGTTCTGGTCGGCGGGCTGCGGGTACTGGATGCGAATTTTGCACACAGCCAAAGTGGCGTGCTGACCGAGCGTCCTGGGGTTCTGAGCAACGACTTCTTCCGTAACCTCCTCGATATGCGCACCGTATGGAAGGCGGTGCCGGGCTCGCAGCATCTCTTTGAAGGACGCGACCGCGTAACCGGCGATTTGCGCTGGACGGCAACCCGCGTCGACTTGGTCTTCGGCTCGCACTCACAACTTCGGGCGCTTGCGGAGGTTTACGGCAGCGCGGACGCCGAGGAAAAATTCATTCATGATTTCGTTTCGGCATGGACCAAAGTGATGAATCTGGATCGATTCGATCTGGCCGGAGGTGGACGATAGCGTCGCATGCAGGCGCGCGCCGAGGGTCCGGTGACCGGTCGCATGACCGGTCACCGCTGACGCCGTAAGAAGACGATTCTTCGCTTACGGTAGCGAATGACCGGATGCTCCGGGACATGCATACGAAAGCTGCGGCAGCTGCGTCGCCGCCCTTTGACTCTCGTTGATCGCCTGATTCAGTGTGCTCCAGATCCGCCCGGAGGCCGCACACTGTTCACCGTATTTGAACAATTGATGCATATTCGAATATTTGAAATCCAACGATCCTTCGAACGGATAGGTCATCGGCAGATACGTGAAGCGAAAATGCATCCCGAAATGGCGTGCAAATACCGAGGCGAGAACTAGAGCTCGTCGGGATGCATGCATCAATGCAGCCGAAAAACTTCGCGACAAGACCGCCATCGGCTCCTGTAATGTCGTCCTAGGATACGTACTGAGTTGTCCATTGACGATGACGTAGACTTTCGCCCCCCGCAGCTGCGGAAGCTGGAGCGGCTCGACGTCGGCGATATTGGACGCAATGAAAAAGGGTAACGTCGTACCGCCGTCCACATGCATTTCCTCATAGGTTTTGTCACCGCCCTGCACCCGAATCAGGACCGGTGGAAACACCCCAGGGATGCTCGCAGATGCGACCAATACCTTAACGAACAGTTTTCGAGCAACGGGTCCTCCGTGCTGCGCAATCAACCCCATGTTCCAGATCACGGATTCCTGCTTGTCGAGATCTGTTGTCGCCACAAGTAGCAGGTGACCCTTGCGCGACTGCGCCGCCACCGCACGGATCAATCTCGGCGTTACGAAATGCTCGACGAGCGCGACCAGCGGCCCGCGACTGTAGATGCCAGGATGAAACAGAAACCCCAGCCACGGTCGTCGCTGCAGCAGATGGTCGGATTGGCTGCTATCGAATGCTGCCCGCATTTGGGGGTCCCACGACGGCCCCAGAAAGGCGAACGGCGCCAGTAGCGCTCCGGCGCTGACGCCGGTGACGACCTGAAAATCGGTCTTCCGGCCGGCGCGCGCGAGTCCGTAAAGTGCACCGGCTCCGAACGCTCCACCGGCACCACCCCCTGACACGGCGAGAATCCGGATCGGACCATGAGCGATGACGCTCACTTTGTGCACCGCTCGTTCCAAGTGAGCAACGACATAGTCTCGATCGTCGCTCAAGAAGCGCACGTCAGGCGGAAACCCCGGCGGCGAAACTTGATCGATGAGCTTCGGCGGCGCCAGCAGACGGGGCGTTGCGCAGGCCCCGAGCAGGCACGCGAGCAGCGCCACGAGGGTTGCGCCGGCCCATCGTTGCCTGGTGCCGCGACTGTCACGCACAGAGCATCGCCGCCGCGCATGATGCGTCCGGGTCCAGCGGTCCGGCGTTCTGAGCATCGAGGCAAACCTCCCTGGAGACATAGTACCATCGCCGCCAAGGTGCGGTCCGCGAAGGGCAGCAGCCGTCGCTTTTCCAAATGTCGCCCCACGCTGAGGCTCGATGATGGGAAGAATTCCGGCCGCTTTACGCACCAAGCGCTTCATTGCATTCGCGCTCCTGGCCCTGCTTTTCTGTAGTGGCTCGCTGATTTATGGACTCACCTGGGGCATACCTCAGTGGACCAGTGCATTTCAGGGCGTGCTTCAGCCGATCATTTCTGCCTACAACGGTTGGGCGGTCACTCTAGGATTTGTCGGAATTGGCGTACTCCTCGTCGGCGGCTCGCTGCTGCTGGGCTGGCTGCGGGCAACGTTCGACTATGCCTTACCCGCAATCGGCTTTCTCGCCGTACTGGTGTTTTTTTCGCTGGGCTTGCCGCCCCCGGTCATCGCAATGATCGGCGCCACAGTCAGTTTCTTGGTCGTCGGACTATGCGCTCTGCTGGTGATCGCTGTCTTGTTCGGCGCCATCCGGGCACGTATCAATAGACGCTATCGCACCTAGACGGAATGCT
>JAJZFQ010000135.1 GCA_021805275.1 Pseudomonadota bacterium
TGAATCTGCAGAGTCAGCGGCTCATGGCGAGCGCCGGACTGATCGATGCCATCGGCGGTGGCTGGAAGGCCAGTTCGCTGCAGGGGCCCAATGACGGAGTGAAGGAGCGTCTGAGCAGCACGGTGGACGCACGCTGAGGCGCGGCCCCGGTGTTTTGAAATGCTGCGGGTCTGTTGGCATCCAGACTTCTGCCCGCAGCGTTTCCAAACGGCATGCGTATGATCTCCCGCAGACCACAACCTTGCTGTGGTCTATGGCCGTAAGGTGAACATCTGGTAATGGTTATCCAGATCTGACCGCCCAAAACATGCCGTGGTCGTTGCCATCCATAATCTCGCGCACGTTATAGCCGGCGTCAGAGAGTTCTTTTTTGCACCGCTCTTTTCCCTCTGTGGGATCTTTGGTCTTGTGCCACTCGATGACGATTCGGCTGATGTCTAGGGTACGGAAACGTGGATCCGATAGGATCGCGTACTCCGACCCCTCGATGTCCATCTTAAGGATGTCGATGCGCTTCGTCGGAAGTTGCTCAAAGACGTCGACTACGGGAACCGTGATGGAATGTCCGGTATTGTAGTCCTGCAGCAAACTAGAGCACGCACCAGAGACGAAGAGAGGGAGCGAGCCGCTTCTGTTGCTCACCGCTGCCTCGCGCACGGTCACACGAGAATCGAAGCCATTGAGGGTGACATTCTCCCTCAAATGAATAGAGAACGCGGGGTTTGGTTCGTAGACGAGGATTGAGGCGTTCGGAAAGCGACTTAAGAACCACAGTACTGAATATCCGACGTTACCCCCGAGGTCCACGATGGTTCGAATATCTTCGGGTTTGGTGTCATCGTGTAACCCGTAGTACTTGTGGACGAACACTTCGTAGGCGACACCGTAATTTTCTTCACGCATGACGAGTGTCGGGCCGTCCCGGAACTGCAGGTGCACCGGGCCATTCTTGCCTCCGAGCTTCCACGCTGCGTAACGGACCTTCGATGGCAGATTTAACGCATTGGTAAATTCCATAAGCCGTACCCTCGATCGCCATTTTGAGACTCTTGGATCACAGACTTATTGTTGGGAAAAATCTCAAGGATAAATGTGGCACAAGCTGTTCCATTACGCAACGGCGCGCGTTCCGATAAGGCAGTGACTGCATCCACCAGGGTCGGTATTAGTGAAAAAAATATTTAACATCATCTACAACACAAAAGGTTAGGCACTCACGTTGTCTGGGCGAGCTTGACTCCGTGTTGAACGGGTCCTTATGGCACACGCATATCCTAGATTGGTCAAGACGTTCCGTTCGATTCGGGTTTTTCGCTGCTCGTGCGGATTTCACCCGGCAGGGCCTAAGCGTCGTTTCGACTGTCGTGACACGCTTGCTGTCCTCTGGGCCGTAACGGCGTTCACCGATCTATTGTATTTGTTTTGGCACGAACCGACACAAGGTTTGAGCCGAATCGTCCACGGCGCGAGAGGCTTTGTAGTGCGGTGATGTATCCGCGGGGCTGTTCTCGTCTTGGTTCGGTTCTCGGGCTGTGCGCCAGTTCGCCCGCGAGGGGATCTGCGCGCGCGGAAAAATATTGGTTCCGGTCGTCGTGTTGTTCAACCGCTCAATGGCGCGGATTCCGCTGTTTCCGGTGCTCGTGCGCTCGGCGATTGCCGGCGCTCGCGTTAGCGCAGTGGTGGCGTTGCGACGCAGAATCGGCCGCGTGATCAGTTTCGGACGATACGGTGCTGTTCCCGTGAACGGCATTCAGCGGCGGTTCGGGATCGGCGTCGAAGCGGCTCAAAGTCACTCCGGCAGCGTCGGACCGACGCCGGGTTGAGACCGATCACGGCGCGGTGTGCGTTACAAGCTATGTCTTGGGCGTCATAGTGTGCCCGCTGTAGCCACGCATCGTCCCCCGACATCAGCGGACCGCTGGCTGAAGGTGCCGCGACAGTACGGGGCGCATGATCGGCACTCAGAAACGAATCCGTGCGGAGTTCTTGGGCGCTCTCGCTCGGCGCTTCGATCCCCGGGGTGGTCTGCGCTCGAATCACTCCGCGCGAGGGGCGAGGGCATGGTCCGATTCGGCGCGGCGGAACCGAGCCAGCACTGGTATCGCTCCCACGACCCCCCCGGGCAAGGATCACGCGCTGCACGAACACCGCGGCCGCGCCATAGGTCGCTGAACCCGGTTCAATTCGCGGTAAAACGCCGGCGGACGCGCCCTGATCGGCGGTATCTTTGTGCGCTGATCGCAGGGTAGCCGAGTCGCTCGATCGCGAGCGTCGAGGGGTCCAGCGCGCCGGCAGGTTCCATGAGCGGGGAGGCGGGTGTGATCGACGGGCAGACTCCAGTGCAATTGGCCGGCAAGCTCGGCCTCGGGCTTGGCATGGCGATCTTCCTGGGACTGGCCTTCGAGGGCCTGTACAAGCAGGAAGCGCGCAGCAGTCCAGGCGGCATTCGCACCTTTCCCATGCTCGCCATCGTCGGGGCGCTGCTGTACCTGCTCGATCCGCACACCCTGATGCTCTATGCGGTGGGCCTCGGCGCACTCGCGGTGTGGTTGTATGCGCATCTGCGCACCGCTGGGGCGCCTGAGACCCAGCGCCCGACGCTCATCGTGCCGGCGGCGAACGTGCTCGCCTATCTGTTTGGTCCGGTGGCGCTCACCCAACCGTCCTGGCTGCTGGTGTCGGTGGCCGTGGTGGCGGTGCTGCTGATCGAGGGACGCGAGGTGCTGCATCGGGCGGTGCGCCAGC
>JAJZFQ010000309.1 GCA_021805275.1 Pseudomonadota bacterium
GGGACTGGAGTTCGTGCAGTTCCATCCCACGGCGCTCGCCGCGGGTGCCGATCCGCTGCCGCTGCTCACCGAGGCGCTGCGCGGGGCCGGCGCGGTGCTGCGCGATGGGCACGGCGAGCGGTTCATGGTGGCCATGCATCCGCTGGCGGAGCTGGCGCCGCGCGACGTGGTGGCGCGCGAAGTGTGGTCGCGCCGGGCGCGCGGGGAGTCGGTCTGGCTGGATGCGACGGGCGTGTTCGCCAGCGAGCACGCCGAGGAGTTTCCGGCGGCGCTGGCGCTGTGCCGGGCGCATGGCATCGATCCGCTCCGCGAGGCGATTCCGGTGAGCGCCGCGGCGCACTATCACATGGGCGGCGTGGTGGTCGACACGCTCGGGCGCAGCACGCGTTCGGGTTTGTGGGCCTGCGGCGAGGTGGCCTTCACCGGCATGCACGGAGCGAACCGCCTGGCCAGCAACTCGCTGCTCGAGGCGGTGGTGTGCGGGCGTACCGTGGGGCATGCGCTGGCGCGCGAGCACAATCCGCAGCGGCATATCCGCGTGCAGATCGAGCAGGAAGTGCCGCCGCCGCTGCACACGGATGCGCAGATCAGCGGCCAGGTGCGCTCGATCGTCGGACGCTGCTTAGGCCCGGTGCGCCGCGGCAGCGAGCTCGAACAGGGCGGGCGCGATCTGGCGGCCCTTCGCGCGCAGCTCGCGCCCGGGGCGCTCCTCGAGCGGCGCCGTCTCGAGCTTGCGCAGGCGATGGTGCGCGCGGCGCTCGAGCGCCGCGAGAGTCGCGGGGCGCATTGGCGCGAGGACTACCCGCAGCGCGATCCTGCGCACGACGCGGCCTGATCCGGCGCGTATCGGGGGTTCGTCCGCCCCCGGTGACCCTTCCTCTTCTGTGCCCCGCGGTGCGGCGCCACGCTCCGTTGCACCGAAGTGCGCGTGAACCCTGGAGCCTACCTGCAGGGCGGCGGAAATCCGCTCCTCAGCGATGCCCCGCGCTCGCCACGAGCCCTCCCGCGTAAAATTGCGACCTGCCGCGTGACGCCGCCCTTCGCCTCCTGCGCGAACGGCGCGAGCCACTGAATGCACGGGGCGTCGGGCCGCTATTCCGGTACGGATCGGTGACGCGTGACGAGGCTCGCCAGGAGAGTGACGTCGATCTTCTCCTCGAGCCTTCGAGTCCGCGATTTTCGATCTTCGATGTGGTGCGCGTACGAGATGTCTGCCGCACCATCCTGGGCGCCACCGCAGACATTCACGATTTCCATGGTCTGCGTCGCCTGCCGGAATTCCGGCGGCGCAGTGGCAGAGCCGTGCATGCCGGCCGCAAAGCGCAGGAACTCGTCGCCCACGACACTGAAGTCAGCCGAGCAGAGCCTCAGGACGCTGGGCGAGCGACGGCGGACCGCCCGACTGCGCCGCCGCCTGACACTCGCAGAGGCGGCCGCCGAGAACGGTCGCACCCGCGCGAGCGTCGGGACCTACTGGTCGTTGCTCTGGGCCTGTGATTTCCGGGGCCCGGCGGACGATCTCGCCGATCCTGCGAAGGACGTCGAAGCAAGCGCACTCGAGACCCGGCGCGTTCGAGCGGGTCGCCGCAGAAAGACCGCACTCGACAATGACTTCCGAGGTCTTTGTCGACCTGACCTTCCCGGGGGACACTGCACCGGTTGCCGCGGGCCGCTTCTCCTGATGACGGGGGTCGTCGAGTCATCGCAAAGCATGCCGGGAAAGCGACTCTCGGCGAGCCCGACGAACTTCTGAACTCCCCGGATGAGCGGGCGGGCGCACTGGGCTTTGGCGTGAACGTCGATCCACCCGCGCCGCTTCGCACCTTCCATCGAACGATGGATCTCTCGCGGCGGCAAGCGCTCGCGGACCTGATCGTGGCGGACGAAGAGCGTCCGGAGAAGGCGGCGCCGACCGGGCCGACCTGACTCAGCTTCAGGACCTCCTCTTGATCGGCACCGCCATGGGGGGTGCGAGACCCAAGGCCGTGCTCGAGGAGCAGGAGGCGCTCTGGATCGCGAAGTTCAATCGCCGTGACGGCAGGTGGAACACGGCTCGCGTCGAGCACGCCATGCGGGTGCTGGCGCGAGAATGCGGTCTGTCGGTCTCTCAGAGCCGACGCACGCAGAGCGCAGATCGCGACATCGGGCCATGATTTGCGGCACTCATGGCCGGTACGCCAACGCGCAGAATCTACTGTCTCAATGCGAGCGCTTGCTCCTGACTCGGAAGGAGGCCGCGCAAATCATCGATCTCATGGAGGTGACCGTGCGCGAGAGGTGGTACGACGTCGCCCGTCGAGAGGGCGTGACCGAGCGGGACTGTCAGCGGATCGGCGGAGCGTTCGCTGCCGAGGGATTCCGCCTTCCTCTGCAGGCTTCTGCATAGATTTCTGGGGCGGATGAGGTTGGGGCCTGCCGCTCTTCAGTTCTGGCTCGCCGTGCCCGACCAAACCACCCGTTGCGCGAGAATGTGAGTGCGGCGATGGATTCGGGCCCAGCGGCTCGCTATCCTTCAGCCAAAGGCATCTTATCGGCACACATGAAGGTGGAGCAGGGTGGCTAAAGTACCCCTTGGCGTCGGTCCGCGGCGCCCGCAAGTCGTAGTTCTCTTCGGCGCCACGGGCGATCTGGCCCGGCGCAAGCTCCTCCCGGGGCTGTTTCACCTGAGTATCGCCGGGTACATTCCCGGCTGCCGCATCATCGGGGTGTCCCTCGATGATCTCGACGCGGAGGGCT
>JAJZFQ010000256.1 GCA_021805275.1 Pseudomonadota bacterium
CATCCGCCAGATAGCGGTACGGGTCGTGCCCGTTGAGCTTGGCCGACTGGATCAGGCTCATGATGACGGCTGCGCGTTTACCCGCACGCAGAGAGCCGGCGAACAGCCAGTTTGCGCGACCGAGCGCCATCACGCAGTCATTCTGCCCATATCGGGCAGGAAATTGAAGTTCACTACCGCTGGCATCCGTTCTACGGCCGACGAGTTCGCGCGCATTACAGCGAGCAACGCGCCAGCGGCCGCATCGTCCATGTTGAGATCGAGCCGGGCGTCGTAACGGTACTTCCGGACTGGATGCTCGACGCCAGCATCTGCGCCGGCATGAGCCTCGGCGCACCGCTCGTTTCGGTGGATGCCCTTCGGGATCTGCATCGGTTACTCCTGGCACGCGGATTTCGGCGAAGCTCCCGTGGTGACTCTCCCGTCGCAGTCGCTGAGGAGACGCAGCATGAACGAGCCGCAAAAGAGGCGCAAGAGAGCGCTGCCGCCGCCACACTCACGCCAGATCAGCATGGCGTTCGAGACCGTGCGGCTTCAGGGTCTGACGAGTGCCGAGCGGAAGAAGGCCGTAATCCGGCTGGCGCAAGTATTGATGCTGGCGGCAGGGGTCGCAGCCGAGGAGCACGCCGATGAGCGCTGAGATGCTGCCGGAGGGTCTGTTGAGGCGCAAGGCTATCGTGTATGTCCGCCAGTCCACGCAAACCCAGGTGCAGACGAACCTCGAGAGCCAGCGTCGGCAATACGACCTGGTCGAGGTGGCCCGTCGCCATGGATTTGCCAGCGTCGAGGTGATCGACGATGACCTCGGTCGCTCGGCCAGTGGCAGCGTGGCCCGTCCCGGCTTTGACCGGCTGGTCGCCGCGGTCTGCGGCGGAGAGGTCGGAGCCGTACTGTGTCTTGATGCCTCGCGTCTTTCCCGTAACGGGCGCGATTGGCATCACCTGCTCGAACTGTGCGGACTGGTCGGAGCAAGGGTGATCGATACCGACGGCGTTTACGATCCGTGCCGACCCAATGACCGGTTGCTCCTCGGTATGAAGGGCCAGATCAGCGAGTTCGAACTCGGAGTGATCCGTGCTCGCATGCTTGACGCCAGGCACGGCAAGGCACTTCGGGGCGACCTGCGCATCAGCGTGCCAACCGGATATATCTGGCATCGCGAGGTCGGCTTGGGACTGGATCCGAACCTGCGGGTACAGGAAGCCGTCCGCGTTGTGTTCGCCCGTTTCCGCCAGCTCGGCAGCGCCCGGCAAGTCCTGCTGTCCCTCGCGGCCGAGGGGATGCACTTCCCGCGTCCCTCGGACGGCAAGACCCTGGTGACCTTTGATTGGACTGCCATCCGATACCGCAACGTCATCTCGATTCTGAAGAACCCCTTCTACGCTGGGGCATATGCGTACGGCAAAAGCGAGAAGCGAACCGCGCTCGTCGACGGCCGCGTGCGCACCACATACAAGCATCGCAAGCCTTTTGGCCAGTGGGAGGTTATCATCAAGGACCACCATGAAGGCTACATCGAGTGGAGCGAGTTCGAACGCAACCAAAAACTGCTCGCGGCGAACGCCTACGGGAAAGCAGGCGGGGTCAAGTCTGGGCGCGGCGGCCGCGCTTTGCTACCCGGGCTCCTGCTCTGCGGAGGCTGTGGGTGTCGATTGGTGGTCGCCTACTCGGGGCACTACAGTCTGCCGGTGTATCGATGCGAGCGTCCCAACCAGATGTTGGGCCGGACACGATGCATGACGTTCGGAGCCAAGCGCGTAGATGCCGCCGTCGGCCACGAGCTGCTGCGCGCGATCGAGCCGATAGCCATTGAGGCGGCGTTGCACGCCGAGCGCAGGTACATGGAGCAGCGAACCGAACAGCGACGCATCGTAGAGTTGGAGTTGCAGCAGATCCGCTATGAGGCATCTCTTGCCGAGCGGCGTTATGCCGCCTGTGACCCAGACAATCGGCTCATCGCTGCGCAGCTCGAGAAGAGCTGGGAGGCGACGTTGCAGCGCGTAGCGGACTGTGAGGCACGATTGGCAGCGCTCGAGAATCCGGATCCTGCTCCCCCCACACCGGACTTCACGGGACTTGCCCAGGATCTTCAAGCCGCTTGGGACGCTCCGGGCGTCACCATGCGATCGCGCCAGCAGCTCGTACGCAGCCTTATCGCCGATATCATCGCCCATTACGACGCGGGCTCGCGCGAGATCATTCTCACGGTGCACTGGCGTGGCGGCCAGCACTCCGAGCTACGTGTTCGCAAGCCCAGATCCGGCGAGCATGACTGTCGGACCTCCGAGGAAGCCTTGGCTGTGATCCGATCCATGGCGACCCGCTGGTCGGATGAGGACGTCGCTGCGACGCTGAATCGGATGGGTCTGCCAACCGGCCAGGGGAAGACGTGGACTGCCCACCGTGTCAGCTCGCTGCGCCGCGTACGTGGGATCCACGCCTACAAATCGGCCGAAAAAGACGGCCAGTGGCTGACGATGTCCGAAGCAGCCGCAAAGCTCGGCGTCTCAAACCATCAGATCCGCAAGCTTATCAAGGGGGGTGTTCTCGCCGCCGAGCAGGTCGTTCCCGACGCTCCATATCAAATCCGCGCGAGCGACCTGCAAGATGAACGAGTCATCTCTGCGTTGGCGCGCAAAGGCCGTCCGTGTCGGCCAATTTCCGAAAACCAAACATCAATGTTTTCAGACACTTAACGATGAGGTGCACAATGAGCGCTCCGTTGC
>JAJZFQ010000110.1 GCA_021805275.1 Pseudomonadota bacterium
AGCGTCGTGTAGGCGAGTTCGGGGAACGACGGCTGCACGTGCCGCACGGTCGCCGCCCGCCCCCGGCCCCAGAGTGACTCCAGGACCTTGAGCTCGAGCGGCCCCAATTCCAGACGCTCCGCCACGGTCGGTTTCCACCGGATCTGCGCGGCCCTGCGCCGCAGGCGCAAGCGTCTCAAGTTTCCGCTCGATCTGCAATGGCCCGCAGCGGCGCACGCCGTGGCGCCGGAGATCGATCGACTGCGAGCACGTGGCACTGGAGCGTGGCCATCCGCCGGGTGCGCCACGTCCCGGGGTACGTACGGCATCTCTATAGCCGGACTGACAACGAACGTCGTCTGCCGCTCCTTCCCCGACGGGAAGGAGCGGCATCCGCTTGCGTTAGAAGTCCTGGCTGAACTCGACTCCGAAGGTCCGGGGCTGCATCGGCACGATGTACACCTGATTGTCGATACGCGGGTTGGTCTGCGTATAGCGCGACAGCTGTGCGGCACGGTTCATGAGATTGTTGATGAAGAAGCTGACGCGCATGCCGTTCGCGCCGTCCGCACCAACCTTCAGATTGAACAGCGCATAGGGCGGCATGTTGCCGATGACCGAGACCTCATCGGCCCGCAGCACCGGCGCGGTCTGCGTCTGATACATGCCCGAGAGCTGCAGATACCCCTTCCAGTTCTGGTTGAGCGACATCGAATAGCGCGCGACGAAGTTCCCCTTGAACTTCGGCGTCACCGGCAGGTTGCTTCCCGCCGCGGCGAGCGGCCCAACCAGCTGGCCTCCCGGCAGGAACGGTCCATAGGTCACCAGATTCGCACAGCTCGTGACGCCGATCTGACCGCAATAGTTCTGCGTCAGCACCGGATCGAGGAACGTGAAATCCGTGCTCAGATACAGATGCCGCGTGGCGAGCCAGGCAACGCTCGTCTCTACGCCCTTGATGCGCGCGTTGCCGCCGTTGGCAATCTCGGTAACGCTGTTGGGCCCGAGGAATGAGAACTGGAAGTTATTCCAATTTTCCCAAAACAGCGAGCCGTTCCAACGCAGCCGATTCTCGAACCATTGAGTCTTCCACCCGATTTCGTAGTTGACGAGAAAATCCGCCTTATACGGAATATTGCCGCCGATCCGGTTGACGCCGCCAGGTCGAAATCCCTTCGAATACGTCGCATACACCATGGCGTTAGGAGTGATCTGGTACGTCAGATTGACTCTCGGAACCGTCCCCGTCGAACTGGTCGTGGCATTAAGGTCGGTGCAGGGCGTGTTCTTCAGCACTGCCGGACCGGTGCACGTTCCGGTTCCCTCGCCAGAAAAGAAGTTCTTGTTGAAGCCATAGAAACCAAACAGAGAGTTCTTGTAGCTGTACCAGCGCAAACCCCCGGTCAAGTGCCACTGGTGAGTGATGTCCCAGGTCACCTGGCCGTAGACCGCCCGGTCCCTATCCACGCGCTGCTCGTCGGTGAGCCAGATCGCGTTCGGGAATCCCGGTATCGACAGATTGGTCGCGAGCCCGTTGGGATTACCGCCGTTGATGTTTGTCCAGCCATAGCCCGGCATCGTATAGAGCTGCCAGATGTTGTGCATCTGTCGCTCGAGGAATCCGCCAAACGTCGCGTGAACTGGTTTGTTGAGTGGCGTGGTCACACGAAGCTCCTGACTCCAGAGCTCGAAATTTCCGCCCCCAACTACGAACTGCTGCGGCATGATCGGCAGTCCATTGTTGCCCGTGTAATAAGCGCCAGAACCGTAGACGCGGTCGTAGAATTCCGAGTAATCGCTGTAGTCGGCTATCGAATGCTGGGTGCGCTTAAGGTAACCACCGGCGTAGACGATATCGAAGTTGCTGACCTTGCCCTCGATGGTGAGCGCGGTCTGCTGCCACTTGTCGCTAGAGTTTTCCGGCCCGAAATGCACGATCTTCAGATAACCCACCTGAGGGTCGTACCCGAAGCTTCCGGTGCTGGTGTCCGACTCGCCCTGGAACGTTGGCGAAATCGTCCAGTCATTGCCGATATGAAATAAGAGCTCTGCGCGACCTCCCCGAGTATCAACGGTGTTGTAATTCTTGCTCCGCCACGGCGCGTTGGTAATCGCCCCGGCACCAATCGGCGCACCGGTCGCACACGGAGCGACCGAGCCTTGTCCCGTACCGATTTTATAGCTACCGGCTGTCTGACCCGCCCAGCTCGGGAACGTACGCACACCATTCGTGATGCATCCATTGGCATCCGTACCGGCGACGTTACTAATAAATCCGCCGTCGTGCTCGTCCCAGCCAACCAGACGGACCGCTGCACCCTGCCACAGCGGAATGTTTACGAAGCCCTGCACCGTCCCACCCGGACCGCCACCCTGTATCTGTGTTCCCTGGATGTCGTAGCCGGCCGAGAACTTGCTGGGATCCGGCTTGTTGGTGATGATGCGCACCGTGCCCGCTTCGGAACTCGCTCCGTAGAGGGTACCCTGGGGTCCCTCCAGCACCTCGATGCGGCTGATGTCGTACAGGTGCAGCGGCACCTGGCCGGTAATGGTCGTTACAGGTTGCTCGTCGAGATACACGCCCACGCTCGGCTCGGAGCCGGAATGGTTGCCGTCGCCACCGCTCACCACGCCCCGCATATAGATCAGCGCCGAGCCAGGCTCGCCGTTTCCGCCCTCACCCTGGCTGCGCACATATGAAATAGTCGGCGCGAATTCGACGTAATCGTCGATGTCGGTAATATTGAGCCGCCGCAGTGTGCGATTGTCGAACGCCTCGACGGCGATCGGCACGTTCTGCAGATTCTGCTGAACCTTCTGCGCCGTGACTACGATGGTCTGCAGCGTGTCCGAGGTCGAGGCTTGCTGCGCCCGGGCCGCAGGGATGACTGCGAACAGTGCGGATGCGACCGGCAGAGCGGCCCGAACAATCGCCCGCAATGCCTCTCTGCCGTGCGGATTGACCTGTTCGCGAACCAGCTTTCTACGTCGACTGCGCGTCATTTTTTTGACTCCCCATATCGTGATCGATCAATTGTGCAACCGTGTCAGGTGGGTTCCACCCCGCCGCGGCCGCGGTCTCAATGCAAATGTGGAACCCGTGGATATTCAGTGAGTATCTCTCCCAGAGCACTCTTCAGCGGCCCGAGCCAGGGTTCGTAATGACGCCACTGGTCGATCGCCTCGCGAAAAATAGGCTGGCGCACCTGCTCGGAACTGGCCGTGCGCACCGCCCGCTCGTTCTCGTAAAACCGCAGGCATTCAGCATGAAACGGCAGTCGGCAGTGCGCCAGGAGCCGGCGGATTTCAGCCTCGGTGTCCGAGATCATGCTCTCGTAGAGTACCCGGCAGACCCTGCCGGGCAGAACGGCATCGAAATGGGCCATCATCTCGACGTAATCGCGATAGTAACGCCCGATGTCCTCGAGTCCGTAGGTAAACCACTGACCGCGCGCAAAGTTCTGCTTGAAGCACGAGAAACCGCAGGCGAGCGGATGGCGCCGCGCATCGATGATCACAGCGTTCGGCAGAATGAGTTGAATCAGGCCGACGTAAAAGCAGTTATTCGGCATCTTGTCGATAAAGAACGGCGCGTCGGTCTTGCGCGTGACACGGGTCTCGGTCAGGTATCGCTCGCCGAGTGCGCGTAGCTCGTCGCGCTCGAGCGAGCCGACGGTTTTCAGGAATGCCCCTTCCTCCTGCTCCTCCGTCGGACCTGCGAGCTCGCGGGCAATTTTCGGCAATTCAGGCAGCTCCATCGTTCCTTCGACGAGCGGATGACTGGCAAGGATCTGTTCAATCAATGTCGAGCCCGCGCGCGGCAAACCCACAATAAAGATCGGATCGGGCGCCTGCGCACCGGACCCGATGCGCTCGGCGAAGAACCGGGTCGTGAACAGCTGCTTCGCACGGCCAACGAAACCGGTATTTTCCTCCGGGTCATAGCCGTGCGCTTTGCGGCGCAGTGCATTGCCCGTCGCGTAGTGGACAAACGAATCTTCGTATGAGGCGGCGTCCTCGAGCGCCTTGCCGAGCGCGAATTCGAAGTGCAGCTGGTCATCGTCGTTGAGACGGCCGGTCGCAAGCGCTTCGCGCATGCTCTGCACCTCGGCATCGCTGAAGCGAAACGTCTTCAGGTTCGCAAGACTCCACCACGCTTCACCGAGCGCCGGCTCCATCGACAAGGCGCGCTGATACGCGTTGATGCACTCGGGTATCTTGCCGGTGGTTCTGAGCGCATGGCCGTAGCTCATCCACAGCTTCGGCTGCTGTGGGTACTGTGCGAGCACCGACTCGTACCCCGCAATCGCGTCCGCATAGTTCCCCAGATTGGCCGAGATGGCGGCCCGGAGGCTGCGGTAGCTGGGATTTTGCGGCTCTTTTGCAAGCAGCTGATCACACTGCCGCAACGCTTGTTCCGCCCTACCCTCGCGGTTGAGCACCGTCGCATAGTTGTGCCGGGCCGCATCAAATCCCGGCGCGAGCGCCAGACAGCGCTCCAGGAGTATTCGCGCCTCCCGGTAGCGCAGCAGACGCGCGGCCGCCTCCGCCAGCATGCGCAGTGCCGCGACGTCGGTCGGGTGGCGGAGCAGATGTTCGCGCAACAGCGTCTGGGCTTCGGGAACCCGATTCGCATTGAGCGCGACGGCGGCTTTGCGAAGGTGCGGATCGCGGGCTGCCGTCTTGATATAGCGCGCATACGCGGCGTCGCCTTCCGGCCCGTTACCGGCTGCGGTTAAGTGGTCTGCCAGCGCGAGACAGGCCGACGGCGAGTCGGGCTGCAGCGCCACCGCACGCCGCAGCGCCTCGATGGCTGCCTCGCTCTGTCCGAGCGCGCGGAGCGCTTCAGCAAGTTCCTGCTGCGCAGACCCCCAACCGGGGTGGGCTTCGCACAGCCTGCGCAGCACCGAAGCTGCACCGTCCGTCTGCCCGGATTTGCGCAGGGCGACACCGAGGAGCAGCAGCGCCTCGCGCTGCTGGGGCACGGCCTTGAGGATCTCGTTCGCCTGCTCTACAGCGAGCGCCGGACGGGTATCGAGCAACCGGAATGCGTGATCGAGTGCGGTCTGCACCGTGCCGAACGGTTCCGGGGCGCTATTCACCTGATCATCCCTGCCGCGACGCCGGCCCGCGGGGGCTGGTTGTGGCGCCGACGTAAATCTGATAGGGGTTCTCGAGTTCCAAAGTCACAATCGATGGCGCAGAAGGTTGAGACGTCATAAAGACAGATCGCAGCAGCAGTGCGCGGATGGCCGCATTCTGCGCAATTAGGCGCTGTCTCTACGATCAGATCCCCCTTGGCGGCATGGTCACACATCCACCTAAAAAATCAAGAGACAGCCGCCCTACCGGCGGCACGCATCCCTGTAGCTTGCCCGCAACGTTACCAAGGCGCTTGAACGCAACGGACATTCAATTAAGCATCGCTCGAATGCGCGACCGGCACGCCCTAGGCTGCCCGTCGAGCGAGCCCCGTGTCGCCCGGATGCGCCCGATGCCTGAAAATCCCCTGCGCCGCACACGCCGGCCAGCCGGCGCGCAGGTGCCATGGGCCGGTAAACCGATGCGGCGATACGTGAGGAGCCCCGAGCGGGCCGGCGGCTTCTGAATCGATCCGCCACGCCATCCGCGCGCCCGGAAGCGGCTTTCGGCGTTCGACGCAGCCGGGGCCGACGGCAGCCCGAGATGACAAAGATCAATCGCGGCTGCTGACCGGCAGATCCACCCGCCCGGGGCGGCTCGACTGCCCGCCGTGACGACCTATGCCGAGAAGACCAGGCTGCAGCAGGTCACCGCACCCTCGGCCTTCTCCAGTTCGGACACATCGACCGTGTGAACGGCGACGCCGTGCTGCCTCAAGCGTTGCGCCGTACGCGGGTTCGAGGCGGGGTAGATGAGCTCTTGTCCGATCAGCAGTGCGTTGGCGGCGAGCGGTTCGCCCGGATCCACCTCAACGAACTGCATATCCGCGAAGCGATCGCGCTCGACGTGCGCGGTATTGATGAGCAGCAGCTGGGGCCCAACCTGGGTCACCGCGCTCTTCAGATGCAGACAGCCGTCGAGCGGCACGCCCTCGACGCGGTATCCACGCCGCGCCAGCAGCGCGCCGAGCTGTTCGATCGCCGCAGCGTTGCTGCGGGTAGACAGGCCGACGTAGACCGTGCGACCGACGCGCAGCACGTCTCCGCCATCGAGTGTCCCGGGCGCCTGGATGTACTCAAGGTGCCGATGCTTGCCCAGTGCGGCGGCGATCGATTTGATCTCGGGGCGCCGCGATAGCGCGCCGGGCCGGGTGATGACCGCGACCTCATCCAGCACGATCGCCGTGTCCTCCACGAACACCGAGTCGGCGAGCGAGGGCTCCTCGGTGAGCCGCTCGATGCGACAACCGAGCCCGATGAGCGCCTGCTCGTAGGCCTCGTGCTGCCGACGCGCCCGATCGATGTCAATCGCCGTGCGCGGCACGTGCGTCAGCTCGCAAGCCGCCATCGCCGCACTGACCGGCCGGGTCACGGCGAGCAGCGTAGACTCCCGATTCATCGACATGAGGACCTCGCGAGGCACTGTACTGCCGGCCGAGAATATCAGGTACTGTGTGCCTCTTTGAATCGCCCCGCGGTAGCCTCCAAGAAATCCTCGACATGCACTCCGCCACGGAACCGCGCCGCAGCCTCGGACTAGCGATGACCACCTCCATGGTCATCGGCAACATGGTCGGCTCAGGGATTTTCCTCCTGCCGGCGGCACTGGCCGCGTACGGGGTGTTCAGCCTGTGGGGGTGGGCGTTCAGCACCGTCGGGGCCCTGGCGCTCGCCTGGATGTTCAGCCGCCTATCCCGTCGCTCGCCGCAGGCCGGCGGCCCATACGCGTATTCGCGCGAGGCGTTCGGGGAGTTCGCCGGTTTCCTGATCGCCTGGATGTACTGGATCAGCATCGCCGCCTCGGTCGCCGCGATTGCCGTCGCCTTCGCCAGCTATCTCGGGCCGCTCATTCCAGCCCTCGGCGCACACCGGCGGGCCGGCGCCGGCGTGGCGTTGCTGGCGACCTGGCTGCTCACCGGCGTGAACATCTGGGGAGTCAGCGCCGCCGGGCGGCTGCAACTCGTCACCGTAATTCTGAAGCTCTCCCCGCTGCTGCTGCTCGCCGTGTTCGGCAGCTTCTACTTCGATCCGAAACTGATCACGGCGCACGCTGTCGGCGGATCACCCTTCGCGGCAGTGAACGCCTGCGCCGCCCTGACCATGTGGGCGTTCGTCGGACTGGAGTCCGCGACGGTGCCGGCTGATCACGTGCGCGACCCGGCCAAGACCATTCCCCGGGCGACGATCCTCGGTACGATCATCGCGGCGGTGTTTTACATCGCCTGCACGACCGTCGTGATGGGCATCGTTCCGGCACGCATTCTCGCCCACTCAGATGCACCGTTCGCAGCCGCAGCCCAGGCGATCTGGGGCAGCTGGGCCGGAGATCTGATCGCGGCCGCCGCGGTGATCTCCTGCTTCGGCGCATTGAACGGCTGGATCCTGATGTCCGGCCAGTTCGCCCAAGCGATCGCCCGCGATCATCTGTTTCCCTCGGTGTTCGCACGAGAAATCGGCCGCGGCACACCCGCCGCCGGCCTGCTGTTCTCGGGCCTGGTCGCCACGGGAATGATTCTGATGAACTACAACCGCGGGCTCGTCAGCACCTTCGACGTCATCATCCTGATTGCGACCTTCTTCACGTTGGTGCCATATATGGTCTGCGCGATGGCCGAGGTGCTCTTCAGTCGCACGCAAGCTCGGCGAGCGCTCAACGTCCTGCTGGCGTCGTTCGCCTTCGCCTTCGCGCTTTGGGCCGCCGCGGGCGCCGGCGAGCAATCACTATACTGGGGGACGCTGATTATGCTGGCCGGACTGCCGGTCTACGCCTGGCAGAAGTGGCGCGAGGCCGAGAGCGCCTGAGCCATCGGTCGAAGTGCACGCTGCGATGTTTGATCTGAATCGTGACTCCATACAGCGCCCAATGTGCGAATCGGTGAGAGAGCCAAAATGAGCACCTCGATGAATACCAAGATCGTGTTGAACGCGCGCCCCAAGGGCGTTCCCCAGCTCGAGGACTTCCGTCTCGAGCAGACCGCCCTGGCGCAGCCTGCGGCGGGCCAGGTCCTGCTGCGCACGGTGTTCCTGTCCCTCGATCCGTACATGCGAGGCAGAATGAATGATGCTCCGTCCTACGCCCCGTCGGTGGGGATCGGCGACGTCATGGTCGGCGGAACCGTGAGCCGCGTCGAGTTCTCGCGCCATCCTTCCTACACCGCAGGCGATTGGGTCCTCGGCGGCAGCGGTTGGCAGTCCTTTGCCCTCTCGGACGGCAGCGACATCAGCCCCCTGGATGGGCGGATCGGCTCCCCATCGCATGCTCTCGGGGTTCTCGGCATGCCAGGATTCACGGCCTACCACGGATTGCTCAACATCGGCCGGCCTCAGCCCGGCGAGACAATCGTGGTGGCCTCGGCCGCCGGAGCCGTCGGCTCGGTGGTCGGCCAGATCGGACGGCTTCAGGGCGCACGGGTCATCGGCATCGCCGGCGGCCCCGAGAAGTGCCGCTATGCCCGTGAGACGCTCGGCTTCGATGTCTGCATTGATCACCGGGCGAGCGACTTCGCCGCGCAACTCACGACCGCCGCCCACAACGGGATCGATGTGTATTTCGAGAACGTCGGCGGCCGGGTGTTCCAGGCAGTGCTGCCGCTGCTGAACCAGAACGCGCGAGTTCCGGTGTGTGGTCTGATCGCGCATTACAACGACACCGAGCTTCCACCCGGTCCCGACCACGTGCCGCTGCTGATGCGCCAAGTGCTGACGCGCCGGTTGCTGGTGCAGGGCTTCCTCATCTTCGATCACTTCCCAACCGGTCGCGAGGCGTTCGTCGCGCAGATGAGTCGCTGGGTCGAGCAGCGCCAGATCGCCGTCCACGAGACGTTCCTCACCGGCCTGCAGAGTGCGCCCCAGGGACTGATCGACCTGCTCGCGGGCCGGCACCTCGGCAAGGTAATCGTGCGCGTCAGCGATCCGTAGGGCGCCGTCGCGCCCCAGACCGCGCGGCGGATCAGCCGGCGGGGCCTACCGAGCCGCCGCCCCGGATGCGGCGTCCACCGCGAAATCCGCCTCCACTGCCTCGATCAGCGTCGGCCCAGGACGCCGCAAGGCATCGCGAATGGCGTCGGTGAGCGCCGCCGGACCGGCGACGCGCACCGCGGCTGCACCGAATGCCCGCGCCAGTGCGCAGAAATCCGGATTGCGCGCGACCACCCCGAGCAGCGGGATTCCCGCTGCCTGCATGTCATCGCGGATCTGGCCCAAGGCCTCGTTGTTCCACACGATGACCGGCAGACTCAGCTGCAGCTCGACCGCGCTCATTAGTTCCTGCAGCGTGAACTGCAAACCGAAGTCGCCAGCCAGGGCGAGCACGGCACGCTCGGGTTGAGCGATCTTCGCGCCGATGGCCGCCGGCAGGGCGAAACCCAGCGCGCCGTAACCGCAGGGATGGAACCAGCTTCCCGGTCGGTCGGCCGCATACGCATAATTGCCGAGATACGCGATCTGCGTCTGATCGCTGAACACGACGCCCTCGGGCGGCACGGCGGCCCGAATCGCCCGCAGGGCGCTCAGCCGTACGCGCGACGCAGCATCGAGCGTGTGCTCGATGGCCGTACGGTGAGCGGCGCCCGAGCCGGCCTTGCTGCGCCAGCCGCGCCGCTGTGTGATGTCTGCTACGATCGCCTCGAGACTCGCCCGTGCATCGCCCCAGACCGGCACCTGCGCACCGTAATGATCCGCGAGTTTGGCCCGGTCGATGTCGATACGGATCAACTGCCCATTGAGGGTCAAACGCGTGCCGGTATAGAAGTCGGTCTCGGACAGCTCGGTCCCGACGGCAACGATCGCGTCGGCCGATGCGATGAGCAACTGTGTCTGGCGAAACGGCAGCGACGTCCCGAGATTCGCTGGATGATCCTCCGGCAGCAATCCTTTGCCCGCGGTCGTCGAGACGAAGTAGCCATCGAGTCGCTCGACGAGCGCTCTCAGCGGCTCGGCCGCCTCCCGCGCACCCCCGCCGGCAATGACGAGCGGCCGCTGTGCCGCGGCCAGCGCCGCGACGGCGCGCGCGATCGCCTCGCGTTGCGGCTGGGGACGCGCGCCGAGATCGGCAAACCGTTCGGCCTTCAGTCCGGTCGGCTCGGCGAGCAGATCGAGCGGGATCTGCAGGTACGCCGGGCGAGGCCGACCGGTGCGCAGGGCAGCGAACATCGCGCGCAGACTGTCGCGCACGTCCTCGGCCGAGAAAGCGGTCCGGGCAATCGCCGTGACGCCGGCGCCAAGGGCGAGCTGATCGGGCAGCTCGTGCAGCACCCCCCATCCCTTGCCCAGCGAGGCACGCACCGGCGCGCTCGCCACCATGATCAGCGGCGTCGAATCCGAATAGGCCTGCGCCACGGCGGTCAGGGCATTGGTCATGCCCGGACCGGAAATGACGAATGCCGCCGCGAGCCGTCCGCTGGCCCGGGCATACCCGTCCGCGGCAAAGCCCGCATTCTGCTCATGCCGGACCAAAACGTGCGGCATGCCGGCAGCGGCGAGTCCCCGATACAACTCGAGCGTGTGCACGCCCGGAATACCGAACACCGTCTCGATGCCGTTGGCCGCGAGCAGCTCGACCAGATAGCAACCGACAGTTGAATTGATACTCATGTTGCCTCGAAAATTGACATGCGTCTGGAATAAAAGCAAGCTGGCGAATCATGAGATTTTCCCACCTGGTCGAGCGAGTGAGCGGCGACGGCGCCGATGCCTGGGTCACGCATTACCACGCAGCTGCCGCGCGGGCTCGCGGTGAGGATGTCCTGCTGCTCAGCATCGGCGATCCGGACCTCGGCACCCTTCCCGCCGTGATCGAGCGGGCCGTCGAGCAGCTGCGCGCCGGGGACATCCACTACACGCCGGCCGCTGGCCGGCCGGCGCTGCTCGAGGCGATTGCCAAACTGCACCACACGCGCTGCGGCCAGAGCGTCTCAGCCGAGAACGTCGTGTTCTTCGCCGGCGCGCAAAACGCATTGTTCGTCGCCTCGATGTGCCTGGCAGGCTCCGGCGACGAGGTGATTACGTTCGATCCGATGTACACCACGTATCCGGCGACTATCGAGGTGTCCGGCGCGCGCATGGTACGAGCGCCGACGGGCGCGGACTTACGCCCGGACCTGCAGGCGCTCGAGTCGCGCGTGAGTTCCCGGACACGCGCCATCCTGTGGGCGAGCCCGGCCAATCCGAGCGGGGTGATCCTGAACGAACTGGAACTCGAAGCGATCGCCCGGATCGCGCAGCAGCACGATCTGTGGCTGATCGTCGATGAGGTCTACGCGGGCCTCGCTCCGGATGGTCGTGTGCCGAGTCTCGCCGCCACGCTGCCGGAGCGCGTGGTGACCATCAGCAGCCTCTCGAAGTCGCATGCCATGCCGGGTATGCGATCCGGCTGGCTCGTCGGTCCGCGCCCGCTCGCCGCACATGCACAGTCGCTGGCGATGTGCATGCTGTTCGGACTGCCGGGCTTCATCCAGGAGGCAGCCATCACCGCGCTGTCCATGGCCGCTGATGCCGAGCGGCGCATCCGCGAGTTGTGCGAAGCGCGCCGCACTCACCTGCTGGCCGGACTCGAGGGCGTCGCCGGCATTCGCGCCGTGCCGCCCGACGCCGGGATGTTCATGCTCGTAGAGGTCTCGGACACGGGTCTCTCGGCGCACGAGTTCATGCTCCGGCTGTATGAGCAGGAGCGCGTATCGGTGATGGATGGTGCGGCGTTCGGCCATCAGACCCGTCGCTTCGTGCGGATCTGCTTTGCTACGGACGAGTCGACGATCGATTCGGCGTGCTCGCGAATTCGTCGCTTCTGCGCGCGGCTTCGCGGCTGAGCCGAGAATGGCGGCGCCCGTACGCCGCGTAGACCAGCAGGCCGAGTCCCGTCCACACCACCAGCCGGATCCACGTTCCGGCGGGCAGGCTCAGCATGAGGATGAGGCAGCTGAGCAGTCCCAGCATGGGCACCAGCGGAACCCAGGGCGTGCGGAACGGTCGCCGGGCCTGCGGGGCGATCTTGCGCAGAACGACCACCCCGATGCACACGACCGCGAAGGCCAGCAGCGTACCGATGGAGATCAGCTCCCCGAGCAACTCGAGCGGCAGGAACGCAGCCATGACTGACGCGGCGATGCCGGTGATGATCGTGGCGAGGTAGGGAATGCCCCCCGAGCGGCTCAGCCGCCCGAATGCGGGCGGCAGCAGGCCGTCGCGCGCCATAGCATAGAAAATCCGCACCTGCCCGACGATGCTGGCGAGCACCACCGAGAGCAGCCCAGCGATTGCCACCACGGCGACCAGACCGCGCAGATAGCCGAGCGAAACCCCTGCCTGGGTGAGCGCGAAGTACAGCGGGTCGGCGACGCCGAGCGAGCGGTAATTGGCGAGTCCGGTGATGATGAGGCTCACCCCGACGTACAGCAGCGTGCAGATCAGCAGCGAGGCGAACAGACTGAGCGGTACCGTGCGCTGGGGGTTGCGGGCCTCCTCGGCCAGCGTCGACACACCGTCGAATCCGATGTAGGCGAAGAACAGCGTCCCGGCGGCGCGCGCGACCCCCGACCAGCCGAACTGACCGAACGCACCGGTATTGTGCGGAATGAACGGTCGCCAGTTCTGCGCATGGATGTATTCGGCGCCCACGGCCATGATCAGAATGAGTGCAATCACCTTCGCCACGACGATCACGGTGTTGACCCCGGCCGACGTGCGGGTGCCGGCAAGTGCGAGCGCAGTACAGGCAAGCACGACCAGCACCGCCGGCAGATCGAACCACGCACCGCTGAGGCTCCAGTGACCGGCAGCGTCGATCGCGAAGGGCGAATGGATCAGGAACTTCGGAAGGGGAAAACCCATGGACTGCAGCGCAGCGCTGGTATAGCCAGACCAGCTGATGGCGACCACCGAGGCGGAAAAGAGCCACTCGAGCACCAGACTCCAGCCGATGATCCAGGCCGTTCCCTCGCCGAGCGTCACGTATGCGTACGAGTAGGCGCTGCCGGAGATCGGCACCATAGCAGCGAATTCCGCGTAGCACAGACCGGCAAAAAAGCACGCGATGCTCGCGAGCACGAATGAGAGCGAGACAGCCGGTCCCGCCTGGTGCGCCGCGACATCCCCGGTGAGGGAGAAAATGCCGGCGCCGATCGTGGACCCCACACCGAAGGCGGTCAGCCCCACCACCCCCAGCGAGCGGCGCAGACGGGGACCGGCCTCTCCGGAGACATCGGCAGTGCACGACTCGATCGTTTTGCGCGACCCAAAGGACATTCGTCATCGGCCGCTTGAGCAGCCTGCTTTCTCTACTCCCCCGTATGCTGGGAGCTTCGCACGGCGGCCGAGCGGGCGTCCAGACGAATCGCGGCAATTGGCAATCTGCGACGGTCGCAGCGGCTCGCCTCCATCGGCAGTCCGAATGCCCGCCGCATGGCACTCCGCAGGCGAATGGAGCGCGCGAATCGGCTTGGCGCCGATCGCGCCCTGAAGATCAATCGCTCCCCGACAGGAGAGGATCCAGGACACCCCGCCTGTCAGGAGTCACACGTGTGTGTGCGCGCGTGGCCCGCGCCCGCAGCTGCGCGGTGGTCGCGCGGCTGCCGTCGTGACTCCAGCCCGGCGGAGCGAAGAGGTATGCCAGACGCTGCAGCAAGGTGAGATTGCGACGAAAAACGTCGCGCGCGATCGCGTAATACTCGTGCAGCGCGATCCGAACGGGATTGAAGGAGCCCAGATTGCTGACGATGCCGTAGCGCGGCGGCTCGTCGCGACGCTCGGCGACGAATGAACCGAACATCCGGTCCCAGATCATGAATACCCCGGCGTAATTCGCATCCAGATAGCCCGGGTTACTGGCGTGATGGACGCGATGATGGGAGGGGGTGTTCAGGAGCCATTCGAACCAGCGGGGCATGCGATCGACAGACTCGGTATGAATCCAGAATTGATATATCAGGTTCAGGGTAAAGGCGAGCCCGACGAGCGCCGGATTGAAGCCGATGAATGCGAGTGGCATGCCGAGCAGGGTCAGACCGCTGAACTGCGACGTCCAGCTTTGCCGCAGGTTCGTCGACAGATTGAAGTGCTGGCTGGAATGATGCACGACATGCGAAGCCCAGAACCACCGGGACCGATGACTGATCCGGTGCCACCAGTAATAACGGCAGTCCTCCAGAACGAACACGAGCGCAAACGACCAACCGGCGAACGGAATGTGGAACAATCGATGATGGTAGGCATACAGCACTCCGCCGAAGTACATCCAGCCGAGCGTGCCCCAGAAGAAGATGCTGCCGACGCTGACCGCGACATTGGCCAGCGTATCGTCTAAGTCGTACTCTCCGCGGATGCGCCCGGCGACGGCCAGCGCGGCCTCGAGTGGGATCAGTAGCAGCATGACCAGCTGCACCAGCAGTGCGAGCTGCATGTAGATTCGATCAGGCACCAGATTCCCCCCACCCCTCCGGCCCCGCCCCTGCCGACCGCAGCGCGGTGAGCCGCCCGATCCAGCGTTCCCGCGTGTCAGCATCTGCCAGCAGCACACGCGAGCGGGGCCAACCGAAGTCGGCGAAACGCAGTGTGATCGCCTCGTCCGCCTCGCGGCGCAACCCGAGGAATTCGCTTGAGCTCACCGCGCGCACATTCCACCGCCGGCCCCTTCGCTCGACCAGGCCGATCGTTCCGTCGGCAAGCTCGAGCAAGGCCGCCAGGCCATCCGCTGCAACAGTGGCTTTGCCACCGGCCAGGGGATAGAGGGTACGGTAACGGGCCAGCGCCTGATCAGGTCCGCTCAGGGGTTGCGGATCGCTCAGACGGTGGCGATACAGCACTGCGAGCAGCACGACTCCGATGCCGATGTTGGCCACGATCGCGACGGCAAGTTCCCCCATTGATCATGCATAGCACAGGGCCCCTTTCGGAGCAAGGTGGTGACGCGCCGAGCGATGGATCGCGCTGGGTCGGCCGAGAAGTGCAGCCGGACGCGATGGCCCCCGGAACTGCCGGGCAGCGGCGCGCGCGGCTTACGGGCGCGCTGATCTCAGGACTGCCGGTAGCGCACCAGCGCATCCCCGAGAGCCACCCGCAGCGGGTCCAGCCAGCGCTCGTAGTGCCGCCACTGCTCGAGACCCTCGCGGTAAATCGGCCGGCGCACCTGCTCGGAGCTTGCCGTGCGCACGCTGCGCTCGGTGCGGTGAAACTCGACGCAAGCCGGCTCGAACTCGAGCCCGCAGAACTCGAGCACGCGCCGCACGTTGCCCTCCAGATCGTGCACGACGTCCTCGTAGTGCACGCGCAGCACGCGTCCCGGAAGGACCGTCTCCCAGTGACTCATGAGCTCGAGGTAGGTGCGGTAATAGCGGGCGATGTCGTCCAGACCGTAGGTGAACAGCTGCCCCTCGGCAAACAGCTGCTTGAAGTTCGCGAAGCAGCAGGCCATCGGCTCGCGTCGCACATCGATGATTTTCGCATTCGGCAGCATCAGGTGAATGAGGCCGATGTTGCGGAAGTTGTTCGGCATCTTGTCGATGAAGCGCGGCCGATCGGTCGTACGGTACGCCCGCGTCCCGCTCAGATACCGATCCCCCAGGGCTCGCAATTCGTCTCCGCTCAGGCTTGCGAGAATCGCCGGGTACTGTGCATCGCGGCCGTGCAGCTCGGCCACCAGCCGCGGGACGTCCGGTAGCTCGTAGGTGCCCTCGACCCGGCTGTGGGAGGCGAGGATCTGCTCGATCAGAGTCGATCCGGCACGCGGCAGACCGACGATGAAGATCGGATCGGTCGCCGGAGCGCCGCTCGCTCGGTGCCGCTCGAACAATTCCGACGTGCAGATCTCGATCTGCCGCTCGGTGTTGTGCTCCATCAACTCCGCACGGTAGTCGATAGAGGCGCGCTTGAGCGAGTTCCCCCGCAGGTAGTACTCGAAGGATCGTTCGTACGCCTGCCGGTCCTCGAACGCTTTGCCGAGCGCAAAACACAGGTGGTAGCGATCCTCGGTCGAGGTGGCGGGCGCGGTCTCCGCAGCGACCATCCGCGCAATCTCTTCCTCGGTGAATCGGTAGGTCTTGAGGTTCGCGAGACTCCAGTACGCATCCCCGTAATCGTTCCGCTGCACCGCCGCGGCGCGATATTCGGTGACCGCCGCCTCGGTCTCACCCAGAGTCTTCAGCAAATGCGCGATCGACAGATGCAGTTCTGCGGGCTGCTGCGCGTCGACCAGCAGCCCCCGGTACAGCTCGATCGCCCGCCGGTGCTTGCCCAGGCCGACCTGCGTGAGCGCGTGCAGCGTCCGGTAGTTGCGATCCTCGGGCTGCGCGGCGAGCAGCGCCTCCGCCTGCCGCTCGGCTTCGAGATACAGCTGGCGCTTCAGCAGCACCTGCGCATATTCGAGTCGCGCACTGTGATCGCCCGGCGCAAGCTCCAGAATTCCCTCGAAGAGCACCTGCGCATCGCCATGGATTTCGCGTGCTACCGCGATACGCGCAAGCAGCCGCATGGCCTCGACGTGATGGCCATGCTTCAGAAGAAAGGCACGGGCGAGTTCCTCCGCGCGCGTCAGCTCTCCGTCCGAAAAGAGTGTGTACCCGGTGACGATCTCGGGAGGAACCTCCCGCAGCCGCGCCACCTGCGCAGCCGCCCGGGCCGCCTCCCCGGTCTGCCCGGTCATCCGATACAAACCCTCGAGCATGTTCCAGCTCACCGGTAGCGCCGGACTGATGTTCACGGCGCGCTGAAAGGCATCGATCGCCTCGGGAGCCTGCTTCAATGCGACGTGGCAGAAGCCGCGTTCCTGGTATCCTCGGCTGAATCGTGGGTGCAGGCGTTCCAGCCGCGTGAGCGTCGCCAGCGCCGAGCGGATGTCCCCTTGCCGGCGCTGCGCATGGGCACAGGCATAAAGAACGTCCCTGTTCTCGGGCACCCTCATCAGCAGCGCCTCGGCTGCCGTGCGGGCCTCCGCAAAGCGCTGGGCCTCGATCAGCCCGCGCACGCGCATGACCTCACTCTCAACCTTCGAGGGACTCCCCATCGTGTTCAGCCCGGCACGGCACCCCGCTGCGCAACAGTCGCAGCTTCTCCTTAGAAACTATACCCGAACTTCGCTCCGATGACCCTCGGCCGCATCGGGGTCTGCCGACCGGTTAGCCCCTGCACGGTGACGGGCACGTCCTGAACGTTCTCGCGACGACGAGTGGCGATCACGACCACGGCCTGCAGTGCCTGAGCACTCGCCGCGGTCTGCCCCAGGCTCGGGACCGGCGGAGCCGTCGCCGGAGCGTCGGCTGCGAGCACCCTACGAATTGCTGAAGCACTGAGAATCGCTGCATTGGTGCGCGACAGCTCGTGGTCCGGCTTCATAGGAGCCCCTTGAGCAATTGCTTTAAGAATGTAATGTTCCGCGCCATCGTCCGTTCGAACAGACGCGGGCGGCGTCGCAATTCAGCAGTCGCCGCTTGAACGCATCAAGCGTTCGATCCTTCTGCACCAGAGCGACGACGCACCGGCTCCACTGGAGCCGCTCTCGCGCCGCCCCTCCTGCGGCCGCTCATGGACAAATCCGCCGGCTTAGTTACCCGCCAGCGCCTCCTGCAACGCAACCTCGAGCAGCCCCATTGCCTCATCGACGTGGGAGGTATCGATCATCAGCGGCGGTATGAACCGGAGCGTGCTCATGCCACAAGACAGGAGCAGCATTCCGTTGTGGAACGCACGCGTGAGTACCGCTTGGCACAGATCCTTCGCCGGCGTACGACTCGTACGGTCCTCCACAAGCTCCATGCCGATCATGAGGCCTTTGCCCCGGACTTCACCGATGCAGTTAAACCGCTGCTGAAGTTGCCGCAGACGGTTCATGAAGTACTCGCCGACACGCGCGGCATTTGCGGCGTACTCGTGCTCAACGAGTTCAAGCGTCGCCAGCGCAGCGGCGCAGCAGAGCGGATTGCCCCCATAGGTATTGCCATGCGCGCCCGACTTCCAGCGCTCCATGTATCGGCGCCGCGCTACGGTCAGTCCGATCGGCAGCCCCGATGCCAGACCCTTGGCGAGGGTCATGATGTCCGGAGTCACGCCCCAGTGCTGGCTCGCGAACATCTTTCCCGATCGACCGATGCCAGCCTGCACTTCGTCGAATATCAACAGAATGCCGTGCCGATCGCACAGCTCGCGCAACCCGCGCAAAAATCCGTCCGGTGGGACGAGGTACCCACCCTCACCTTGTATGGGCTCGACCAGCACCGCCGCCACCTCGCTCGCCGGTACATTCGTCCGGAACAGCGTGTTCTCGATGTAATCCAGCACGGCCCGCCCCTGGTCCGCCCCGGCAAAGAGCGGACGATACGGATTTGGATACGGAACATGCGTCACGCCCGGCATGGGCGGGAAGAATCCCGCCTGCTGGGTGTACTTGCTCGCCGTGAAGGCGAGCGAGCCGAGCGTGCGTCCGTGGAAGCCGCCCAGAAAGCCAATGAATCGCGGCCGGCCAGTGACATAGCGCGCCAGCTTCAGAGCGCCCTCCACCGCCTCAGTGCCACTCTGGCAGATGAACACCTGCGCCGGCTCGCCCACCGGCCCCAGCGCGTTGACCCGCTCGCACAAGCTAGTCATGCGCTCGTGCCAGTAGTCGCTCGAGATATGCAGGAAATCATCGGCCGCCTGCTTGATCGCCGTGACAACGGCCGGATGCGCGTGACCGGTCGAGCAGACCGCAATGCCGGCCGCGAAATCCAAAAACCGGTTGCCGTCCACGTCCCATACCTCCGCACCCCGTCCCTTGTCCATGACAAACGGGTAGTCGCGTGGCAGTGACGGCGTGCTGACGAGACGATCGCGCTCGATCAGCGCTTGCGCCTTGGGGCCTGGCAGTCGCGTCTTGATATGGGAAGAAGTCATCATCGACCTCGAGCGTTTGCGTTCAGTGGAATGTGAATCCGTACAGGGCTCGCGTGGGCCACGGCCGTTCGGGCATGCAGCTCACGCAGCGCACGAAGATCGGCGGCCTCGGGCGGCGCCAGAATTTCGATGTCATCGGCGACCTGCAGAGGCCATCCCGTCGCGGCTTTCGCCTCCTGCGGCGTTTTACCCGGATACAAGGCGACCAACTGCAGCTCCTCCGTCTGGGCGTGCGGCCGTAGGATGCCGATATCGGTAATCACCGTCCGCGGTCCCGCGCCCGGACACCCCTCGGCGCGGCGCGCGCCATGCCCCTCGAGATATCCACAGGAAGTGCGGAAGTCCAGGCTTGCGACGAAGCTGCGCGGCGACTGCTTCATGATGATCAGCACCTCGCGCGCGTGCGTGGCAATCTCCGGTGCGCCGCCGGCTCCCGGCAACCGCACACTCGGCCGCTCGTACTCGCCAATCACCGTGCTGTTGAGGTTTCCAAAGCGGTCGATCTGCGCTGCCCCGAGAAAACCGACGTCGACCCGGCCACCCTGAAGGTAATAGGAGAACACCTCAGGAAGCGGCACCACCGCGACGGCCGTTTCCGCCAACTCGCCATCTCCGATCGACAGCGGCAGCGAATCCGGCCGCGTTCCTACAGTCCCGGACTCGTAGATCAGAACGAGTTCTGGCGCGTGAGTCAGGCGGGCGAGGTTGCATGCCGCGCTGGGCAAACCGATGCCGACAAAGCACACCGCCCGGTTGCGTAGCCGGCGCGCAGCGGTGATCGTCATCATCTCATCGGCCGTGTAAGCGGTCCCACTCATGCACTCACCCCCAGCAACTGCAGGTGCCGCGCGTGATCGGGTGTCTCCAGCACGTGGCGCTGCATCCAGTGCTCGAAACCCTGCCTGTCCCTCGCGATGACATCCCATTCCTGATAGAACCGGTTGTCACGTGGGTAATATCCATGTGCGTAGGACGGATACGCGCCGCCCGGCACGACGCTGACCGCAGCGATGATCCAAGCGGGAAGCACAATCGAGTTGATGTCCGCCTCAAGCCGCTCGACCTGCTCCTCGACCGTGACGATCACGCAGCGGGCTGCCATCGCCGCTTCCTTGGCGGCACCGACGATGCCGCGGATCAGCACATTGCCTGCGGCATCGACCTGCTGCGCATGCAGAATCGTCACATCGGGATTGATCGCCGGAACGGCAGTAAGTGCAATCCCTGAGAACGGGCAGGACATGTCTCTCACGCCCGCGGCAGATGCCTGCGCAAGATCGGTCTGCGCACCGCGGCGCATCAGCCCGCAGGGCAATCCACTCGCGCCCGCCTGATAGGCCACGGCCATCTCCCCGTGCGTGTGCTCAATGAGCGCCAGCGGCGCGGGCCACTGATGCTCGACCGCATCGCGCAGCCGGTGCAGGGATCCCACTCCGGGATTTCCGCCCCAGGAGAAGGTCAGTTGGCGCGCACAGCCCATGCCGATCATCTGGTCGAAGATCACATCGGGAGTCATGCGCAGCAGCTGCAGGTCGCGACGCCCCTGACGGATGATCTCGTGACCGGCGGCGAACGGAATTAGATGCGTGAAGCCCTCGAGGGCTACGGTCTGTCCATCGTGAACGTGACGTGCGATCGCCTCGCGCAACGGCATTGGCTCCATGGGATCACTCAACGACGGTTTGCGATTGCTCGCGCAGGTACAGCGGCAAATAGTGCTCCGAGGCAATGGCCTTGCCTGTATTTCCCGAGCCCTTCCAGCCGACGAACGGTTGGTAGCCTGGCCATGCGCCGGTCGTCGCACCCTGCGGACGATTGGCGTAAGTGGTTCCCGCCTGAATGTGCTCGTGGAACCAGGCCACCTGCTCGCGGGAGCCATAGAAGCCTGCGGTCAGACCAAGTGACGAACTGTTGGCCAGATGCATGGCCTCATCGTTTGAGGAAACGCGATGGACCATCAGAATGGGCAGGAACAGCTCCTCCTGCCACAACGGATGCCCCGTCGCGGCCTCGGCGATGGTCGGCCGCACGAACAGGCCGTGAGCACACTCATCTGAGCGTAACACCTCGCCGCCGACGAGAATTCTCGAGCCATGACCGCGCAGCTGGCTCATGTAGCGCGCGTAAGCCTCGTAGCCCGACTCCGTCGCAACTGGACCCAGCCAGTGCTGCCGCCTGAGCGGGTCGCCGATACTCAGCGCCTCGGTGCGCTGAATCAGTTTCGCAAACAACTCCTCGGCAACCGCATCGTGCACGTACAGGCGGGAGAGCGCCGAGCACTTCTGGCCACACATACCGAACGCTGAACGCACACTACCCGCTGCCGCGCACTCGAGATCCGCTTCCGCTGTGACGATGCAGGGATTCTTGCCGCCCATCTCTGTGATGCAGGGACGCGGATACGCTCCGGTCACCATGCGCCGCGCGATGTGCATCCCGACCTCGTGCGACCCGGTGAAGGTGACCCCGGCCGTGAGCGGATGCTCGACGAGCGTCCCGCCGAGCTCATCGCTGCTACCGCCCAGGTAGTTGAACACGCCGGCCGGAACGCCAGCGTCCCGGATGCAATCGGCGAGCAGGCGTCCCGCCCAGGGTGTGGCGGCGGCACCTTTCAGGACGACCGTATTGCCAGTCACCAGCGCCGCAGCCACTGGACCGCCGGCCAACGCCAATGGAAAATTGAACGGCGCGATAACCGCCCACACCCCGTACGGCTTCATCACACTGCGATTGCGCGAGACACACCCGGCGATGGGATCGTTCGGCAAGGACTGGTCAAAGCCGTGGTTGCGCTCGAAGTCGTCGCAATAGTGGTAGAAGAACACCGCCGTCTCTTGCGCTTCTGCGAGCGCCTCCATGCGGTTCTTGCCGACTTCCAGCGTCAACGCTGCGGCAATGTCAAAGACGCGCTCTTCGATGAGCTTTCCGACCCGGCGCAGCACTTCGAGGCGCTTGGCGGCCGGCCTCTTGCTCCAGTCAGCGAACGCCTCGTGCGCTGCGCGCACCGCCGTGTCCGCATCCGCTGGCGTCGCGGTAGCGAATTCCCCGAGCACTTGCGTGCGGTTCGCCGGGTTGTGCTTGACGGTCTTATACGGGGACTGACGATCCTCCCCGGCGATATGCAGCGGGTGCACCGCGCCGAGCTTGGCATCGACCCGTGTGACCGCCGCATCGAAGCGCAGGTGCAGATCCTCCGGGGGATTGAACATCGTCGAATATGTGAGTTTGAAGCTCATCGGACTGGACTTCCTGTAGCAGCAAGTTTCGCAGCGAGCTCACCGAGCAGCCGATCGAGCAGATCGAGCGCGTCGGCCAGCTCCCGCTCCTCGATCACCAAGGGCGGCGCAAGTAGAAGCAGGTTGCCGCGTGCCCCGAAGGACACGCCCGCTTCCATCGCCTGACCCAGCAGCTCGCGTACGAGCGAATGCATCCAGTCCCACGGCGCGAGCGGTGTGCGTGTCGCACGGTCGCGAACGAGTTCCACGACGGCGAACAGACCGTGTCCGCCGCGCACATCGCCAATCGCGGCGTGCTTCGCCTGCATGGCCTTCAGTCGCGCAAACATCTCCCCGCCGAGACCGCGCGAGCGTGCTATGAGCGCTTCGTTCTCGTAGCTCTCCAGTGCCGCGAGCCCCGCCGCACAGGCGAGCGGATGCCCGGAATACGTCAGTCCGGTCATCAGCATCTGCGGCTCAAGGGCGCGCGACACTTCCGCGGAGAGGACCACGGCCCCGAGCGGCACGTGCGCCCCCGTTAGGCCTTTGGCAAGAGTCATCAGGTCCGGGCGGGCCTCCAGACCGTGGCGCTGCCAGGCGAACCATTCGCCGCAGCGGCCGAACCCGCTCATCACCTCATCGGCGATCAGAAACACGCCGCGCTCGCTCGTCTCCCGCCGCAGCTGCGGCCAGAACGTGTCCGGCGCTACGATGCCATTGGTGCCCGCATTGGGCTCCATGAGCACCGCCGCAACCGTTTCGGCACCATGGGTGTCAATGACGCGGCCCACGAGTCGCGCCGCGGCGCGACCGCATTCCTCCTCGGTGATCGTGCCAAAGGGGCATCGGTACGCGTACGGCGGCGGAACATGAACGACGCCGAATGTCGCCGGCGAAGCCTGCGATGCGGTGCGGGCGTCTCCCGACAACGCCATGGCCGCGTAGCTCGCACCGTGATAGGAGCGATCCCGCGAAATGATTCGCCCAATGCCCTTCTTACTGGCCTGACGTGCAAACTTGACCGCATGCTCGTTGGCATCGGCCCCACCAAGTGTGAAAAATACCCGACCACCGTCAAATCCAGACTTCTCCAGCAGCTTTTCCGCCAGACGGGCGCGCGGCTCCGCGCCCCACGCGCTGGTCACGAAGCAGAGCTTCTCGGCCTGTGCCTGGATCGCCTGAACGACCGCGGGATGCTGGTGGCCGAGATTGCTGCACTCCGCCAAACTGCTCATGTCGAGAATGATGCGTCCATCGGCGGTGAACAGGCGCGCGCCGGCTCCGCCGACGACCGTTGGGGCGCTCCAGTCCAACTGGACACACCAGGTGTGCAGGACTGTGTCCCGCTCGTTCGGCATGTGGGGATCTTCAGCAGGTGAGTTCATACGGCCGCGTCGGGTTAGATGCAGTGCATGCGGAAAGCCTGCCGCGCTGCCAACTCATGGGTCTCGTGTGGTGCTTGACGCGCGATCCCCGCCGTCTCCGCAACGGACGGCTGACACCGGCGGAACGAGCCGCAGCGGCGCGCCGTTGGTTGTCTCGCCATACACCCCCACAAAGCGTACGCATAGCGTACAGTCTGTACGCACCAAGGATTACTGTAGACGCCATCGTGCAGCGCGTCAAGGTGCCGGGACCGCGGCATCCTCGGCTCGCCGGTCGCACCGGCAGGGCGCGGAAAGCACACCTTCCTTCGAAGACCCCACGCAGACGGGCTTTCAGCCAGTTCCGCCGCTCCCCAGCGGACACCACTTGCGCAGAGACGCAGACCGCGATGTCCACCGATAGCCGGCGAGTCCGGCACGTATGCATCCGCCCGGTGCGCGTGTTCCGATCCACCACTGCCTGGGCCCGATGTCCGAGGCACGGCCCCGCGGTCCGAAGTCCCGACCTGCCGGCAATCTTACTGCCCGGATGGCCTTGCGCACCGTTCTCCCGGCCGCAAGGCTCGACTCACGCATGCGCAGCCCATCCGTCGACGCCCCCCTTGAGTTCGGGCATACTCGGCGGCCGCGGGCGCTCGGAGCTACTGCAAGCTGCCGCTGCTGAACCCACCCATGGACACCCACCAACCGCACGCAATTTCCAGCCGATTTGAGGACAGTCCGGACTACATCCAGTCGCTGCACCGCGGGCTCGATGTAATCCGGACGTTCGATGCCGATCACTCCGCCATGTCGCTGGCAGAGGTCGCCGAACGCGTCGGCCTTTCACGCCCCGTCGTGCGTCGCCTGCTCATGACGCTCGAGCACCTTGGCTACGTCAGCCGGGAAGGCCGCTGGTTCTCTCTGACGCCGCGCGTGCTTGATCTCGGATTCAGCTATCTCTCCTCGCTCACCGTCGCCCAGCTCGCCCTGCCCTTCATGGAGGAGCTGTCCCATCAGATCGACGAGTCCTGCTCGCTCGCGGTGCTCGAAGATTTCGACATCGTGTACGTTCAGCGCGTGTCGGTACGCAAGGTGATGACCATCACCATTGGCGTTGGCGCGCGCCTGCCCGCGCACTGCACGTCGATGGGAAGGGCGATTGTCGCAAACCTCGAGGAACAGCCGCGCGGTCGCTGGCTGCGTGCGCTAAAACCCCAGGAGCGCACGCGGTTCACGTTGACCGATCGCAACAGCCTGCAGAAGGAACTCGACCGCGTGCGGACCCAGGGTTATGCGTACGTGGAGCAGGAGCTGGAGGAAGGGCTGTGTTCCGTGGCCGTTCCGGTCCACAACCGCAACGGAGAGACCATCGCAGCCCTGAACGTCGGCATGCCGTTCACGGTGGGCGCGCGAAATCGGGCGCTGAAGGTGGTGCTTCCCGCACTGCGCACAGCCGCGCAGCGCATCGAGCAGCAGTTGCCGGCTCGGCCGCCACACTCACGTGCCGCCAGATCTCCGTAATCGGCGCGCCACAGAGAATCCCCCAATCGTCCGAATACGACGGATCGACGACATTGCTCATGTCATTGATTCGGCGAGCCACAGCGAGAATCCGTCAGCCCGGCTCACTCACGTCGGCAGGGCGCGCCGCGAGGATCTGCCCCGACTCGCGCCCGCGATCCTCACCGGAAGGACTCGCGGCCGCGTGCCTCTCACCATGCACTGAGGCGATCGTCTGCGGTTGAGACGCACCGGGCACGTGTGCCAGGATGCACGCATGCGGTTCCGGACGACGGCGGTGCGATGAAGACCTTCCTGCTCGCATTCAGTGCTTTGTTTTCGATCGTGAACCCGCTGTCCGGCGCGTTCATTTTCTACGGCGCCACCAGCGGACTCGCCCAGCGCGAGCGCGCTGCGGTGTCCCGCTGGGTCGCGACCTACGCATTCACGATCGTCTGCGCATCCTTGTACATCGGCGCATACGTGCTCGGCTTCTTTGGCATCTCGATCCCCGTGTTGCGGGTTGCCGGCGGAATCGTGATCGCGATGTCGGGATGGCGCATGCTCACCGAGCCGGACGCGACCGAGCAGCGCCGCAGCGAGACGCCGTCGCCGCGCTCTATCGATATTCCACCGAGCCGACTCGCGTTCTACCCACTCACGATGCCGCTCACGACGGGGCCGGGAACGATCTCGGTTGCGATCTCGCTTGGCGCGAGCCGCCCGAGCGGCCTGCATGCACCGCTCCTGGAATTCTTCCTCGAAACGTTGGTCGCGGTCGCGCTCCTCACGCTGCTCATCTACGTGGCCTATCGGTACTCCTCGCGCATCGCCGAGGCGATCGGCGCGACCGGCACGACCATCATCGTGCGGCTGTCGGCGTTCCTGCTCTTCTGCATCGGGATCCAGGTGCTTTGGAATGGTGCGGCGCAACTCCTCGGCACACTGCCGCTCGGCTCCGCCGGGGTCAGCTGACAACCCGGCGCGCATCTGCCGCTCAGCTCAGCCCCAGGGTCGATCCGCACCAACTCCGTCCACCGCCCAGGAGCCTGTCGTTCGATGCGGATGCCGGATGATAGAGAGACGCCGATGACGCCCTCCCTCAGAACCATTCCGGCGCTGCCGGCACTGGCACCGCAGCGGCCGACGCGCCACGCCAGGTCCTCGACAAACCCACCACGCACAAGCGTGGGCACGCGACCCGATGGAACCCGTCGATTCTCCGCACGATCTCGTATACCACCTCATTTCGCTCCGTCGCGCATTGCATCCAGCACGGCGGGGGCGCGCAGAGGGTTCTCGATGATGATCGGCTTTCGTGACGCCGTTCCACGTCGACGCCCTCCTCTGATGTTCGCCGTCTGGTGGAGCTGCCCGCCCGCTCGCTTCGCAGCTGGCGCATAACCGCGATCCGATTGATTGCAAGAAACTGATCACCAACCTGTCGGTCTCATCCAGAGCCGAGGCGATCGAAAACTCCAATGGCACGCGCTTCGCTGGAAGATTGAGCGACTTTTCACAAGGTCCTCAAATCCGGCTGCCAAGCTGAGCAGTCAAAACTAATTACCGCCGAGCGGCTGCCAAATCTATTGGCGATGTTCTGCAGCTTGGGCTGGCGCATATTCTGGCTGCTGATGCTCAATCGCTCCATCCGACAGGCAGCGGCTACCCTTACGTTCACTGCGTTGGAAACATAACTGCTCAAACGCTTTGCATCCGAACATCAGCGTTCCCCGTCGGATCGGCCACCTTCTTTACAAACCCGCCTGCTACAGCCTGCATGCCTCGGGGCCATCTCAACCGCCTCAGCGATCCTCCACCAGGCAACACTGTCATCTGGCGTGGAATGTCTCGCCTCACTGACATCGAGATCTGCTTTCAGATGGGAGCCGAACTTGTGGGTCATTGAAAGCAAGATCGGACGGTTACGCTACATCGGACCGATCAGCGCCCTGACTGTCGGGTTGATTTCCGCGAGCGTCATCATCAGCTTGGCGAGCGAGGCGCACAGCTTCAACGACGAGCGCGTCGGTCACGCGCATCCGGCCTGAGGGCGCGCCGTCGATCGTCAGGACCTGTGCGGGAGCGCCCGCTGTGTTGCCCCGTCGCATCCATGCCGACCCAGGGACTGATTCATCGGCCGCACTGCCGTGCTTGTCGGCAAACTTTACATGCTCGCCGATCGACTATTTCCCGCCGCAAACGCCTCGGGAAGCTCATCGAGCGCCTCCAGCCAGCGCATGAAAAATCATAACGATTTGAAAATTGTTGGAATATTAATTTAATCCTCGGGTGCTCGCGCCCGCGAACCGCGGCGCTGACGCAGGACCGTATTGACTTCAGCTCCGGTCCGATATCGAGAATCTTTACAATATCTTCGCACGAGGATGTGATGGTGCTCAGCTAAGCCATTGAAAAATTGGCAAACCTCCGTCTTGGCACGCGAATTGCTTCACAATACACAACGCGACTCTGGTCGCAGGAAAATAATGTACGGGAGGGCTTTATGAAAGCAAAGCTCAAGAAGAACCTTGTGGCGAGCACCGTCAGCTCGATCCTGCTCGGAATTGCTGGTTTCGGCGGCTCATCGGGTGCTCTCGCAACCGTTGCCAATGCGCCGTGCCCGAACGTGGGGTATGCGACGGCCGGGTGTGATCTGATCATCACCTTGAACGCCAACGGTACGGCAACTGTTTCAAGCGGACCGTCGGCCAGCTTATCGAATGGCACCTACGACGGATCCGATGACACTCTAGTCGGCGTCGTCAACAACTCCGGTGGTACCGTCAACTCGATCTTTCTGTCGTCATCGAATTCGATCTTTAGCTTCGATGGCGATGGCATCTCAGAGAACCCGAATACGACCAGCGGTAAGGCTGGACTCGGGCTATCGGGTGATTCGGGTCCTTCGCACAGCGGATATTCGGGTACCGACTCGAATTCGGGTTCGTACGATCTCAGCGGACCGCTCAACAGCTTCTCGAGCATCAGCTCGAACTACATGTCCGGCAATGTGAACTTCGGGAGCGGACTCGGCGCTGGCGGCAGCGCCTTCTTCTCACTCGAGGAACAGCTGAACGCGGCGAGCTTCACCGCCGCGCCCACCTCCGTTCCGGAGCCCGGGTCGCTCGCGATTTTTGCGGCGGGCCTGGCAGGGTTCGCCGGATTGGGATGGATGCGGCGGCGCCGACAGAAGAGCTGACTTCTCGCGCAGACCCAAAAGGGACAGCAAACCCCGCTTTAGCGGGGTTTGCCATGCTGGGCGCAATGATTCGACAGACAATGTGAGCATGGCGACCACCGGCAATCGCACGCCGCGCGAGTCTGTGCAACTCACAGCAGAGCTGGCGGAGGGTGTGCGGCACCATCAGGCCGGGCTGCGCAAAGAAGCCGCCGCCTGCTACCGCAGGGTGCTGGCCGATGCACCTTCCCACCCGGACGCCCTTCACCTGCTTGGGCTCATCGCCTTGAGCGAAGGCGATCCCGAGGGCGCGATCCGGCTGATCGGTGAGGCCGTGGCGGCGCTACCGCAGTTCGCCGGGGCTCACAGCAGCTTGGGGAACGCGCTTCGGGAGGCGGGCCGCCATGCGGAGGCCGAGCACAGCTACAGGCGGGCGCTCGCCATTGATGCGAATTGCGCACCCGCTTACAACAATCTCGGGCTCCTACTGTGCGAGAAGGGCGATTTCGCCGCCGCGGCCGAGAGCTGCAGCCGCGCGGTTGCGCTCGCTCCGCACCTTGCCGAGGCACACAACAATTTCGGCAATGCGCTGCGCGGGCTGCGCAAATTGGAGGACGCCGAGGGAGCGTTCCGCCGCGCCTTGCAGCTCGAGCCGAGCGCCGCGAGGCACACAAATCTCGGCAATGTACTCGTCGATCTCGGACGGTTGGAAGAGGCGGAGGAGTGTTACCGGCGCGCGATAGAGCGAGAGCCGAGTTTTGCTCCTGCCCATCACGCCCTCGGCATCCGCCTCTACCAGCGCGGTGAGGTCGCGGCGGCCGTCGCGAGCTGTCGCCAAGCCTCCGTGCTCAATCCGGGGCACGCGCCGGTGTGGCACGACCTTGGCGCAGCGCTGCGCGCCTTAGGACGCATCGATGAGGCGGTCGAGGCGTTCCGCCGCGCGCTCGCGGCCGACCCCGATTACGCCGAGGCGTATCGCGATCTGGCCGCCTGTGGCCGACTCCCGGCCGGCGGCTCGGAAGCGACCAGGGCGGCATGTCTTGCGGGCCGGGCCGACCGCCCAGCGGAAGATCGCGCCGCCGCGGCGTTTGCGCTCGGAAAGGCGCTCGATGATGCCGGCCGGTACGATGAAGCCTTTGCCGCCTACCATGAGGGGAACCGCCTCTATCGCGGCCACCTCGCCGCCTCGGGCCTACGCTTCGACGGCGAGGCGCTGCGCCGTGAGGTTAATGAGGCGATCGCAACGTTCACCCCAACCTATTTCGCCTCTGTCGCACACTGGGGCAATCCGTCCGAGCTGCCCGTGTTCATCGTCGGGATGCCGCGCTCGGGAACGAGCCTCATTGAGCAGATCGCCGCCAGCCATGCGCGGGTTTTCGGCGCGGGTGAGCGCAAAGACATCGGTGCGCTCGGCGCCGAATGCATGGCCGCAGTGGCTGCCCGAGACTGCGCGCGCGTGCGACGACTCGCCGAGGACCACCTGAAGCGGCTGCAGGAGATGGGCGGCGATGCCGTGCGCGTCGCCGATAAGATGCCCGACAATCTCTTTCAGCTAGGTGTCATCGCAACGCTCTTCCCGGGCGCGCGCGTCATCTTCTGCCGGCGCGACCCGCGCGATCTGTGTCTGTCCTGTTATTTCCAAAGATTCGCCGCCGGCCAGCTGCACTTCTCCTATGACCTCGCCGATTGCGCGCTGCGATTCGGCGAGACCGAAAGGCTTGCGGCGCACTGGAGGCGCGTGCTACCGCTGCGCTGGCAGGACGTCTGGTATGAGGATGTGGTCGCCGATCTGGAAGGCGAGAGCCGGCGGCTCATCGCTTTTCTCGGCATTGACTGGGAAGGGGGCTGCCTCAATTTCCACTCCACGCAGAGGGTGGTGGCTACCGCCAGCGCCTGGCAGGTCCGGCAACCACTGTACGGCCGCTCGGTCGGTCGATGGCGCCATTACCAGCGCCACCTCACACCTCTGCTGGAGGAACTCGCGCGATCCGCCGGACGGGCCTGGGCGCTTGCCGCCGGAGATGAGGAATGAGCGGTAAAAGGACGCGTAAGCCACAGTTCCCCGGAGAACGGGCGGCTCAGATCGTGCGCGGCGCGAGCGGACCCCATCCGCTTCTCATTCAGGTCGATGCGCTGTGCCGCTCCGGCCAGTGGGAGGAGGCCGAGGCACTGGCTCGCGGAGTCCTCTCCTCAACCCCACGTGATGATGCCGCGCTTCACATGCTGGGGCTGATCCTCAATAAAAAGGGGGACCGTCCGGGGGCGATGGAGCTGTATCGCCAGGCGATTGCCCTCAATGGCAAGGTCGCCGCCTATCACGGCAATCTCGGCAATGCCCATCTCGAATCGCAATCGCCCGATCCCCGCGAAGCGGCCCGCTGCTTTCGCCGGGCGCTCGCGCTCGAGCCAGGCTCGGCGCTCGCGCGTTTCGGGCTTGGGCTCGCGCTGCTCGGGCAGCGGGAGCACCAGGCCGCGGCCCGGGAATTCGATGTTGCAGTGCTTGGGCGCCCGGATCACGCCGACACTCATCGCAACCTCGGAATCGCCCTGACCGAGATCGGGCGGCTCGATGAGGCGATCACCCATTGCCGGCGCGCGGTCGCCCTCAATCCCGGTTACGCCGGCAACCACTTGAGACTCGGCATCGCGCTCAAGGCCAGTGGGGATCTGGCGGCGGCCCATGCGCATCTCGTCCATGCCATCGAGCTCGATCCCGAGCTCATCGAGGCCTATGATCAACTCGCCGCGGCCTGTCGCGCGCTCGGCCGAGAAGCCGATGCTATGCAAGCGCTCAAGCGCGCGCTCGAGCTGCGCCCGCAGAGCGCCGACGGACTGCGTCAGCTGGGGGGCATTCTTTTCGAGCTGCGCCGATACGATGAAGCGATAGGCGCCTACGAGCGGTCGCTGCTCATCGAACCGCGGTCGGCCGCCGTGTATCGCGGGATCGGACGGGCGCGGTTCTCGCAGGGGCGTCTGGAGGAGTCGCGCAAGGCCTTGGTCAAAGCGCTAGAACTCGAGCCCGACACCGCCGCGAACTACGCCGCGATGGGACAGAGCTACCAGACCGAGGGCCGCTTCGCGGAAGCGATCGCCTGGCAAGAGAAGGCGATCGCCCGCCAGCCGCACAATGCCGAGGCCAACTATACGCTCGCAATGATGCACGGCACCGCGGATCGCAAAGCGCGCATCCGCGCGCTCGAGGAGACTCTGGCGTCAGGCTCTCTCACCCCCGACCAACAGGTGGGTTTGAGCTTCTCCCTCGGCAAACTGCACGACGAGGACGGCAACTACGAGGCGGCGTTCCGTTGCTTCAGGACGGGCAACGATCTGCGCAGGGAGCGGCAGAGGCATTCGATGGAAGAGCAATCGGCTCTCGTCGATCAGACGATCGCCGCATTCTCTCGCGAATTCTTCGCCGCCAAGGGCCGGATCGGGAGCGAGTCGGAACGGCCGATGTTCGTCGTCGGGATGATGCGCTCGGGCACGACGCTCGTCGAACAGATACTCGCGAGCCATCCGCAGATCCACGGACACGGTGAACTCGAGGAGATCCGTTGGCTCGCCCAATCGCTACCCGAGCGACTGGGCGTCGGCGGAACCTATCCCGCATGTGTTGCCGGGCTCGATGTCGAGACGATGCAATCCCTGACTGCCGCGCATCTCGCGCGGCTCGAGCGCGACGCCGCCGCTGCGTTACGCAGCGTCGACAAGATGCCGCACAACTTCCAGTTTCTCGGCCTCATCGCTCTGCTTTTCCCGCGGGCGAAACTGATCCACTGCGTACGCGATGCGCGCGACACCTGCCTATCCTGCTATTTCCAGGATTTCGGAGTCCGCCACGCCTTCACCTGCGATCTTGAGCACCTCGGCCGCTATTATCTGGACTACCGTCGACTGATGGCGCATTGGCATGCGGTGCTGCCCATCCCGATCCTCGATGTGCCCTACGAGGCCCTCGTGGCCGATCAGGAGGGCTGGAGCCGCAGGATCGTCGAATTCGTCGGCCTGCCCTGGGATGAACGCTGCCTCGACTATCACAAGACCGAGCGCCCGGTGCTGACTTCGAGCTTCTGGCAGGTCCGCCAGCCAATCTACACCTCATCGATCGGGCGGTGGCGCCATTACGAGAGGCACGTGGGTCCGCTCCTTGATGCCTTGGGGGAGACGCAGCGCCAGGACTCCGGGGCAAACGCGATCAGCATGCGGCCCACCGGCCTCGCCTACGGGCAGCCAGGGGCAGAGCGGCAAGCACCGTGACCAAGAGGGGCAGCGAATCTGGCGCCGGTGCCGCATTTGCCCGAGCCGCCCGCGGTGTTGCCCGGGGAATCCGAACACCGGGCTGGTCAGGATCCTGGAAGGATTGGCGCAGTCGAACGTCGGCCCGCTCTGAAACGGACTGACGAACAGAGGATTGAACAGGTCGATCCCCACAGCCAGGAAGGCGCTGGCCCTAGCCGGCGGCGGTCTGGAAGCTACTTGAGATGCTCAGCTGGATCGTCGCCGTCACGCTCAACTTCTTCGCAACACTGAAGAGTGAGGAAGCGACCGAGCCGTATGCGACCAAACAGCAGGCCGACCGAGCGATTGCACAGTACATCCATGGCTTTTACAACCCTATCCGCCTGCACTCATCATTGAGATACTTGTCGCCCTACCAGGGTCCAATGCAATTGTTTATTGTCGTGGGATACATCTATCTCCCCTCGACGCTCACCGAGGGCGGCGCGATGAGCGCCGCTCGCTATACTTAGCGGCAGAAACGCCGTTACCGCTTCCGCCTGAAACGCCCGCCAGGCATCGGCGGGTACCGCACTGCAACCAACGGCGTGCCAACTCGCACTCTCGAACTTCGAGATGCGGTTGTACCATCGCGTGCGTGCCTCTGCGACCGGGCCCACGGTCAAAGCCCTGGGCCCGGGCACCTCGGCTGCTGGCACACAAGACCAGGACACCCCGCTCCGCGTCGTGCCGGCCGATTAGAACGGCCTGCCCGCGCGGCACTGAAGCGTATCAGAGCGCCGCTGCCGGCGATGGCGGCCGGCATCTCGAGCGAGGACGCGTTCTGGGCATCCATTTGACACCGACTCGTGGTGCGGACTGGTGAACTGCCCGCCGTGGAATTGCCACGGCGGGCAGCGTCTACGCGCTCAGGATTGCATCAGGAAGGAGGTCAGAATCGGAAGTGGACCACAGATGCGGACACACTCGACTTCGCCGCGATCGTTTAAGTGGTCGGAGCGCCGAGATTTGAACTCGGGACCCCTTGCACCCCATGCAAGTGCGCTACCAGACTGCGCCACGCTCCGACGAAGGGCTATTGTTCTTCTCAAACGGCACGAGCGGGGAAGTCTCGCGCGGATCGTCATCATACCCCGAATCCCGCCCGCAGCGGGAGGGGATCAGCGCCTGAGGATCTTCAGCAGCTCCTCGAGCTCCAGGCGCAACTGCTTGGCGATCTGCTGGCTCTGGAACACGTCGGTGCGTGCCTCATCGCCCGTCAGATGATTGCGCGCCCCGCCGATGGTGAAGCCCTGCTCGTACAGCAGGCTCCTGATCTGGCGAATTACGATCACATCCTGGCGCTGATAGTAGCGGCGGTTGCCGCGGCGCTTCACCGGCTTGAGCTGCGGGAACTCCTGCTCCCAGTAGCGCAGCACGTGCGGCTTGACCCCGCACAGCTCACTCACCTCGCCAATGGTGAAATACCGCTTGCCGGGAATGACCGGCAGTTCGGCGTTATTCTTGGGCTCCAACATACGCTTCGACCCGCGCCTTCAGTTTCTGTCCCGGACGAAACGTCACCACTCGCCTGGCGGTGATCGGAATCTCCTCACCCGTCTTGGGGTTTCTGCCCGGCCGCGGATTCTTGTCCCGCAGGTCGAAGTTGCCAAAGCCGGAGAGCTTGACCTGCTCGCCGTTCGAGAGCGCCGCCCGCACTTCCTCGAAGAACAGGTCCACCAGTTCCCTGGCTTCCCGCTTGTTCAGGCCGAGCTGGTTGAACAGCGCCTCGGCCATCTCCGCCTTGGTCAGAGCCATCGTTTATTCTCGAATACTTGCGTTGAAGCTCACGCGCAAATCTGCCACCACCGCAGCGACGAGACGGACCACGTCGTCATCGGTAAGCGTGCGAGAAAAATCCTGAAAAATCAAGCCTAAAGCGACGCTTTTTCGACCATCCTCGATCCCGGGGCCCCGGTAAACGTCGAAAACGCGGAGATCTCGCAACAGGCTCGATGCGACCAAGGCTACACGCTCGGCCAGCCGACTTAAAGGCACAGATTCATCCACTACGACCGCCAAGTCGCGCCTGACCTGGGGCTGGCGGGAAATCTCGCGATACACGGGCCGAACGAGCGCCAATCCGGTCCAATCGACCTCGAACAGCACCGGCGCGTGTACGAACTCCAAATCCCGCACCAGCGAGGGGTGCAGCTCCCCCAACCAACCGATGGCCTGCGTCCCACGGAGCACGCGGGCCGCCCGCCCGGGGTGCAGACAGGAATGCGCCTGCGGCTCGAAGCGCACATCATGCGCGCCGACGGCTGCGAACAGCGCCTCGAGATCGCCCTTCACGTCGAAGAAGTCCGACGGTTCGCTCATCGGTCGCGGCAGACCCCATTGCTCGGGCATGCGCGGCCCGCATGCAATCCCCGCGACCGCGTCGAGCTCGCGCGTCTCGCCGTCCAGCCGCTCGAACCGCGCGCCGTGCTCGAATAGGCGGATCCGCTCGCGCTGACGCCGCTGGTTCTCCAGCGCTGCGCGCAGCAGTCCGGGCCAGAGCGAGACGCGCATGACGGACAGGTCGCTCGCGATCGGGTTGGCGAGCGCAAGCACTGGCCTGTCCCCGAACAGCCGCTGCTGCAACTGCGGGTCGACGAACGCATACGTCACCGCTTCCTGATAGCCGCGCATCGCCAGAACTTCGAGCACCGCCTGCTCGGAAGGAACGGCCTCGGGCAGTGGCCGGACCCGCTCGCAGGTCAGCGCATCCTGCTCCCCGATTGCCTCGTAGCCGACGATGCGTGCGACCTCCTCGATGAGGTCTGCTTCTAAAGTGATATCGAACCGGTGGGGAGGCGGCTCGACGCGCCAGCCCTCGGGCAGCGTCTCGAGGCGCATACCGAGCCCCCCGAGCACTGAGCGAACGCGAGCCTCGGGAATTTCCGCTCCGAGCAGGCGAGCGAGCTGTGCACGCCGCAGCATGACGGGCATCCGCGCCGGCAGGTGAGCGCGGGACTGGGCGAGACTGAGCGGGCCGGCAGAGCCACCCGCGACAGCCTGGATCAGCTCAACCGCGCGCGCCAGCGCACGCTCCTGACCGGCCGGGTCCACCCCACGCTCGAAGCGCTGGCTGGCATCGGTGGTCAGCCCCCAGCGCAGGGCCCGGCCGATGACCGCCTCCGGCGCGAAATACGCCACTTCAAGGAAGACGGCCGTGGTCTCAGGGCTGACGGCGGTGCGCGCACCACCCATGATGCCGGCAATACCTACCGGACCGGCCCCATCGGTAATCAAGAGCACGTCCGACTTCAGCTCCGCGGTGCGCCCATCGAGTAGCGTGACCGACTCGCCGGCCTCGGCGAGGCGCACACGGATCTCGCCGTGCAGCTTCGTCAGGTCGTAGGCGTGCATCGGCTGACCCAGCTCGAGCATCACGTAGTTGGTGACGTCGACGACCGGGCTGATCGAACGTACGCCGGCGCGGCGCAGGCGCTCGCGCATCCAAATCGGCGTCGGCGCACGGTTGTTGATGCCGCGCACGATGCAACCGGCGAACCGTGGGCAGGCGGCCGGCGCATCGAGATGCACAGTAACGGTATCCGCATGTGTCGCGGACACCGGGCGCGGGGCCGGTCCGCTCAGCGCCGCGCCGCTGAGTGCGGCGACTTCCCGCGCAATGCCGATGATCGACAGCGCGTCGCCGCGATTTGGCGTCACGTTCAAATCGAGGATGGCATCCTCGAGGTGCAGATAGTCCCGCAGCCGAGCGCCGACCGGCGCATCCGCCGGTAACTCGACGATGCCTTCGGAGTTCTCGCCAAGACCGAGTTCCTTCGCCGAGCAAAGCATGCCGGCGGACTCGACGCCGCGCAGCTTCGCGGCCTTGATCTTCAGCTCTCCGGGCAGCACCGCGCCCACCACCGCGACGGCGCTCCTCAGTCCGGCGCGCGCGTTGGCGGCCCCGCAGACGATCTGCAGCGGCTCGCCCTGACCGGCCGCGACGCGACAGACGCGCAGCTTATCGGCCTGGGGGTGTTTCTCGGCCGAGAGGATCTCCCCGATCACGACGCCGCTGAACGCCGGCGCGGCCGGCTCGACCGACTCGAGTTCCAGTCCCGCCAGAGTCAGGCGCTCCCCGAGGCGCCGGGCATCCCACGGCACGGCAATCCAGTCGGTCAACCAAGAATACGGAACCTTCATGGTGTCAGAGCGTCCGGAACTGCTCGAGGAAGCGCAGATCGTTCTCGAAGAACAGCCGCAGATCGTTCACGCCATAGCGCAGCATGGCAAGTCGATCGATACCCATCCCGAATGCATAGCCGCTGTAGCGCTCCGCATCGATGCCGCTCGCAAGCAGCACGTTCGGATGCACCATGCCGCAGCCGGCGATCTCAAGCCAGCCGGTGTGCTTGCAGGTGCGACAGCCCTTGCCCGAACAGAACACGCACGACATGTCGACTTCGGCCGACGGCTCGGTGAAGGGGAAATACGACGGCCGCAACCGCATCGCCAGATCCTGCTCGAAAAATCCCTGCAGGAAGCCGTGCAGCATGGCCTTCATGTTCGCGAAGCTCACCGCCTCGCCGACCCGCAGCCCCTCGACCTGATGAAACATCGGCGAGTGCGTCATGTCCGAGTCGCAGCGATACACCCGTCCCGGCGCCACCACGGCGATCGGCGCGCCGCGCTCGAGCATGGCGCGGATCTGCACCGGTGAGGTGTGCGTGCGCAGCAGCTTTCCGTCGGGAAAGTAGAAGGTATCGTGCATCGCCCGCGCCGGGTGATTGGGCGGGAAATTCAATGCCTCGAAATTGTGAAAGTCGTCCTCGATCTCAGGACCCGTGGCGATCTCGAAGCCCGCCCGCTGGAACAGCGCCTCGATGCGCAACCGCGCCTTGGTGACCGGGTGCAACCCGCCGCGCCGCTCACCCCTGCCGGGCAGACTCACATCGACCCGCCCGGCCGCCAGCGCCCGCTCGATCTCCTCGCGGGTCAGTGCCTCGCGCCGAGCCTCGATGGCCGCCTGCACACGCGCCTTGGCGTCGTTGATCCTCTGGCCCGCTGCCGGCCGCTCGTCGGCCGGCAGAGAGCCGAGGGACTTCAGCTGTTCGGTGAGCGTTCCCTTCTTGCCGAGCCAGCGCACCCGCGCCTCATCGAGCGGCGCGAGTGCGCCGCACGCGGCGACCTCGGCGAGCGCCCGCTCAACGAGGGAGGACAGCTCCTGCATGCCGCCGGGATCGCGCCCGGATCAGGCGGCGACCAGTGCGGCTTTGGCCTGCTCGGCGATGGCGCCGAACGCGGCCGCATCATGCACGGCGAGATCGGCGAGCACCTTGCGGTCGACTTCGATGCCGGCCTTCAACAGACCGTTGATCAGCCGGCTGTAGGACAGCCCATGCACGCGGGCGGCGGCGTTGATGCGCGCGATCCACAGAGCGCGGAACTCACGCTTCTTCTGCCGACGGTCGCGGTAGGCGTACTGCCCGGCTTTGATGACCGCCTGCTTGGCGGTGCGGTAGACCTTGCGCCGAGCGTTGTAGTAGCCCTTCGCCTTGCCCAGAACTTTCTTGTGACGGCGCCCGGCCGTCACGCCACGCTTGACTCTTGCCATCTCGAACCTCGCTCGGAGTTACTTGTGGTAGGGAAGGAGCTGCACGAGCCGACCGACATCGGCCTCGTGAACGAGGCTCGTTCCGCCCGAGCGGGCGTGGCGCTTGACCTTCGGGTCCTTGTGCCCGAGGTTGTGGCGTCGCTTGGAGGCGTACCGCTTAAAGCCCTTCGCCGTTTTGCGAAAGCGCTTGGCAGCAGCCCGGTTGGTTTTCAACTTAGGCATATCAACTCCTCAACAATGACTATAGCCCCGGTCGCTAGGCACCTTGCGGCACCCGCTACGGGCGAACGATCCACCGCCGTCCGTCGGCGGCTGACCGTTACTTTTTCTTGGGTCCGAACACCATGACCATCTGGCGACCCTCCATGAGCGGGTTCTGCTCGACCACGCCGTACTCGGCGAGATCGCCCACCACCCGATCGAGGAGCTTGCGCCCGATGTCCTGGTGCACCATCTCCCGGCCGCGGAACCTCAGGGTTACCTTGGCCTTGTCACCCTCGGTGAGGAAGCGGACGAGATTACGCAGTTTGATCTGGTAATCGGCCTCTCCCGTACCGGGACGAAACTTCACTTCCTTGACCTGGATCTGCTTCTGCTTGCGCTTCGCCGAATGGGCCTTCTTGTTCTGTTCGAACAAGAATTTGCCGTAATCCATGATGCGCACGACCGGTGGCTGCGCCGTCGGCGAAACCTCCACCAGATCCAGCTCCGAACTGGTCGCCATCTGCAACGCCTCGGCGCGGGACATCACTCCCGCCTGCGACCCATCGGCCGCGATCACGCGCAGTTGCGGCGCATTGATCTCCTCGTTGCGCCGGACGCGCTTGGTTACACTGGCTATGCGTCAATCCTCCAAAGTACGGCGCCCACGGCTCTCGGCCTCGATGCGGAGCCGTTCGCTGAACGTCTCCACACTCATCGTGCCGAGGTCCTTGCCGTTTCGGGTGCGCACTGACAAGAGACTCGCGGCCACTTCCTTGTCGCCCGCGACCAATAAATACGGAACACGCTGTAGCGTGTGCTCGCGAATCTTAAAGCCCACTTTCTCATTACGCAAGTCGGCTTCGACCCGAAGATGCTGATTTTTCAGGAAATCCGTTACGGAACGTACGTAATCGGCCTGCCGGTCCGTAATGCTCATCACCACCGCCTGCACCGGGGCGAGCCACACCGGCAGCCGGCCGGCATGGTGCTCGAGCAGGATGGCAAAGAAGCGCTCCAGGGAGCCGAAAATCGCCCGGTGCAGCATGACCGGGGTGCGCTTGGTGCTCGTATCGTCTATGTAATAGGCGCCGAGGCGGCCCGGGAGGTTCAGATCAACCTGCACCGTGCCGCACTGCCAGTCCCGGCCGATGGCATCGCGCAGCACGAACTCGAGCTTCGGTCCGTAAAAGGCGCCCTCCCCCGGGTTCAGGATGTAGTCGATCCCGGCGGCCTTGGAAGCGGCCTTCAGGGCCTGCTCGGCCCGATCCCAGACCTCGTCCGCCCCGACGCGCTTCGGCGGCCGATCGGCGAACTTGATGCGCACGTCCTCGAAGCCGAAATCGCGGTAAATGTCGAGGATCAGCCGCGTCACCGCCACGCACTCCGCGGTGATCTGCTCCTCAGTAATAAAGATATGGGCATCGTCCTGGGTGAAGGCGCGCACCCGCATCAGCCCATGCAGCGCCCCGGAGGGCTCGTAGCGGTGCACCTTGCCGAACTCCGAGAGGCGTACCGGCAGATCCCGGTAGCTCCTCAGCCCGTGCTTGAAGATCTGGATGTGCCCCGGACAGTTCATCGGCTTGATCGCATACAGCCGCTCATCGGGCGTCTGCGTGAGAAACATGTTCTCGCCGAACTTCTCCAGGTGCCCCGACTGCTTCCAGAGCGCCGCATCCATCAGCTCCGGGGCATTCACCTCCTGGTAGCCGGCAGCCTGCTGGCGCTCGCGCATGTACTGGATCAGGTTCTGAAAGACGCTCCAGCCCTTGGGATGCCAGAAGACCGCCCCGGGGGCCTCCTCCTGCAGGTGGAATAGGTCGAGTTCCTTGCCGATGCGCCGGTGATCGCGCTTTTCGGCCTCCTCGAGGCGGTGCAGGTAGTCCTCGAGCTGCTTTTTGTCCGGCCAAGCCGTCCCGTAGATGCGCTGCAGCATCTCGTTGCGCGAGTCGCCACGCCAATAGGCGCCAGCCACCTTGGTCAACTTGAAGGCCTTGAGCTTGCCGGTCGAGGGCACGTGTGGCCCGCGACACAGATCAACCCAGTCGCCCTGCCCGTAAAGGCTGATCGGTTCGTTGGCCGGGATGGCCGCGATGATCTCGGCCTTGTAGTGCTCGCCGAGACCCTTGAAGAAGGCCACCGCCTCATCGCGCGGCAGCACCCGGCGGGTAACGGTCTGGTCGGCTTTGGCGAGCTCGGCCATGCGCGTCTCGATGGCCGCGAGGTCCTCCGGTGTGAAGGGCCGCTGGTAGGCAAAATCGTAGTAGAAGCCGTCCTCGATGACCGGTCCGATGGTGACCTGGGCCTCGGGGAACAGCTGCTTGACCGCCTGGGCGAGCAGGTGCGCAGTCGAGTGACGGATGACCTCGAGCCCGGCCGGGTCCTTCTCGGTCACGATGGCGAGCGTCGCATCGTGATCGATCACCTCAGAGGTGTCGACCAGCTTGCCGTCGAGCCGGCCGGCGAGCGCCGCCTTGCGCAGCCCCGCGCCAATGGCGCCGGCCACTTCGTCCACCGTCACCGGATGATCGAAGCGGCGCTCACTGCCATCGGGCAATGTGACCACGGGCATGTCGATGCTCTCCCGATCGGACTCCGCCACACAACGCCCGACGCTTCCGGTCTGAACCGGAAGCGTCCGCCGTCGAAACTGGTAGGCGCGAGTGGGATCGAACCACCGACCACCACCATGTCAAGGTGGTGCTCTACCACTGAGCTACGCGCCTGAACTCAGGATTCGCCCTGAGGAGGGCCGCGAACGATACAAGAGCGGCGCGGGACGCGCAAGCTAACCCAAGCCATTCCAAGAACTTACGGCACCCCGTCTGGCTCATGCGAAGCCCAGCTCGCGCCGCTTCAGCCGCGCGAGCTCGTCGCGCAGCCGGGCCGCCTCCTCGAACTCGAGGTTGCGGGCCCGCTCGAGCATCTCGGTCTCCAGCCGCTTGATCTGCCGCGCCAACGCTGCCGGTTCGAGCGCCTCGGCGGCAACGGCCGACTCGGTACGTCCCTTGCCGGACCCGCCGCGCCGTCCCCGGGCCGTCGGCGCGGCGCTGCGCGCCCCCTCCATGATGTCCGCCACGGATTTGTGGATGCCGCGCGGGGTGATGCCGTGCTCGGCGTTGTATTCGAGCTGCTTGTGTCGGCGGCGCCCCGTCTCGTCCATAGCGCGGCGCATCGAGCCGGTCACGCGATCGGCGTAGAGGATCGCCCGGCCGTGCAGATTACGCGCAGCGCGGCCGATGGTCTGGATCAGCGAGTGGTCCGAGCGCAGGAAGCCTTCCTTGTCCGCATCGAGGATCGCCACCAGCGACACCTCGGGCATGTCCAGCCCCTCGCGCAGCAGGTTGATCCCCACCAGCACGTCGAACTTGCCGAGCCGCAGGTCGCGGATGATTTCAGTGCGCTCGACGGTCTCGATGTCCGCATGCAGATAGCGAACGCGCGCGCCGTGCTCGCTCAGATACTCGGTCAGATCCTCGGCCATGCGCTTGGTGAGGGTGGTGATCAGCACCCGCTCATTGCGCGAGGCACACAGGCGGATCTCCGAGAGCACGTCATCGACCTGGGTGCTCACGGGGCGGATCTCGACCTCGGGGTCGACCAGCCCCGTGGGGCGTACCACGAGTTCGACGGTCTGGCCGGCGTGGCGGGCCTCGTAGGGACCGGGAGTGGCCGACACAAAGATCATCTGCGGCGCCAGCCGCTCCCACTCCTCGAACTTCAGCGGCCGGTTATCGAGCGCCGAGGGCAGCCGGAAGCCATACTCGACCAGCACCTCCTTGCGCGAGCGGTCGCCACGGTACATCGCCCCGAGCTGCGGGATGGTCTGGTGACTCTCATCGATCACCAGCAGCGCGTTGCGTGGCAGGTAATCGAAAAGACACGGCGGCGGCTCGCCCGGGGAGCGGCCGGAAAGATACCGCGAATAGTTCTCGATGCCAGCGCAATAGCCCACTTCCTGCATCATCTCCATGTCGTACATGGTGCGCTGCTCGAGACGCTGCGCCTCGAGCAGCTTGCCTGCCTCGCGCAGCTCCCCGAGCCGCACTCGCAGGTCCTCGCGGATTTGATCGACGGCACCGAGCAGGCGCTCCTTCGGCGTGACGTAATGGGTGCCCGGATACACTGTAAAGCGAGGCACCTTGCGCGAGACCTGTCCGGTGAGCGGATCGAACAGCGCGAGCGACTCGATGGTCTCGTCGAACAGCTCCACGCGCACCGCCTCGCGCTCGGATTCGGCCGGAAAGACATCGATCACATCGCCGCGCACTCGGTAGGTGCCCTGAGTGAGATCGAGGTCGTTGCGCGTGTACTGCATGTCGGCGAGGCGCCGCAGCAGCCGGCGCTGATCGAGCCGTTCGCCGCGCACGAGGTGCAGGATCATCGCAAGATAGGCCTGGGGGTCGCCGAGGCCGTAAATGGACGAGACGGTGGCGACGATGATGGCATCGGGCCGCTCGAGCAGCGCCTTGGTGGCCGAAAGACGCATCTGCTCGATGTGCTCGTTGATCGAGGCGTCTTTCTCGATGTACGTGTCCGACGAGGGCACGTAGGCTTCGGGCTGGTAATAGTCGTAGTAGGAAACGAAGTATTCGACGGCACTATGCGGGAAGAAGCCCCGAAATTCGCCATACAGCTGGGCCGCCAGCGTCTTGTTGTGCGCGAGCACCAGCGTCGGGCGTTGCACGCGGGCAATGACCTGGCTGATGACGTAGGTTTTCCCACTGCCGGTCACGCCAAGCAGAGTCTGCGCACTCAGGCCGTCACCGAGCCCCTCAAGAAGCTTCTCGATGGCCCCCGGCTGATCTCCCGCGGGCTGAAAATCAGCCTGAAGTTTGAATGGGGTGTGTTCCACTCGCAGCCTATCCTCATCGCTTTGTGGTTTCGCCGGATGGTGGCGATCACGCCGATGGCTTAATATACCGATGCCAGTTGCTCTGGCGCATCACAGGATTCCCCGTGACCCTAACCGTTTCGCGGCGCGTTCAACGCGTCAAGCCCTCGCCGACGCTGAATGTCTCCGCCCGTGCGGCGCGCCTGCGGGCCGAGGGCCGGGATGTGATCAGCCTCGGTGCCGGCGAGCCGGACTTCGACACGCCCACGCTCATTGCGCAGGGCGGGATCGAGGCCATCGAGAAAGGGCTTACGCGCTACACGCATGTCGAGGGCACCAACGAGCTGAAGGATGCCATCATCGCGAAGTTCGCGCGCGACAATGCCATCCAGTACGAGCGCTCGCAGATCCTGGTTACCAGTGGTGCCAAGCAGGCGATTTACAACCTGTGCATGGCCGTTCTCGACAAGGACGACGAGGTCATCATCCCGGCGCCCTACTGGGTCTCATATCCGGACATGGTGCTGCTCGCGGACGGCCAGCCCGTCATCCTCACCACAACCGCCGCCCAAGGCTACAAAATCACCCCGCGGCAGCTGGCGGCCGCCATCACCCCGAAGACCCGCCTGGTGCTGCTGAACAGCCCGTGCAACCCCACCGGCGCGGCCTATACACGCGCGGAGCTGCGCGCCCTCGGGGAGGTGCTGATCGATCAGCCGCGCATCGTCATCGGCACCGATGACATGTACGAGAAGATATACTGGGGCACAGAGCCCTTCTGCAGCCTGCTCACCGCGGTACCGGAGCTGCACAGCCGGACGGTCACCATCAACGGCGTCTCCAAGTCCTACGCCATGACGGGCTGGCGAATCGGCTACTGCGGCGCACCGAAGGAGCTGGTGTTCGCCATGGCGACCATTCAGGGTCAGTCGACCTCGAATGCCTGCAGCATCTCCCAGCACGCCGCGGCGGTGGCCTTGAACGGCGAGCAGAGCGCCGTTGCCCGCATGAATGAGGCGTTCAGGGCGCGGCACGACTACGTGGTCGCGGCGCTGAACGCCCTACCGGGGGTAAGCTGCCTGCCCGGCGCCGGCACGTTTTATGCGTTCGCGGACGTCTCGCAGGCCATGAGCGCGATGGGCTGCGCCTCGGACACCGATTTCGCCGAGGTGCTCCTCACCGAGGGCGAGGTCGCCGTGGTGCCGGGCTCGGCCTTCGGGGCCCCGGGACACATCCGGCTGTCCTTCGCCTGCAGCCTGGAGACCCTGAAGAAAGCCATGGAGCGCATCGGCACGGTCCTGGCCAAGCGGAGCGCCGCCCGCGGCGGGTGAGAGCATGATCTGGCGGGCGCTGGCGGACGGACTGGTCGTCGTACACCTGGCCTTCGTAGCGTTCGTGATCGTCGGCGGCTTTCTCGCCTGGCGCTGGCCTCGGACCGTCTTCGGGCACCTTCCGGCCCTGCTCTGGGGGCTCTGGGTCGAAGCCTCCGGCCAGATCTGCCCGCTCACTTTCCTTGAGAATCAGCTGCGCCACCTCGCAGGTGATGCCGGCTACCGGGGTGGGTTCCTGGATCACTACGTGCTGTCCATCCTGTACCCACCCGGGCTCACCCGGACCGACCAGTGGATCCTCGGCGCTCTGCTGCTGGCGCTGAACGGGCTCGCCTACGGTCGGTTGCTGGCCCGGCGCCGTGCCCGCGCGCTCGGCGGCCCGCAGGCCCGGGGGTAAGCATTCCGCTGCGGCCCGTCCGCCGCTGGGCGCCGCCGACGATCGCCTCGAAAATCTTGCTCAGGGTTTCTTGACGAGCGCTGGGTGTGCACCGCAGAATTCGCCGCCTTTCGCGGATCCCGCGAAACCGGTTCCCCGGTAGCTCAGTTGGTAGAGCGTCGGACTGTTAATCCGTTGGTCGTTGGTTCGAGTCCAACCCGGGGAGCCAATA
>JAJZFQ010000196.1:0-30027 GCA_021805275.1 Pseudomonadota bacterium
AACACGTCGGCGCTGCGCTGATACAGCTGGCAGGACAGGCGGCCCGCGGCGACGTGGAACTGAAACAGCGCATGGCAGGGCATCAGGCGCATCTGCTCGAGCTGCCCGACATTCCAGGCGCTCACCACGATGCGCCGGGAGTCCGGGTCGCGGCGGATCAACTCGATCGCCGCGCTGATCTGGTCGATGCTGCGTCCGTCGGCCGCCGCCCAGGCGCGCCACTGGCGGCCGTAGACCGGGCCGAGTTCGCCGTGCTCGTCGGCCCACTCGTCCCAGATGCTCACGCCCTGCTCGTGCAGCCAGCGCACGTTGGTGTCCCCGCGCAGGAACCACAGCAGCTCGATGATCACCGAGCGCAGGTGCACGCGCTTGGTGGTGATCAGCGGGAAGCCGGCCGCGAGATCGAAGCGCAGCTGCTCCCCGAAGCGCGAGCGCGTGCCGGTTCCGGTGCGGTCCCCCTTGGCCGTACCGCTCTCGAGGATGCGGCGCATCAGATCGAGATACGGTCGCATCGCGGCTCAGCGCGTAGCGGCGAGGAGGTAGTTACCCGAGGGCTGGCGGGCCTGGTACGCGTAGATCAGCAGTCCGGCGCCGATCACGATCATGGGGAAGGACAGCACCTGTCCCATGGTCACCCAGCCCCAGGCAAGGTAGCCGAGCTGCGGGTCGGGCAGGCGCACGAACTCCACCAGGAAGCGGAACGTGCCGTACATCAGCAGGAACAGCCCCGAGGCCGCCAGGCGCGGCTTCGGTCGCGCGGTGAACAGCCAGATGGTCGAGAACAGCACCACGCCCTCGAAGAACGCCTCGTAGAGCTGCGAGGGCTGGCGCACCACCCCGTGGTAGAGAAAGCCCCACGGTAGCGTCGTCGGCTTGCCCCACAGCTCGCCGTTGATGAAATTGCCGATGCGGCCGAAGAACAGACCGAGCGCCGGCAGCGGCACGGTGAAATCAAACACGTCGGCGACGTTGCGCTTGCGCAGCAGGCCGAAGATGCTCATGGCGAGTATGACCCCGAGCAGCCCGCCGTGAAAGGACATGCCCCCGTCCCACACCTCGATCGGGTACCACGGGTTGGCGCGGGTCCAGAAGCTCATGCCGTAGAACAGCACGTAGCCGATCCGCCCGCCGAGGATGACCCCGAGCATGCAGTAGAAGATCAGGTCATCGACGTCGACCGCCTTCCAGGTCGATTCGCGTCGCGCGGCGCGGTAGCGGGCGAGCGCCCAGGCGCCGACGAAGCCGAGCAGGTACATGATCCCGTACCAGTGCACTTTCAGCGGGCCGATACGGAAGGCGATCGGATTGATGTCGGGATACTTGATCATGGCGGTGCAGTTTAGCCGACCTGGCTCGAAATGCGGCAGAAGAACGCCTTGAGGTAGCGTGTCTCGGGAACCGCCGGGTGGACGGGGTGGTCCGGCGACTGGCCGCCCGCCTCGAGGATCTGTACGCCTCGGCCGCTGTGCCGCGCCGCCGTCTGCAGCACCTCGCCCAGCGCCTCGCTGGAGAGGTGATACGAGCAGGAACACGACACCAGCAGACCCTCCTCGCCCATCAGCCCCATCGCCAGCTGATTGAGCTTGCGGTAGGCGGCCTGGCCGCGGGGGATGTCTTTCTTGCGCTTGATGAAGGCGGGAGGGTCGAGCACGACGACGTCGAAGCGCTCCCCGCGCTCGCGCAGCGCCGTCAGCGCCTCGAAGGCATCGCCCCGCAGCGTCTGCAGGGTCAATCCGTTCGCCTGCGCGTTGCGCGCGGCGTAGTCGAGCGCGGCCTGCGAGCCCTCGACGCACAGCGCCGAGCCTGCTCCGGCGGCGAGGGCCGTGAGGCTCCACGCCCCGACGTAGCCGCACACATCGAGCACGCGCGCCCCGCGTGTGAGGTAGCGGGTGAGCCGATCCCGGTTGGCGCGCTGATCGTAGAACCAGCCGGTCTTCTGCCCGGTGGCGAGCGGTGCGGCGAAGGCGAGTCCCGCCTCGCGCACCGAGAGCTCGGCCGGGATCTGCCCGAAAGCCGTCTCGGCGAGCGCCGGCAGGCTCTCGAGCGCTCGCGCGCCCGAATCGTTCTTCCAGAACAGTCCCGCCGGGGCGAGCCGCTCGCGCACGGCCGCCTCGACCGTCGGGCGCAGCGCCTCCATGCCGGCGGTGGCGATCTGACCGACCAGCACGTCTCCATAGCGATCGAGCACCAGGCCGGGCAGCCCGTCGGACTCGCCGAACACCAGCCGGTAATACGGCTCGCGGTACAGCCACTCGCGCAGCCGCAGCGCCGCTGCGAGCCGCTGCTCGATGAGCGCCCCGTCGATGGGCCGCTCGGCCGTGCGGCTGACGATCCGCGCGCAGATCAGCGCGTGCGGGTTGACGTAGGCATGGCCCAGGAACTGCCCACGGTGCGTTTCGATGCGGGCCAGCTCGCCGGGGCTGAACGTGCGCAGCGGGGTGTCATCGTCGACTTCGTTGCTGAACACCCAGGGGTGGCCGGCGAGGATACGGTACTCCTCGCCGCGCTTCAGGCGCAGAGTGCGCCCGGTGCTCGGGACGGCATCGGCGGTGGACGTCGGGACACTCAAGGGGGCAGCCGGCGGTCGATTACGGGGGCGGCAGTATACAGGCGAGCGCGCCGCCCCGCGCGGTATGCTGGCCGCCCGGTCCCGCCCCCGGGAGCTGCGCGGAAGTTCCATGGAAAGCCGACACCTCAACGCCGACGGCACGCCGAAATACACCAATCGCCTGATCGGGGAGACGAGCCCGTATCTGCGCCAGCACGCCCACAACCCGGTGGACTGGCATCCCTGGGGCGAGGCGGCCTTCGAGCTGGCGCGCCAACTCGGCCGCCCCGTGCATCTGAGCGTCGGTTATGCGGCCTGCCATTGGTGCCACGTGCTCGCCGCCGAGAGCTTCGAGGACGAGCAGACCGCCGAGCTGCTCAACAGCCGGTTCGTGAACATCAAGGTCGATCGCGAGGAGCGGCCGGACGTCGACCGGATCTACCAGATCGCCCAGCAGATGCTGACGCACGGCCCGGGTGGCTGGCCACTGACCATGTTTCTCAACGACGCGCGCCGGCCGTTCTTCGGCGGAACGTACTTCCCGCCCGAGCCACGCCACGGGCTGCCCGGCTTTCGGGACCTGCTCGAGCGCGTCGCGCGCTACTACCACGAGCATCGTGAGGAGCTTGCCACCCAGGGCGAGGCGCTCGCCGCGGCGTTCAAGAGCATCGATCCGCCGCCCCCGCAGGCGGGCCGGGCGCTCGATGGCGGTCCGCTGCAGCAGGCCCGCGCGGACCTGGAGCGTGTGTTCGATGCGCGCGAGGGCGGTTTCGGCGGCGCGCCGAAGTTTCCGCACCCGAGTTCGATCGAGCGGCTGCTGCGCCACTGGCGCACGACCGTCCGGCACGATCCGCCCGATCTGCGCGCGTTGTACATGGCGGGCCTGACCCTCAGGCGCATGGCCGACGGCGGCATCCACGATGCGCTCGGCGGGGGGTTCTACCGCTACTCGGTGGATGCGCGATGGCGGATACCGCACTTCGAGAAAATGCTCTACGACAACGCCTGGTTGCTCGCGGTGTACTCCGATGCGTACTTGGCAAGTGCCGATGCGCGCTACGCCGAGGTCGCGCGCGACACCGCCGAGTGGATGTGCCGCGAGATGCAGTCCGAGGAGGGAGGCTTCTACTCGAGCCTGGACGCGGATGCCGCCGGACACGAGGGGAGTTTCTACGTCTGGGACCGCGAGGAGGTCCGCGCACTGTTGAGCGCGGAGGAATACGCCGCGTTCGCGCCGCTTTACGGCCTGGATCAGCCGCCGAACTTCGAAGGACGCTGGCACCTGTACGTGGCGCGCGAGCCGGACTCGCTCCCCGGGCTGCTCAACGAGCCGGCCGAGCGGCTCCCCGGGCGGCTCGCGAGCGCCCGGGAGAAGCTGCTGGCGGCGCGCGCGCGGCGTGAGCGTCCGGCGCGCGACGAGAAAATCCTGACGGCGTGGAACGGCCTGGCGATCGGCGGTCTCGCCCGGGCCGCCCGTGCGCTGCCGTGCGCCGGGCTCGGAGAGTCAGCGAGCCGCGCGCTCGAGTTCGTGCGCGGCACGCTGTGGCGCGAGGGGCGGCTGTTGGCCACCTCGGGTGGTGGCCGGGCGCGCCTCAGCGCCTATCTCGACGATTACGTCTTCCTCGCCGACGCGGTGCTCGAGCTGCAGCAGCTGCGGCTGCATCCGCAGGAGCTCGCCTTCGCCGTCGAGCTGATGGAGGTGGTGCTGGAGCATTTCAGCGCCGCGGAGGGCGGTTTCTACTTCACTGCCGACGATCACGAGCCGCTGCTGCACCGCCTGCGGACCTTCGCCGACGAGGCACTGCCGGCCGGCAACGCCGTCGCTGCGCGCGTGCTGCTGCGCCTGGGCTATCTGCTCGGGGAGGGTCGTTATCTGGAGGCGGCCGAGCGCGTCGTGCGCGCCGGCTGGGCGCCGCTCGAGCATCATCCCCAGGCGCACGCGACGCTGCTCGATGTCCTGGAGGAGCTGCTCGAGCCGCCCGAGATCGTGATTCTGCGCGGCGAGGCGCCAGCCATCGAGTCATGGCAGCGCGAGCTCGCGCGGCTGTATGCGCCGCGGCGCATGGTGCTCGCGGCGGCTGCGGACGCGCCGGGCCTGCCGCCGGCGCTCGCGGCCAAGCCGGCGCGTGGCGCGGCGACCGCCTACCTCTGCCGCGGCAGCGCGTGCCGCGAGCCAATCGACTCCTTCGCCGCGCTGGCCGAGGCGCTGCGCGCCTGACTCAGGCGAGCAGCTCCACCGCGCCGCCGATCGCCGCGGTGTTGATCGTGAGGGTGCGCTCGGTCGCGAAGCGCAGCAGGTAGTGCGGGCCGCCGGCCTTCGGGCCCGTTCCGGACAGGCCCTGGCCGCCGAACGGCTGCACGCCCACCGTTGCGCCGATCATGTTGCGGTTGACGTAGGTGTTGCCCGCCGGCAGTGAGTGGAAGAGGTGCTCGGCCATCGTCTCGAGCCGGCTGTGCACCCCGAGCGTCAGCCCGAAGCCGGTAGCGCGGATCGCCGCGAGCACCTGCGCCAGCTCCCCGGCGCGGTAGCGCGCCACGTGCAGGATGGGACCGAACTCCTCGCTCTTGAGCTGATCGAAGGCGCTCAGCTCGAACAGGTGCGGGGCGAAGAACTGTCCGCCGGCGGCACAGCCGTCGGTCGGGCAGGCATGCAGGAGCTTCGCCTCGCGGCGCATGCGCGCGGCGTGCCGCTCGAGCCGCTCGCGCGCCTGGGCGTTGATCACCGGTCCGATGTCGGTGGCCGGATCGGCCGGGTCACCGAGTTTCAGGCAGCGCATCGCGCCGACCAGCATCTCGATGACCCGCTCGGCGATCTCCTCCTGCACGTAAAGCACCCGCAATGCCGAGCAGCGCTGTCCGGCGCTGTTGAACGCGGAGAGGATCACGTCGTCGACCACCTGCTCGGGCAGCGCCGTGGCGTCCACGATCATCGCGTTGAGTCCGCCGGTCTCGGCGATGAACGGCACGATCGGGCCGTCGCGGCCGGCGAGCGTGCGGTTGATCGTGGCGGCCGTGGCGGTTGAGCCGGTGAACGCCACACCGGCGAGCGCCGGGTGCCCCAGCGCTGCGCGGCTGAAGGGCGGGCCCTCTGCCGGCGTCAGCTGCAGCACCGCGGGCGGGACGCCCGCTTCCTGCAGCAGGCTCACCATGGCGTGGGCCACGAGCGGGGTGCTCGGCGCCGGCTTGGCCAGCACCGCGTTGCCGGCCATCAGCGCCGCGGCGATCTGGCCGGTGAAGATAGCGAGCGGGAAGTTCCACGGGCTGATGCAGGCGAACACCCCGCGGCCCTGCAGCCACAGCTCGTTGCGCTCACCGACCGGACCGGCCAGCGCCTCGCCGGCAGCGAACAGCCTGCGGCCCTGCTCGGCATAGTAGCGGCAGAAATCGCCGGCCTCACGCACCTCGGCGAGCGCATCGGGCAGCGTCCGCCCAGCCTCGCGCACCAGCAGGCCGAGGAACGTTTCGCGGCGCTGCTCGAGCCGCTCGGCGGCTCGCTCGAGGCACTCGGCGCGCTCGGCCGCCGGACGCCGGTCCCAGGCCGGCTGGGCCGCAGCGGCGCCGTCCATGGCGGCGCTGATCTGCGCCTCGGTCGCATCGCGACTCACGCCGACGATCTGGCCGTCGACCGGGGAGTGCACCGGGGTCTCGGGCGGCGTGGCGGCACCGCCGGCGAGGATCGGGCCGCCCGTGTACGGCCGGCTGCGCGCGGTTGCCAGACCGGCGAGCAGCGCAGCGAGCTCCTGGGGGTTGCCGAGATCCGCGCCGCGCGAGTTCAGACGCGAGCCATACAGCTGCGGCGGCTCGCGTACGCCGGAGGGGCGCTGGGGGTTTTCGGGAAGAATCTGTCCCACGACGTGCTCCACGGGAATGCGTTTGTTGAGAAAGTGGTGGACGAAGGAGGTGTTGGCACCGTTCTCGAGCAGCCGGCGCACCAGGTACGGCAACAGGTCCTGATGGGTGCCGACCGGCGCGTACACGCGCACCGGCGGCAGCTGCGGCTGCTCGGCGCGCATCACCCCGTACAGCGCCTGCCCCATGCCGTGCAGTCGCTGGAACTCGTAGCGCGCGCCGCTCGGGGCGAGCGCGGCGACCGCCGCGACGCTGAGCGCGTTGTGCGTGGCGAACTGCGGATAGATCACATCGGCGGCCGCGAACAGCCGCCGCACGCACACCAGGTAGCTCGCGTCCGTGACCGCCTTGGTCGTGTACACCGGAAAACTCGCAAGTCCCCGCTCCTGGGCGCGCTTGATCTCGGCGTCCCAGTAGGCGCCCTTCACCAGGCGCATGCTCATGCGCCGGCCGCTCGCGCGCGCCAGCGCGGCGACCCACTCGATCACGAGCGGTGCGCGGCGGCCATAGGCCTGCACCGCGAGCCCCAGTCCCTCCCAGCCGCGGGTCTGCCGGTCGCGCGCCATCGCCTCGATGACATCGAGCGAGAGGTCGAGCCGGTCGGCCTCCTCGGCGTCGACCGTGAGACCGATGCCCGCGCGACAGGCCGCCCGGGCGAGCTCAACGGCGCGCGGCACCAGCCGCTCGAGGACGCGGGGGCGTTGCGTCAGCAGGTAGCGCGGCTCGAGCGCGGAGAGCTTCACGGAGATGCCCGAGCGGGCGTATACGGCCCCGGCAGGCTGGCGGCCGAGCGCCTCGATCGCGTCCCGGTACGCCTGGAAGTAGCGCTGCGCGTCGGTATCGGTGCGCGCCCCTTCGCCCAGCATGTCGAAGGAGCACAGCGCCAGGTCGCTCCGGCGGGTGCCGCGCGCGAGCGCCGCTTCGATCGATTCCCCGACGATGAAGGCGTGGCCCATCAGTCGCATCGCCCGACGCATGATGCGGCGGGTCGGCGGAGCCAGGGGGTTGCGCGGCGCCGGTGAGCGCGTGAGCAGCGCGTGCGCATCGGGGAGCATGCGCCCGGCGGTGCGCAGCAGGGCGAGACCCAGGCGGACCTGCAGGTTAGCCTCGCCGCTCCCGCCGCGCAGCGCCGCCAGCCGCTCGGCGATCAGACGGTCGGCGCTGAGCGCATCCGGCGTGCGCAGCAACGCCTCGGCGAGGCTCATCAGCGCCTTGCCCTCGGCGCTGTCGAGGGGGAACTGCCCGAGCAGCGACTCCACCAGCGAGCCGGCGCGCGCGTGCTCGCGTGCGGCGCTCACCCAGTGCAGGGCTTGGGCGCGGGCCGCCTGCAGCGGCTGCTCCACGGTGCGCAGCTCATCGCGCAGGGCCTCGACGGCCGGCGCTTCGGCGCACAACGTCGATGAGCGGATGCGCTCGCGCAAACTGTCGAGGTCGTTCGGCTCCTGGGGGAGCACCCGGTGGGCGGGCATGGCGGTCATGGGGCACGCGGTAGACAGGATAATGTGCTTATGGTATCTGGACAGACAGAGAATATTTTTACGTTTTGGCACGATTAACAGCAAAATTAACTGGCAATGAGACAGAAAGCCGCCACCGGCGCTCCGGCGCTCGATCGGATCGACCGCAAGCTGCTGGGGCGGCTGCAGGAGGATGGACGTGTGCCGGTCTCCCAGCTCGCCCGTGAGGTCAATCTCACCGTCACCCCGACGCTCGAACGCATCCGTCGCCTCGAGGCTGCGGGCTTCATCAGCGGGTATTTCGCTCGGCTCAATGCACGGCGTCTGGGCCTCGGCCTGCTGGTCTACGTCGAGGTGACGCTCGACCGGACCACGCCGGAGGCGTTCGAGCGCTTCAAGGAAATGGTCGCCGCGCACGACGAGATCATGGAGTGCCACATGGTCGCCGGCGGCTTCGACTACCTGCTCAAGGTGCGCGTGAAGGACATGGAGCGCTACCGCACGCTGCTCGGGGAAACGATCGCCAACATCCGCGGCGTGCAGCAGACGCACAGCTATTTCGTCATGGAGGAAGTGAAGTCGACCCATCGGCTCGGCATCCCGGAATGAGACGCGCCGGCGGCGGTGCAGATCATCCGCTACACCCTGGGACGCGATCCGCAGCACCCCGGGTGCGCGGCCGTACTCGACTGTTGCGCGCTGGCGGGTGGTGTGCGGCGGCGCCAGACGCAGGTTTCTGACGGTCGATCAGCGGCGCGCCTCGTGGGTGCGCGCCGGCGGACAGCGTCCCGAGCAGTTCGAGTTCCGGTTCGCCTGAGTTTCCCGGGCGGGCCGCTTACATCCCGGCGCTGACTGGTGGCGGCTCGTTGTCCATCAGGGAGATCGCGCGCTGGCGCGCCGTATCCGGATCGATCTGCCCCGCTGCGACCTCGGCGAGCAGCCGCGCGTGCTCGCGGTGCCGCAATCCGGTCAGCGCCATGCCGAGGTGGTGCGCCACGTTGGCCAGCGCCTCGCGAACCTCGGGCGCGAACTGCTCGCCATCGCGCGCACGGCACACGAGCGCTCCGAGCAGCGACTCTGCCACGGTCATGGGCAATGCGATCCCCTCGGTCCCGAGGCGATTGGCCTGCGCGGCGAGCGTCACCGGCTCATGCGTGGCCCGCAGCGCGACGAACACCGGATCGTCCGCATCGACCTCAGCCGGCCACGATTCGTCGCTCGTGGCGCGCCGGCGATAGCATTTCGCGCTGCGCTCGTAGAGCGCGACCGTGCCGCACTGTCCCTGTAGCCGCTCGATCGCCATCTCGAGCAGGCGCGCCTCGCGCTCGACGTACGGGCATTCCCGCGCGAACCGCTCCAGGGCGAGCAGCGCGAGGCGCTGGGCGCGGAAGAACGCCTGCTCGATCCAGCTCTCCAGGCGCCGGTGCAGGGGGCTCAGCGCCACCGCCAGGATGAGCGCGGCCAGCGCCTGCAGCGCCCAGCCGAACCTGTCGTTCACCGCAAACTGATGCAGCGTCTCCTCCAGGATGGAGAACGTGCCGAAGACCAGGGCCGTGAGCAAGCCAAACACCAGCGCCCGGTCTATCACGAAGCCCACATCGATCAGTCGCGTCCGCAGGACGGCGTACAGGTAGCCGACCAGGGACAGCCCCTGTGCCACGACCAGCGCCTGAAAGAGGTAAGGGTGGCGCGCGCTGTTCATCACGACGAACACGATGCTGGTGACACCGAGCAGCGTGGTACTCCACAGCACCCAGCGGATGCGCAGCCGCTGCTGGTGTTTCGCGCGGCGATACCCACTGATCAGCACGAGGAGCGTCAGCCCGAAAAGGGTGAGGGCGAACACCGGTAAAACATCGGCGACCAGCGGTACACCGCTCGCGCCAGCGAGGAGCAGCGGCAGATCGCGGAGCTCGAAGGTGATGACCATCAAGACGATCAGCGCGGCGCACCCGATGCGGGCCGCTCGGCGATGCCGCGGCTGCAGGCTTGCTCCGCCGAGCGCGTCGGCGAGGATGAACAGCGCTGGCATCTCGATCAACAGCCCGGTGAGTGCGTGCGCCTGGTGCAGCAGCACCAGCCAGGGCAGTCCCGCGGGCAGCTCGATCAGTCCTTTCCTCAGCAGCACCGTGAAGAACATGGCCGAGAGTGCCCAGGCCGCCCAGTCCCGGCCACGCCAGAGCGTCAGCAGAGTGATCGCGAGCATGACGGTCAGGAATACTGCGAACTGCACGCGCGCGAACAGAGGCACACGATCGAGGCGCGGCTGGAGCGTCACCTCGAGGCGGCGGCCGGAGCGCTCGAGTGGAACGTGGATGATCGTGCCGGGGGGCACGTCGCGATTTCTCAGCAGCAATAGCCGCAGCGCCGGGGTGAGTTGCGCGATCGGAATCACATCTCCGGCCTCGAGCCCCGCGGGCAGGGCGTGTCCGTCGCGCGGCTCGACGCGGTACCGATCGGTGCGGACATGAACCAGATGAACCGGAAAATCCGCTCCCGGGATGACACCCAACCCGTTGAGCGCAGCCGCCAGCGCGCAGCCGATTGCCAGCAGGGTGAGCCCCAGGCGCAAACCGAATGCGCGTGTCATGACGATCCCCGCCGTCTGCAGCCCAGCAGGCTGCGCGCGCCAGTGTAAGGAATCGGCGGCGGCGGTGGAAGTTATCCGGCCCGCTCAGCGCTCAAGCACGGTACCGCAGTGTTTGCAGGTGCGTGCCGCCCGGTCGGCGTAGAAGCGCTCGAACAGCGGCGCCAGTTGCGCCTCGATGTCGGTGAGCTCGATGAACGTCTCGTGCAGCAGGCCGGCGCAGCTCGGGCAGTACCACTGAAAGCCGTCGCGCTCCCCGGCGCGGCGCTGCCGCTCGATCACCAGGCCGAGCGAGCCGGCCGGCCGCTGCGGGGAGTGCGGCACCAGCGCCGGCAGCAGCAGCATCTCGCCCTCGCGCACGGGGATGTCGAGGGGCCGGCCGTCCTGCAGCGTCTTCAGCACGATGTCGCCCTCGAGCTGGTAGAACAGCTCCTGGCCGGGGTCGAGGTGGTAGTCCTGCCGGGCATTCGGTCCGGCGACCACCATGATGATGAAGTCCCCGTCGGCGAACACGCGCCGGTTGCCGACCGGCGGCTTCAGCACGGACCGGTTGCGTTCGATCCATTGTTGGAAGTTCAACGGGTGCGGGGTGTCCACGGCGGGTCTCCTCAGTCCTCGATGGACTGGTAGCTGCGCGAAGGCACCGCGGCGGTGCGTCCGGTGTCGAGGTCGAGCGCGCTGAGCGCACCGCCCCAGACACAGCCGGTGTCGAGCCCGGCCAGGTCCTCGCGCAGCACCAGGCCGAGCGCCGACCAGTGGCCGAACACGACGCGCGTGCCGCGGGTGAGCCGCTCCGCGACCTCGAACCAGGGCTGCCACGGCGAGTCTGCTGCGGGGGGCTTGCCCTTCAGCGCGAGATTGATCTGCCCCTCGCGCGTGCACAGGCGCATGCGCGTCAACACGTTGATGATGAGGCGCAGCCGCGCCATGCCCGAGAGGTCCTCGGACCAGCGGTCCGGCTGATCGCCGTACATGTGCTCGAACAGCTCCGTGCGCCCCGAGCGCAGCTCGATTTCGACCTCGCGAGCGTGCGCAAGCGCCGCATCGGGGCTCCATTGCGGCACGATCCCCGCATGCACCATCAGGTCCTCACCCTCGCGGTGGGCCAGCCTCTGGTGGCTGAGCCACTCGATGAGGCGCTCCAGATCCGCGGCTGCGAGTACCTCATCGAGGGTGTCCGAGCGGCGCACTCGCCGTCGGCCGGTTGCCACCGCGAGCAGGTGCAGATCGTGGTTGCCGAGCACCGTCGTGGCATTCGCGCCGAGGTCGCGCACGAAGCGCAGCACCTCGAGCGAGCGCGGGCCGCGGTTGACCAGGTCGCCGACGAACCACAGCCGGTCGCAGTCGGCCGAGAAGCGCAGCTGCGCCAGCAGCGCGCGCAATTCCTCGTAACAGCCCTGCACGTCGCCGATGGCAAAGCGGCTCAATGCAGGATCCCGGGCATCGCCAGACGAAACGGCGCGATCGGTGCATCGAAGCGCTGCCCTTGGCCATCGATCATCTGGTAGCTGCCCTGCATCGTGCCGACGGGCGTCTCGAGCACCGCGCCGCTGGAGTAGCGGAAGCCCTGGCCGGGCTCGAGCCGCGGCTGCTCGCCGACGACGCCCTCGCCGCGGACCTCCTTCACCCCGCCGTTGGCATCGGTGATGATCCAGTGGCGGGTGAGCAGCGTTGCCGGCAGCCCGCCCTCGTTGCGGATGGTGATGGTGTAGGCGAATACGTAGCGCTGCTCGTGCGGATCGGACTGCTCGCCGAGATAGCTGGTTTCGACTTCGATGCGGATTCTGTGCGGAGCGCTCATGTGCGGACAGTTTACCGGGCCGCGACCCGGGCCGCGATGCGCCCGGGGGGCGCCGCTCAGCTCTGCGCCGGCGCCCCGGAGCGCCTCACGCGCACCGCCAGCACGTCGCAGGGCGCGGCATGCAGCACGGTGTCCTCGGTCAGATTGATCAGGATGGACATGCCGTGCCGCTCGCGGCTGCCGAGGACGATGAGGTCGGCCTGGCGCTTGCGCGCGACGCGCACGATCTCGGCCTTGACGTTGCCGCTTTCGACCCAGCAGGCGGCGCCGGCGACCCCCAGCTGCGCGGCGAACTCGACAAGGCCGCTGCGCGCCTGCTCGAGCAGCTCATTCTCAATGCGCACCGTGGCGATCAGCGTCTCGGCCATCGGCTCGACGGGCAGCAGCTCCACCACGTGCAGCAGCTCGACCTCGGCGCCCAGCCGCCGGGCGAGGGCCGCAGCATGCCGGCCGATCGGCAGGCTGTCCTCGCTGAGGTCGACCACCACCAGGATCCGCCGGTATGAGGCGCCGTTCATGGGCGCAGCCTAGCTCAATCCGGCTTCCGGGACAGCCCGGCGAGTGCATTGAAGGCCTCGGGGCCGATCGTCTCGGGGCGCGCTCCCGGGTCGATGCCGCACTGCTCGATCTCGGTGCCCGTGACCAGCCCGCGCAGCGCATTGCGCAGAGTCTTGCGGCGGTGCGAGAACGCGGCCGCGACCACGGCGCCGTAGCGCGGGTGCACCGGGAAGCGCGGTGCCGGGCGGACCGTGAGGCGCGCCACGGCCGACCAGACCCGTGGCGGGGGTTGGAAGGCGCCGGGACCGACCTCGAACAGCGGCTCGACCTGCACCCAGGGATCGAGCATCACGGTCAGCCGACCGTAGGCGGCCTCGCCCGGCGCGGCCGCCATCCGCTCGATGACCTCGCGCTGCAGCATCACGTGCAGGTCGATGATCGAGGTGGCGCCCGCGAGCAGGTGAAACAGCAGCGGTGTCGAGATGTTGTACGGCAGGTTGCCGACCACGCGCAGCCGGCCGCGCACCCCCGCCAGCGCCGCGAAATCGAAACGCAGCGCGTCGGCCTGGTGCAGCGTGAAGCGCGGTTCGGCGCCGAAGCGCGCGCGCAGCTGCGCCGCCAGGTCCCGGTCGACCTCCACCGCATCGAGCGTTGCGAACGGCGCGCCGAGCAGCCGCTCCGTGAGCGCCCCGCGACCCGGCCCGATCTCGACCAGCGCATCGCCGCATTGCGGTGCCACTGCCGCGACGATGCGCTCCAACACCGACGGGTCATGCAGGAAGTGCTGACCGAAGCGCTTGCGCGCGCGTGGCAGGTCCGCCGCGTGCGCCCCGGCGCGCCCGTGCGCCGGACGGCTCACGCGCGCCGTCCGGCGAGCGTGATCGCCAGTTCCAGGGCGGCCAGGAGGCTGCCGGGTTCGGCCCGCCCGGTACCGGCGAGCTCCAGCGCGGTGCCATGGTCCACCGAGGTGCGCAGGATGGGCAGCCCGAGCGTCACGTTCACCGCGCTGTCGAATCCGGCGTGCTTGACGACCGGCAGTCCCTGATCGTGATACATCGCGAGCACCGCGTCGTAGCGGGCCAGTACGCGCGGTACGAATACGGTGTCCGCCGGCAGCGGTCCGGCCGCATCGATGCTCTGCGCGCGCAGCGCCTCCAGAGCCGGGGTGATCACCCGGATTTCCTCCTCGCCGAGGTGGCCCCCCTCCCCGGCGTGGGGATTGAGGCCGCAGACGGCGATGCGGGGTCGAGCTATGCCCCACCAGCGCTTCAGGTCCCGATCGAGAATGCTGAGCGTCCGGCCGAGCGACTCCTGGGTGATCGCAGCGCTCACGCGGGCGAGCGGTAGGTGTGTGGTGGCGAGCGCGACGCGCAGCGCGCCGGTGGCGAGCAGCATCACCGGCACCGCGCCGGTGCGCTCGGCGAAGAACTCGGTGTGGCCGGTGAAGGGCGTGCCGGCGTCGTTGATGACGCCCTTGTGAACCGGTGCGGTCACGATGGCCGCGAACTCCCCGGACAGAGCGCCGGCGCAGGCCCGCTCGAGCAGGTCGGTCACGTAGCGGGCGTTGCGTACCTCGAGGCGGCCGGGCTCGCTCGGGACCGCCAGGGCATGATGCTCGACGGTTAGGTGGCCGGGCTCGTGTGGGCAGGCGTCGCCCGGCCGGTACTCGCGCAGGCGCACCGGCATCCCGAGTGCACCGGCGCGCGCGGCGAGCAGATCACGGTCCGCCAGGCAGACCAGCTCGCACGCCAACCGGCGAGCGCCGATCGCCGCGCAGAGCTCCGGTCCGATGCCCGCCGGCTCGCCCGATGTGAGCACGATCCGCGGCAGCATGGGCGTGGGCGGTGCTCAGTCGCTCAGGATCTTGACGTAGGCCTCGTCCCTGAGCCGCTGCAGCCACAGCTCGGTGTCCTCGTCCGCGCGGCTGGCGCGGATCGCTTCCATCGCATGCAGCCGCTTCATCTGCTTCGTCTCGTCGAACTTACGGCGGCCGAGGAGCTCCGCGATGTGCCAGCCGTAGCGGGTCTGGAAGGGCTGGCTGATCTGGCCGATCTTGAGCTTTTCCACCGCCGCGGAGAAACGTGGTGTGTAGTCCGTCGGGCTCGCCCAGCCCAGATCGCCGCCGTGCGAGGCGGAACCCGGGTCCTGCGAGACCGACGCGGCGATGACGGAGAATTTCAGCTTTCCGGCGAGGATCTCGCTGCGGATCTTCTCCAGCCGCTCTCGGACCGTCGCGTTGTCCTGCAGGGCGTTGGGGATGAGCAGGATGTGGCGCACGTGCACCTGCGCGACGATGTCCTTGTGCTCCTGGCGGCGGACTTGGTTCAACTTGACGATGTGGAAGCCCGAGGGCGTGCGGATCGGCGCGCTGACCTCCCCGGGGCGCAACTTCGGTACCACGTCGGTGAGAAAGGTCGGCAGGTCAATGCCCTTGCGCCAGCCGAGTTTGCCGCCCTTGAGCGCATCGGCGCTGCTCGAGTAGGTGACGGCGAGTTTGCCGAAATTCTTGCCGGCCTTGGCGAGCGCATCGACCTTGTCGGCGAGCATGCGGGCGGCCGCCAGTTGCGCGGGCGTGGCGTTCGGTGGCACCGCGATCAGGATGTGCGAGACGTCGTATTCTTCGCCGGCGGTGGGCGCGTTGGCCTCGCGCGCGAGGAACTGGTCGATCTGACGCGGGGTGACCACGATGCGCTGCAGCACGTCGCGCTCGCGCAGCAGGCCGACGATCAGCTGATCGCGCATCTGGCTGCGGTAGTCGGCGTAGTTGATGCCCTGTTGCGCGAGTGCGCTCGGCAGGTCCGCGAAGGGGATGCCATTGCGCGCCGCGACGCTCTGCAGCGCCGCGTTCAGTGTGTCGTCCGAGACCGTGATACCGTCCTGTTGCGCCCGCTGCAGCTGGACCTGCTCGATGATCAGGCTGTGCAGCACCTGCTTGCGCAGCACGCTCTGGGCTGGCGGGGTGAGACCCTGCGCCTTGAGCTCCGAAATCACCTGGTTCACCCGCTCGTTGAGCTGGCTCTGCAGCACCACGCCGGTGTTGACGATGGCCGCGATGCGGTCGAGCAGCTGTCCCTGGGTGGACAGATTGCGTGTCTGGGCCGACGAGCGGACCGGCAGCAGCAGAGCGAGCGCGGCCAGCGCACACGCCGCGCCAAGCGTGATCGGGCGGTTGACGCCCGGGCGGGCGCCCCGAGCGGGTCGGGTGGAGAGGGGAAAGTGCCGCCGCATGCGCTTCAGTCCTCGAGCTTCAGGGATGGGGTGCCAAGGGGTTCGTGGCTGCCGGAGTGTAGCCGGGGATGGCCTCGGAGAGGAAAGCATCCGGTGCTGATCCGACACTGGCCAGGCCGGTGAGTTCCACCTGCAGGTAGATGCCGGTGTCCTGCGCGCCGGTGCGGGCCACGGTCCCCAGGGCCTGCAGCGCCGGACGCACCGCCACGTAGCGCCGCGCGCCGAGCCTCACGCTCCAGCAGCACGCACGGTACTCGAAGCCGACGAATCTCTCCAGTGCTTCGTGGTCGAGGATCGAATAGATGCCCCGAGCGAACAGGCTCCAGTGCCGACCGATGGGCCAGGCGCCGGAGAGCTCCGCCTGATTGATGCCGCACGAGCTGCCCGCCGCGGCCCCCGGGATCGTGCTGCAGAGCACCGCGGTGCCGCCCCCGACCTGCTCGATCAGATTGCGCTCGTAGCGGTACTCGAGATTGATGACCCGGTCCGACGCCGGACGGTACTGCAGCGAGACCTGTGCGCGCTGCGCCTCGGAGGCCTGGGGGTTCCACTGCAGGCCGGCCCGGGCGCTCCAGTGCCGGAACGCCGTCAGTGACAGCTCGGCCACGATGTCGGAGCGGCGATCGGTACGCACCACCTCCCCGGGCAGCAGCACACGCGGGGTACGGAAGTCGAACGCCTCGCCGATGGTGGCCGAGAGATACTCGCGACCGCTGGCGGTGCCGAGCAGCCGTGTGGTGAGCGCCGCGCTCACCTGATTGGCATCCCCGACTCGGTCGGCGCCCACGTAGCGGTTGGTGCGAAACAGCTCGACGGGCTCAAGGTCCGGCAGGCCGGTGTCGAATACCGGCAGGTTGCTCTGGTTGCGGTAGGGCACGTACAGGTACATCACCCGCGGCTCGAGGGTGATCAGGCGCGCGCCGTTGCGGCCGGCGGTGCGCTCGAGCGTCAATCCGGTGTCCAGGCTCGCGATCGGCAGCGTGCGCGAGCGGGCATCGGGCTGTCCGGGGGCGGTATGGCGCAGCTCGTACTGCGTGGCGCGCCAGGCGAGGGCCGGGCGGATGAAGTAGCCCGGCCCGTCGAAATTGAGCGAGACCCGCGGCATGGCGTCGAAGCGCCAGCCGCTCACCGCCGTCGAGTGGTCGGAGCGCTGGAAGTCGACCAGCTCGGATTTGAATCCGTAGCGCAGTACATCGCCGGGACCCCAGCCGTAGTCGGAGTCGACGGTAATGTCCGGGACGCGCGCATAGGGCCGATCGTTGAACGGCAGGGTGCTGTCGATGGTTTGGAACTGCTGGGCCATGCCGCGGATGTTCCAGTGCACGCTGCGGTAGGAGAGCGTGGCGCGCCGGTCGAGAAACGCCGTGCTCGTGCCCTCGGGGCCGGTGGCGAAGTCCTCGAAGTAGGCGCTGTCGCTCACGTTCTCCCCGGCGAGCGTCAGCCGCAGGCCGCGCGGCAGGCGCATGACGCTGTCGAGCTGGATACGACTGCGGCTGCGCCCGCCGAGATAGCTCACGTCGTTGGGCAGATAGTCCCACTTCAGGTCGGTGTACTGGCGGCGGGTGAGGAAGCGCAGATCCCCGCCGGCATCGATCCCGCGGTGCTGATACTCCGTCGGCACCAGCGTCAGGTCGGCGTTCGGCGCGATGTTCCAGTAAAAGGGCGCCGAGACCTGCAGGCCGCCGCGCGAGGTGTTGCCGAACGTCGGAAACAGGAAGCCGCTCTTGCGCACGTTGCCGAGCGGGAAGGACACCCACGGCAGATACATGATCGGCACGCCGTGCAGGTCGATGCGGGCGTTCCTGCCGTAGCCGATGCGCTTGCGCGTGTTGAGGGTGATGGCGCTCGCCTTGAGCACCCACGATGGCTGGATCTGCGGGCAGGTGGTGAAGCTCACGCCCTGCAGGTACAGCACCCCATGGGGCGTGAGGCGCATCAGCCGCGCCGTGCCGCGGGCAACCCGCTTCTGCAGCGCGAAATGTGCCGACTCGAATTGCGCGCCGCGGGTCGGGGAATACCGCCCGCCCTTGCCGGTCACGCGCACCTCGGGGTCGCTGAACGTGATCCCGCCCTGGGTGCTGAGCGCGCCGCTGTGGCTGTCGTAATCGAGGTGATTGGCCTGGATCTGGCGGTTCCCCTGGCGCAGCACGACGTGGCCGGCGAGCGTCAGCTGCCCGTTCTTGCTCAGCGTCGCCTGGTCCGCCGTCGCCTGGACCGCGCCGCCGGCTGCGAGGCGGTGCAGCGCCGAGCGCCGGTGTGTGGCGTGCGCCGCGCCCGCCGGCGCTGCCGGAGTGCTCGGCGCCTCGGCGGCCCACAGGCAATGGGACACCATGCCGCCGATCGACAGCAGGGCGGTCCAGAGTGGGCTCCAACGCGGCATGAGGGAGCGGATTATAATGGCAGGCCCGTATTCCCGTGGGCCCAAAGCACCGCATGGTTGATCAAGACGCGCGGCTCGAGCTGCTGCAGAATTGGCTCTCGAGCGAGCTGCGCATTCGGCCGCAGCACATCGAGCCGGCTTCGAGCGATGCGAGCTTTCGCCGTTATTTCCGCGCGTTCTGCGCCGCCGGTACCTACGTCGTCATGGATGCGCCACCCGGACGGGAGGACGTGCGTCCGTACCTGCGCGTCAGCGAGATGCTCGAGCCCCTTGGCATCCATGTGCCGCACGTGTACGAGGCCGACGTCGAGCGTGGCCTGCTGCTGCTCGAGGATCTCGGCCGCACCCCTTACCTCGCCCGCCTCGCCGAGCCGGGCGCCGAGGAGGGACTGTACGCCGATGCCCTCGAGGCACTCGCGACGTTCCAGCTCGAGGGCGGCGAGGCGGCCGCGCAGCTCGCCCCGTACGATCGCACCGCGCTGCAGCGCGAGATGGACCTGATGCCCGAGTGGTTCCTCGTGCGGCATCTGGGACTTGATCCGACTGCAGCCGAGCGGCAGATGCTCGAGGCGAGCTTCCAGTGGCTGATCGGCGCGGCGCTCGATCAGCCGCAGGTGTTCGTGCACCGCGACTACCACTCGCGCAATCTCATGGTCAGCGCCGAGGGCAACCCCGGCGTGCTCGATTTCCAGGATGCGCTGCGCGGCCCGGTGGGCTACGACCTGGTCTCGCTGCTGAAGGACTGTTACATCGCGTGGCCGCGCGAGCGCGTGCTCGGATGGGTGGACGGCTACCGCGCGCGGCTCGCCGCGCGGGGCGGGCCGGCCGGCGCGGACGCGCAGGAGTTCCGGCGCTGGTTCGATCTGATCGGCGTGCAGCGGCACCTGAAGGTGCTCGGCATCTTCGCCCGGCTGTGGCACCGCGATGGCAAGAGCGCTTACCTCGCCGACCTGCCCCTGACGCTGCGCTACGTGTGCGAGACCTGCCGCTGCTATGCGCAGCTGAGACCGCTCGGGGAGCTGCTCGAGGGCCGTGTCGCCGCGCAGCTGCCGCGGGCCAACGCGCGCGCCGTCGCCGGGCGGGCCGGATGAAGGCGATGCTGCTCGCGGCGGGCCGGGGCGAGCGGCTCAGGCCGATCACCGATGCACTGCCGAAGCCGCTGGTGCCGGTGGCCGGGCGGGCGCTGATCGAGTACGCCCTGGAGGGACTCGCCCGCGCCGGCATCGGCGAGGTGGTGATCAACCTGTCCTGGCTGGGCGAGCAGATCCGCGCGGCGCTCGGTGGCGGGGAGCGCTTCGGTCTGCGGATCCGCTACAGCGAGGAGGGGCCGGTGCCGCTCGAGACCGGTGGTGGAATCGCCCGTGCGCTGCCGCTGCTCGGGCCGGAGCCGTTCCTCGTCGTCAACGCCGACGTCTGGACTGACCTGGATTTCGCCACGCTCGGGGCGCTGCCCGAGGGCGCCGCGGCGAGCATCGTGCTCGCCCCCAATCCCGAGCATCACCCCGCGGGGGACTTCGCGCTGCGGGACGGGACAGTGCTGGAGGCGCCCGCGGAGCGCTTCACCTACACGGGCATCGGGCTGTACCGGCCGGAGTTCTTCGCCGGCGGTCCGTCCGGGCGTTTTCCGCTGCTGCCGCTGCTGCGCCGGGCCATCGCCGCCGGGCGGCTGCTCGGGCGGGTGCACCGGGGCGAGTGGTTCGACGTCGGCTCGCCGGAGCGGCTGGCCTGGCTGGATGCGCACCTGCGCGCGCGGGGCGCCAATTAGGGCCGGCGGGGCGGCTCGCCGTACAATGCGCCCATGTCGAGCCTGAAAGACATTCCCGTCGTCGCCGAGCAGGGCCGGGCCCGCAGCGGCGAGAAATACGTTACGCCCCAAGGGTTTACGGCCATCCGCGATGGCATCAAGGGGGTCGCCCCGGCCGCCGGTGCGACCCCGGGCCGCAAGCCCCCGTGGCTGCGCGCCCGTGCGCCCGCGGGCAGCGGCTTCCAGAGCGTCAAGCACATCGTCGCCGAGCACCGTCTGGTCACCGTGTGCGAAGAGGCGAAGTGTCCGAACATCGGGGAGTGCTGGAACGCCGGCACCGCGACCCTCATGCTGATGGGGGCGGTGTGCACGCGCGCCTGCCGGTTCTGCTCGGTCGACACCGGCAACCCGCGCGGCTGGCTCGATGCCGAGGAGCCTGAAAACAGCGCGCGCACGGTGGCGCTGATGAAGCTGCGCTACGTCGTGCTCACCTCGGTGGACCGTGATGATCTGCCCGACGGGGGCGCCGCGCACTACGCGGCCTGCATCGGGGCGATCAAGCGACACAATCCCAAGACCGCGATCGAGGCGCTGACGCCGGATTTCCAGGGTGCGCTCAAGGACGTGGAGACCGTGGTCGAGGCCGGGCTCGAGGTGTTCGCGCAGAACATCGAGACCGTGCGCCGCCTGACGCACCCGGTGCGCGACCCGCGGGCCGGCTACGACCGCACGCTCGAGGTGCTGCGTCACGCCAAGCGCCACCGGCCCGAGGTGCTGACCAAGAGTAGCCTGATGCTCGGGCTCGGGGAGACGGACGAGGAGATCCACGCCACGCTGCGCGATCTGCGCGCTGCCGCCGTCGACATCGTCACCCTCGGCCAGTACCTGCGCCCGACCGCCAACCACCTGCCGGTGGAGCGCTTCGTGAGGCCGGGGGAGTTCGATGCGTACCGCCGCCACGCGCTCGAACTCGGCTTTCTGGAGTGCGTTTCCGGACCGCTGGTCCGCTCGAGCTATCGGGCCGAACAGGCGCTGAACCGCAACAACGCGGGGCTCGACAACGCGCGCCTCGCCGCCGAGCCGCGCTGAACCGCGGCGGGGAGGCGCGCGTGCAGCCGGCAGCCGATGCTTCCCGCGGGGTGCTGCCCGAGCCGCTGGTGCGCCGGCTCGGCCTCGTCCCCTACGAGCCGACGTGGCGCGCCATGCAGCGCTTCACGGACGAGCGCACACCCGGCACGCCCGATGAGATCTGGCTGCTGGAGCACCCGCCGGTGTTCACGCTCGGCATGAATGCCGACCCCGCCCACGTGCTTGCCGCGCGCGACACCGAGGTGGTGCGCATCGACCGTGGCGGCCAGGTGACCTACCACGGGCCGGGGCAGCTGGTCGTCTACCCGCTGCTCGACCTGCGCCGCTCGGGCCTGGGCGTGCGCGACCTGGTGAGCGCCCTGGAGCGGGCGGTCATCGACTACGCCGCAGAGCTCGGCATCGCCGCGGAGTGCCGGCGTGAGGCACCGGGCGTGTACGTCGAGGGGCGCAAGCTGGCGAGCGTCGGCATCCGCGTGCGCCGCGGCTCGAGTTACCACGGCATCGCGCTCAACGTGCGCAACGACCTCGAGCCGTTCGGCCGCATCAATCCGTGCGGCTATGCCGGTCTGCAGATGACCCGGTTGGCCGACTTGTGCGGGGCGGCCGAGGTGGGCACGGCGCAGGAGGGGCTGCTGCCGCATCTGCTGCGGCGCCTATATGCGCGTGCGGCGCCGGCCTGAGCGGGCGCACCGGCGCTTCACAGCAGCATCATGACCCCGTCGCAGACGCGCAGCTCCGCGGTGAGCGCCTCGACCTGCTCGCGGCTCTCGGCGAGCAGCATGTAGGAAATCGACAGGAAGTTGCCGTTGCCGCTGAGGCGCTCGCTGACCCGCTCGGCCTCCAGGCCCGGCGCGTGGCGCAGCACCACCGCGTGAACCCGGGTGCGAAACTCATCCGACGGCCGGCCGATGATCTTGATGGGGTAGTCGGTCGGGAACTCCAGGACGGCCTTGCTCACCAGGGTTGCTCCTGCAGCTCGCCCTTCCACTGCTGAAACGCCGTGTGCACCCGCCGCCAGAGCGGTCCGGGCCGGCCCTCCCCGACGGCCCGGCCGTCAAGGCGCGTCACCGGCTGCACCTCGCGCGTGGCGGCCGAGATCCAGATCTCCTCAGCGGCACGCAGCTCCGGCTCGCTCACCGGCGTGGCCCGCCACGGGATTGCGGCCCGGGTGGCGAGCTCCTCGAGCACCGTGCGCGTGGTGCTCGGGAGGATCTCGGGCGAGTTCGGCGGCGTACGGATCTCGCCGTCGATCACCACGTGCACCGCCGAGGCGGAAGCGTCGGTCAGATGTCCCTCGCGCAGCAGGATGGTCTCGCCGGCCCCGGCATCGACCGCCAGCTGGCGCAGCAGCACGTTGGCGAGCAGGGCGGTCGACTTCACGTCGCAGCGCGCCCAGCGCGTGTCGGCCGCGGTGATGCAGGCCACGCCCTGCTCCAGCGTCTCGCGCGACGGCGCCGGCCAGGGCGCAGCGAAGGCGAACACGGTGCGCGCGATGTCGGGCAGCGGCGCATGGTTGCGGCCGCGCTCGGTGCCCCGGGTCACCTGCCAGTACAGGTACTGATCGCCGCGTCCGGCGGCGGCGATGAGCGTGGCGAACACCTCGCGCCACTGCTCGGGCGACAGAGGATCGAGCATGCGCAGCTCGCCGAGGCTGCGCGCGAGCCGCGCGCAGTGCGCCGCCAGGCGGAACGGCCGGCCGGCGTAGACCGGCATCACCTCGTAGGCCCCGTCGCCGAAGAGGAACCCCCGGTCGAGCGGGGAGATGCGCGCCTCGGGGAGCGGCAGGTACGCCCCGTTGAGGTAGCAGGTCGGGAACGGCTCAGCCATCCGTCAACTCCCGGTGCGCGTGCGGGCGCTTCAGAACCACAGCCGCACGTCGTCGGCGAGCCGTGTGAACAGGCTGCCTTCCGGCACCGGCCCGAGCGTGATCAGCGGGGCGCTCAGCACCTGCTGGCCGGCACCGTTGGTGACGATGAGCGTGCCGACGGCGGCGCCCGCGGCGAGCGGGGCCTCGAGCGGCCAGTGGCTCCACACGATGCGGGTGCTGAGCGTCGCGTCAGGTCCGCGCGGCACGGTGAGCACGATCGGCTCTGCCGGGCCGACCGCGGCCGTGCCGTCGGCCGACTTGTACACGCGCGGCCGGGCGACGATGGCGCGCGCTGCCGCGACGTTCTCGTTCTCGTAGAAGTTGAATCCGTAGTTGATCAGCGCCTCGCTGTCCTGCACGCGTCCGTTCCAGCTCGGCGCCCCGAGGACCACCGAGACCACCCGCATCCCATTGCGGTCGGCCGAGGTGACCATGCAGTAGCCGGCCGCATCGGTGAAGCCGGTTTTCATGCCGTCGACCGACGGATCGGTCCACAGCAGCGAGACGCGGTTGCGCTGCGTGATGTGGTCCCAGGTGAACTTCTTGATCTTGAAGATGAAGTAGTACTGCGGGAAATCGCGGATGATGTCCGTGGCGAGCGTGGCGAGGTCGCGCGCGGTGGTGAAGTGCTCAGGCTTGGGCAGACCGTCCACGTCCTCGTAGTGCGTGGAGTTCAGGCCGAGCCGCCGCGCGTAATCGTTCATCAGCGTCACGAAGCCGGCCTGCGTGCCGCCGACTTTCTCGGCCAGCGCGACCGTGGCGTCGTTGCCTGACTCGACGATCATGCCCTTGAGCAGATTGAGCACGGTGACTTGGCTGCCGGGGTTCAGGAACATGCGCGAGCCGCCCGTGCGCCACGCCGCCTTGCTGATCGTCACCGGGGTGTCGAGCGTGAGCTGACCGCTCTTCAGCGCCGAGAACACGATGTAGGCGGTCATGAGCTTCGTCAGGCTCGCCATCGGCAGCTTGTCATCGGCGTTCTTCTGCGCGAGCACCTGGCCGGTGTTGAAATCGAGCAGGACGTAGGAGTGCGCGGGAAGGGCGGGCGGTGGCGGTACCGGTACGGGAGCGACGGCCGCCGGGGCGGCGCCGGCGAGGGCGGCCAGAACCGGCAGCGCGGCGGCCGCGAGAGCGGACGGGACAGGCGAGCGGGGCATGGGGAATGATCCTCCTTACTGAAAGCGGCGGCGGGGAGCGCAGGATAAGAGCGCGCTCAGGCCGGATAGTTCGTCATGCAACGGGGCCATCGGGCTCACGGTTTGACCAGGATGGCGCCGGGATAGCCGAGGCCGGTGAGGCGCGCGGCGAGCTGATCATACTGGTCCACGGCGCTGATCGGACCGACCCGTACGCGGTACAGGTCGCCGCCGGTCACCGACGGGGAAAGGATGAAGGCGTTCGCCATGCCGGCGGCCTCAAGCCGCGCCAGGACGCGCTCGGCGTTGGCGGGCACGGTGAACGCCCCGACCTGCACGTAGAGGAGCGCGCCGACCGGCTGCATGGCGCTCGAGACCGTGGCGGGACTGCCGGGGGTGATTGCCTGCACGTCGACCAGTGCCGTACCGGTGCCGAGCATGCCGAGCTTGGCGGCCGCCACGTAGGACAGGTCGATCAGGCGGTGCGCCACGAACGGACCGCGGTCGTTGACCTTGACGATGATGCTGCGGCCGTTGGACAGGTCGGTGACGCGCACGTAGGTCGGCAGCGGCAGCACCTTGTTGGCCGCGGTCATCGCGTACATGTCGTAGCGCTCGCCGTCGGCGGTGTTCTTGCCGTCGAAAGTCGGGCCGTACCACGAGGCGACGCCGACCTGGTTGTAGCCGGCGGCGCTGGCGAGCACGTAGTAGCGCCGGCCGTTCACGTCGTAGAAGGGCGGATTGCCGCGCGGCGCCGGCGGCAGGTAGTGCGGGACGGGATTGGCAATGGCGTGCCAGCCCGAGGGCAGCGGCGGCAGGCCGCCGCCGGAACCGGCGAGCGCGTGATGACTGGTGGCGCAACCGCCGAGTGCACCGGCGAGCAGGACGGTCCCGCACAGGGCCGCTCGCCCCTGCAGCGCACCTCTCACCGCGGCTGATCCGGACCGCCCGCCGGGCCGTGCGCGGCGCGGGCCGCCGCGGACAGCTCGTGCGGGTTGCTCGCCGGGTGCACGCGCCGCGCGATCGCTTGTGCCAGCTCATCGACCGCCATGACGTACAGCTTGCTGTGGTTGTAGGTCAGCAGCGCGTGGAAGTTGTTGAACCCGGCCCGGTAAATCGGCCCCGAGCGCCTGTGGGCGAGCAGCAGCACGACGGGCGTGTCGACGCTCTGGTCGGTCTCGACCTCGACGCCCTGCGCGGCGAGTGCGCCCACGGTGCGATCGAGCGCGAGGTTGTGCGGATCGACCTCGAAACGGGCGCCCGGTTCGATCCGCACACGGGCGAGAACCGGCGCGCCGGGCTGCCAGCCGTGCTCGCGCAGGTAGTTCGCGACACTCGCGAAGATGTCGTCCCAGTCGGAGAACAGGTTCGGCGGCCCATCGCCCGTCGCGCGCGCATAGCGCAGATAGGCCGAGGGCATGAACTGCATCGGTCCCATCGCGCCGGCGTAGGAGCCCTTCACGGTGAGCGGGTCGAGCCGGTCGCGCTGCGCCAGCACGAGGAAGTGCTCGAGCTCCAGGGCAAAGAACCGGCTGCGCGCCGGATAATCGAAGGCCAGGGTGCTCAGCGCATCGAGCACCCGGAACGAGCCGGTGAGCCGACCGTAATAGGTCTCCACGCCGAGGATGGCGACGATGTAGCGCGGATCGACGCCCTGCTCGGCGCCGACGCGCGCCAGCGCCCGCCGGTGCGCCTGCCAGAAGGCCGCCCCGGCAGCGATGCGTGCCGGGTTAAGGAAGATACGCCGGTACTGCCACCACTCGAGCACGTGCTCGGCGGGCCGGTTCATCATCGCGATGATCGAGGGCTGCGGCTTTGCCTGCTCCAGAATGCGCAGCACGCGCGCGCGGTTCAGGCCGTCACGGCGCGCGACGTGGGCGGCGAAGCGCTGCAGCTGCGGGCGTGAAAAATGCGCGCCGGTTTGCGGCGCGGCGTCGGCGGGGCGCGCCACGAGACCGAGCACGAGCAGGGCAGGGAGGATCGATCGCAGCACTGGAGCGCTCCTTAGCCCATCAGCTTCCGATGCGAAAACAGCGACATGAGAATACCGAAACCGGTCAGGACCGTCACCACGGAGCTGCCCCCGTAACTGACCAGCGGCAGCGGCACGCCCACCACGGGCACCAGCCCCGTCACCATGCCGGCGTTGATGAACACGTACACGAAGAACGTGAGCGCGACGCTGCCGCCGAGCAGCCGCGAGAACGTGTCCGGACACTGCATGGCGAGGTAGATCGAGCGGCCGATGACGAACGCGTACAGCAGCAGCAGCAGCGCGAGTCCGACCAGCCCGAACTCCTCGCCGATCACTGCAAAGATGAAATCCGTGGTGCGCTCGGGCAGGAAGTCGAGCTGCGCCTGGCTGCCGGCCATCCACCCCTTGCCGAACAGCCCGCCGGAGCCGACGGCGATCTGCGACTGGATGATGTGGTAGCCGGCCCCGAGCGGATGCGCCTCGGGATTGAGAAAGGTGAGCAGCCGCTCGCGCTGGTAGCCGTGCATGAAGCGCAGGCCCACCGCCGCGCCGAGCACGGCGAGCAGCACCAGGCTGACGAGCACCCGCACGCGCAGGCCGCAGAGAAACACCACCACCGCGCCGGCGGCGATGATCAGGGCGGCGGTGCCCAGGTCCGGCTCCTTCGCCACCAGCGCCACCGGCACGAGGATGATCAGTCCGAGCATGCCGAGGTCGCGCGCGCGCGGTGGCAGGGGTCGCTCGTGCAGGTACCAGGCGCACATCATGGGCACGGCGAGCTTCATCAGCTCGGAGGGCTGGAAGTGAATCGGGCCCAGGTCGAGCCAGCGCTTGGCTCCAAGGTGCACGTGGCCCACGGCGGCCACCGCGAGCAGCAGCAGGACGCCAAGACCGTAGAGCCAGGGCGAGGCGCGCCGCAGCAGGTTCGGGCTGATGCGCGCCACCGCGAGCATGATGACGGTCCCGACCACCAGGCGCATCAGGGTGCGCACCAGCATGGCCGTGTTTTCGGCCGAGGCGCTGTAGAGCACCACCAGGCCGTAGGCCGCCGTCAGTGCCAGTGCGACCGCGAGCGGGCCGTCGGTCTTCAGCGCAAGCAACACCCGGGCCGCACCGCTTAAGGTGCGGCGCGTGCGCGAGTCGGTGGAGATTTCCTCGTGAATCATGGCTGGGGCTTCGTGGCCCGTTGCAGTGGGGTCAGTGTCGCTACGCCGGCGAGTACGCGCGGCTTGAGGTTCGAGGGCTCCGAATACGGACCGCGCCCCGGATGCGCCAGGAGCTTGCCGTCCGGTCCGAGTAAATACGCGTCCATGATCTTGCGCGCAATCGGCGCGGCGCCCGTGGAGCCCCAGCCGGCATGCTCGTCCAGGACCGCGACCGCGATGCGCGGGGCGTTCGCGGGGGCGAAGGCGATGAACCACGCATCGTCGCGCAATTTCTCGAGCGTTCCCTTCGCCGTGTAGCTCCCCTCGTTCGAGGCTCCCTTGGCCTGCTCGCTCACCAGCTGCGCCGTGCCGGTCTTGCCGGCGATGGGGTAGGTGCTGTCGCGCAGCTGCCAGTACGCGGTGCCGCGGGGCTTGGTGGTCACCCCGATCATGGCCCGCACGATCACCTTCCAGGACGCCGGGCTGATCTGGATGAGATTGCCCTGCAGCACGGGGCGCTTCCAGTGGATCTGACCGGTGCGCGCATCGCGGATCCCGGTGACCAGGCGGGGTCTGAAGTTCAGACCCCGGGCGGCGAGCATGGCCGTGTAGTGCGCGAGCTGCAGCGGTGTGGTGAGGAAGTAGCCCTGGCCGATGCCGAGGATCACCGTGTCCCCGGGGAACCATTCGCGCTCGGCGGGGTTGCGGAAATGCGCCGCCTTCCACGCTTTGGACGGCACGAGTCCGGGCAGTTCACCGGGGATGTCGATGCCGGTGGGCCGGCCGAAGTCGAAATTCGGCAGCCAGCTCGAGATCCGATCGATGCCCATCAGGTGGGCGAGGCGGTAGAAGTACACGTCGCACGACATGATGATGGCCGTGCGCATGGTCATCTCGCCGCAGTACTCGTGCATGGCGTTGTGGTAGAGGTGAGCGCTGCCGGGCAGGTGATACGCGTAGCGGGCCAGCACGGGCTGGTGGGCGTCGATCACCCCGTCGGTCAGCGCTCCGAGGGCCAGTGCCGGTTTGATGGTCGAGCCGGAGGGCAGCTCGGCGCGCAGCGCCCGGTTGAACAACGGCTGGCGCGGGTCCTGCAGGAGCGCCCGGTACTGCTTCTCGGTGATGCCGCGCGCGAACAGGTTGGGATCGAATGAGGGGGAGCTGGCCATGGCGATCACATCGCCGTTCCAGGGATTCAGGGCGACCACCGCCCCGTCGTGCCCCTTGAGCAGACTCTCGGCGACCCGCTGGACCTTGGCATCGAGAGAGAGAATGACATCGTCGCCTGGCGTCGGCGGCTCCACGCGCAGCTCCCGGCCGAGGGCGCCCGGCCTCTGGACCGGCCGCCCGAGTGCGTTCACCAGGATCTGGCGGTAGCCGTTGGTGCCGTGCAGCTGCTTCTCGTAGGCGGCCTCGACGCCGGTCTTGCCGATGACTGCCGTGCCGGCGTAGGCGGCCTGGTTGATGTGCGCCAGGTCGCTCGGGCTGATGGTGCCGACATAACCGACGGCGTCCACCGCCAGGCCGTCGAACGGATACCAGCGGGCCTGGCGCGGATCGATGTCGATGCCCGGGAATTCGTAGCGATGCACGGCGAAGCTCGCCACCTCGTCGGCCGACAGATCGAGCCGGATGGGCACCGTGTCGAAGCTGCGGTGCGATCTGATGGTGCGGATGAGCTCCGGCAGGTCGGTCTGCTGCAGCAGACCGAGACGCACCAGGTGCTTCAGCTCCGCCTGCAGCGCCGGCACCTCATCGGGGGTGAGCTCCAGGTCGAACGTCGGCCGGTTCGAGGCGATGACCTCGCCGTTGCGATCCAGGATCAGTCCGCGGGCGGCCGGAATCGGCACGGTGCGCACGCCGTTATCGAGCGAGAGCACCTCGTAGTAGTGCTGGCGGATGATCTGCAGGTAGTACAGCCGGCCGAGCACGGCCAGCGCCGCCAGCACCATGAGCGCGCCGGCGAACCAGGCGCGGCGGATGAACATCCGCTGCTCGCGCCAGTGGTCCTTGATTCGGACGGGGGGCATTGCGCAGCGCGCCGCTCAGGCGCGCGGTCGGTAGGTTTGGGCGAGCGTCGCGGCGACCGGCGGCCACAGCAGCGCCCCGGTGAGCGCCGGCACCCAGCGCAGCGGCGTGGTGAGCGGGTGGCCGCTCCACCCGTCGATCGCCCACAGCACGAATTCATACAGCACGAGCACGACCAGCAGCACCAGTGCCTGCTGCACGAGCGGCTTGGTGCGGATGCGCTGGTGTTCGCGCACGCCGAGGTACGCCACCAGGGCGACGGCGAGCGCGTGCTCGCCGAGCACCGGGCCCTGGAAGGCATCGAGCAGCAGTCCGCAGGCCCAGCCGAGGCCGATGCCGGTGCTGCGCGGGGTCTGGACCGACCAGTAAAACACCACGAGCACGAGGAAATCCGGCCGGATGATGGCGAGCCACGCGGGCAGCGGCACCAGCGTCAGCACCAGCGCCACGAGCACCGTCTTGGCGATCGCGCCGCGCGGCGAGGTGCTCATGGCGGGCTCCGCTGCGGGGCCGCGGCGGCGGGAGTCTTGGCCTTGGAGGGTGCCGGCAGCGGCCCCGCCGGGGCGGCGCCCGCTGGGGCCGTGCCCGAGGCGGTGCCCGCCTTGGCCGGTGGCGCACAGAGCGCCGGGGGCGGCTGCGGCGGCGGGGCGAGCGGCTGCGCGGCGGGATTGCCGGAGAGCAACTGACCCTGGTGC
>JAJZFQ010000196.1:30127-44784 GCA_021805275.1 Pseudomonadota bacterium
GCCCGCTGGGGCCGTGCCCGAGGCGGTGCCCGCCTTGGCCGGTGGCGCACAGAGCGCCGGGGGCGGCTGCGGCGGCGGGGCGAGCGGCTGCGCGGCGGGATTGCCGGAGAGCAACTGACCCTGGTGCGTCTGCACCGGGCCGGCGGGACTGCCCGCGTGGAACCACACCAGCATGACGGCCCGGTCGGTCTGCAGGTGGGCGAAGGGTTGGGCGAGCACCCGGCTCATCGGCTGGATGGCGCTGCGGTGAATCTGCGTGATGCGCGCCACCGGGTAACCGGAGGGGAAGACCCCGCCGAGTCCCGATGTGACCAGGACGTCACCTGGGCGCACATCGGCGTTCGCCGGCAGGTACGGCAGCGCGAGCGTTTCCGGATCGCCCGTGCCAACCGCGATGGTGCGAAAGCCCGTGCGCTCGATCTGCACCGGCAGGTCGTGCTCCGGATCGGTGATGAGCAGCACCACGGCGCTCCACGGGCCGACGCTCATCGTCTGCCCGACGACGCCGTGATCATCGAGGACAGCCTGATTGCGGAATACCCCGTTGCGCGTGCCGCGGTCGATCAGCACCCGCTGGCGCAGCCGGCTGAGCTCGATGTCGACGATGTTGGCCGGCAGCCAGCGCTCGGCGACCGGCGGCACCGAGTGCTTCAGGCCGAGCAGCGCGGCATTCTCGCTCGCCAGCGTGTCGAAGCGCAGTGTGCGGATCTCCAGGTCGCGCATCCGCGTGCGCAGCCGCTGGTTCTGCGCCTCGAGTGCGCGGCGCGAGGCGAACGAGCGCTCGAGCCACTGCCAGGCGGCGAGTGGAGAGTTGACCGCAACCTCAACCGGATAGGTGAGCGCCTGCAGCGCATAGCGCATCCGCTCCAGCAGATCCATGCGCTGGTCGAGCACCATGATCACGAGCGAGACCAGCGCGTAGAGCGTGAATCGGAACCCCGGGGAGCCCCCGCGGCTGTGCTGCGATCCGCTTCGGGTGCCGAAACCCGCCACGGTGCGCGCAGCTACTCGAGCCCGAAGTGGCCGGGGCCCATCTCGTCCATCAGCTCAAGGATGCGTCCGCCGCCGCGTGCGACGCAGGTGAGCGGGTCGTCGGCCACGACCACCGGCAGTCCCGTCTCCTCGGTGAGCAGCTTGTCGATGTCGCGCAGCAGCGCTCCGCCACCGGTGAGCACGATGCCGCGCTCGGCGACGTCCGCGCCGAGCTCCGGCGGGGTCTGCTCGAGGGCCTGCTTCACGGCGCTGACGATGTTCTGCAGCGGCTCCTGCAGCGCCTCGAGAATCTCGTTGCTGTTCAGCGTGAACGCGCGCGGCACGCCCTCGGAGAGATTGCGGCCCTTGACCGACAGCTCGCGCACCTGCTGGCCCGGGTAGGCCGAGCCGATCTCGATCTTGATGCGCTCGGCGGTCGCCTCGCCGATGAGGATGCCGTAATTGCGGCGCACGTAGCTCATGATCGCCTCATCGAAGCGATCACCGCCGATGCGCGCGGAGTTCGCATAGACGACTCCGTTCAGCGACAGCACGGCGACCTCCGAGGTGCCGCCGCCGATGTCGAGTACCATCGAGCCGCGCGCCTCGTGCACCGGCAGTCCGGCGCCGACGGCCGCCGCCATCGGCTCGCTGACGATCCCGACGTTGCGCGCCCCGGCGCCCTCGGCCGACTCGCGGATCGCGCGCCGCTCGACCTGGGTCGAGCCGAAGGGCACACACACCAGCACCCTCGGGGAGGGCTTGAGCATCCGGTTGCCGTGCACCTTGTTGATGAAGTACTGGAGCATCTTCTCCGTATAGGTGAAATCGGCGATCACCCCGTCCTTCATCGGGCGTACTGCGGTGATGTGTCCCGGGGTGCGCCCCAGCATGCCCTTGGCTTCCGAGCCCACCGCGACGATGAACTTGCCGCCGCGGGACGGCTCGTCCTGCACCGCGACCACCGACGGCTCGTTGAGCACGATGCCCTTGTCGCGGACGTAAATGAGGGTGTTGGCCGTCCCCAGGTCGATCGACAGATCGCTGGAGAAATAGCCGCGCAAGCGTTTGAGCATGAAGCGTCCGAGTGCGGATGGGGCGGTGGATGGAAGAGCCTCTGGAGAGGCACCTCGTACAAAGTGGCGCGTAATCTAGCAACCGATGGCACATTGAGCAAGGCAACATGTATGATTTCGAGCGGTAATCCCGCTGCGCCGGAACCACCGATGGCCCTCACCCGCGAACAAGTCGAAAACATCGCCCACCTGGCCCGCCTCGAGCTGGAGGCCGGCGAGATCCCGCAGTTCCAGCAGAGCCTCTCGCGCATCGTCGATTTCATCGGCGAGCTCGAGCGGTCGGACACCGCAGGCGTAGCGCCGATGGCCCATCCGCTGCCGGGCCTCGCCCAGCGGCTGCGCCCCGATGCGGTCACCGAGCGGGACGAGCACGAGCTGCACCAGAGGAACGCCCCGCAGGTCGCCGCGGGGCTCTACTTGGTGCCCAAGGTCATCGAATGAGGCCCCTGAACCTGTGATTCACCGCCAAACCCTGACGCAGCTGGCTCGAGACCTGCGCGCCCGCAAGGTCTCCAGCGTCGAGCTCGTGCGAACGTTCCTGGCGCGCATCGAGGCGAGCCAGCCGGAGCTGAACGCCTTCGTCTCCATCACCGCCGAGCAGGCGCTCGCCGATGCCGAGGCGGCCGACCAGCGACTCGCCGGCGGCGGCGGCGGCGCGCTGGAAGGCGTGCCGATCGGACACAAGGACCTGTTCTGCACCGCCGGGGTGCGCACCAGCTGCGGCTCGCGGATGCTCGCGAACTTCGTCTCGCCCTACGACGCCACCGTGGTGGCGCGGCTGAAGGCCGCCGGCGCGGTGATGCTCGGCAAGCTCAATATGGACGAGTTCGCCATGGGTTCCTCGAACGAAACCAGCCACTTCGGCCCGGTGCGCAACCCCTGGAACACGGCGCTGGTTCCGGGGGGGTCCTCGGGCGGCTCGGCCGCAGCCGTGGCCGCGCGGCTGCTGCCGGCGGCAACCGCCACCGACACCGGCGGCTCGATCCGCCAGCCGGCCGCGTTCTGCGGCATCACCGGCATCAAGCCGACCTACGGCCGCGTGTCGCGCTACGGGATGATCGCCTTTGCCTCGAGCCTCGATCAGGGCGGAGTGCTCGCCGCGAGCGCTGAGGATGCCGCCCGGGTGCTGCGCGAGATGGCCGGGTTCGATCCACGGGATTCGACCAGCGTCGACAGACCGGTGCCGGATTACCTCGCCGGGCTCGGCGCGCCGCTCCAGGGCGTGCGCATCGGGGTGCTGAAGGAGTTCTTCGACACCGGACTCGATCCGCAGTGCGAGCGGTGCGTGCGCGAGGCGTTGAGGGTGTTCGAGCGCCTCGGGGCGCGGCTGCACGAGGTGAGCCTGGCGAACATCCCGCTGTCCGTGCCGGTCTACTACGTCGTGGCGCCGGCGGAGTGCTCCTCGAATCTGGCGCGCTACGACGGGGTGCGCTTCGGACACCGCTGCCGCGACCCGCGCGACCTGCAGGATCTCTACAAGCGGTCCCGCTCGGAGGGCTTCGGGACCGAGGTCAAGCGGCGCATCATGACCGGCACCTACGTGCTGTCGGCCGGGTACTACGATGCGTACTACCTCAAGGCCCAGCGCGTGCGCCGCCTCATCACCGCGGATTTCGCGCGCGCCTTCGGCGAGGTCGACCTGCTGATGGGCCCGACCACACCGACCGCGGCGTTCGCCCTCGGTGCCAAGACGGCCGATCCGATCACCATGTACTTGAACGACATCTACACCATCAGCGCCAATCTGGCGGGGCTGCCGGCGATGTCCGTGCCGTGCGGATTCACCGCGGGGCTGCCGGTCGGCTTGCAGATCATCGGGCCGCACTTCGCCGAACAGGCACTGCTGCACGCCGCGCACCGCTACCAGCTCGAGACCGACTGGCACCTGCGCATCCCGGAGCGGTACGCATGAGCGCCTGGGAGACGGTGATCGGACTGGAGATCCACGCCCAGCTCGCCACCCGATCGAAGATCTTCTCCGGGGCCGCCACCGCCTACGGGGCCGCGCCCAACAGCCAGGCGTGCCTGGTGGACCTCGGCTACCCCGGCGTGCTGCCCGTGCTCAATGCCGAGGCGGTGCGCATGGCGGTGCGCTTCGGTCTCGCCATCGGTGCGCGCATCGCGCGCCAGTCGGTGTTCGCGCGCAAGAACTACTTCTACCCGGACCTGCCCAAGGGCTACCAGATCAGCCAGTACGAGCTGCCGATCGTAGCCCAGGGTACGATCGACATCGTGCTCGAGGACGGGTCGGTCAAGCGCATCGGGGTGACCCGCGCGCACCTGGAGGAGGATGCTGGCAAGTCGCTGCACGAGGGGCTGGGGGCGCTGAGCGGCATCGACCTGAACCGCGCCGGTACGCCGCTCATCGAGATCGTCTCGGAGCCCGAGATGCGCTCGGCCAAGGAGGCCGTCGCCTACATGAAGAAGGTGCACACCCTGGTGCGCTACCTGGAGATCTGCGACGGCAACATGCAGGAAGGCTCGTTCCGCTGCGACGCGAACGTCTCGGTGCGCCCGGTGGGCGCGCAGAAGTTCGGCACGCGGGCCGAGATCAAGAACATCAATTCCTTCCGCTACGTGGAGAAGGCGATCCAGTACGAGGTCGCCCGCCAGATCGAGCTGCTCGAGTCCGGCGGCAAGGTCGTCCAGGAGACCCGCCTGTACGATCCGGACAAGGGCGAGACGCGCTCGATGCGCTCGAAGGAGGAGGCGAACGACTATCGCTACTTCCCCGATCCGGATCTGCTGCCGCTCGAGCTCGAGGAGCCGTACATCGAGGCGGTGCGCGCGGCGCTGCCGGAGCTGCCGGATGCCAAGGCGGCGCGTTTCGCCAGCCAGTACGGCCTTTCGGTCTACGACGCCGGGGTGCTCACGGCCAGCCGCGATCTGGCCGACTATTACGAGACCGTGGTGCGCGCCGTGCCGACACAGCCGAAGCTGGCGGCGAACTGGGTGATGGGCGAGCTGGCCGCGGCGTTGAACAAGGAGGGTCTGGAGGTCGGCTCGGGCCGTCTGCCCGCCGAGCGCCTCGCCGGGCTGCTTGCACGCATCGCCGATGCGACCATCTCCGGCAAGATCGCCAAGGAGGTGTTCGAGGCCATGTGGAGCGGCGGGCAGGACGCCGATGCCCTCATCGAGGCGAAGGGTCTGAAGCAGATCACCGACACCAGCGCGATCGAGCAGGCGATCGAGGCGGTCATGGCAAAGAATCCGGCGCAGCTTGCCGACTACCGCGCGGGCAAGGACAAGCTGTTCGGATTTTTCGTCGGCCAAGTCATGAAGGCGACGCAGGGCAAGGCCAATCCCGCCCAGCTGAACGAGCTACTGAAGAAGAAGCTCTGCGGTTGAGTCGCACGGGCGAATGCCCCATGCTCGGCGCATGGACGCTGACACCGGATCCGACACGGTTCGCCGATTCCTCGTTGAGGACCAGCCGGTGCGCGGGCACTGGGTGCGCCTCGATGCGGCGTGGCGCGAGCTGCGCGCGAACGGCGATTACCCGCCGCCCGTGCGTGCGCTGCTGGGGGAGGCGGTGGCCGCCTCGGTGCTGCTCGCCGCGACGCTGAAATTCCAGGGGCGACTCACGCTGCAGCTGCAGGGCTCGGGCGCGGTGCGGCTGCTGGTCGCGCAGTGCACCCACCAGTTCGGGGTACGCGCGGTCGCGCAATATGACGAGGCGCTCGTGGCGGCCCTCGGCGAGGCAGGCAACGTCGGCGAGGTGTTTCGCGGCCTCGCCGGCGAGGGCGGTCGCGTCACCGTCACCATCGAGGCCGACGAGCGCAATCTGCGCTACCAGGGCATCGTGCCCCTCACCGGCCGCTCGCTCGCGGAGTCTCTCGAGGGTTATTTCCGCGCCTCCGAGCAGCTGCCCACACGCGTGCATCTTGCCGCCGACGGACACAGCTGCGCGGGGTTGCTGGTGCAAAAGCTGCCGCAGAGCGAGACCGATACCGACGATCTGTGGCGCTCGGTCGAGCGAAGCACGGGCCGCCTGAAGGCCGGGGCGCTGCTGCACGAGGGCGTGGAGTCGCTGCTCGGCGCCACACTGGCGGCGCACGACGTGCGGTTGTTCCGGGGCACCCCGGTACGCTTCGAGTGTCGCTGCGGAGAGGGCCGGGTCACCTCGCTCCTGCGGGCCCTCGGGGCCGAGGAGGTGCGCGACATCCTCGCCGAGCAGGGTGCCGTGACGGTGACCTGCGAGTTCTGCCATCGGCCCTATCGGTTCGATGCCCAGGCGGTCGAGGCGCTGTTCACCGGCGGGGCGTCGGAGCACTCCCTGTCGATCCACTGAAGCGTCCCGTCGGCCACGGCATCCCGTAGCACGATCGAGCGGGTCTCTCCCCAGGCTTTCCCCGGTTTGCCTGGTGTGCTAGCATGTATTTAAAGATTTGTGCAATTCTTCAAATACGGATGGCCACTTCGCAGGACCTGTTGCTCTGGCTGAGGTCTGCCGCGGAAGCGACGCGGCTGAGGCTGCTCGGGCTGTGCGCGGAGCGGGACCTCAGCGTCTGCGACCTGGCCGAGGCGCTCGGCCAGAGCGAACCGCGGGTCTCGCGGCATCTGCGGATCCTGACCGAGGCGGGGCTGCTCGAGCGGATCCGCCACGGACAGTGGGTGCACTACCGCCTGGCGCGCGAGGGGCCGGCGGCGCAGTTCACCCTGGGACTGCTCGGGCAGTGGGACCGTTCCGATCCGGCACGCCTGCAGGACCTGCGGCGCAGCGCTGGATCGAGCGCGCCGGGCAGCGCCGGACCCGGCGTCTCGCGCCTCGGCCGCGAGCTGCGCGCGGTGCTCGAGGCGGAACTCCCCGAGCGGCCGCGCTCGGTGCTGCTGGTCGGCGTCGGTCACCCGGAGTTGCTCGCCAGTGTGGCGCGCCGCGCCGCGCAGTGCACGGCCATCGCCCACTCGCGCCGTGCGGCGCAGGCGGCCCGGGCCATGCTCGAGCGCGAACGGCTGTCCTGCCGCGTCGTGCCGGCGAGTGGCGGGGAGTGGCTGAGCGAGACGGACCTCGAGCGCACGGGGCGCGGCTTCCCGGCCGTCATCCTCGATCACCTCGCCTGGGCCGAACCGGTGACGCAGGCGGTGCTTGCCGCGGCGCGCACCGCGCTGCCGAGCGAGGGGCGGCTGTGGCTGTTCGAGCGTTACCCGGCCGCCACCGCCGAGCGAGTCGTCGAGCATCCGATCGCGCAGCTGCGGCGGCGTCTGGCGGAGGCGGGCCTCGAGTGCCAGCGCATCCGCCCCATCGAGGCCGACGCTCAGCACGTGTTGGCCGCCTCCGCCGCCCCGGGGCACGGCGGCGTGGCTCTGGGCCGGACCGGTTGAGGGGCGTGTCCGAACGGCGCGCATCATGAGGGAGAGACGGTGATCAACGTATCGTTCGAATTCTTTCCGCCCGCCGATCCCGATATGGAAGCGACGCTGTGGCGCTCGATCGAGCGGCTCGCGCCACTCGCGCCGCGCTTCGTCTCGGTCACCTACGGCGCCGACGGATCGACCCGCAGCCGCACGCACCACTGGGTCAGCCGCATTCAGCGCGAGACCCCGCTCACGGGTGCGGCGCATCTGACCTGTGTCGGCGCGAGCCGCGCCGAGATCCTCGCCCTCGCCCGGCAGTACTGGAGGCAGGGCATTCGCCACATCGTGGCGCTGCGCGGCGACCCGCCGCAGGGCGCCGAGCGCTACGAGCCGCACCCGGATGGCTTCCCCTACGCGGCCGACCTGGTCGAGGGGCTGCGCAGGATCGGAGATTTCGACATCTCGGTGGCGGCCTACCCGGAGCGCCACCCCGAGGCACCGTCGGGCGCGTTTGACCTGGAGAACCTGCGGCGCAAGCTCGAGGCCGGCGCGCAACGCGCGATTACGCAGTTCTTCTTCGATCCGGAGGTTTTTCTGCGCTTTCGCGATCGCTGTGCTGCCGCGGGCATCCGCGCGCCCATCGTGCCCGGGATCCTGCCGATCTCCCGCTTCGCCCAGGTGCAGCGCTTCGCACAGCGCTGCGGGGCGAGCGTGCCGCGCTGGCTGCAGGAGCGCTTCGAGGGCCTGGAGGACGACCCGGAGACGCGGCGGCTGATCGCCGCGAGCGTGGCGATCGAGCAGGTCAAGACCCTCGAGCGACACGGCGTGTCCGACTTTCATTTCTACACGCTCAATCGCGCAGAACTCACGTACGCCATCTGCCGGACCCTGGGGCTGCGCCCGGGCGGCGCGCCGGCGAGCACCCCGCCCTCGGGCGAGGCGCAGGCCGCGCCGCTCAGCGCCGACGGGCGGTCCGGGCCGCGCGGATGTTGAGTGGCCGGGGCAGCTCCTGCGCACGGCGGGTCGAGCCGGCTCCGAAGCGGCAGATCCGATCCGCGCACCGCCGGGCGGCGTGCGCATGAGCGGGTGTGCCCATGGCGGATCACCCGGGGGGCTGCACGCGCCGGGGGCGGGCGGCGAACGCGCGCCGGCCGTGCCGTTCGTCGTCGAGCCGCCGGATGAGGCCGCGCGCCGCGAGCGGATCGGGCGCCTCGGCCGACTGCTCGATGAGCGGGTGGTGCTGCTCGACGGGGCCATGGGCACCATGGTGCAGCGCCATCGGCTCGACGAGGCGGCATTCCGGGGCGAACGCTTCGCGCGGCACGGCCGCGATCTGGCGGGCAACAACGACTTGCTGACCCTCACGCGGCCGCAGATCATCGCCGACATCCACCGGGCGTATCTGCAGGCCGGCGCCGACATCATCGAGACCAACACGTTCAACTCCAATGCGGTCTCGCAGGCCGATTACGGCACGCAGGGGCTGGTGTCGGAGCTGAATTACCGCGCCGCGCGGCTGGCGCGCTCGAGCGCCGATGCCTTTGCCGCGGCGGCCGGCCGACCCGCGTTCGTGGCCGGCGCGCTCGGTCCGACCACCCGCATGACCTCCCTGTCACCGGATGTGAACGATCCGGGCTATCGCAGCGTGACGTTCGATGCGCTGGTCGCAACATACCGCGAGGCGGCGCGCGCGCTGCTCGCCGGTGGCGCCGATTTGCTGCTCATCGAGACCGTGATCGACACGCTGAACGCCAAGGCGGCGATCTACGCTGCGCTCGAGCTGTTCGAGCAGAGCGGGCTGCGTGTGCCGCTCATCATCTCCGGCACCATCGCCGACGCCTCGGGGCGCATTCTCTCGGGGCAGACGCCTGCGGCCTTCTGGAATTCCATCCGCCACGCCCGGCCGCTTGCGGTGGGCTTCAATTGCGCACTCGGCGCACGCCAGCTGCGGCCTTATGTCGAGGAGCTCGGCCGTCTGTGCGACACGCGCATCTGCGCCTATCCCAACGCCGGCCTGCCCAACGCCTTCGGCGAGTACGACGAGCAGGCCGAGCAGACCGCCGCGATCATCGGCGAGTACGCCGCGGCCGGGTTGATCAACATCGCCGGGGGCTGTTGCGGCACGACGCCCGAGCACATCAGCCGGATGCATGCGGCGCTCGCTGTGCACCGGGCGAGGACGGTGCCGGTGGTTGCGGTGAAGTGCCGGCTGTCCGGCCTCGAGGCGCTCGATATCGCGGCGGACTCGCTGTTCGTCAACGTCGGGGAGCGCACCAACGTCACCGGCTCGGCGCGCTTTCGCAAGCTCATCGAGGCGGGCGACTACGGCACGGCGCTCGAGGTGGCGCGCCAGCAGGTGGCCAGCGGCGCGCAGGTGATCGACATCAACATGGACGAGGGGATGCTCGATTCCGAGGCGGCGATGGCCCGTTTCCTCGATCTCGTGGCCGCCGAGCCCGACATCGCGCGCGTGCCGGTGATGCTCGACTCCTCGAAGTGGACGGTGCTCGAGAGCGGATTGAAGCACCTGCAGGGCAAGGGCATCGTGAACTCCATCAGCCTCAAGGAGGGCGAGGCGGCGTTTCTCGAGCGGGCCCGGACAGTGCGCCGCTACGGCGCGGCGGTCGTGGTCATGGCGTTCGACGAGCAGGGCCAGGCCGACAGCGTCGAGCGGCGCGTGGCGATCTGCACGCGCGCCTACCGGCTGCTCACCGAGCAGGTGGGCTTCCCGCCCGAGGACATTATCTTCGACCCGAACATCTTCGCGGTGGCCACGGGGATCGAGGAGCACAACGGCTATGCGCTGGCCTTCATCGAGGCGACGCGGCGGATCAAGGCCGCGTTGCCGCACGTCATGGTGAGTGGCGGGGTGAGCAACGTGAGCTTCTCGTTCCGCGGCAATGAGGCGGTGCGCGAGGCGATGCATTCGGTGTTTCTCTACCACGCGATCAAGGCCGGCATGGACCTGGGTATCGTCAATGCCGGTCAGCTCGCGATCTATGCCGAGATCGCCCCGGAGCTGCGCGAGGCCGTCGAGGACGTGATCCTCAACCGGCGAGCGGATGCGACCGAGCGGGTGCTCGCGATCGCCGAGCGCTACAAGGCCGGCGGTGGCGCGAAGCGCAAGGACGAGCTGGAGTGGCGGCGCCTGCCCGTTGCCAAGCGTCTCGAGCACGCCCTCGTCAAGGGGATCGATGATTTCATCATCGAGGACACCGAGGCGGCGCGTCTGCAGAGCGCCCATCCGCTCCAGGTGATCGAGGGACCGCTGATGGACGGGATGAACATCGTCGGGGACCTGTTCGGCGCCGGCAAGATGTTCCTGCCCCAGGTGGTCAAGAGCGCGCGCGTGATGAAGCGCGCGGTCGCACACCTGGTGCCGTTCATCGAGCGGACCCAGGCGGCCGGCGCGCGCCGCTCGAACGGCCGCATCGTCATGGCGACCGTCAAGGGCGATGTGCACGACATCGGCAAGAACATCGTCGGTGTGGTCCTGCAGTGCAACAACTTCGAGGTGATCGATCTGGGAGTGATGGTGCCATGCGAGCGCATCCTCGAGACCGCACGGCGCGAGGGCGCCGATTTCATCGGGCTGTCCGGCCTGATCACGCCCTCGCTCGATGAGATGGTGCACGTCGCCCGCGAGATGCAGCGGCAGGACTTCACGGTGCCGTTGCTGATCGGCGGGGCGACCACCTCGCCGGCACACACCTCGGTCAAGATCGCACCCCAGTACCGCTCGGCGGTGGTGTACGTGAAGGACGCCTCGCGCTCGGTGAGCGTGTGCCAGAGGCTGACGAGCGCCCCGACGCGCGAGGCGTTCATCGAGAAGAACAATGCCGAGCACGAGCAGCGCCGCGAGCAGCACGCCGGCCGTCGGGTCAAGGCGCCGGCGTTGACGCTCGCTGCGGCTCGCGCCGACCGGCTGCGCATCGACTGGGCGAGCTATGCCGCTCCGGTGCCGCGCACCCCCGGGGCGCAGCGCTTCGCGGACTATCCGCTCACCGAGCTGCTCGGCTACATCGACTGGATGCCCTTCTTCAACGCCTGGGAGTTCTCCGGGAAGTTTCCCGATCTGCTCACGGATCCGACGGTCGGAGAGGCGGCGAGCAACCTGTACGCCGATGCGCGGCGTATGCTCGAGCGCGTCGTGGCCGAGCGCTGGCTGCAGGCGCGGGCGGTGATCGGCCTGTTTCCGGCCAACGCGGTAGGCGATGACGTCGAGGTCTATGGCGAGGAGCAGCGGCACTCCCCGCTCGCCACGCTGGCGTTCTTGCGCCAGCAGAAGGACAAGCCCGCCGGCCTGCCGCACCTGTCGCTGGCGGACTTCATCGCACCGAAGTCGAGCGGTGTGCCCGATTACATCGGGGCGTTCGCGGTGACAGCGGGCCTGGGCATCGAGGCGCACCTGGAGCGCTTCGAGCGGGCGCACGATGATTACTCGGCGATCATCCTCAAGGCGCTCGCCGACCGGCTCGCCGAGGCGGCGGCCGAACACTTCCATGAGCGCGTACGGCGCGAGTTCTGGGGGTATTCGCGTGCCGAGGAGCTCACCCACGAGCAGCTGATCCACGAGGCCTATCGCGGCATCCGTCCGGCGCCCGGGTATCCGGCGTGTCCCGATCATGCCGAGAAAGCCAAGCTGTGGCAGCTGCTCGACGTCGAAAACGCCACGGGCATCCGGCTGACCGACAGTTACGCGATGTACCCCACCGCGGCGGTGAGCGGCTGGTACTTCGCGCACCCCGAGGCACGCTACTTCGCCGTGGGTAAGCTCGGACGCGACCAGATCGAGGACTATGCGCGCCGCCAGGGCATCACCGAGGCGCAAGCCGAGAAGTGGCTCGCGCCGAATCTCGGCTATTCGGACTGAGCGCGCCGGTCAACCACCGCGCGCGGTCTGGCGCAGCTGCAGGTCGCCGAACAGGGTGAGCTGGGTGGCGGTGAAGAAAATCAATCCCATCGCGCCGACGGCGAGGACCACGGCCGACATGATTGCGCGCGCGACCGCGTCGGACCGGCCCGCGCCGGGGAGTATCATCGCGGTGATGACCGCCGTGAGCAGCCACACGGTGACGATGATGGAGGCGCTGATCGCGTACAGCGCAGCGGCACGCCACCAGTTGCTGCGGGTGATCTGCAGGCTGTAGAGGAGGCTTTGCAGCACCCCTTTGCGGGTCAGCATGCGCGTCGGCAGCGCCAGCGAGAGGCTCACCAGGACATAGAATGCGACCAGCACCATCACGGCGAGGCCGACCTGGCGGTAGGGCTGGATCAGCGTGAGCGGCGGACTGATCAGCGTGAGCATCAGCACATCCCCGATGAGGACGATCGCGACGACCGCCGGGGTCTGTTTGAGCGCCTCCAGCAGGTCGCGCTCGCCGGGCGGCCGTCCGGCGGCAATGGCCGCCTGGCGCAGCAGCATCGCCATCCACAGCGTGAAGAACAGCAGGTAGCCGAGCAGGTATAACCCGACCCACACCGGATCGTTCAATTCGAGCGGCGTAGGCATCATGGTCGGGACATGCCCGCGCGCGAGGTCATAGAGCGTGGACAACTGGCCGAACAGGATGGCGATCGAGGCGTACGGCAGGCACTTCGGCAGCGAGATGCGGAAGATCTTCAGGCTGGCGTCGAGCAGTTCCGCCAGGGTGCGCGGCCGTACGGGCGGGTACAGTGATAAGGTCATCGGCCAATCATAACTGCGTGATGATGAGAACCGCCATCGACTCTGCAATGGGCACCGCGGGGGAATTGCTGAGGCACGGGGTGGCGCGCCTGCGCTTCGCCGGGTGCACGGCAAGCCCGGAGCTGGACGCGGAGCTGCTGCTCGCCGAGGCGCTGCGCATCCGGCGCGCGCACCTGCGCGCACACCCCGAGCAGCGGCCCGATGTCGCCGCCGCGAATCGCTTCGCCGCGCTCATCGAGCGGCGCATCAGCGGCGAGCCAGTCGCTTACCTGCTCGGCCGCAAGGGGTTCTGGAGCTTCGAGCTCGGTATCGGTCCGGCCGCTCTGGTGCCGCGCCCGGAGACCGAGCTGCTCGTCGAGCGGGCACTGGCGCTGCGGCCCGAAGCGCACGGGCGGATCGCGGACCTCGGCACCGGCTCCGGGGCGATCGCCCTGGCGCTCGCCACCGAGCGTCCGGGCTGGCAGGTGGTGGCCACGGATCTGTCCCCCGAGGCTCTCGCGCTCGCGCGGGCCAATGCCGAGGCGCTCGGCTGTGCGCGCGTCGCCTTCGCGCAGGGCAGCTGGTGCGCGGCCCTGCCGGCCGGTCCGTTCGACCTGCTGGTGAGCAACCCGCCATACATCGCCGCGGACGATCCGGCACTGGAGGCGCTTCACTGCGAGCCACGCCTCGCGCTGACGCCGGGCACCGACGCCATGGCCTGCCTGCGAGCCATCATCGGCGCCGCGCCGGTGCACCTGGCCCCGGGCGGCTGGCTCGTGCTTGAGCACGGGGCCGGGCAGGGCCGGGCGGTGGCGGGCGAGCTTGCGGGGCGAGGCTTTGTTACAGTGCGCACGCACCGCGACCTGGCGGGACATGAGCGCACGACGGAGGGCCAATGGCCGGCAATTCGCTGATTCGATTCGAGACGTCCCACGGTGGCTTCACGGTGGAGCTCTATCCCGCCGAGGCGCCCGTGACCGTGGAGAACTTCCTGGCGTACGTCGATGAGAAATTCTTCGACGGCACGATCTTCCACCGCATCGTGCCGGGCTTCGTGATCCAGGGCGGCGGGCTCGATCAGGAGTTCCGCAGCAAGAAGACTCGTGAGCCGATCCGCAACGAGGCGAAGAACGGACTGAAGAACCTGCGCGGCACGCTGTCCATGGCGCGCACCAGCGTCATCGATAGCGCCACCTCGCAGTTCTTCGTCAACCTCGCCGACAATGCGTTCCTCGACAACAGCGCACGGGATTTCGGCTACGCCGTGTTCGGCCGCGTGACCGACGGCATGGACGCCATTGATGCCATTGCGCGCGTGGCCACCGGCCGGCGCCAGGGCCACCAGGACGCGCCGCTCGAGGATGTGCTGATCGTTTCCGCTCGGCGCCTGGTGGACTAGGCAGGCGAGCCGCGGCGGCGCGGAGCGGTCGGTCCGGCACGCCGGCCCGCACGAGGCATCCGGATATGCGCAACAAGGGGTTCGCAGCGTGGCTGCGCCGAGCGTTGCTCAAGGCGGCGCTCGCGTGGCTCGTACTCACCGTGCTGCCGGTGCTGGCGCTGCGCTGGGTGAGGCCGTTCACCAGCGCCTACATGCTCGAGGCCAGATGGCGTGCGCTGAGCGCCGGGGAGCGCGCCTACCGGACCGA
>JAJZFQ010000172.1 GCA_021805275.1 Pseudomonadota bacterium
CTCGCGGAATTCCGCCGCGAGACGGGCATGCCCACCGCAACGAACATGGTGGCGACCGACTGGCGACAGCTCGTGCATGCGGTGCAACTGCAGGCAGTGGACATCCCGCTGGCGGATCCGCATTTCTGGACGATGGCCGGATCGGTGCGCGTGGCGCAAATGTGCCGCGAGTGGGGGCTCACCTGGGGCTCACACTCCAACAATCACTTCGATATTTCCCTGGCGATGTTCACACACGTCGCGGCCGCCGCCCCGGGACGCATTACGGCCATCGACACGCACTGGATCTGGCAGGACGGGGAGCGACTGACGCATGAGCCGCTCTGCATCCGCCAGGGCAAGGTGCGGGTCCCGGAGCGTGCGGGCCTCGGCATCGAACTCGACCGGATGCAACTGCAGAGGGCGCATGAGCTGTACCGTCGCGTTGGTCTGGGGGCGCGGGACGACAGTCTGGCGATGAACCATCTCGTGCCGGGCTGGCGCTTCGATCCGAAGCGGCCCTGCCTGGTGCGCTAGCGGCTCGTGAGCGGAGCGCTCCAAAACCCGGCCGTGGTCAAGGTCCACGAGCAGGACAACGTGGCCATCGTCGGGAGCGACGGCGGTTTGCCGGCCGGCAGCCGCCTGACGTCCCGGGTGGTGCTTCGCGAGGCGGTGGCGCAGGGCCATAAGGTGGCGCTGCAAGACATCGCGGAGGGCGCGCCGGTCGTGCGCTACGGAGCGGTCATTGGCCTCGCCCGTGAGGAGATTCTGGCCGGCAGCTGGGTGCACGAGCAGCGGCTTCGACTGCCACCGGCACCGGCGTTGGCGGATCTGCCGGTCGCCACTCTGACGAAACGTCTGCCGCCTCTGGAGGGGTACACGTTCAAGGGTTATCGCAACCCCGACGGCTCGGTCGGCACGCGCAATATTCTGGCCGTGACCACGACGGTTCAGTGTGTCGCCGGAGTCGTCGAGCATGCGGTGCGCCGCATTCGCTCGGAGCTGCTGCCGCGCTACCCGAACGTCGATGATGTCGTGGGCCTTGAGCACAGTTACGGCTGTGGCGTTGCGATCGACGCTCCCGGGGCCGAAATCCCGATCCGGACGGTGCGCAACATCAGCTTGAATCCCAATTTCGGCGGCGAGCTCCTGGTGTTGAGCCTCGGTTGCGAGAAGCTGCAGCCGACGCGGCTGCTGAAGGGCATTCCGATCGCGCCCGGCGGCGGCGCTGAGGCGGGCGGCGCTGATGTGCTCTGCCTGCAGGACCCGCAGCACGTCGGCTTCGAGTCGATGATCGCATCGATCCTGCGCGCCGCCGAAGTGCGTCTCACGCGGCTCAACGCGCGACGGCGTGAGACGGTTGCGGCCCGTGAGCTGGTGGTGGGAGTCCAGTGCGGTGGCAGCGACGCATTCTCCGGCGTGACGGCCAATCCGGCCGTGGGGTTCTGTACCGATTTGCTCGTGCGGGCGGGCGCCACGGTGCTCTTCTCGGAAGTCACCGAGGTGCGCGATGGGGTCGCGCAGCTCACCGCCCGGGCCGCGAGCCCGCAGATCGCGCAGGCCATTCTGCGTGAACTCGCCTGGTATGACGACTATCTGGAGCGCGGCGGTGCAGATCGCAGCGCCAACACCACACCCGGCAACAAGGCCGGCGGCCTTTCCAACATCGTTGAGAAGGCGTTGGGCTCGATCGTCAAATCCGGAACGACGCCCATCACGGGTGTGCTCGGTCCCGGGGAGAGAGTCACCGAGCGCGGGCTGATCTTCGCCGCGACGCCGGCAAGTGATTTCATCTGCGGGACGCTGCAGCTCGCGGCCGGTATGAATCTGCACGTGTTCACGACGGGTCGGGGAACGCCGTACAACCTCTCGGGCGTGCCGGTGCTCAAGGTGAGCAGCCGCACCGAGCTGGCGCGCCGGTGGCACGATCTGATCGATCTCGATGCGGGTGCGATTGCCTCGGGGTCGGCCACCGTCGAGGAGACCGGGTGGGCGCTCTTTCGGATGATGCTGCGCACGGCGAGCGGGGAGCGCCGGACCTGCGCGGAGCGTCTGGAGCTCGCAAATTCTCTGGTGCTGTTCAATCCGGCGCCCGTGACGTGAGCGCGTCGTCTCGCCGGCGCGCGACGGCTCCGGCGGTGCGGTCCTGGAGGCTCTCGCATCGGGCCGGGAGGCTGTTGGGCCTACGGCTCGGCTGAGCGTGTCGCGACCGGCGCGGGTGCTCAGCGGCCCCTCCCGGCGAGGATCGCGAGTGCGTCTCGTACGGTTGTTCGGCGTCAGTCGACGCCGGTGCGCCCGAAGGCCCTGATCAAGGCCGAGACTCATCGCTCGAGGCGGCGGCACCGCGCTCAGTAGTCGACGCAGCCGGACATCGCGAGCGCGTTCTGCGTGCCTTTCGGCAGGCCCACCGGCGGCGCTCGGCCCGTCCGGTGATCCCGTGCCACGTAGCGGTTGAACCAGGTGATGACCGGCCGCGCAAGGCCGACGAAATTCTCCGACATCTCGAGATGCCCGAGTCCGGGGAACATCTCCAGCCGGGCGTGGGGCGTGCGCGCGGCGAGTTGGCGCGCTTGCGCTGGGCCCACCACCTGGTCTTGTCCTCCCTGCAGATAGAGCACCGGGGCGCGAATGCGGGGCGCGACCTCGATCGGATCGGCGTCGGTGAGGCTCACCCCGGCGAGTTGGCCCGCCCGACGTTCGGCCG
>JAJZFQ010000112.1 GCA_021805275.1 Pseudomonadota bacterium
CAAACAGCGCCGCCTTGCCCTCCATCACCGGCAGTCCGGCCAGCGGGCCGATGTTGCCCAGTCCGAGAATGGCCGTGCCGTTGGTGATCACGGCCACCGTGCTGTCGATACTGGTGAACTCGCGCGCAAGCGCCGGGTTCTGCCGGATCGCCAGGCACACGCGCGCCACTCCCGGGGTATACACGTCACGCAGCGTCTGCTGGGTGTTGATCGGCAGGCTGGCCACGGTGCGGATCTTGCCGCCACGGTGACGATTGAAGACGCGGTCGGATTTGCCGATAAAGCGGGCATTGGGCAGCTGGTCGATGCGCTCGTAGAGATCGCTATTGGCCTGCTCGTCCATCTCCAGGGTGATTTCCCAGAGCGTGTGACCCGGCACGCGCCGCACCGCCGAGAGGTGCTGAATGGTCAGCCCAGCATCGGCGATGACCTGCAGCACCTTGGCGAGGCTGCCCGGCTGATGAACGGTTTCGACGATCAGAATCTCGGGTATCTTCATAGGTATTGCGGTGCGCCGCCGTCTCGCGGTGGCTGAACTATAAGCGCCCCATCTGAAATATGGCTTAAAGAATCTGATGCGACCTGGGCTGAAGCTGCTGCTGCTCGTGCTGGTCACGCTGGTGCTGCCGTGGGACGGGGTGCGCTACGCGCGGCAGATGGAGGCGGCGCTGCGCCAGAGCGAACAGCAGGACCTGCACTCGCTGGCCGCCTCGCTGGCCGCCTCGCTCCAGGGACGCGTACATCTCATTTACCGCTTCCCCAATCAGGGCACCGCGCCCGGTCCTGACGATCTGATCCCGGTCGTGTTGCCCGCTGCGGTCTATGCCGACGGTTACGCCGCCGGCTGGCCGACCCACAGCCGGCTCTGGCGCCGCTACGGACGGGGCCCGCATCGCTTCGACATCCTCACCGGCGTCCACGGCCGGATGCTCTATGTGTTGCTGCACGTGACCGATCCGCTCCCGGTGTTCGGCGCTCCGCACGCCAACCCGCTGCGGCGCAGTACCCGGGGGACGCGGATCTGGATCGGTTTCGCGGGGCCGCAGGGACATCTGCACGCGGAATTTCTGACCCTCACCGGCCCCGGCCCGCTGATCGCACACCGCATCGTGCGCGGGGAGTACGGCCGGCGACGCGCGGTGGTCGATCCACGCATCGTCGGGGCCCTCCAGCTGCGGCCCGGTGGCTATGCCCTTGAACTGTCCATCCCGCTGTCGATGCTCGGCGGTCCGTTCGGCGTGCTCGTCGATGAGCGCAGTGGCCGCGGCGGCCCGCCGCTGCGTTACGGGATGCTCGGGCCGTCCGACCGGCGGCCGCGCGGCGGCCTCATCCTCGCCTCGGCGCAGTTGTCGGCCTACCTGCGCCGCCTGGTGCGGCCGGGACTGCGGGTCGCAGTGTGCACGCCGTCCGGCGCTCGGCTCGCCGCCGCGGAAGAGCCGATCGTGCCCACCATCCCCGCGCCGCAACCGGGCCTGCTGACCCGACTGTTCCGCCGCCTGAGCGGACCGGAGAGCCGCACCCGCATCACGGCGGTCGCCCCCATCCGCGGCAGCGGCGGCCGCGGCGTGATCGGCCGTCTCAAGATCACCCAGACGTCCGACCGCTGGGCGCAGCTGCGTGACCATACGCTCGAGCAGATGTTGAATCTCACGCTCGCCACCAGCGCACTCGCCGGACTGATCGCCACCGGACTGGCGATCCAGATGGCGCTGCGCGCCTGGCGGCGTCGGCGCTGAAAAACACCCGCGCCGGCTCTTGCGTCGGACGAGCTTCTCGCGCACCATTCGCGCCGCGTCGCAGGGTGCGCCAGCACCGGCGGCGCCCGCGACGGCTCAGGACCCTCTGGAGGCGTGGCCAGCGAAATGAAGCAGCGTACAGCGTCGCGAGAACGCGATTCCCGACCCGCTCTGTGCAGCGTCAATTCGTATCTGGAGAAGAACTTCCCCGACTTCTTCGCCGAAGCGCGATTCCAGGTCGGTGACGACGACTACTTTCTCTATGCCCGGTTCGGCCAGTATCTGGCGCGCACCATCGAGCAGAACCGCGCGCCGCGCCAGAAGATCAACCGCGGCTTCACGGTGCTGAACAAAATGGCTCGGGCGTCGGCGCGCCATCCCGGCATTCGCCAGATCCTGGTGTCCGGCCCCCTGGAATACATCGTCGATGCGCCCAAGGCTCGGGCCCTCGCCCGCAAGCGCCTCTCGCCCGTCGCACAGGGCTATCTCGAGAGCCTCTGCGAGTAGAGGGCGTGAGCACCTCGAGCGGCACAGCCCCGGCGGACGAAGCTCACGAGGTCACTCGGTTCTGGTTCGGTCCTCTGCCGCACGGCCTGCAGACGATCCGCGAGCGCGAGAAGCTCTGGTTCGGCGTCTCGACCGGCGAGCAACAGCAGGGGGCCATCGACGAATTGATCCGTGAGCGCTTCTGCGACCTGATGCAGCGTGCCGCGGCCGGTGAACTCGCCCGCTGGGCGGGCGGCCCCCATCGGCGCCTGGCCCTGATCCTGCTGCTCGATCAGTTTCCGCGCAACGCCTATCGGGGGACGGCCCGCGCGTTCGCCACGGATGAGGCGGCGCTCGCGCTCGCACTCTCGGGCATCCAGGCGGGCGCCGATGCGACCCTCTCGCCGCTGGAGCGCGTCTTTGTATACATGCCGCTGCACCACGCCGAGCGGCTCGACGTCCAGGAGGAATCCGTCTCGGCTTACCTGCGCCTGTTCGATGAGGCGCCGATCGAGCTGCGGCCGTTTCTCGCCGGCGTACAGAGATTCGCCGGCCGCCACCTCTCGATCATCCGCCGCTTCGGCCGCTTCCCGCACCGCAACCAAGCGCTCGGGCGCACCAGCACCCCGGAGGAACTCGCCTTCCTGCGCCACCCGGAGCGCTTCAGCCCCTGAGCCCGGCCGCCGACACCGCGCCGCCGCGCCTCATCCTGGTGCACTCCGGCGGTGCACCGAACCAAATTGATGCGGGGTTGCCGCGGCGGCTGCGCACCAGAGCGCCTCACCGCCGTCAGAGCGCGATGCGACGCTGGCACGCCTGTTGCATTGCCTCGAGCACCCGATGCTCTGATTGCCGCAATGATGCGCCTGTCCCGCCCCCCTCCGACCCGCAGCCTGCGGGTGTTCTGTGTCGCCGCGCGGCACCGCAGCTTCAAATTTGCGGCCGAAGAGTTGTATCTGACGCCCTCGGCGGTGAGCCATCAGATGAAGGAGCTGGAGGAAATCCTCGGCGCACGGCTGTTCGAGCGCCGCCCGCGTTCACTCGAGCTGACGCGCGCCGGTGAGGCGCTGCTCGCGGACGTCGAACCGCTGCTCGAGGCGCTCGATCGCAGTCTCGCGCAGGTTGCCCGTGGCGCGGCGCGGCGCAGCGTACGCATGGTGCTGCCGCCGTTGTTCGCCACCGAGCTGTTCATTCCGCGCCTCGGCGCATTTCGCGCGCTGCATCCGGACATCAACATCCAGATCGACTCGCACGATCCGCGTCCGCAGCTGCATCCGGCGAGCGCCGACGTGTCAGTCTTGCTCACCGACTCCCCGCCGCAGGGCCTGCAGTGCACGCGGCTGTTCACCCTATCGCTCACCGCGGCGTGCGCACCGCAGCTGCTGCCCGACGTGGCACGACTCGGCGGAGAATTGTTTCGGGAGCTGACGCTGATCCTGCACAAGGCCTCCGCTGGCGCGTGGAGCGCCTGGGCGCAGGAAGTGGGCATCGGGCCGCCGGAGCCGGCGAGCGTACTTGAGCTCGATGCCATGCACGCGGTCGTGCACGCCGCCGAACGCGGACTCGGCGTGGCGCTGGTGCCGACAGCGCACTGTGCGGAGCGTTTTCGCTGCGGGACACTCGTACCGATCTTCGCCGTCGATTTGCCCACGGCCGATGCGTTGTATCTGGTCAGCCGCACCAAGGACGCCGACAAATCCGACGTGCGCATGCTCGCGGCGTGGATCCTCGAGCAGTTCGGTGCGCCGTCGCAGGCGGCCTGATGTTGCTTGAGATGCGCTCATGCATACCGAAATTCTTTTCGTTTGTCGCCCCGGCACGTCCCTCCTATCCTTCACCTGCGCTCACCGAGCGCATGTCTCGGACACCAACCGACAGGAGAGTGAACATGACGCCACACAGCCGCACACTTCGCGCGTTGCCTCTGGCGCTGTACGCCGCGATGTCACTCGCGAGCACGACGACCGCCTGGGCGGATGCGCAACCCCAACCGTTCGTGCTCACCGCTTACGGAAGCGCGCCCGGTGGGGAGGATCTGCTGCGCGGACGCTATCCGGCAGCGGTGCAGCAACTGCGCGTCACCGGCAGAACTGCGCTCGAGCCGGCCGCGGTCAGCGCCAACAGCTGCGTCGCCTTCGCCATGACGCAACGCTGGCGCGCCGCGCAAGACGCCTGCGACGCAGCGGTCCGTGACGCACGTAATGCCCGCCTCAACGCGGCACCGTGGACGGAGTCGGCGACGATCAGCTCGGATCGGGCCTTGGCCGCGGCATACTCGGACCGCGCGGTGATGCGCTGGATGGACGGCGATGCGCACGGTGCGCACGTTGATCTCGAGCGTGCACGCAGTTTCGCGCCGCAAGCCCGGTTCGTCGTGAAAAATGTTCGGGCGCTTCGCGCCCATCCGAACGCAGTGCTCGCGCACGGCAGTTGACGGATCCGGGAGACGGGGCGGACTCTCCCCCCCTCATGAGGACGTCTCGTCTCCCGGAATCCACTTACTCCCCCGCGATACCGAACGGGTCCGGGAGACGGAACGCACGCTCACCCCCCCTCGAGCACGGTCCGTCTCCCGGAATCCACAGCGTACCGGGAAGACCACAACAGGGAGCAGGGAGCACAGGGAAGTTTTGCGGGTCCGGGGGACGAAGCGAGCCGTATTCCCCCCCCTCACGGCCGAGCTTCGTCTCCCGTCGCCCCCGGGGCGAAATCCGGATCCGTCAAGCGCATCGACGTGACGGGACCGAACTCTGCGAGCTGTGCGGCGATGCGCTGCGCATCGCCGATCACCACCAGCGTTGAGGACTCCGGCCGTGGAAAGGTCTCGGCGATGACGGCCGCTGCGAGCGTTGGATCGACCTCGGCGAGCCGCGCCGGGTACTCATCGATGTCCTCGACGCCGAGTCCGAAGAATTCGAGATCCGCGAGCGCACCGGCCCAATCGGCCGCAGTCTCCAAGCCGAGCGCGTACTGCCCGAGCGTGTAGGCGCGCGCCGAGGCGAGCATCTGTTCGCTCACCCCGTCGCGATGCAGCCGCTCGAGGGCCTGCTGCGCGAGCCGGATGGCCGGTGCCGTACTGGCGGTGGCGACGAAGGAGCGTATCGCGAACTCTCCGGCCACCGTGCCGCGCATGAAGCTCGACCGCGCTCCGTAGGAAAGGCCCGATTTGATGCGCAGTTCCGCGTTGAGCAGCGAAGTGAAGCGTCCGCCGAACAGCGTGTTGACCAGATCGAGCGCGGCGCGGCGCGGGTATTGGCGCGCAACGCCCGCCGCGCCGATCCAGAAGTGACTCTGCGTGGCGCCGGGCGCATCGACCAACAGCACTCGCCGCTGCGCGGTGGTGCGCGCCGGCGGCAGCGTCGGACGCACCGCGGCGCGCGACCAGGTGGCCAACGCGCCGCGCACCGCCGCCTCGGCCCGCCGAGTATCCAGATCGCCGGCGAGCACCACGATCAGCCGGTCGGCGCCGAACTGTGTCCGGTAGTAGGCGCGAGCGTCGTCGTGTGTGACCTGCGCCAGCGAGCGCTCGCTGCCGTACACGGGCAGCGCATAGGGGTGGTCGCCGAACAGCATCGCTCGGCCATACGCATCGAGCAATTCCGCCGGCTCGGAGTCCTTCACGGCCTTGATGAACTCGATTTGCCGCACGCGCAGCTGCTCGAATTCCTCGGCCGCCAGCTGGGGTGCACGCAGCGTCGCGGCGAGCAACTCGAGCATCAGGTCCTGATCGCGGGCGAGAAACTGGCTGCGCACCGCGATCGCCTCCGGTCCGGCCACGGCGCTGAAGCTGCCGCCGGCACCCTCGAGAGTTTCGGCGAACGCGTAGGCATTGCGCGGCCCGGCGCCCTTCTCAAGCAGCGCCGCGACCAGCGAGGCGACCCCGGGGCGCGCTGGCGGATCGGCCGCACTGCCGCCGCGCAGCAACACCTGTCCGGCGATCAGCGGCACCTCGCGGCGCGGCAGCAGGATCAGCGTCGCCCCGTTGTCGAGAACGAGGCGTTCGTGCTTCGGCACACCCACCATCAGCGCTCGATTCGCGAGCGTGCCCCGAGTGGCACCAACATACCAACGGTGCGCCGTTGCGGCGCAAGAATGTCGGCGGCCACCGCCTGCACCTGTTGCGGCGTGACGGCCGCCAGGCGCTGCGGCTCGGCGAACAGATCCCACCAGCGGCCATGGAACACCGCGTACTCCCCGAGCAGGTGCGCCTTGCCGTCGATGGTCGCCAGCCGCTTCCAGAACCCCACGATCGCCAGATTGCGGGCGCGCTCGAGCTCGGTGGGGCTGACTCCCAACTCGGTGATACGCGCAAGTTCTGCATCGAGCGCCACGAGCGCCTGCTGCGGTTCGATGGATTGCGGCAAGGTGAGCGACAGCCACAGCAATCCCGGATCGAAACCCTCCTGCCAGTGTCCACCCACCTCGATGGCCATGCGCTGCTCCTCGACCAGCGCACGGTGCAGACGCGAAGCGTTGCCTTCCATCAGCACCGACATCAGCAGATGGACGGCGCTCGCACGCTCATCGGTGGCGGATGGCGCCTTATAGGCGCACTGCAGCAGAGGCGTCTGCACTTTGCGGCGCACGATGATGCGCCGCTCTTCGAGCTGCGGCGGCTCGCGCTCGTGCACCGCCTCGGGTGGTGCTTGCGCGGCAATCGGTTCGAAATAGCGCTGCACCAGACGCAGCGCCGCGTGCGGATCGAGGTCCCCGGCGAGCGTCAGCGTCAGGTTGTTGGGGGCGTAGTAGGTCCGGTAGAACGCCTGCAGATCCTCCAGTCGCCAAGCGCGGATGTCCTGCGGCCAGCCGATCGTCGGGAAGCGGTACGGATGTACGCTGAAGGCCTCCGCCTGCACCCGCTCGGAGAGCAGCCCGTGATTGTTGTCCTCGACGCGCAGCCGGCGCTCGGAGGCCACGACGCCACGCTCGCTTTCGATCATCTCCGGCAGAAACGCAAGATGGGCGACCCGGTCGGCCTCGAGCTCCAACACCAGCTCGAGCGCGCTCGAGGGGAACCAGTCCTCGTAGACGGTGACATCATCGCTGGTGAACGCATTGTTGGCGCCGCCCTGCGCCTCCATCAGCCGGTCGAACTCCCCCGGCGCGCGGGTCTGCGTGCCGTTGAACATCATGTGCTCGAAAAAATGGGCCAGGCCCGTGATGCCGGGCCGCTCGTTGCGACTGCCTGCCCGCACCCACAGGTTCAGAGCGACATTGGGAATGTGGTGTACCGGCCAGACGATCACCTGCATCCCGTTGGCGAGCGTGTGCGCCAGCACGCCATCGCCGCCCGCCGGCGCCGGGTTGCGCAGCACGGGGGAACTCGCAAGGGCAGTTCGTCTCATGGCCGCAGTGTACGCCCCGCTCCGGCGGGTGCGCCCGCGCCGCGGCCGTCTACGTCCTCCGGAGGACGCGCGGCTCTGCCCGTCGGGGGATCGCGGCGGGGCCGGACGCGGCCAGGCTCACGCTCACGTCAGCTCTTCGGTCCCCGTCCCGGCCGTCGCCGGGCGGGCTGGCGTGGCCGTCAGCTCCGCGACGATGCGCCGCTCCGCCCACGTGGGCCCGGTCAGGCGGTCGAGAAATCCGCAATGCCCGCCTCGCGAGGTCACCGCGACGCGCAGCCACGCCGGCCGCGCCAGGTGGCGTAGGTCCTGTGCCGGGATGATGGGATCGTCGAGTGAGGTGATCACCAGCGAGGTCGTCTCGAGCGTCGCGAGCCGCTCGCCGGTGATCGAGTAGCCGAGCAGATACTCATCGAGCGTCTCGAACTCGGTGTAGCGGCGGATCAACTCGTCAGTCAGGCGGCGCAGGTTGTTGATGCCGCGCAGCTCGCGCAGATCGTACTGGTGCGGCCAGACTGCCTCCTTCTTGCTCAGCGACCGCCACCACTTGCGGGCGAAGTAGCGCGCATAGCCGGTGAATCCTTCCTCGAGCGCACGCAACGTCTCGTGCGGATCGAGCACGGGCGAGACGGCCACGACGGACTGCAGATCGAGCCGCGCGCTGCGGGCCTGGGCGGCCGCGCGCAGCAGGAAATTCCCCCCGAGCGAGAAACCGACGAGGCGCAGCGGCTGCCCGGTGAGGCGCTGCACGGCGCGCAGAGCACCGCAGACTTCCGCGAGCCGGCAGGAGTGGAACAGGCCGGCGTTGAGGTGATGGGTCTCGCCGTGATCGCGCAGGTTGAGCCGAAACACGTCAAAGCCGCGCTCGTAGAGCTGTTGCGAGAGCGACAGGACGTAGAGCGACTCGGCGCTGCCTTCCCAGCCGTGCAGCACCACGACCGGCGGGCCGCCCGGGGAGCCGCTTGAGCGCCAGCACTGCAGCCGCACCTCATCCCCGCAGTCGAGCAGAAGTTCGTGCTGGGCCGCCAGCAGGGGTTGCGCGCGGCGCACGATCGGGCCGCGCCGCAGAGCGACGCTCGCCAACATGGACTGCAGGTGGCGGTTGCGCAGCCACCAGGGCGGCTGAAAGTCATCCACCGGCACCTGCTGCTCGACTGGCGTCGGCATGACCACTTCCGATTCTGCGGCGTTCCGCGCTTCCGTCTGTATCACCTGCCGCCCCCGCCGGCCTCTGAACGATCGGGCGCGAGTGTAACGCAATCGACCGAAGCTGCGCTCGGGACGCCCCGCGACCCGAGCGCCAGCGCTAGGATTTGCGCGCGGTGGCGAGGAAAACCGAGTATTCGCGGCCGTGGTGCTCGAGGGTGCAGCAGTCCTGGACCGCGGCGTCCTGAAAGCCGGCCGCGACCAGCCACGAGCGCAGCGCGCTGCGCTCGAAGCCATGATGCACCGGCACGCCGGGGCCATGGAACGAACCGTCCTCGGTGTCGAGGTCCGCCAGACACACCCAGCCGCCGAGGTTGAGCATCGAGTGGAATGCGCCCAAGAGTCCCGGCACGTCCGCCACGTGATGCAGCGTCATCATGCTGAAAATGAGGTCGTAGTGCGTCGCGGGCAACGGATCGCGCGTCAGATCCAGGTCGATCACCCTCAGGTCGGAGGCCTCGGCGGCCGCAATCTTGCGCTCGGCGACGGCGCGCATGCCCGCGGAGCTGTCCGCCAGGGTGATCTGTCCGACCACCCCGCGCAGCGCGAACGACAACAAACCGGTGCCGGCCCCGTACTCCAATGCCGTCATCGCGGGGTGCAGTTCGACCGCGCGACGCACGGCCGCGGCCACCTGCTCGGCGCGCCGGACCTTCTGCGCGTCGTCCCACTGCTGCGCGCGTGCATCAAAATCGGTCAGTCGTGCTTCGGGCATCGGCAGAGCTCCTGCATCAGATGGTGCAGCGGTCGGAAGAGGGGCGGAATCTTTTCAGATGTGCCGGGCACCGTCTACCCGCCACGGCGCGTTTCCTGCGTTATGCTCGGTTCGCGCGCCCAACAGCCGGGCCGAACCAGGTGACCCCATGCACACGCCCCCTCCGCCTCATTGGAGCCGCACACGGCGAGGCACTGCGGCGTGAAGACCCTGATCCTATTGCGGCACGCCAAGTCCGACCATCCGCCCGGGCTCTCGGACCGGGACCGCCCGCTCGCCGCACGCGGCACGCTCGATGCGCCGCGCATGGGCCGACGGCTGCACGCGCGTGGCATCCGGATCGATAGGCTGATCTCGAGCCCGGCGGCACGTGCGCTCGCAACCGCACGACTCGTGGCCGCAGCGCTCGAGTACCCGCCGCGACGCATCAGGGTGGACGAGCGGCTCTATCCCGGGGATCTCGCACAGCTGCTCGACGTCATCCGCGCCCTCGAGGAGAGCGCACTTCAGGTGATGTTGGTGGCGCACAACCCGGGCCTCAGCGAGCTGGCGCAGCGGTGCGCGGCCCAGATCACACACCTGCCCACGTGTGCCGCGGCCGTGCTCGAGTACGATGGAGCGTGGGGTGAGTTCGCCGCAACCGGGTTGTCGCGCGTGACGCTCGAGACGCCGAAACGGAACTAGGCCGGCCTGCACAGCGCTCGATACAGCTCGGCGAGGCGGGCGGCCATGCTGGCCGAAGACCAGCCGCGCGCGTACGTACCGGCCTGATCGCTCAGTGTGCGGCGCAGGTCCGCGTCGCGCAGCACCTGCACCACCGCGGCGGCGAAGGGCGGCTCGCGCTCCTCGGCGATCAGCGCACCGCACGCCGGCGCGAGAATCGACTTCGTGCCCAAGTGCGCCGTGGACACGACCGCACAGCCCTGGGCGAGTGCCTCGAGCAGAACCAGCCCCTGCGTCTCGGTGCGTGAGGCGAACACGAACACCGACGCGGCCGCGTAACAGTCGAGCAGTGCGGTGTTGCGGTCGAGATAACCGACGAACCGGACGTCCTCCGTCAGGCCGAGCTGCTCGACGAGCTTGCGCAACGCCTCGCGCGCCGGCCCCTCGCCGGCAATGATCAGCATGGCCTCGGGAACGGACTGGCGCACGCGGGCAAAGACGCGGACCAGAAAATCGATGTTCTTCTCATGCGCGACTCGACCGACGTAGGTCACGAGCGGTCGATGCGCCGGCAGCTGCGCGAGCGCTCGAAAGCGCGGCGCGTTGCCCGGTTGAAAGCGGTCCGCGGGCAACCCGGTCGGGATGACGTGCACGGGGGTCTCCACCCCATAGTCGCGCAGCACCTGACGCAGCGGCTGCGACGGGGCGACCAGCGCCTGCACGTCGGAGCATTGAGAGCGGGTGAAGGCGCGCGCCAGCGTGCGCCCCACGGTCCGCGGCAG
>JAJZFQ010000232.1 GCA_021805275.1 Pseudomonadota bacterium
GCGCGGCGCACCGTGGCATGGCCCTTGCAATCGGGCCCATCAGGTGGAGTGACGCTTGCGAGCCGATTCCGCCGCACGTCAGCCAATTACATTGGGGGAGCATTTCATATGACGACCATCCATGCCCTGTCGCATCGAGTCCGTCGCGCCAGCGCTGCGGGGCTACTCGTTGCGCTGGCGTTCTCAGGCGTCGCCCGTGCCGGCGGCTATCCGACCGTGACTGATGCACGGCTCGCGGCGGCCGCCACGGACAACGGCTGGCTGATGTTTCGGCGAGATTACGCCGGCAACAGCTTCGCGCCGTTCACGCAGATCAACACGCACACCGTCAAGAATCTGCATTTGGTCTGGAGCTACCGAAGTCACCTGAAGCAGGGCTACGAGTCGACGCCGATGGTCAATGGACAGTACATGTTCATCACGACTCCGAAGGATCATCTGATCGCGCTGAATGCCGTGACCGGCAAAGTCCTGTGGAAGTACGTCCGGCCCATGCCGGGCGTCGGCTTCAAGACCGTCTGCTGCGACGTGGTCAATCGCGGCGTCGCGCTTTATGGCGACGACGTCTACATGGCGACGCTCGACAACTATGTCGTCGCCCTGAATGCGATCAGCGGTAAGGTGGTCTGGCAGCGGCAACTGAAGCCCGCCGACGTCGGCTACGCGATGACGCTCGCACCGATGATCCTCAAAGGCATGGTGATCGTCGGGGAATCCGGCGGGGAATACGGTGCACGCGATTTCATCCAGGCGCTGAATGCGAGGACCGGTGCGCTCCTGTGGCGCCGCTGGACGACGCCCGCGCCCGGACATCTCGGTGCGAACACTTGGCCGAAGGGCATGTATAAGCACGGCGGCGGTTCGGCCTGGATCACGGGCACCTATGATCCGAGCACCGACACGCTCTTCTGGGGCGTCGGCAACCCTGCGCCGTGGCTCGCGAAGCTGCGCCCAGGGCTCAACCTGTTCACCGACTCGTTGCTCGCCCTGCACCCGCGCAGCGGCAAGATCAAGTGGTACTACCAGTACACCCCGAATGATTCGTGGGACTACGACGGGGTGAATACCCCGGTGATCACGACGCTGCGCTATCGCGGCACGACCTACCGGGCCATCGTCCATGCCGATCGCAATGGCTGGTTCTATGCCATCAATCGAGTGAACGGCAAGTTGATCTATGCTCGACAATTCACACGCGCGACGTCGGTCGCGGGCTTCAAGAACGGCTTGCCTTACACCAACAATGCGCTGCGGCCGGCGATGAACAAACAAGTGTTCACCTGCCCGAGCTTCCTCGGCGGTAAGAACTGGTGGCCAATTTCCGTCGATCCGGTGACGCACCTGGCGTATGTGCCAACGATTCACACCTGCATGACCATGAAGGGTGCGCCCACGTTCTATCATCCCGGTCTGCCGTACCTCGGGGAGAGCTTCGAGGTCGTGCATGATCCGGCCGACCATCACTGGGGCGCGTTGCAGGCCATCGATCTGGATACCGGTCGTCAGGTCTGGGATCACGAGAGCGACCTGCCGTGGGATGCCGGCGCGATGAGCACGGCCGGCGGTGTGGTGTTCAGTGGCTCGGCCCGCGGGCATCTGTACGCCTTCGATGCGCGCACCGGTGCGGTGCTGTGGCGCAGCCCGCAGCTGTCCTCCGGCGTCATTGCGCCGCCGTCGACCTTCATGGTGAACGGTAAGCAGTACGTGGCGATTCTCGCCGGCTGGGGCGGCGGCACGCCCATCTGGGGCGGCAAGATGGTCCCGGTCGTGAAGAACATTCCGCGCGGCGGGCACTTGTATGTCTTTGCGCTGCGTTGAGCGCGGCGCGCGGTCGATGCGCCGGTCTCGAGCGCTGCTCGTGTTGTCCCTGAGCCTCGCCGCGTGGGGAGTCCCGCGCGGCGAGGCGGCGGTGCCGGCGCTGTATACCGCGGCACAGGCCCGCGCGGGACATCGAGCCTATGAGCACCATTGTGCGGCGTGCCATGGAAGGCAGGAGCAGGGGCTGGTGGGTCCGGCGTTGAGCGGGCCGATCTTCGCCTCGCCCAAGGCCAACTACAAGGTCCGGGACATCTACCTGTTCCTCTCGGTGAACATGCCGGCCTATGCGCCGGGGTCCCTTACCCCGAAGCAGTACGTGGACATCATGTCCTTCCTGCTGCAGCAGAACGGCTTTCCAGCCGGCAGGACGGCGCTGACCCACTCGATGGCGAGCACCAGTGCAGTGCCGCTGCTCTATCACGGCCCCCGTCCGCCCACGAGGCATGCGCGGGCGGGCGGGGGCTGTGGGGCGCGGCCCTCGGTACCCCGTTCGGGCGCGCCGGCGGCCTCGCCGCACTGCGAGGCGCTCGTCGGGGCCCTGCCCGGCGCACGGACCGATCCCCCCGCCGACTAGCCCAGGCGGCGCGGCCCGCCTCGTGACGGCACCCCCGGGGGGGGCGCTGCGGATCTCGGTATGCCGTAATGTACCGTGCCGCGCGATCGCGCTAGGGTAGTGATAAGAGAAAGTCCGCCAGTCGTGCCTGGGGTACGCTGAGGGGGGGATCGGATGAGAGACGAATCCGCTGCGCTGCAGTCAGCGCTGCATGCGGCCGACGAATTGAACGTCGCGGAGCGCTCCAAAGTCGTGTCGCTGTGGCACGAGCGGGTCCGTCGCTCGGGTTT
>JAJZFQ010000124.1 GCA_021805275.1 Pseudomonadota bacterium
ACACAACTTCTAACAGCCGCCGGACGTCCTGCTCCGCGTCCAAACACAACGTCATCACTGACGTTATGAATGGACGCTGCGCAAGTGACTTGAACCGACGGGGTCGCGTGCATCCCTGCTCGCTCCATGGCGCCGCCCGCCGTCGCGGGCAGCGGCGCCGAATCACGCACCCCACGAACCGACGTCACACCGCACGCTCGCAGGGACAGCGATCTCTGCGGACGTCGTGAATTGACGACACCAAGGGTGCGCGATATTCAGCGGGAATTCAGCCTCGGCCCAGATAATCGGCACCTTGTCTCGAACACAGGAGCCCGCTGATGAAATTCCGCACCGCGTTGATGATCCCTCTGGCTGTCTGCGCGATGAGCAGTCCCGCATTTGCCGGGCCATATTTCGCCGGAGGTTTCCACACCATGGATCCCTACGTGGGGGCCAACATCGGCCTGCTACAGTACAATGAAAGCGGCGCACCGGGCTTCTCCCCGAGTGCCATCATGCTGCGTGCCGGCATGCCGCTGAACCCCTATCTGGCGATCGAGGGCCGGCTGGGCACGGGACTCTCCAGTGATCAGAGCAACGGCGGCTCGGTCAGCGTCGGGACTTTCGGCGGCGCATATGCCAAGGGATCTGTGGCGCTCGGACCGATTTTCTCGCTATACGGCGTCGCCGGCATTGCCACAGTCAACCTGCATCGCAACTTCCGCGACGGCAATACGACCGATACTGGTCTTTCGGCCGGCGTCGGCGGAGACGTACAGCTGCAGCGAAGCCTGGCGTTGAACTTCGAGTGGACGTACCTGCCCGGTGGCAATGACGCCGGTCATTCGTACAACTCGAGCCTATTCTCGGTCGGTGTGAACTACGCGTTCTGACCGGGACACCTGTCCCCTCCCGCAGCGCAGCACCCCGTGCTGCGCTGCGGAGCGGGCGAACCGGGATGGCCCGTTGTGGCCCCACGCATGGCGCGATCACGCGCCATGCAAGAACCCGTGGTGAGGCGATCGCGGCATCCCGGACGCTGCACATGCGCTGCATCCGAATGGACCGGAACCCGGCGCGAAATAACCCATCGCGCAGCTGTCGCCATGGAGCCCCGAGCGTCGTCGTGATCACGTCATGCGCCACGGGACCAGTATAGCCCCATCACAGCAGGAAGCTCGGCTGCCGCCCGTCAGTGCACTGCCGAGATGTCCACCTCGCCTGTCGGTTTTGGAGACAGCCAGATCGCGCACGCAGCGATCACGAGCGTCAGCCCGCAGAAGAAAAACACCCGGTTGGTCGCAATCATCATGGCCTGGGCGCGCAATGTCTGATCAATCATGCTGGCGGCCTGAGCTGCTGAAAACCCATGGTGCACCAGGACCTCGGCGGTTCGGCGCACACCATTCATTACTCCGACCAGCTGTGCATGCGCTCGAATGGCGTCATTTTCCCACACGGTCGTAACGATCGAGGTGGCGATTGCGCCCGAGAGCGAACGGATGAAATTCAACTGCCCAGCCGCAGCCGCGAGCTCGCCTGGATCAACGCTGCCGAGAGCGGTGGTCATCAGCGGAATGAAGAAGAACGGCAGCCCGAAACCGGTGAGGAAGACCGGCCAGGCGACCTGCGCAAAGGTCATCTGCGCGGCACCAGTGCTGCGCAGCAGCGTTACGGCCGCGAGCCACAGCACGCCGACGAAGATGAGTTGGCGCGGATCGAATCGCTGCGCGAGTCCGGCCACGATCGGGGCGGCGACCATGGCGGAGATACCGAATCCGGCCGATGCATACCCCGCCCAGGTGGCGGTGTACCCCATCTGTTCCTGCAGCCACAGCGGCGTGAGTACATTGACCGCGAAGAAGGCCCCCATGGCCAGGGCGAGATTCACCATCGATGCGCTGAAGCCGCGGTGGCGGAACACACGCAACGACACCACCGGCTCCCGGCAGGTCAGCTCCCAGATGAGAAACGCGGCAAATCCGATCGCGGCGATCAGCGCAAGGATGGTGATCTGAGTGGAGGCAAACCAGTCGTGATCCTTGCCGGTGTCGAGCACGATCTGCAGCGCCCCCACCCACACGACGAGCAGCCCTAGCCCGACTCGGTCGAGCGGCTGGCGGCGCAGCGCAGTTTCCTGAGTGCGCAGGATGCGCCAGACGATCGGGCCTGCGATCATCGCAATGGGCACATTGACCCAGAAGATCGACGGCCAGTCGAAGTTGTTGCACAGCAGTCCGCCGAGCACCGGACCGAGCACGGGCGCAACCAGCGTCGTCATGGACCAGATCGTCATCGCAACCGGCTGCTGGCGCTTTGGGAAGATCTGCATCAGCAGCGTCTGTGACAGTGGCATCAGCATGCCGCCGGCCAGCCCCTGGAGCACCCGCAGCAGCACCAGCAGATTGAGCGTCGGCGCCAGGCCGCACAGCGCGGAAAATACCCCAAAGCCCAGAATGGACAGCGCGAACACGCGTACCGCGCCAAATCTCCCTGCCAGCCAGCCGGTGAGCGGCACGATGATCGCCTCTGCGACCGAGTAGGAAGTGATGACCCAGGTGCCCTCGTTGGGCGGTACCGCGAGACCGCCGGCGATATTGGGAACAGATACATTGACGATGGTCATATCGAGCACGGCGAGGAAGTTCGCCGCGGCGAGAAGGAACGCCGCCGACCACAATGCCGCGCCGGTCATAGGCGCGGCTACGACGCTGCCCGAGTCACTTGCCATGGCGGGTGCCGCTCAACCGCGCCGAGCGGTGTCGATGGTTGCCGTCATGGACAGTCCCACCCGCAACGGATGCCTCTTCAGCTCAGCCGCATCGATATCGATGCGCACCGGCAAGCGCTGCACCACCTTGATCCAGTTTCCAGTCGCATTCTGCGCCGGGATCAGCGCGAACGCGGCTCCCGTGCCGCCCGCCAGTCCCGCGACGCGGCCGTGATACACGACCGCATCCCCATACAGGTCCGAGCGCAGGGTTGCCCGTTCGCCAATGCGCACCCGCGCCAGCTCCGTCTCCTTGAAGTTTGCATTGACGTAGGCGTGGTAGATCGGCACGAGTGACATCAGAACGGCACCGACCGCGACTCTCTGACCCACCTGAACCGTGTCATTGGCGACAATGCCGCTGATCGGGGCACGGATGACCGTCCGGGTGAGATTCAGCTGTGCCTGCTGAAGTGCAGCGCGAGCAGCCTGGACCTGCGGATTGGTGTGCACGGAACTGTTCGCAGTCAGGGCGTTCTGCACGGCCCGAGCTTCGCGGGCCTCGGACAGCCGGGCGCGTGCGGCAGCGAGTGCTGCCTGGGCATCGCGAAATGCATTCTGAGCCGCACTGAGGTCCTCCGCCGAAATGGCACCGGTCGACGCCAGGCGTTCCCGACGCAGCAGATCCTGTCGCGTCTTGGTCAGATTGCTGCTCGCCGCAGCAATGCGCGCGCGGCTCGCTGTGATTTGGGCATTCAGCTGGCGAACGCGCGCGAAGTCAGCGCGCACCGCCCGCTCCGTGGTATCGAGCTGAGCCTGCGCCCGTTCGACTGCGATCCGCGCATCCGCGTCATCTAGCGTGACGAGCACTTGGCCCGATCTGACGAACTGGGTATTACGCACCGCCACGGAGACCACGGATGCGGCCACTTGCGGCGTGATCTGCGCCGAAGTCACCGTAACGTAGGCGTCATCCGTCGTGACGTAATGCGACGCGATGAGCCACCAATAGGCTCCGTAGCCCAATCCTGCGGCCAGGACCAGCGCGCCCAGAACACCGAACCCCAGCAGACGGCGACGGCGCAGCTTCGCATCGCCATCATGGGCTGCGTGTGGCGGCGAATCGACCGGCAGCCCGGAGCCATCGTCTCGCTGTGGCTCCGCGCCGCGGGCCGCGTGGTCACCCTGCACCGTCATCCTCGCCTCCATTGGTGCTCGTGCACGACTCTTTAACCGTACCGTACGGTACGGTATTAGCACGACTCCACGGTGTCAAGCCAAAAGCGTACACTTCGGTTCTGGAATACGATGCGGTACGAACGGTGCGGGTCAAAACCGAACAGAAATCCCGGGACATCATTGAAGTGGCGGGCCAAGTGTTCCGCGCCAAGGGATTCGCCGCCGCCACCATGGCGGAGGTTGCTGCTCGTCTGGGCGGCTCGAAGGCGACCCTGTACAACTATTTCGCGTCGAAGGAAGCGCTGTTCGCGGCGGTCATGCTCGACATGGGCCGCAAGGTGGCTGATCCGATTTTCAGCGAACTGGAGCAGGCCCGCGACGGTCGGGCCGGGATCAAGACGTTCGCGCGGCGGCTCGTGCACGTTCTGGCCACCTCTGAGGTGCTCGATTTCAAGCGCATGATGGCCGCCGAAGGCCCCCGCTCCGGGCTCGGCAAGCTGTGCTTCGCCGACAACCACGGGAGATACCAGGGAAAATTCGCAGAGTTCTACCGGCGCCAGGTGTCCATCGGCATCTTCCGCGATGCCGACCCACTGCGCGCAGCGACGCACCTTGAGGGCTTGTGCAGCGCCGGCGCGATCCATAACCTAATGGAGGGCGTCGTCGACTCCGTACCTGCGACAGAGCTCACTGCGACGGCAGATGCGGCCGCAGACGTATTTCTGCGTGCCTACGCGATCGAGCCGCCGGGACGGTCGACTCGGCACCCCAAAGTGCGGCGCGTGAAAGGCGTCTAATCGGCTGACGGAAGATCCTTTGTGGACCGGCCGGCATGGCCACGCTTACTCAGCCGCCTTGGGCGCGGTCAGCCCCTTGCTGTAGAAACCCGAGGCGTCGAAGCAGCACACGCGCCGCTTGCCCGCGACCAGCATCTCGCAAGTGTTACGGATTCGGCGCGCGCGGGTCTCCGATCGCCTGGCGGCGCGGATCCACTGAATCCAGTCGCGCCGCGCGCGCGCCGTGAGGCCCGACCAGAGGGCCTGAGCCCGCGGCGACGCTGCCAGCGCCCGCCGTAGATCGGGCGGAACCCGCGTCGGTGGCTCACGCTCCAGAGGGTGGATTTCCAGCGTGACCCTCTCGCCCACCGCGACACCTGCGGTTGCACGCAGCCGCACGCTCACCTTGAGCCAGTGCCCCTTCTGGCCGTCCGGCTCCAGTGTTGCGCGGAATGAATGGCCATTGAGCGTCCCAACGACGGACACCAGACCACGCGAGGGCACTTTGGCGCTGGCCACCTTGGGCAAGAGAATGAAGCTCCACGCTCTGCCCGGTGCAGCTACAGGCCGCAGGAGCCGGGCATCGAAACGGATTGCCGTTCGCATGCCCGTCGTGCGCGCGCCACCCTGGACCTTCCGAAGTACCGCCATCGACCCATAATACCCGCTGTCAGCGCCTGTCGAGGACGTGCCCCCGAAGCGCGAATCGTCGCTCTCAGGCGCTACTCACACCGCGCCCGAGACCGCCGGCCCCATCGGATACCCCGACCGATCATTTGTCGAGGCCTTTGGGCATTCCGTTGAACTCGCGCGGCGGAACGTTTCCGGCCAGGTAGCGGACGAAGAAATCCCAGCAGCGACGCGTCACATAGGGCGTATGCGAGCCGTAATGATGCTTCTCGTTCGGCACCACCAGCATGCTGAAGTTTTTGTTCGCATTCATCAGCGCATTGACCATGAGAAAGGTATTGCTGGGCGGAACGTTGTTGTCAATCGAGCCCGTGACCAGCATCAGGCGCCCCTTGAGATTCTTCGCCAGCAGCTCGCTCGCCTGATTGTCGTAGTTGGTCGTTCCGTTCTTGTGCTTGACGAGCAAGCCCTGCCACTTCTCACCCCAGGCGTAGTAATAGTCACGGTTGTCGTAGTTGCCACTCTCGGCCCAGCCGACCTTGAAGAAGTTCGGATCATGGAGCATCGCCGATACGGTGGCATTGCCACCGCCGGAATGGCCCCAGATGCCGACGCGGTGAATGTCCATCCACGGGTGTCGCGCCGCCAGCTGCTTGATGGCGGCGATCTGATCCGGGATGGTGTCATCGCCCATGTCCCCGTACCAATATCGCTGAAAGCTCGCCGAACGAAACGGAGTTCCCATGCCATCCACGGCCACGACAATGAAGCCAAGCTCGGCGAGCGCTTGGTTGCCCCCGTTTTCGGAGCGGAAGCTCCACGTGGCGATCGATCCGATCTGCGGACCCGGGTACACGAAGTCGATGACCGGGTACTTCCGATCGGGGTTGAAATTGGTCGGCTTGTACAGCATTCCGTAGAGCGTGGTCTTACCATCCCGCGCCTTCACGGTGAACGGAACCGGCGGCACCCAGCCCATGGCGTTCAGCCTGGCGATATTGGTTCTCGCCACCGTGGCGATCACGTGCCCGGTCAGCGAAGCGCGTAGCAGCGCGACCGGCGGGGTGGTTGGCGTGGAATAGGAGTCCACGAAGTACTTCCCGTCCGGCGCCATCGTCACGATGTGGTCGGCGTTCTCAGGAGTGAGCAGCGTCGTCTTACCGGTGAAGATATTCACCTTGAACAGCTGCCGGTAATAAGGGTTCATGCCAGCCGTGCGTCCGACACCCACATACCACAACGTATCGCTCTTACGATTGACGTAGGGAACCTGGATGACGTCGCCCCTTCCCCGCGTGATTGGGCGGATCATCTTGCCGGTCTTCAGACTGTACAAGTACAGATTCATCCAATTGTTCTGCTCGGTCGGCCAGATGATCACGCCCTTCTCGGGCAGATACTGCCAATCCGGTCGACCGTACCAGCCCTGATAGTAATCCTTCGCGGTGTATTCAAAGACCGTGCGCACCGCGCCGGTGCTCGCATCGGCCACACGAAACCACTCGTGCTGATCGTTTCGCGACGTCGACACCAGCGCAAACGTCCTCCCATGCGGCGACCACTGCGCGTCGTTCCAACTGCCCAGCCGCTGCTCGGGTGCCATTTGCAGCGGCACGACCTTGCGTCTCACGATGTCGATGACCACCGGGTGGACCATGAACACATGCTTATCGCCCGGCAACGGGTACGGCCACGTCTGCAGCGTCGGATGCCCGACCCGGGTGACCACCGTATACATGTCTTTGACTTTCCGCTGATCGATCTGAAAGGCCACGAGCTGCCGCGAATCCGGCGACCAGCGTACGACGGCGTCACCGTTCTTCTTCATCCCGTAACCGAAATTCTTCACGCCATTCGTGGTCAGCTGTGCAGCCTTGCCGGTCGCAACGTTTCGAACCCACAGGTTCCAATCGCGAATGAACACTCGCAATTTCTTGTTCGGCGCACGCGAATGCGCCACGTAATGAAACCTGGCGTGCTTCGATGAACTCTCATTACGTACCGTGCACACACCGGGTCCGGCGAGATTGCACAGATAGTGCTTCTTCCCCAGATGCACCTCGAGAAGACCATCAGTATCGTGACGAAAATCGAATCCGAACGCCGGCCACGTTTTGGCATTCATCGGTTTGCCGCGCGCCTTGCCCAACGCTGCGGCGAGTTTCTGCGCGTCGAACGCTGGCGACACGGCGCCGGTCACAGCGTCCATCGCCAAGATCTTGTCGCCTGCGACACCATGATCGCGGTACCAAAAGTGGGTTGCGTCCAGCCACTTGACTCGTCGCACCTCGTGATCGACCCGCGGGTCGACGAAGTGACCCACCAATGGATCAGTGCTGTCGAGGAGAAATTTCGCGGCCCGCGCGTAATCCGCGTCGGTGAGTTGCCGCGCATGAACGAGCATCGGCGCGGCTGCTGCAACCGCAACCACTGCCACCAGAGCGAAACGGATCGATTTCATGCGCAGCAGACCTTGTGATGACCGACGTTTATTGTGATCGACACGGCGCTGATCGGCACCGTGGCCGCCTGGAATGAACCCGAAGCGTTGCCAGAGCTTACTGGAAAGGACGATGTTGGAACAGAGGATGTCCGCCGCGACGAAAGCGATCGAACTTCCTCTGCCATTACCCGCTTCAGGGAGGGAATTTTTCCCGCCGGCACGTTCAACGGCGAAGCGCGCAAACACCCGAAAATATACTGGCACATCGCAGCCTTACATGACCTACACCTCAACGCGGCGACTGAACGTGTCGTCGCATTTTATGCTCTAATGTCACGTTATTCGCTTGTCTAATCACGAGAGAGTGCCGCATGCCACGCCTGATTGCCCTGCCGTCTCTGTGCCTGCTGCTGGTGTCCGTGACCGCGTTCGCTGCGCCCCCGAAGCCCGCCAAGACACCGCCCGTTCCGATACCCAAGGAGCGCGCGGTCAGCACCCAGCACAGCGTGACGATCGACGGCCAGACGATTCACTACACCGCCACCGCCGGCACGATCCTGTTGCGCAACAAGCAGAATCAGCCCGTTGGCAGCATGTTTTACGTCGCGTATACCGAAAACGGCGTCCGCAATCCCGCCGATCGCCCGGTGACGTTCCTCTACAACGGCGGTCCCGGCGCATCCTCCGATTGGATTCAGATGGGCGGTCTCGGTCCGTACCGCGTGAACATGGCAAACGGCAAAGCAACGCCGCCGGCACCCTATTCGATCACGCCGAGTCACTACAGCCTGCTGAACAAATCCGACCTGGTCTTCATCGATGCGATGGGAACCGGTTACAGCCGCGTCGTGGGCACAGGCACGGGCAAGATGTTCTGGGGCGTCGATCAGGACGTGAAGTCCTTCGGCCAGTTCATCTACCGCTATTTGAAGAAATACAACCGTTGGCAGTCGCCGAAATTCCTGTACGGGGAGAGCTACGGAACGACACGTTCGGCGGCGCTCGCCGACTACCTGCAGAATCAAGGCATCGCGCTCAATGGAGTCATCCTGCAGTCGTCGGTCCTGAATTACTTTGATTGGATGCCGGGCTCGGACAACAAGTACGTCTTTTATCTACCCTCGTATGCCGCGATTGCGTGGTACCACGACCGGTTGGCGCACAAGCCTCAGAGTCTGTCCGCCTTCGTACAGCAGGCTCGCGAATTCGCCGATGGACCGTACGCGCAGGCTTTGCGCCAGGGCGATCGCCTGCCGAAGAATCAGCTCGATGCGCTCGCTCAACAGCTGCACCACTTCACGGGGCTGCCGGTCGAGTATCTCGAGCGGGCCAATCTGCGGGTCACGCCGGCGCATTTCCGCAAGCAACTGCTGCTTCCCGAGGGCGAGCACATTGGCCGGTATGACGCCCGCTTCGCCGCCTCGGATAAGAGCGAGGTGAGTTCGCGGAATTCGTTCGATCCGTCCAATCAATTCACCGGCGCACCGTTTACAGCCGCGTTCGAGTGGTACCTGCACAATGTCCTGAAGTACCACTCGGTCCGCATGTACAAGGAGGAGAGCAACCAGGCATTCAAGAAGTGGGATTGGAAGCACGACCACCTGCCGATGCCGTACGTCGCGGGCAATCTGGCCTCAGCTCTGCGCAAGAATCCCTATTTGCGGGTGCTCTCGGAAAACGGCTACTTCGATCTCGCCACGCCGTTTCATGAGACTGAATACGATTTGGATCATGCCATGCTGAGTTCGAAGCTGCGCAAGCACATCACGTTCGCGTATTTCAAATCAGGACACATGATTTATCTGAATCCAGCCGCGTTGAAGGCGATGCATGGAGTCTTGAATCACTTCTACAGCAGTACTCTGAAGGCCGACCGGATCGACCCCGCACAGTAGTTTCAGGAACAGACGCTCTTGCAATCGCCTCGGGTCGCGGGGTGGCACATCCAGTGCCGTCCCGCGACCCGATTGCGAGCACTGTCCGCTGATGGGAACCCGCCCGGAGATGCCCGCGGAGCACTGCGTCGCCATCCGGTCCCATCGACGCGAGCACCTCAAGCGGCCGCGTGCCGGCGCCATCCCCATCGCACCGGCCGGATGAGGCCGTCATCCCGGATTCGGCTGCTATGGCCTTGGGGCAACAGTGCTATGCGTTTGCGATCGCCCTGCTCTGTGCGTATGGGCGCGAAAAATCCCAGAGCATCCTTGCCCCATGATCGGCCCCAGCGTCGGCGACCTAGTGGAGTTCTTGCTCGTATTGGGGTGCGTGCACGCAGAATGAGTCCCGAGGTATCCTGAGGCCCAGAACTCGCGACCACTGCCGCTCGTGCGCCGCCCACGCCCCATCCAGGGTCACCGCGACGCACGTCATTGGGCGACGGTCGCCGTAGCGACCCGCACAGCGCTTGCATTGATCAAGAACATCCGACGCGCAGCCGCGCGCAGCGCAATGGGTCCACCGGCTATGCCCATCGAGCCGGCCCATCATGACTCACGATTGTCATAAATTGCGGATATCGTGGCGCGCAGCACCATTGACACGGAAAGGTGCTGGTTTTCGACGACAGACGAGGCACTTCATGCCTCTGCCGAGCAAGGGTCATGGGGTACCGAATACAACTGGACTTCCCGCCGCCACAGCACATCGAGAGCGCAGCGGCGATGTCCCCGGGGGCAAGTGCCCTGAGCGAGGCCCACCCGCCACATACCCATGCGAACCTACGGGACCCCCGGTGGTCCAACCGAACACTCCCGGCCCGTCCGGTGTACTCGCATCGCCCCCAAATGCTTCACAGCATCCGCGCTGCGGACCCTCACGATGGGATACTTTGCGGGGACGCGCGGCAAGGGCACCACGTGCGCCGACGTCGCAGCTGCCCAATAGCGCAGATCAACTGTCTGCAAGAGCAGACACTCGGCTCGGAGTCTGCGCCAAGATTCCTATTCGGGATCCCGCGTTCGCCGCCATCCACACGCCACGCGATTCGCCGAACCGCGGCAGCGCAGGAATACCACGCGAATCCGCTTCCCACGATCCGACGCTTCGGTATCCTATGGCCCTTCCCTGCGCGCGTCCGATGTCGGCGATGACGTCGACGGTGTCACCGCGGGAGTCGATCCGACGAATCCATGTTGAACTGA
>JAJZFQ010000181.1 GCA_021805275.1 Pseudomonadota bacterium
GTGGAACTCGTTCGTGTCCTGAGAGCGGCGTTCGCGGTCTGGTGTGGACCACGGACGACACGCGTGGGATTCCAGTGTCCTGCGCCAGTAAGCTCACGTTCTCCCGTTGACCCGTCAGTGAGCCGTCAGACGAGTCCGTCGTTTGGGCCATGAGCCGAAGAGCAGTAGGTCCATTCTGCAAATGCATCGTGCGCCTGCAAGCTATGGGGACGAGATGAGTATTGCGCGCTCATGTTCGATACGTTAGCATGCTAAGCAATAGTCGCCTGCAAGGTGACGACGAGTGGCATCCGTAAGAGGGAGCGTCACGGTTCACCTTGCCACCCACGCGCGGCAGTTGTGTTCGATGTGCTAAGGATGAGCCAACATTTCCGTTAATCAACAGTGGTTCGCGCGCACCGTGTGCGACAGCGCCCCATTGGAGCATGCATGACACGAAGCCCCGCAGCGTTACGGGCAGTCGCCTGCGCGAGCCTGCTGTGCCTCGCCGGCTGTTCCTTCGCGCCCCGGTATTCTTTGCCTCAGGTGCACACGAAGTCATACACGCATGCGCCATCGCCGCGGACGACCGTGAGTGCCGTCGGGCCGGTGGGAGAGGCGCAGCGATTCGACTACGGCGCCACACCGGCGGCCAGGTGGTGGCAGCAGTTTCATTCGCCCCAACTCGACGCCCTCGTTCGCCAGGCGCTGCAGAACAATCCCGGGTTGGTGCAGGAGCAGGCCAAATTGCGGGAGGCGCAGGCCGCGATGGCCGCCGCCGCAGGCATTTTCTACCCGCAGGTCAACGGCGATCTCAGCGCTGCTCGGCAGCGCACGTCCTCGGCCAGCTCCGGCGGATCATTCCCCGGCCGCATCTACTCACTGTATTCCGGCGGGCTCGCGGTCAGCTACTACCCGGATTTCTTCGGCGTCAATCGCTTGGTCTTCAAGGGTGAGAAGGCACTGGTCGACAATCAGCGGTATCAGCTCGAAGCGGCGCGTCTGACACTGATCGGGAATGTCGCCTCTGCTGCCATCAGTGCGGCGTCGGTGCGTGCGCAGATCGAAGCGACCCGCTCGATCATCGCTCATGAAAAGAGCCTGTTGAAGCTGACCGAAACACAATATCGCTTCGGCGCAGTACCGTACTTGAGTGTGCTCACGCAGCGCAGCCAAGTGGCCACCAGCGAGGCAAGCCTGCCGTCGCTGGAGCAGCAGTGGGCAGTTTACCGGCACGAACTCGCTATTCTGGTCGGCGAATTGCCTGCACAGTGGCGCGATCGTTCGCCGCGCATGAACAAATTGCGATTGCCGATACGGATTCCGGTCAGTCTGCCGTCTACGCTGCTACGCCAGCGCCCTGATATCAGTGCCGCTGCGGCGCAACTAAGTTATGCGGACGTCGAGATCGGTGTCGCGAAGGCGCAGATGTACCCGGCAGTGACGCTGACCGCACAGTTTGGTCAGGAGAGCAGCGCGCCCGGGGCCTTCGTGAACGCCGCGAGCAACATCTGGAGCGTTGCCGGGGATCTGGTCATGCCCCTCTTTGCGGGCGGCACACTCGAGGCGCAGAAGCGCGAGGCGATCGCCTCCTACGACGCAACGTTTGCGGCGTACCGGCAGACGGTATTGGGGGCCTTCCAGCAGGTCGCCAACTCCCTGCGGGCGCTCGAGCATGACGCGCAGACTCTGCGCGCCGAACAGCATGCGCTTGCCGCCAACCACGCGGCCCTGCAAGTTGCCGAGACGAGTTATCGGGAGGGTGCGGTCGATTACCTCTCGCTGTTGACCGCAGAGGTGCAATACAGCAATGCGCGGCTGAGCTACATCCAGGCGCAATCGCAACGGTATTTGGACACCGTGAGTCTGTTCGTCGCACTCGGTGGGAGTTGGTCGGCGCAAAAGCCGACCGTCGCCAGAGGAACATCCAGAATGGCTGAGGAGAAATGATCGATGGCGAATCCCGAGCGACGCATCCTATGGCGCACAGTACTCCTCGTCGCAGTGGCGATTGCGCTGATCGGCGGCATCAAGCTCTGGCGTGAGCATGCCGCGCGCGCAGCCCATGCGCACCAGGGGCCGTACGAGGTGAGCGTCGCCGCGGCGACGGTAGTCCAGGTGTCTTGGCGATCGGAGATACACACGATCGCAAGCCTCGTGGCCACCTCCGGCGTGCATCTCACGCCGCAGCTCTCCGGGCAAGTCACGGGCATCTTTTTTCACTCCGGGGAGCACGTGAGGAAGGGCCAGCGGCTCGTCCAACTCGATGATTCGAATCAAGTGGCGACGCTCGCGCAGGATCGCGCCAATGAGGCGCTCGCGCACATCAATTTCCAACGGGCCCAGCACCTGTACGCGGCGCGGGCCACCAGCCTGGCCGCACTGGATACCGCTCGGGCCGATGAACAAAGTGCGACGGCAGCCGTCGCCAACGTGCGCGCAACGCTCGCGAAACTGGCCGTCAGCGCGCCGTTTTCGGGATGGCTCGGCGTGCGCCAGATCAGCCTCGGTGAGTATCTCTCGCCCGGTACCGAAATCGCCGCACTCAATGTGTGGAATCCCCTGCGGGCCGAGTTCACCGTGCCGCAGGGCCAGAGCGGTTTGATCCATTCCGGCCAGACGGTGGACATCACGGTCGACGCCTTTCCCGGCAAACGGTTTCAAGGGCGGATCACGGCGATCAATTCCGAAGTCAACCCTAATACTCGCAACGTCACCGTGGAGGCCGTTGTCCAAAATCCCCGGATGCAACTGCGCCCGGGCATGTTCGGTGAGGCACGCATTCTGGTCGGAGCCGTGCGCAAGCGCTTGGCCGTACCGACGGTGGCGGTCACCTACAGCACCTTCGGTGATTACGTGTATCTCATCAAGAACCACAAGATGGGCGACCATGAGGTACAAATCGCCGTGGCCACACCGATCAGGGCAGGACATTCGCGCGGCTCACTCACCGAGGTCCTCGCCGGGCTGCACCCTGGAGACCGGGTGGTGACAGCCGGCCAGATCAAGCTGCGCAATGGGACACCCGTCGTGATTCACCGCCGCAGCGCGCACTGAACACAAGGACAGCGCGATGCGTTTTACGGACATTTTTGTACGCCGGCCGGTGCTCGCCTCCGCCCTGAGCCTGGTGATCCTGCTGCTCGGGCTGCGCGCCTGGAGCGAGATGGCGGTGCGCCAGTACCCAAAGGTCACCAGCACGCTCGTGACCGTGACCACCGCCTATCCCGGTGCGAGTTCCTCCACCGTACTTGGGTTTGTGACCGCGCGTCTCGAGCAGGCGATCGCCTCGGCTCCGGGCATCGACTACATGACGGCGACGAGCTCCCAGGGCGCCTCGACGATCACCGTGTACATGCGGCTCAATTACGACCCGAATGCCGCGGTCGCGCAGATCATGTCCAAGGTGCAACAGGTCCAGAACCAGTTGCCAACCGGCACTCAGGCGCCGGTGATCAATGAGACCGTCGGTAATCAGACCGCGCTGATGTACTTGGCGTTCTACAGCAAGACGCTGAGCCAGCAGCAGGTGAATGACTACGTCTTGCGCGTCGTGCAGCCGGCGATCCAGGGGGTCAAGGGCGTCGGTCAGGCGCAGATTGTGCCGGCCGGCACCGGTCCAAGTGGCGACAGCTTTGCGCTGCGCGTCTGGCTGAATCCGAACCGGATGGCGGCTTTGGGCGTCACTCCGGACGAGGTGTCCGCTGCGCTTGCATCCAATAATTACATCAGCGCCGTCGGCCGCACACGCTCGACCGATATCGCGCGGCCTATCCGGGCGGACACGATCCTGCACAACGCGGGTGAGTTCCGCAATCTCGTCGTAGCGCACTCCGGCAATACTCTGGTGCGCCTGGGTGATGTCGCCAAAGTGGAGCTCGGCGGCCAAAATTACAACCAAGCAGTCTATTACAACGGCAAGCCAGCCGTTTTCATTGGTGTCTTTGCGACGCCCAATGCCAATAGCCTGTCGGTCGCGCACGGCGTTCACCAGGCCTTTGCGCAGCTGCAACGCTCACTCCCGCCGGGCATAGAGGCCGCGATCCCGTACGACGGAAGCGTATTCATCCAGAAGTCCATCCACGAGGTCATGACTACCATCGCGATTACGCTTGCTGTAGTCGTGATCGTGATTTTCCTGTTTCTTGGCTCGCTGCGCTCGCTGCTCATTCCGGCCGTGGCCATTCCACTGGCGATCGTTGGCGGCGGTATCTTCATGGTGGCCGCCGGTTACACGATCAATCTGATCACCCTGCTTGCGGTCGTGCTTGCTATCGGGCTGGTCGTGGACGATGCCATCATCATCGTGGAGAACATCCACCGTCACATGGAAGAGGGAATGAGCGGATTTGACGCCGCCATTCTCGGCGCACGAGAGCTCGGCGGCCCGATCATCGTGATGTCGACCACGCTCGCGGCGGTGTTCGCGCCAATCGCTCTGACGGGCGGGCTCACCGGTAGCCTCTTCTCTGAATTCGCCTTCACACTCGTGTTCACCGTCGCAGTCTCGGCGGTGGTCGCGCTGACGCTCTCGCCGATGCTTTCTGCCAAGGTGTTGCGGCCGTCCGCATCACACGGTTTTGCGCATGCGCTTGATGTTGGATATGAGCGTCTGCGACGCGCATACGACCGCTCGCTCACCGCTGTACTGAAGTACCGCACCGCCGCACTGGTCGTGTCCGCAGCGGTGCTCGTAGCGATCCCGGTGCTCTTTTTCGGTACGCCAAGCGAATTGGCGCCGACCGAAGACCAAGGACTCATCCTCGTCTCGGCCACGGGCCCGGCGACGGCGACTCTGCATTATCTGAACCATTATTCGCGGCAGATTGCGCACATTTTCAGGCGCTTTCCAGAAACCAAGCAGGTCTTCCAGATCAACGGCATCTCCTTGAGCGGCGCGACGGATAATGCCCTGATCGGTGGGATGAAGCTCAAGTCCTGGAGCCATCGCTCCAAGACACAGATGGCGCTGATGCCTGCGGTGCAGCAACAACTCAATCATCTCACCGGCGTCCAGGCCGCAGCCTTCGCAAGGCCCACATTGCCGGGCTCTGCCGGCGGCTTCCCGGTGCAGTTTGTCATCACCTCGAGCAGCGATTTCGGCAAAATCGATCAAGTCGCCAACGCGCTCATTGGCAAGGCGATGCAAAGCGGACGATTCGCGTTCCTGACCAAGGATCTGCGCTACGACTCCCCCGGAGTCGTATTGCACGTCAATCGCAATCTCGCCGGCGACCTCGGCATCAATATGGCCACGATTGCGGACAATCTGGAGCCGCTGCTCGGCGGAAATTACGTCAACCGATTCGATATGTCCGGTCATAGCTACAAGGTCATCCCGCAGGTATCGGACCGATTCCGCGCCAATCCGTCCATGCTGCGGGACTACTACATCCACAGCGGCACCGGAGCGCTGATTCCGCTGTCGACCTTGATGAGCGTGCATACAGAAGTACAACCAGAGTTCCTGCCGCAGTTCCAGCAGCTGAATTCCGCGACCATTGAAGGAGTCATGGCCCCTGGCGTGACCCTCGGGCAGGCGCTGACGTATCTGCGAACCGAGGCGAGGAAGATCCTCCCGCCCGGTTTCGGCATCAATTATGCGAGCGAATCACGTCAATACATTCAGCAGGGCCACGCGATCATCATCAGTTTTGCGCTCTCTGTGCTGCTCGTCTATCTGTTGCTCGCGGCACAGTTCGAGAGCTTTCGAGATCCCCTGATCGTGCTGGTGACGCTGCCGATGGCGATCACCGGAGCTCTGGTGTTCCTCTATCTCGGCGCAGCCACGATCAACATTTACACTGAAGTGGGACTCATCACTCTCATTGGGCTGATCACGAAGCAGGGCATCCTGATCGTGCAGTTCGCCAACGTGATCCAGGAAACCGAAGGGCTCGATCGCCACGCTGCGGTCGAGAAGGCCTCGAGTATCCGACTGCGCCCGATTCTGATGACGACCGGAGCAATGGTTTTCGGCGCGTTGCCACTCGTTTTTGCGACCGGCCCCGGCGCAGTCAGCCGCTTTGACATGGGGCTGGTGATCGCCGCGGGGCTCGCCATCGGAGCGCTGTTCTCGCTGTATGTGGTACCCGTCGTCTACACGTACCTGGCTCGGGACCGGCGCGGCAGCGCCCCTGTGAGGTCCGAACCGTGAGGCCGTTCATCGTTTGCACCCGTTCACGGGAGTCGATACGCTGCACGGATGCGGCTCCGGCGAGCCTACGTGAGCGCGTAGAGCGTTGCAGGCGGTGGGGCAGGGCATCCCTCGAGCGTGAGGCTGCGAGCGGTGCCTAAGTCTCCTCAGGACCCCGGGATCGGCACCCTCATCGGCGAAACCGGGCGTGCCTGGCGTTGTCGACTCGATCAGCGCCTCAAGCCGCTCGGCTTGAGTCAAGCAAAATGGATTACGCTGCTGAAGCTCTCGAAAGTCGAAGACGGAATGACTCAGACGGAGCTGGCTGAACGCGTCTGCGTGGAAGGTCCCACGCTCGCCCGGCTGCTCGATCGTATGGCGGCCGACGGGTGGATCGAGAGGCGTGAATCAGATGCGGATCGACGTAGTAAGACCGTTCATTTGCGTCGCAAGTCCTATGCGTTGCTCGAGCAGATCAATGCCGTGGCAATGCAGCTGAGCGCCGAGCTCCTCGAAGGCGTGCCGCCCGACGAACTCCGCTCGTGCATCAATGTTTTGCGGCGGATCAAAGAGAAGGCGATCCGCCTCGACACACCTACCGCCGCAATCGAGGTCTCGGCGGGCGACGAGCCGATCTGCACCAAGCGGACTTCCGTCGGCAAACGGGTCAGAAAGACGACGAAGTCGTGACCGAGCGGGGTGGGTGGCATGCCCAACGGCCCCCTCGGCATGTCCGTTCGGAGACACCGTTGATGCTCTACCGGGCAGTGGCCGCAACAGCGCCATTTTCTCTCAATTCTTGGTGACTGGCGCAGATCCCGTCGCATCGGGAGTGCGCGCACTACGGGTACTGTGCCCGCCCGTGGCCGCCCGTCTGGGTCCCCGAAATAGTCGGTTACATTTCAAACGGCCCCTCGTCGCTCTTCGGTAGTACTGGTCAAGGCCCACGCGAGCGCCGGGTAAACGGTCAACCCGATCGCACCGGTGGCGTTTCCAGATAGGAGGACCGGGCGCATTGCGCGCCCGGAAGACTGTCCCCACAGAAGGGTCTCGTATGAAAGCACTTCGAACCAGTGTAGTTGCAGCGTCGCTATCGGCCGCCCTGGCGGTCATCGCCATCGCTCCTGCGCATGCGGACACTGCCTGGCAAACGCATCATCCTCGCCGTGAGCAGGTCAACAATCGTCTCGCACGGCAGAACCAGCGCATTCACCAGCAGGTGCGCGAAGGGGAACTGACCCGATCGCAGGCAGTTCGGCTGCATCAGGCCGACTGGCGCACGCGGATGGCTGAGAGGCGCACGGCGCGCCGCAACGGCGGATTCATCACCCGCCGTCAGCAGGCGCGTTTGAACCGGCGGGAAACCAGAATTAGCCGACGCATTGGCAAATAGTCTAGAGGCCGCCCGCCGGCCGCTGATGCGTTCACACAGCGGCCGGCGCGAGCGGCTGAGTCGTTGGATCGTACTGGCGGCCCGCTCGCGACATCCGCGTCTGCAGCTCTGCAAGAGCAGGCCGGGCATCACAGCGCGTTCCTCGAGGAAGAACTGGCAATCAGCGCCAGGTCTAGATCAGCCCGGCAGTGATATTGATCGCGAAGCCAATGATCGCCACATTGAACGCGAATGAGATGATTTCGTGAATGATCACGACGCGGCGGACTTCGGTTTGGGTGGTGGACACGTCCGCCGTTTGATTTGCCGCGGAGATCGTGATCGCAAAGTAGGCGAAATCCCAGAACGTGGGCATTTCGGTCTTCGGGAATACGAGCGGCCTATTCTCCGGCGCAGCGCTGTAAAAGAGATCCGCATAATGCGTCGTGAACATGGTCGGCACCAGCAGCCATGAGGCGATGAGCGTCACCGCGGCAAGCGCCACCCGCCAGATACGGATACTGTGCGGAACTTGGTTCAGGGTTGCCAGAGGCTCCACGATGGCGAGCACGCTCAGAAGGGCGGCAACGATCACGATCACGAGGATGACGGGCCCAGAGGGGTCCTCGTCCATGTAACGCGATTGGATCTGCTCTGCGGTGAGACGGCTCATCCCCAGATAGATGGTGAGCAAAAAGAACGTCACCGCCCCGTCCCAACTGACCAGTAGCCGGCTGACGAACGTCCAGTGAGCCGGAAGACAGAAGAATCCAACAGTGCCGACCGCGAGCGCGCTCCAGAACCGAAAATGCTGTCGTATAGATTTGATCGGCGGATCTCCACGTCCGACATGTGCTCATTAAGATACAGGGAGCACGCTTGTCGATCAATCGCCGCACGGGACAGCCAGTTCCATCGTATGCACTTGCACCCCTGGCATTCCTGGCGCGTCCCCGAAATCACCCGGATCGAGAGTATCGTATGGTCTCAGATGTTCGCCTTCAGCCGAGGCCCGCGCACCGGTGCCGACCAGCAGACGCGTGCGATCTGCGCCGACCAAGCCCGCTGCTACCGTGAACCGCGCACAACCACATGAGTGCTCGAACACTCGTCGTGCCGCACGACGAGCGAAATTACGGTGATGCGCTGGGCGTCACCTCTGATCGCCTCACGCAACGCCCGTTCGTCACCACGCGTAGCGGGGGCGCCCCCATCCACAAGCTCACCCGTGCATCCGGCCGTCCGCAGCCCGCATCTGGTGTTCGCTCGGTCTGACACCGGTCCGGCAGGCGGGACGCCGTCAGGCAGTTCTCCCTCATCCGTGGAACCCTCGCATAGTGCAGCGCCGATCCTCCCGAGTGCGCCTTTTCGAGCGCTGAGGTAGGATCATGCGGGCGCGGGGCGGCCGCCGGTCTCCCCGAAATCCGTAGAACGGCGGGAGAACTCCTCTTGATCACGGACATCACGACACACGCAGACGGCAGCGGATATCACCCGCCACACCATTTTCCGTCCGGGCGAGCGTACATCGCCCTCGCGTTTGCGCTGTTGACCTTGAATCTGGTGGGATGTGCCACCGTCGGCCCGGCCGCTACCTTTCGCAGCGTTCCGTGCGTCCACGGATGTCCTCAGGCTCCTGTGACGCTTCGCAACGAACTGAAGTCGGGTAGTCCCGTGGCGGAGGTCGCCATGGGGCAGCGCGAGATTGAAATCATGCATTTCGCCGACGCGCAGTTCTGGTTTCGGCAAGCCGCGGCGCAGAGCGATCCCGCGGGTGAGTATCGTGTGGGCCTGGACTATGCGCTGGGTCGTGGAACGGAAGAAAGTCGCGCAAAATCCCTCTATTGGATTCGCAAAGCAGCACTCCAGGGATACACGGCAGCAGAGTATGCCATCGGGCTCGATTATCAATACGGTCGAGGCGTTCCACGGAGTTTCGTGAAGGCGATTCATTGGCTTCGCGGGGCGGCCGTCCAGGGGTTCGCGACCGCACAGTACGCCCTGGGCTATGATTTCGGGCGCGGATTGGGGGTCACGCAGAACTACGCGACCGCCAACTACTGGTTTCGCAAGGCCGCCCTCCAAGGACTTGCGGCGGCAGAATTTGCGCTGGGGATGGATGATCTGGCGGGGAGGGGATGCGCGCGACACGCGGTAGCAGGTAATCGATGGTTGCGTAAAGCCGCGGAGCAAGGCGGGGCGCCTGCGGAGTACCTTCTCGGGATCAACTATGATTTGGGACGGGGCGTTCCTAACAATACAACACGAGGTCAGTATTGGTTCCGCAAAGCGGCAATGAGCGGATTTCCACCGGCGGAAGCCGCGGTCGGCATCGATTACGAACTCGGGCGTGGTACGGCGAGGAATTATCGGAAGGGGTATGTCTGGCTACGGAAAGCTGCTGCGCAGAACGTCACTCTCGCGGAGTACTATCTTGGCGCAGCATATTACCGGGGGCGGGGCGTCCCGAAGAGCGCCGCCAAGGCACAGTGGTGGTGGCGAAAAGCAAAAGCCAACGGCCCTTTTCCGAGTCTGCGCAACCAGTGTCGCATGAGCGCCCAGCATTCCGATTACGTCGAGATCTATCGTCACGCGATCCAGGCATCCGCGAAAAAGCTTCCTGCCGGCACGAGTCCGCCTGGAATCAAGAGCGATTTCCCGCAGCCTTGTGGGTTCTACCCTGAAGTTTCGCAAATCCTGGATCACCAAGGCACGGCCATCGTTCATGTGTGTATAGGCGCAAATGGCCGACTCGCGCACCGTCCGACCATCCTCCGGTCAACAGGATTTCCTCGTCTCGATGCGGCAGCGCTCCGGTATGTGCGCGCAACGTCCGGATATTGGACCCCCGCGCACCGACACGGAAAAGCCGTCGAGCTATGCGAAAAATGGCCGGTCCGATTTAGGTTATCGAAACCTATCCAGGGATCTCCGGAAACGACGCGGCGTGATCGAGCGAAGAGTCTGACTCAGTGAAAAATCCTCTGATGCGCAGACTCACCTCTCGGTCGACACCATCGTGACGGTGTCGACCGCCAAGAGCGCTCTGGTCGCGGTCTCAATCGTTCTGATCATTCAGCTCTACGCGGAAACCGCATGAGCCGCTACTGCACAGGACGTCAACGGTGTTTCCTCCGCTTCGGACTGGTCTGCTCGCGGTAGCTTCTTGGAAAATGTCTCCGCTGGAATGGCCGCGCTGAACAGGAAGCCCTGATATTCGTCGCACAATGCGCGTTTCAGGCGTGTCGAGAAGGCCCACTCCGAACACTGGATCTGGATGGGCGAGGGCTTCGGAATGAAGCGTGCCGAGGTGATTGCCTTTGCCGAGGGCG
>JAJZFQ010000311.1 GCA_021805275.1 Pseudomonadota bacterium
GCTGCTGAATCCGGACGAGACGACGATCGCGACACTCGACCGTGGACTGGACACCCGCTTCACTACGCTCGAGGCGAACGCGCCACGGGCCGCAGGAGCCGTGACCGCATGGTTCGCCGCACACGGGTCGCGCAGTCGCGTGCTGGTGCTGCTGCCGGGCCATGCCCCAGGACCTTTCACCCCGCTGCTGCGAACGCTCGGCGTGTGGCATCGCCCCGGCGATGGCCTCGCGCAGCAACTGCAAGCGGCGGATGCCGCCGTGATCGTGCACCGGTATGATCTGCCGCATGGCCGGCGCTATGCACTGCTTGCGCCGCCCGGCAGGACAAGCACGGCATCGGCCGCGCCAGCTCAAGGTGGCATCAATGACTGACGCGTCGCGAACCCGAACACGCCCGACCGCCCCTTTACGGGCGCCGCATCGTCTGGCGAGTCTGTTGGGCGCGGCCCGACGGCACGGGCCGCTGCGTACGGCGGTGGTGCATCCGGTCGATGCGGCATCGCTCCGGGGCGCCATTGCGGCCGAGCGTGCCGGTCTGATCACCCCGGTGCTGATCGGACCGGAAAGACGCATCCGCGCGGCAGCCCGCGCTGCGCACATCAATTTGGCCGGCCGTGTGATCCGCGCCACCGAACACAGCCACGCGGCGGCCGCCGAGGCGGTCCAGATGGCGCGGCGCCTCGAAGTCGACGCGATCATGAAGGGCGCGCTGCACACTGACGAACTGATGCACTGTGTCATCGATCCCGACAGCGGATTGCGCACCGAGCGGCGGATCAGCCACGTCTTCGCGATCGACACGCCGCACTACCCGCGTCTGCTGTTCATCACCGACGCTGCGGTCAACATCTATCCGTCACTCGAGGACAAGCGCGATATCGTCCAGAACGCAATTGATCTGGCTCGAACCCTCGGCGTGCGAACGCCCCGGGTCGCGATCCTCTCGGCCGTTGAACTGGTGACAGCGAAGATCAGATCCACGCTCGATGCCGCGGCTTTGTGCAAAATGGCTGACCGCGGCCAGATCACCGGCGGGACGCTCGACGGTCCGCTGGCGTTCGACAACGCGGTATCCCGGGCGGCGGCAGCGACTAAAGCCATTACTTCGAGCGTCGCCGGGCGCGCCGACATTATCGTCGTGCCGGATCTGGAAGCCGGCAACATGCTGGCCAAGCAGCTGGAATATCTGGCTGGCGCGCAGCTCGCGGGCATCGTACTCGGTGCGCGCGTTCCGATCATGTTGACCAGCCGCGCGGACGACACGCGTACGCGCCTCGCCTCATGCGCGATCGCCGTGCTGCTCAGGGCACACAGCGAAGTAGCGCGGCGGACCGCGCGCGCCGATCAGGCGGGGTGAGCGACGGGTCGACTACCCGGACTCGATTGCCGGTCGCAGACACTCTCCTGCATAGCACTCGGATGGGTGCCGCAGGCGCAGCGCTATCGCTGCCGCCCGATCCGCTGGGACCCCGTTACGGTGAGGACACTGGTATAGGCATAATGCGCATTGCCGATTGCGGGCCCAAGCGCTACTTTCAGCGCCGTCCAGCGACCGCGCCGGGTTGCGGCGTGCCGCGGAACCCAGGGCGGCAGCGCGGCCAAGGCGGTCACGTGCACATCAGTTTTTTATTGTGTCACAACCTCGTATCGCACCGGGTTGCCCGATGTCACGACCAAGAGTCATGATGCAATGGAGTTCGGTATGAGCACTCAACAGGCCCCGGATCTCGCCATCATCTTGATCACCGGTCTGGAAAACCCGAAGCGCCTGCCGTCGGCGTTCTTCCTCGCCTCCACGGCAGCAGCGATGGAACAGAGCGTGGTCCTGTATTTCACCGGACCTGCAACCGAGCTCCTCAAGAAAGGTGTGGCGGAACGGATTTATCCGCTGCCGGGCGGCAAAAGCATCGCTGAGTTCATGCAACTTGCGCAGGAGAACGGCGTCCAGATGGTCGGCTGCTCTCAATCGCTCGACCTGCTCGGGATGACCGCAGCTGATCTTCGTCAAACGATGCCATTGATGACTCCGAGCGCGGCGCTGCCTATCCTGAGCCAAGCCGGCAAGGTGCTTACTTGGTGACGGACTGCGCTGGCGGTGCCAGGGGGCACGGTCGAGCGCGGAGCCACCCCCGAACCCCTGCGTCCCCGCGGCGGGTGCTCCGTACCCGAAGTCGGAATCGCCCGCGACGCCAGCCCGGCCGGCGACATCAGCTATCCATCGACCCCGGGCACGGATACCGGCGCGCGTGTTCGCGCTCCAACCGTTGCGGTGTAGACCATGACATAGCCGAGCAGACCAACGAGCAAGCTCAATCCGCAGACAAACAACATCGCCGCTGCCCCGCCTGCCTGATATACGTGACCGGCCATGGCAGGCCCGGCGATTGATCCTGCACCGAGCGCGATGGCCGGCATGGCGCCTGCGCGACTGCTCAAATTCAGCGGCGCGATCACCCCGGTCGCATAGGTCAGGACAAAGGTCGCAAGCCCGATGAAGATCACTGTGCCGATGGTAAACCCAAGATCATCGGGCCGCATCGCGAGCATGCCGAGACCGAACAGCATGGCCCCGGTCGCCGCGGCCATGCCGCCCCTGCGGGCACCAACCTCGGCAAATCTTCCCGCCGCCAGTGCAACGAGACTCGAGACTGCGGTAGCGACCGCAAGCGCTCCGCCGCAGAATGCAGGTGAGATGCCAGCGCCAATTCCCACCTTATCCAAGAAGGACCACCCCCCGGTGATACCCAGGTAATACGCGAACATCGCCGCCAAACCGATTCCGGCCGCCCGCCGGTCTGCCGGCGCCACCCCATCGCTGTTCGGCGTACCGAACTCATGCCGGCGAGCAACCAAACGGCCCGGCAGCGCCGTCACTGCAAGGGCCGCAGCGGCATTGACCCACAGCACCGATAGTAATGGACCGACCCGGCCGGCCCTCATCCCGCCCAAGAGTGGTATGGCGTAGAGCAGCGCGATGCCCGGGAGACTGCCGAGTCCCCACTGGCAACCGAACGCGCGGTTGGGGTCATCGGCCTGTGCGAGCAATGCGATCATCAGCGTGTAAACGCCGCCAAAGCCGATTCCGGCAATCAGGAATGTCGCCAATATGGACGCATAGTTCTGCCACAGCGCAACAGCCGTCAGTGCGGCGAGGCCCAACGCGGCAAACCACCCGCTCTGGCGGCGCAACGAGTTGGCGCGCATCCAAAACACGGACGTGACGGCGATCAGGGTCGCACCGACACTGTAAGCACTGGCGATGTTGCCCAGTTGTCCGTCGGTGAATCCGTGCACTGTGGCCAAGCTCGCGAGCAGAACGGGCATCGCTGTCCGAACGGTGAAATGGGTGCTGCTGAGCGCGCTACCCGCGAGTTCTGTGCGCCGAAACGTGCCTGTCTCCGACATCGGTCGCCCCATTTCAGCTGCGCAGACCCGCGCTTAAGTCATCGTGCCTGAAACCGGACTTTGACCCGGGTTGCGGACACATGGACGCGGCGAAACGCGGCGATTGCCGCATAGCGGCCCGTTGTCGAAGCTGCCGCGACCGCGCCAGACCGAAGCGGTCCGTTACCATGCGCGACACTTGGAGGGGTTTTACCGGCATAGCCCATCGCGCGATGTATCAGGCAGAAAGCCAGCGCCCCCGTTGTCATCGAAACGGCTTCTGGGCCAGCACTTCCGCCACTCGAGGCGCGCCGGCAGGCAGCAGGATAGCATGGGGCAATCCGCCCAATTCTCGGACCTGACCCGCCGGCCCCGGGCAGCCGGGTGCGCCCCAGGGGCCGTCGACCAGCGGTCCTGCCGCAGGCGCCGCGAGCCGGTCGGGCTCAAACCTCTTGGACGGCCAAGCGTACGGCGTCGAATGACAGCGGCAGCACGGTGCCATGGCAAACCGGTTGCGCAATGCCTCACGGCGTAGCCCCCCGGGGCAGCAGGTGGCGCTCCCCACGGTCATCGACGCCGGCGTCGTTACGCGGTTCAGCCGGTGTCTCGTTGGCTTGTGAGGGAGGTCCGTGGCACCCGAGGACGAACAAGCGCCCCCAGGAACATACCGCTGCTGGGCAATGTCGGCCGCACCGGCCAGCTGCCGGGCCGCATCCGTCGGGCCACCTGCAAAGACATGCTCGATGGCGAACTCGCCGGCAATCGCGTGGGTGTCACGGCGACGACCGTGCTGTAGCGCGCCGACATCGCTCGGAGCCGGACCGGCGCGCACGCGGCAACTGCGCAGCGATGAATTGCGATCCCTTGGGTGCGCGCGTTGCGCACACTCGGCTTTCTTGATCCGGACCGGATGGGGATAGCGGCCCCCTCGCGCGCTGCGCGGTCGCGTACTGCCCGGGGGCAATGGATCAAGCAGCCGCCGGGGCACCAGGATTCCACGACCTCATCCCTTGGGTGCCCTCGGTGGGATGTTGATCCAACATTCATCTCACCGCCCTGCGCAAGCGCCGTTGCGGTGCGCGCTCACCAATAGGGTCGCCAAGATTCCGCTCACGATTGGCGCCGTTCGGTTCGCCTCGAACCGGCCCGTCTACCCGTCGAGCTTTTTTTGCTCACGAGGGATGCCAATCGTCGTCGCTGGAGCGACGACGCCGGTGCCGGACAGCGTGCGGACATGCGGCTGTGCCGGAATCGCACGACCGGCGCGCTGGTCGATAGGTAATTCCGACGATCGACGAGGGTGGCGGGACGGCACAGGATATCGTCTACTGGCGGGAAGCGATGCTATGAACCAAGCCGACGCAGGTAGTGGATCCGGCCGACTGACTCTGACACTCGACATCAACGGCGTTTGCCGTGAGATCGAGGTCGAGCCCCGCACCACGCTCGCGCAGGCCGTCCGAAGCCTGCCCGGGCTCACCGGCACGAAAATTGCTTGTGACCGCGGGGCCTGCGGTGCGTGCACGGTGTGGCTCGACGGCGCACCGGTCTATGCCTGTATGCTGCTCGCGGTCACAGTCGGCCGCCGCGCTGTGACGACGATCGAAGGCCTCGCGGCAGCCGGACAGCTGCACCGCGTACAACACGCCTTCATCGATCAGGATGCCGTACAGTGCGGCTTCTGCACGCCCGGCATGATCATGAGTTGCGCTGCCCTGCTGCGCGATCGACCCGACTTCCGTGACGTCGACGTCCGCGAGGCTATCAGCGGCAACCTCTGCCGCTGCGGTACTTACCCGCACGTCCTCGCCGCGATGCGTTCGCTGATGAAGGAGCCGGCGCCATGAGGGCCTCGGACGATCCAATCACGCGCACCGAACAGTTCCCCTACGGGATCCTCGGCGTCAACCTCACCCACGTTGCGCGGCAAATCCCGGCGGACGAACCACCGCCGCTCGCGCCAAATGCCGATCTTGCGGCAATCGGGCGATCCACCGCACGTCTGGACGCGAGGGATAAAGTCACGGGGGCGAGCCGGTTCACTGTTGACATCACTTTGCCCGGCATGCTCCACGGGCGCATCCTGCGCTCGAACCTGCCCCACGCGCAAATACGCTCGATCGACGTGTCGTCCGCGCTGTGCCATCCTGCGGTACGCGCGATCGAACTGTTGGAGGGGCCGCACGGCTCGCACATGCCGATCGCCCGCTATGTCGGGCAACCGCTCGCTGCCGTCGCTGCCGAAACCCCGGACGCGGCGCAGGAGGCACTGCAGCGAATCGTAGTCGACTATGAACCGCGTCCGTTCGTGGTCAGCCTCGCGGCGGCGCGCGACCCGCTGGCGATACCGGTCTACGACGCCGAGTCTGCGCCCTGCGGCAGCCCCTCCGGCTATCCCGCACCGGCGGGCTTACCGCTGCACGGCAATGTCCGTGGGCCGGCGATTGTCAGCCGCGGTGACGTCGCGCTCGGCTTTGCTGATGCTGAAATCGAGCTCGAATCCGAATATACCACTCAGGTCCAGACCCATTGCTGCCCGGAACCGCATGCGATCGTTGCCGATTGGCAAGCGGACGGACTCACTGTGTACCTCTCAACCCAGTACACGAGCGGCGTTCGCCACGAATTGGCCGAGGCTTTCGGCCTGCCGCTCACCAGAGTCCGCGTGATCGCCACGACCGTGGGCAGCGGTTTCGGCTCGAAATCGACGCTCGGCGTCTACGGCCGCCTCGCGGTGAGTCTGTCGCGCCGAGCGCGGGCACCGGTGCGCATCGTGCTCGATCGAGAGGAGGAGCAAATCGATGCCGGCAATCGACCCTCCACCTGGCAGCACCTGCGCCTTGGGGCGCGTCGCGATGGTCGGCTGACGGCCATCGCGCTGACCAGCTATGGCAGCGCCGGCGTCGCCCTCGGCGCCGGAGTCTGGAGCGTCGCCGAGCGGCTCTACAGCTGTGTCCATTACCACGGCGAGCAGTACGACGTATTCACGAATGCGGGTGCTGGATGCGCGATGCGTGGACCCGGTGCCGTGCCGGGCGCCTGGGCAATGGAACAGGCCGTCGATGAACTCGCCGGACAGCTCGGCATCGATCCGCTTGAGCTGCGCGACCGGATCGACCCCAGTCCGGTGCGTCGCGAGGAACGGCGCATCGGGGCGCAACGTATCGGTTGGTCCGGGCGCCGGCCGCCAGCGGCGGATCCGGGGCCGATCAAGCGCGGAATCGGCTTTGCGCAATCCCTGTGGATGGCCAATGTGCACCTGAACGCATCCTGCGAGGTTCGGATCCATCGTGACGGCTCGGTCGAGGTGCTCTCGGGCGTGCAGGATATTGGCACCGGAACGGGCACGGTGATGGCTCAGGTCGTCGCCGAGGTCTTTGGGATTCTCCCCCAGGAGGTCACGGTGCGGATCGGCGATACCCGATTCCCCGCTGGCCCGCCGTCCTACGGCAGTCGGACGACCGCCTCGATCACGCCTCCTGCACGCACCGCCGCCTGGCGCGTGCTGCAGCTGTTATTTCAAGAAGCCGCACCGCTGCTCGAGACCGATCAGGCCGAACTGATCGCGCAGGGCGGCCGGATACGGGTACGTGGCGCGCCGTCGCGCAGTCTCGCTCTGGCGGAGGTCGCTGCACGCTCGCGCACCGATTTCCTGAGTGCCATCGCCTCACGCACCGACGATTATGCCGGTTTTGACAAGCGCCTGGGCGATGCAGCCATCGCACGGCAGTACCTGGGCGGCGTGCAATTCGCCACGGTTGCAGTGGATACCGAGAGCGGCAGCGTGCGGGTTGAGCGCGTCGTGGCGGTGCAGGATTGCGGCCGCCCGTTGAATCCTCGCCTCATCGAGAGCCAGGTGCAAGGCGGCGTGCTGATGGGACTGTCCTTCGCGTTGTTCGAGGAACGCCTGCTCGACCGCCACACCGGCCATATGGTCAACGCGAATCTCGAGCAATACAAGCTCGCGGGCGCCTGCGAAACGCCCGACATCGAGGTGATCGTGCTGGAAAACTACCAGGCACACAGCGCGACTGACGCCTACGGAATCGCCGAACCAGCGAACATCGCGACCGCCCCCGCGATCGCCAATGCGCTCTACAACGCGATCGGCATACGCCTGCGCGCCCTGCCGCTCACGCCTGCCGCCGTGCTCGCCGCGCTGGGCAAGGTACCGCCGGGGATCGCCACGCGATGAAGCCGTTCGCATGGCACCAGGCGCGATCCTCCGCGGAGGCGGCATCGTCCGCATCGGCAACCTGCGCCGAGACGATGACACGGATGGATGACGTGCCCCACGGCGCGCTCGTCATGGCCGGCGGCATCGACCTGCTCGATCTGATGAAGGCAGAAGTGCTCGCGCCGGCGCAGCTGATCAGCGTGGGCGACCTCGCGGACCTGCAGTCGATCGCCGAGATCCAGGGCGGCGCGCGAGTAGGCGCGGCGATCACGCTCGCCGCCCTCGCCGCCCATCCGCTGATTCGCCCGCGCTACCCAGCACTCGCGGCCGCCGCGGCCGGTTCCGCCAGCGCGCAGATCCGCAACGTCGCGACGCTCGGCGGCAACCTCTTGCAACGGCCGCGCTGCTGGTATTTTCGATCGCGGCAGCAACGCTGCCTGCGCCGCGGCGGCGTACACTGCTTCGCGCACGACGGTGAGAATCGCTACCACGCGATCTTCGACAACCAGCGCTGCGCGATCGTGCACCCCTCGTCACTGGCGGCCGTTCTGGTCGCTCTCGGCGCCGCCGTCGAACTGATCGATGCCGCGGGCGGCACTCGCCGCCTGCCGCTCGAGTCGTTTCTGACACCGCCGGTAGACGACGTCACCCGAGAAAATGCTCTGCAATCCAAAGAAGTCCTCGTCGCCGTGCACCTTCCGGCGATCTGCGAAGGCTTGCGCATGGCCTATTCGAGGCGCGGCGAGAAGGACTCGTTCGACTGGCCACTCGCCGAAGTCGCGGTCGTGCTCGAGCTGGAGACCGACGGATGCTGCCACCGTGCAGCAATAATCCTCGGCGCGGCGGCCCCCGCGCCGCATCGCTCTGTCGCCGCCGAACGGTGCCTCATCGGTGCGGTGATCGACGATCAACACGCGCGCGCCGCCGCGTCTGCCGCGATCGCGCGGGCAACACCACTCTGCGACAACGCCTACAAGCTACCCCTGTTCGCGGCTCTTGTGCACCGCACGATCGTGGCCGCCGCTCGCGGCTGACACGCGACGCGGCCTGTTTAAGATGGGGAGGAAGCGCCCGAATATGCCCCCTCCCCGATCCGTACCGCTCAGGCCGAGAGAACGTCAGCCGCCAGATCCCAGAGCCGCCCTTCCATCGACCCCAAATCTCCTGCCGTATCCGATAGTGGTTTACCTCGACGCCTCCAACTGATATCCATGAGTTAATCCGAGCAGGGAGACGCCGCGATGAATATCGCGATAATTGCGCGATGGAGCCTGCTGATCGGCCTGATCGGCAGCGCAGCGTTCGTCACCGTCCGTGCAACTACCACAACCGATGTCTACGCGCCGCTGCGACTGTACGAGGGCGCCTGGCAAGTCACGCAGACCACGCCCGCCCCCAAGAAGCCCGATCAGCTAATCAACGACTGCGCGAAAATCGGACGCTCCTTCGCCTGCCAGCAGGCCGTAAACGGCAAGCCCGGCCCGCTGGTAGTGTTCATTCCAGACTTCCCGCCCGGCCACTATCACACTCAGATCGTGCTGCCCGGCGGCGCCGCGCTCGGACCGCCCGGCACTCTTACCAGCGCCGGCGAGCACTGGACCTATCTCGGCACACCCGATGCCAAGGGCGTGCGCTACCGTACAATCAACGTCTTCAGCGGTCGCGACCGCATCCATTTCGTAACCGCGCGTTCCCCTGACGGCAAGACCTGGACGGTGACGATGGCGGGGAATGAGATGCGTGAGCAGTGATGACCACGATGCGAAAACATCGACATGCTGCAGACCGGCGTCGAAAGACCGCTCCCGGCTCAGGGGACTAAACCGCTCGCGCGGTAGGGGCGGCTTCGATCGGGGGAAGTGCCGGATGTTAGCTTTTTGGCTTTGTTCCGTAAGTTGAGGAGGGAGGCAGCGTGTCCCGATTTGAAAGCGAGACATCCGACCGCGTGCCCTTTTGGCTCAGGCGCATACAGTTATTTTCCCCTGTTCAATGTTACGGTAGTTGCGGCAGTTCACCTGGGTTCACCCGACCACCGGGCCTGGCCCCTCATCCGCCTGTAGCTGGCAGATTCCGGAATCGTCCTCGCGGATCGATGCCGCCGCTCGCGCAGGGGTACGTTGTCGGGGCGCTTTAGACGGCTCCTTGCGGATGCCCGCCATAGCCCGTAGGCCACTGATGACTGAACATCAGGTCGGCTCCACCTCCGTTCGGGGCAGGCGGGCCGACGATCATCGTCGTGGCTTTGCGCCACTAAAGAAAGCACCTCCTTAGCAACTCTCGTCGCACCTCAATCTCATTGACGCGTTCCGCCGTCCATGAGAAGCTTCGATAGTTCGAAGATGGGCCGGCTTGCTTGAAGAGGCATTAGCCGTTGAGACGTTCGGTCCCTCAAGGTGGTAGGCGCCGAAGCCGGGAGAGATGACTCACGACGCCGCCAGCGATCCGCCGCATTACCTCGCACCGAAGTGACGCACAGGTCGTGTAGCGTGAGCCATGCCCTTGATTCTTTGACATAAGTCTCCGCCAAGTGGCTGTCCGTCAGGGTTACTGGCCGCGCAAGGACGCCGCCGTGCGCTGTCGATTTCGACACGCCTTCGGGACCCTTAGCTGTTAGTATTTTGGACGATGTCACGGTCGCTGGTCATTGCATTGCGTGCCGCCGAGAGATCGGGCAACGACGCTCGGTGCACGGTTTTGTGAGTTCAGACGGCGATGTCACCTTGTTGCTGCGGCGCTGGAGTGATGGTGACGCGGCCGCCCTCGACCCGCTTTTCAGTCTCGTCTATCCGCGTCTGCGGCAGATCGCCGGAGCGCTATTCCGCGGCGAGTCGGCCGCCAATCTGCTGCAGCCCACCGGCGTCGTCAACGAATTGTTCCTCAAGCTCGCGGAGCAGCGGCGACTGCAGTTCACCGATCGCGAGCATTTCTTCAGTCTGGGGTCGCTGCTGATGCGTCGCATCCTCGTCGATGCCGCCCGCGCCGAGCGCCGTGACAAACGTGACGGCGGCATTCGCATTCCACTCGATCTGGATCTCCTCGGCACGACCGTCGGCCCGTCTGCGGACGTGCTGGATATCGACCGGGCGCTGGAAGAGCTCGAACTCATCGACGCGCGCAAGACCCGCATTGTGGAACTGCGGCTCTTCCTCGGCGCGACTGCGGAGGAGACTGCGGATCTGCTCAAGA
>JAJZFQ010000082.1 GCA_021805275.1 Pseudomonadota bacterium
GTGCAGGCCTACGATCCGGTGGCGATGGGCGAGGCGCGGCGCATCTATGGCGAGCGGCCCGATCTGACGCTCGCCGCGAGTGCCTACGGCGCGGTCCAGGGGGCCGATGCGCTCGCCATCATCACCGAGTGGAAGGAATTTCGCAGTCCGGACTTCGAGCGGCTGCGCCAGAGCCTCAAGAGCCCGGTGATCTTCGACGGCCGCAATCTCTACGACCCGCAGGGGGTCGAGCGGTTTGGATTGGCGTATTACGCGATCGGGCGTGGCCGCTCGATTCAACGCACAAAGGCCTGAGGTTTCAAGGTGACTGCCATGTTGACTCCGGTGATTCTCTCCGGCGGTGCCGGAACGCGGCTCTGGCCGCTCTCGCGTGAGCTGTACCCGAAGCAGCTGCTCGCCCTCACCGGCGAGCGGACCATGATCCAGCAGACCGCGCTCAGGCTCGAGGGCCTCTCGGCCGCCGCCCCCGTGGTGGTGTGCAACGAGGCGCACCGCTTCCTGGTCGCCGAGCAGATGCGCGAGATCCACGTCACCCCGCAGTCGATCGTGCTCGAGCCCGTGGCACGCAATACGGCGCCGGCCATTGCGCTCGCAGCGCTCGCGGCCCTGAAGCGCTCGGGGGAGGCCGATCCTCTGCTGCTGGTGCTGCCGGCCGATCACGTCATCCGGGACGTTCCGGCCTTCCAGAAGGCCGTCAGGGCGGCGCTGGCGGCCGCGCTCGCGGGACAGCTCGTCACCTTCGGGATCGTGCCGACGAGCCCGGAGACCGGCTATGGCTACATCCAGCGCGGGGCGGGCGCGGGGGCGGCGTTCGCCATTGCCCGTTTCGTCGAGAAGCCCGATGCCGAGCGGGCCGGGGCGTTCCTCGCTTCGGGCGAGTATTACTGGAACAGCGGCATGTTCCTCGTCTCCGCCCGGCGCTACCTGGAGGAGCTCGCCCGGTTCGCCCCCGACATGGCCCGGGTGTGCGCCGAGGCGTTCGGCGCGGCGCGCGCGGACCTGGAGTTTACGCGCATTGCGCCGGAGCGCTTCGAGGCCTGCCCGGCGGACTCCATCGACTATGCGGTCATGGAGAAGACTCGCGATGCCGTCGTGGTGCCGCTCGCGGCGGGCTGGAGCGACGTGGGGTCCTGGTCGGCGCTGCACGAGGCTAGCGACGCGGATGCTCACGGCAATGTGCTGCGCGGCGATGTCATCTGCGAGGATTCCGAGGGGTGCTACCTGTACGCCGAGAGCCGGTTGGTGTCGGCCGTGGGGCTCACCGACCACGTGGTGGTCGAGACCAAGGATGCGGTCCTGGTGGCGCCGAAGGACCGGGTGCAGGACGTGAAGAAGCTGGTGCATCGCCTGAAGGAGGCGGGGCGCTACGAGCACAGCCTGCACCGCGAGGTGTTCCGGCCCTGGGGCAGCTACGACAGCATCGAGTCCGGGCCGCGCTTTCAGGTCAAGCGTTTGAAGGTCAAGCCGGGCGCGGTGCTCTCGCTGCAGCTGCATCATCACCGCGCCGAGCACTGGGTGGTGGTGTCGGGGACGGCTCGCATCACTCGGGGGGATGAGGTGTTCCTCCTCGAGGAGAACCAGTCGACCTACATCCCGATCGGCGTGCGTCACCGCATCGAGAATCCGGGCAAGATCCCACTGCACATCATCGAGATCCAGTCGGGGTCCTATCTCGGCGAGGACGATATCGTGCGGCTCGAGGATCAGTACGGGCGTCAGGGTACGACGAGCTGACGTCCCCATGTGGGTGAATCTCTCCGGCGGGTGACGCAGTCGCGGGTCGGTGGCCGTCATTCACGCTGAAGAGTACCGAAGGGGCGGACCGACCGTTCGATGCAGGCCGAGGGCCGCTCGACCCAGGGCGCTTCCGGCACGAAGATCACTCTCTCGATGCACATTCAGCAGACGGAGTCCGCGCGGAGCGTGCCGCGTAGGAGACGGTTGGGATGGCTGCCATTGCTGTCGGCAGTTGACCTGCCGATCCTCGCATCCCGACTGGCTCGAACGGCTCACAGCGCACCGGATGGGCTGCATCCCGTCCGAGCCGACGTCTCCCCGCGCGCCGCACGCAATATCCCAATCATCGCGGCCTCTCTACTTCACCCGGCGGTTCACTGCTTTGCGCTCGGAGGGGCGTCGAGGCGACGGGCCCGCGGGTCCGTCGAGTCTCTGGTGGTCGTGCCGGGCGGACTCTCCGGCTGCAGTCGTGTCCTCAGCGCCCCGGCCGCCCGGAGGACTGTCCGGGGCCGCGGGTCTCCCGGGTATGGATGAGAATTCCGGCTGTCAGCAGCGGTATCGCGCACCGGGTCGCCCCTGCCCGGGGAGACCAAGTGATAATATAAAGTTGATCAATTTAATCGTATTGATAAACTATATGTATGCCAAAATCGGCTCCTGCTCTGGATACGCTCCCGCCGGCCGTCGCTCGGGCGCTGCGCGAGTTCGGTGAGAATCTCGCCGTCGCACGGGTTCGGCGACGAGAATCCCAGCGCACCTGGGCTCGGCGTCTCGGGTGCTCGGTACCGACGCTCATCCGGTTGGAGCGCGGTGACCCCGGGGTCGGAATGGGGCTGTATGCGACGGCGTTGTGGCTGATGGGCCGCGTGTCGGCGCTGCCGCAG
>JAJZFQ010000156.1 GCA_021805275.1 Pseudomonadota bacterium
GGACACCTGAGCGCGCCTGCCCCGGCCCAGATCGACGCCATTGAGCGGCACATGCGAGCGCCACGCATGGCGGTGGCGGTTCGGCCGGGGCCAGGAACAGCCGCTTGACGGTGATGCTGCGGCAATGGCGCAGCGATAGGCCGATCCGTTGCTGCCGAAACCACGTGCCCCCTTCACCAGGCCACGGTGAGCACCGGGACCGACACGTTGTGCGGCAGCTGCTTCGGCACGTGGGGCCGTCCGCGCTCCCAGGGGTGCCCGCGACTCTTCGGTCGAACGGCTGGGTCCGGGCGGGCGTCCTCCGGGTCCGCTCGCACTGCGAGGCGCTGCGCGGACCTCAGTCCCGGTCACCGTCCGGATGGTGAGCCCCCAACCGGGACCGCGCAATCCGGACGGTGTGCACCAATCAGCGCGTGCGCGCCACCTGCGACTGCGGCGCGTGGGTGTACGGCGAAACGATGACCGCGGTGCTCGCGAACGTGACGACCAGAGCCAGGGTGGCGAAGAGAAGTTTCGATGTCGTGCTCATGACGGAGTTCCTGAGTGAGTGTTGGTGCCTGTGACCTCAGGAGAACACCGCGACGCGGCCAAAGTTGCAGCGCACGCGATTGCGCATGTTGCGCGCGGGAATGAATGCCCCGTGCAGCGCTGAGGCGCACCGCAAGGCACTGCATCGCGCCGAAGATCGAGGGGTGCCGCGCGCCCCGGGGGCCGGCGGGCGCTCAGGCCAGGGCCACTCGCCGGCGCCATCGCCGAATCGCCCCAGCTCAGGTGACGGCGGTCGGCTCGACCCGCCCGACACCGCTTTCCGGCGGCGGCTCGTAATGGAAGTACTTCTCCTCGGCGAGCGCCTCATACAGCGGCGGGGTGAACAGCGCGGAGATGCGCGAGGAGACCAATGCGACCGCCATCATGGGGATGACCATGGCCGAGCCGTTGGTCATCTCCATCACGATCACGAATGAGGTGATCGGCGACTGGGTCACCGCCGCCAGATAGCCGGTCATGCACAGCGCGATCACCGCCGCCATGGGCGTCCAGGCGAACGCCGCATGCACCCACTGCGCGATCCCCGCCCCAATCGACAGCGACGGGGAGAACAGGCCGCCCGGCACCCCGGCGAGGTAACTGGCCACCATGGTCACCCACTTGGTCACCGCGAACGCCTGGCTGAGCGGCGCGGTGCCGTGCAACAGCTCACGCGCCTGATCGTAGCCACTGCCCCAGGTCTGCCCGTGCGTGGCGACGCCCACCGTGGCTATCAGCAGGCCGCTCGCGAATGCGTACCAGAGCGGCCGGCCGGCCCGGAACGTGTGAACGCGCTCGGGCATCCAGCGCCGCCAGTGCAGCAGCGAATAATTGAATGCCGCGCCGAGCAGTCCGCACAGCACGGCGGCGAGCACCACCGGCAGGACGAACGCCATGCCGAGGGAGACCGTGACGTTGAGCTGCCCGAAATACAGGTAATTGCCGGCCAGTGCGAGCGAGGTCAGGCCCGCGAACACCACCGCGGTGATCATCGTGCCGTTGGTGCGCGTCTCGAAGTTGCGCGCCAGCTCCTCGATGGCGAACACCACGCCGGCGAGCGGTGTATTGAAGGCACCGGACAGTCCGGCCGCGGCGCCCGCGAGCAGCAGCCGGCGCTCCAGGCGCACGCTGCGGCGCGGGTAGAAGCGGCGCGTCTCGACCATGATGGCCGCGCCGATGTGCACCGTCGGCCCCTCGCGCCCGATGGTCAGACCGCCGAGGAATCCGAGCAGCGAGACGGCGAGCTTGCCGAAGATGATGCGCAGCCCGAACAGCCGCTTCATCAGCGTGTCGTCCGCATCGCGCGGGGCATGGATGGCAGCGATGACCTGCGGGATGCCGCTGCCTTCGGCGCCGTAGAACCAGCGTCGCGTCAGGTAAACCGCCAGCACCGTCAGGCCCGGAGTCAGCGCGAAGGCAAGCCAGGACCGGCCGGCGATCCAGTCGCGAAACACGTCGTACGCATCGGTGCTCCAGCGCGCATAGAGCACCGAGACTAAGCCGACGAGCAGCGCCGCCATCCACGGCAGGCCCACCTGCAGGAACAGGCGCCGGGAGCGGGTGCTGAGCAGGCGCTCCAGACGCTCGCCCCAGGAACTCATCGACAGATGCACCGCCGGTGCATCGAGCGGCGGCAAGGGGATATCGTCGGGCGCCATCGTCTCGGGGGGCGGTGGTGCGGACTCGAGCGGCGCGGCGAGCGGCAGCGGGTGCTGTTGCGGCTCAGATGGAGGTCGATCAGACACTAGTGTAGCGTCGCGTTCTTACAGGGACTTAAAGGACTCTCCGGGGTCCAATGTGCTACCAGCGATGGCACTGGAGAGCGAGAGTGCGCGTAGCCCCCGAGATTGTGTTGAGCGATGAGGAGCGAGCCGAATTGATGCGGTTGGCTCACTCGAGATTGACGAGCGTGCGATTGGCGCAGCGGGCGTGCATGGCGCTGTTGGCGGCCGATGGGCTGCAGAACAAGGTCATTGGAGTGCAGGTGGGGGCGGGCCGGGTGCAGGTAGCGCGCTGACGGAAGCGTTATGCGCGGATGCGCCTGGCGGGTATTGAGCGCGATTTGCCCCGCGGGGCCCCGCCGGTGAAGGTGGATGTGGCGCGTCTGGTGCAGCTGACCACGCAGAGCAGGCCGAAAGCGGCCACGCACTGGAGCACGCGTCGCATGGCCGCCGAACTTGGGGTGAGCGCGGCGAGTGTGTCGCGGCATTGGCGCGCCCACGGCCCGAAGCCGCATCGTGTGCGCGGTTTCAAGGTCTCGCGCGACCCGCAGTTCATCGAGAAACTCGAAGATATCGTCGGCTTGTACCTCTCCCCGCCTGAACACGCCTTGGTGCTGTGCTGCGATGAGAAGAGCCAGGTACAGGCACTCGATCGGACGAAACCGGGATTGCCGATGAAGAAGAGCCGTGCCGCGACCATGACCCACGACGACAAGCGCAATGGTACGACCACGCTGTTCGCGGCTCTCAATGTGCTCGACGGGCAGGTCATTGCTCAGTGCCAGCAACGTCACCGCCACGGTGAGTGGCTGAAGTTCCTGCGCCAGATCGACCGTAAGCCCCCCATAGACAAGACATGGCATCTGATCGTCGACAACTACGCCACCCACAAGCATCCGGCCGTGCAGCGCTGGCCCGCCAAACACCCGCGCTTTCAGGCGCCCTTCACGCCGACCTCGGTCTCGTGGCTGAACAGGATGGAGCGCTTCATTCGCGACATCACCACCGAGCGCTTGCGTCGCGGTGTCTTCACCAGCGTGCCCGAGTTGGTCGCGGCAATCGACGAGTACATCGCGCATCACAACACCAATCCAAAGCCATTCATTTGGACCCAGAGCGCTCGGGATATCCTGCATAAAGACTATCCGCGCCAAGGCCGCTTAAGTTCCCCAAAGATTGATGCACTACACTGGACGCCGCGGCGCGCACAGGCGTCGGGCAATCGGTGAAATAATCTCCAGATTCTGGATTTTAGTGTATCGCATTACTCTCAGGGGTGGCTGGTCGTTTCCTGCGGGCATTGCCGATGCCGGTCTCGAATCGGGCAACAACCCCGAACCTTAGCAATCGAGAAGCTTCAAGCACCGATCGACGGCGAGAACCCGGCCTCGAGCAGCGTCGAACTTGTTGCGCGAAAAATGTCTCTGGATGACCCCGGGTCTGTGCGCTGTCGCGCCATATGCCAGCTCAAAGGCATCCTTGTTATCGGCCGTGCGAGCATGTGTCCGGCGACCATCGACGCTCAGAAGCATCGCTTCGATGCAGGGAATGCATTCAATGGCCGCAATTTCGTGCTCGATGGCCTTTTGACGCTCCGCATCTCCCCAAAGCTGATCGGTATCCACCACCACGCCCACGCGGTCATAATCCCCTTCGCGTCGACGTTGTACGGCCAGGGTCAGGGCCGCCGACCCTCCGAAGCCGCGCCGATTTTCCGACCGCAATGAGATGCCGCATCCCCGCGGCAAGTACAAATCACGAATGACACGAACCCACTCTACCTCCGCGTACCCCTCACAGACCAGCAGCACCGTGGTGTTCGTCCGTGTCAGAGGTGCCATACTTATAATCTCGGCACCGCACCATACGCCCCCGCGAGATACTTCGCGGCGCGGTTGTCATCGCTCCGCACGCCCTCTAGAGAATCCAGTCTCCATGCCGTGCTCTCCAAACCTTCTTTTTCCACCAACATCACCTGAGATTTCTGCAAAAGCCGCAGAACTTCCACCGCGTGGCAGGTAAAGACGATCTGCGCGTTAAGAGGATTGGTCTCGGAATTCGAGAATAGGTCGAGCAACGGCTCAAGCATGTGCGGATGCAGATCGCCATCGAGCTCATCCCACACGACGAGCCCACCACCCTCCAAGGCCACCAGCATCTTCGCCAGAAGAGTGAACGCGGCCTGAGTGCCACTCGATTCGTGCATAAAGGGCAGAAAATAGTCCTGCCCACGCGCCGGGTCGCGGTGAACCCCGTAGGCAAACCACCGCGGCTTCTTCGTGCCCGATGCGTCCGGAATCTCGTGCTCGCGAATAGACACATCGGTCAGACCCAAGTCCCACTGCGAGAGCAGATCCCGCATCCGCACTCGAAGTCCCTCGTTCTGCGCGTAATGGCGTGTGCAGAGTTCCAAGATCTCACTGCGCGGTTGCCACATCGTGCCGCTGTCGTTCAGGTTCGTGAATACCGGCATATTGACCAGCGAGCGCGCCAGTGGAACTCCGAACTGCGCCGCCCAGGAAATCAATGATACGTTCGCGCGCACCGCCTCAGCTTGCGACGGATCGAGACCAAAGCCTTCCTGATTCACTTCATAACGCTTTGGTTGCACCCGCGTGCGCGTGAACACCGGATACCATTGTCCCCGCCGTATCTTCTTCTCCAGAGACTCCGCGAGTACTTCCTGCGCAGTCATGCTCAAGCGATAGCGCCACAGACTCTCCGGTTCGTCCGCGTCAGCGATCACTTCAAATTCTGTGGGCGAGTCTGCGCCGGTGAAGTGCGGGATGACAGGAATGCCTTGGTCGGGCTTCGCGCTGAAGGAATCCCGGATGAACCACGCAAGGAACGCCAGCGGATGAATGAGCGAGGTCTTGCCCGAGGCGTTCGGTCCGAGCACCGCCAGCGCCGTTGTCAGCCGCTGACCTGACCGCGACACCCGGTCCCAGCCGTTCACGGATGCGTTCTCCGCCAGCTCGAGCGATACCTCCGTGCGCTCGCGGAAGCTGCGAAAGTTCGCAAAGGCGTACGAGTGAAGCATGGCGATCGCGTTTAGTTGAACGTAAATTTCGTTAAAGTGTACGCAAAAAGTGGTCTTGAGGCGAGATGTACGCCTCGGTTTAACAAATTATCTGGGTATCAGCATCTTGCCCGATGCGGCTGATCGCCCTTTGCACGTCGCCGGTTTGCGTTGATGAGGCGCTTTTTTGCGAACAGCGGGACGTGGATGTCGCCACGTCGTCATCGGATGGGCACATGGACGTCGCGGATCTCACGGACCCGGGTTGCGTCTCGCGACGCTGTCCAATGCTGGGTAAATTTCGCGGCCAAACTCTCGGCATCCGTCAGGGCCGGCGGGAGGTGCTTCGCGATGCGCCAGCAACGTCACCCCCACGGCGAGTGGCTGAACAGGGTGGAGCGCTTCTTCCGCAACATCACCACCGAGCGCGTGCGTCGCGGTGCTTTCACGAGCGTGCCCGAATGGGTCGCGGCAATCGACGAGTACATCGCGCATCGGATGCCGCGGCGCGCGCGGGAGCTCTGGCGCTAACGTTCGAGAGGATACGCGTCCCGGCCCGGCGCCGACGCCGGGCGCTCAGGCGGCGCGAGCGCGCGTATCGAGAGTCGCTTTGACGTGATCGAGCAATACCTGCGCGCCGCGGACGTCGTCTTCCTTCAGCTCGAGGCGCGCCTGATCGAGCCGACCATCGACGGCACTCGCCCGCGTCTGCGTGATGCGGTGGCGCTGGAGGTCCGACTGGGTCTGGCCGCTCAGCTGGCGCAATTCCGCTAATGCATGCGTGCGCGCACTCAGTTCGAAGTGCAGCGCGAAGGCCGCAACCCCTACGCACAACGCCACCGTGGCACCGACAAGAACGATCACTTTCATGGCCGAAATTGTAGCGGAAAGCGCCCCTCGCCCGCCACAACCGCCTCACGGTGCAAGGCGGCGCACCGGGAAAATCATGTGCACCTCGAGGCCGCCAGCCGCCCCGTTGCGCGCGCTGATCCGCCCGCCGTGCACCGCGATGGCGCGCGCCGCGATGGCCAGCCCGAGCCCATCCCCGCCGACGGCGCGGTGACGGGCCGCATCGATTCGGTAGAACGGCTCGAAGATCGCCTCGAGATCCTTCTCCGGCACCCCCGGGCCGTGATCGTGCACGGTGACCTCGATGTCCCCCTCCCCGCCGCTTGGCGACGCCGTGCGCCGCGCCTTAACCTCGACGGCGGTGCCGGCGGCGCCGTAGCGCACGGCATTGCGGATGACGTTCTCGAAGGCGCTGCGCAGCAGCTCCGGATCGGCCAGCGTCTGCAGTGCACTGTCGCGCTCAAGCACCACCTGACAACCCCGCGCATCGGCCTCGATGGCGACGTCGGCGACGATCTGCTCGAGCAGCGCGCCGGTGTCGAGCGGCTCCCCGCCGATGTCCCCGGGCGCCCGCTCGAGCCGCGCCAGACGCAGGATGCGCGCGATCAGCTGCTCGAGCCGGTCGGCCTCGCGGCCGATGCGCGTGAGCTGGCGCGGCACCTCTTCCTCGCGCTGCGCCAGCGAGAGCGCGAGCTGCAGGCGCGTGAGCGGGGAGCGCAACTCGTGCGACACGTCGCGCAGCAGCTGTTGCTTCGACTCGAGCAACCCCTGCAGCCGCCCCGTCATGGCATCGAAGTCCGCCGCGAGACGCGCCAGGTCATCGTGCCGGCCGCGCATGTCCGGAACGACGCGCACCTCGAGATGGCCCGCCGCCACGGCGCGGGCCGCGCGGCGCAGACGGTCGATCGGTCCGACCAGGTAGCGCGCCAGCAGGAAGCAGATGACGGTGCTCACGATGAGCGCCACGGCGAGCGTGGTGCCCCCGACCCCGGGCAGCCCCAGCGCACCGAAGAAGAGCAGCGGGTGGCGGTGCAGCCCCGTCACCACCACTTGATACATCCGCCCGTCGGGTTCGGTGAGCACCAGCGCCCCGCCGATCGGCGGCGGGCGGCCGGTGTGGTCCGCCGGGCCGGGCACCAGGAACACCCGCAGCAACGGTGGCACGGAGCGCCCGAGGATGTCGTGCTCATTCGGGCCGATCACGAAGGTCCGCCAGTAATACGGCCCACCGCGCAAGCCCTCGGCCCAGTGCTTCAGCGCCGGCGGACCGCCGTGCTCGAAGGCGACCGCGGCCTGCTGGAACAGCGCCCCGCGCTGCGCCCAGGGCATCTGTTCGCGGTGCACGATCACCTCGTCCACCGCGGCGGTGACGGTCCCGACGAGGATCAGGGCGATCGCGAGCCAGAACGACCAGAAGATGCGCCAGAAGAGCGAGTGCATGGATTCAGCGCTGCATCAGGGCATACCCGGCGCCCCGCACGCCCTGGATGCGGATGCGATCGGTGAAGCGGGCGAGCTTGCGCCGCAGGTTGCTGACGTGGGTGTCGAGGCTGCGGTCGGTGGGCAGCAGCCGCCGCCCGAGTGCCTGCTGCATCAGCTCCTCGCGCCCGACGGTGCGGGTGTCGGCCTGCATCAGCAGCTCGAGGATGCGCAGCTCCGCGCTGGTGAGCTCCAAGTCCTCGCCCTCGACCTGAGCCCGGTGCGCCCGGACATCGAGCGTGAGCGTGCCGAATGCGAGCAGGCCGCCGGCGGGCGCATCGGCCATGCGGCGCAGCACCGCTCGGATCCGCGCCACGAGTTCACGGGGACTGAAGGGCTTGGCCAGATAATCGTCAGCGCCCATCTCCAGGCCCACCACCCGGTCGATTTCCTCCCCGCGCGCCGTGAGCATCAGCACCGGCACGCGGCTCGTGGCGCGCAGCCGGCGCAGCACCTCGAAACCGCTCAGTCCCGGCAGCATCACATCGAGCACGACCAGGTCGATCCCGCCGCGCGCGAGCCGCTCGAGCGCGCTCTGGCCGTTCTCGGCCGACTCGGCACCGAACCCCTCGGGCTCGAGATACTCGCGCAGCATCGCGCACAGCTCCGCATCGTCATCGACGAGCAGCAGCTGCGCGCGCCCCTCGGCGGCACTCACGCAGGATTCTCCAGCGTGAACACCTGACGCTGATCGTCGTAGGCGAAGATCTCCGCATAGCGGCCCCAGCTGATCACCGCGCGCAGCGTCTGCTCGGCGGCCTCCTCGGCCATGTTGTCCTCGATCTCATCGAGGAAGCGGCTCTTCGGGGCGCGGTGCGCGCTGCGCTCATCGAGCACCCGGCGCACGTGGGCCGCGAGCGGCACGTAGGCGAGCAGATGACGGGCGAAGAGGCTCTTGCGCTCATCGGTGTCGGAATGGGCGAAGGCGAGCCCCGCCTCGGTGAGGCGGATGTCACCGCCGCCGACTTCCGCCAGGCGCAGCATCTGCAGCGTCTCGGCCACCGGGAACAGATCATCACCCTCCATGTGCAGCGCCTGGGCGATGGCCGGCAGGTCCGCACGCCCGCCGTACGGCGGCTCGCTCACCGCCTCGATCAGGCCGGCGAGCAGGTTCGTCGAGACGTGCTCGAGCGGAGTGCCGATCGTCGCGGCCAGCGGCCGCTCGGCGCGCACGCCGTCGCGGCCGTGGCGGGGGCGCGCGGTCATCTCCACGTACACCCGATCGACCAGCGCGCGAAAGCGCGGATCGAGCGGCTCGCGCGGATGCGCCAGATCGATCGCGATCTCGCTCACCACCCGCCCCGGATGGGTGGCGAAGATGAGCAGGCGGTCGCACATCTGCACCGCCTCCTCGATGTTGTGCGTCACCAGCAGCACCGCGCCGATCGGCAGCTCGCCGCGACCCCACAGGTCGAGAAAATCGTTGCGCAGCGTCTCGGCGGTGAGCACATCGAGCGCCGAGAACGGCTCGTCCATCAACAGGATGTTCGGGTGCACCACCAATGCGCGCGCGAACCCGACCCGCTGGCGCATGCCGCCGGAGAGCTCGCGCGGATAGGCCGACTCGTAGCCGTCGAGCCCGATCAGGTCGATCGCCGCGAGCGAGCGCTTGCGGATCTCGGCCTCCGGCAGGCGCATCGCCTCGAGGCCGAGCTGCACGTTGCCGAGCACGGTGAGCCAGGGGAAGAGCGCAAACCCCTGGAACACCATCGAGATGCCCTCGGCCGGGCCGCTCACCGGTGCCCCGAGGTAGCGCACGGTGCCGCGCGAGGGCGCATCGAGACCGGCGATCACGCGCAGCAGCGTCGATTTGCCGGAGCCGGAGCGCCCGAGCAGGCCGACGATCTCCCCGCGCTTCAGCGCCAGGTTCACATCCTCCAGCACCCGCAGCTCATCCCCGTCGGGTTTGAAGAAACTGCGCTCGATGTGCTCGACTTCGAGCAGCGATTCGGGCGGGGCGGCAGATCTCGCAGCGTCGCTCATGGCTCGCCCTCAGCTCATGCGGAATTTGCGCTCGGCGCGCGCATAGAGCGGGCGCCAGAACAGTCGGTTGATGATCACGACGAACAGACTCATCACCACGATCCCGAGTACGGTGCGGGCGAAGTTGCCGGCACGGGTCGCATTGGCGATGTACGCACCGAGTCCCGCGGCCGCCAGGTGTTTGTTGCCCCAGGCGGCAACCTCCGAGACGATGCTCGCATTCCACGAGCCGCCGGCGGCGGTGATCGCCCCGGTGACGTAGAACGGGAACACGGCCGGCAGTGCGATGCGCCGCCACCACAGCCAGCCGCGCACCTTCAGATTGCTGCCGACCTGCTTCAGCTCATTCGGCAGCGAGGAGGCCCCGGCAATCACATTGAAGAGGATGTACCACTGCGTGCCGAGAATCATCAGCGGGCTCAACCAGATGTTCGGGTTCAGCCGAAACGCGACGATCTCGGAGACCACCACGGGGAACAGCAGGTTCACCGGAAAGGCGGCCAGGAACTGCGCCACCGGCTGCACCGCCGCGGCGAGCCGCGGGCGGATGCCGACGTACACCCCGATCGGCACCCAGATCGCACTCGCCAGCGCAATCAACACCACCACGCGCAGCAGCGTCAACAGGCCCAGTCCCGCGACGTGCAGCACCTCATGCGGCGGCACGCGCGCGAACACGTAGCGGGCGGTCGTCCAGCCGATCGCGGCCACCACGATCGCCACCGTGGCATACCAAAGCCACTCGCCGGAGCGGCCATCGGTCCCCTCGCGCCGCGCGCGGCGCGGCGCGGGAGCCCGGCTGAAACCCAGACGCACCACGCCGACGAAGCCGCCGGCGGCGACGCTGAGCAGGCGCGAGCGGCGCATCATGGTCAGCGCCCAGGAGCGGCTCGGGGTCAGCCCCGCTTCCTGCTCGAGCCGGAACCAGTCGGCGCTCGCGATCAGCGGGCGGAAGATGATCTGATCGAAGATCAGGATCACGACGCTCATCGCGCCGATCGCCCACCCGATCGCATCGAGATTGCGCTCGGCGATGGCGCGGGCGATGTACGAGCCGATCCCCGGCAGCGTCACGGTGGTGTGTCCGACGCTGATCGCCTCGGCGGCCACCACGAAGAACCAGCCGCCGGACATCGACATCATCATGTTC
>JAJZFQ010000036.1 GCA_021805275.1 Pseudomonadota bacterium
CAGATTGCCGGGATCGCGCTCTCGCGTCACGCCACGATCGCCACGCGAAATGTCCGACATTTTCAGGGACTGAAGGTCGCCATCGTTGACCCTTGGAAGGCTGGCGGACGCTGAGGAGCACACTTCTTGTCAATATCTCGGTGCACGCGGACCTGAGAAGTGCTCGGTCATCTTGGCATTGGCCAACTGCATTTCGCTAGTTCGAGACTGAGAGAGAGTCTCATCCGCCGCCGCATTTTCATGCCACTTATGGGGAGCATGAGGCGCAGTACAATATTGCGACCCTGGATGTCATTCACGGGTCAGTTCCCCGACGTGCACACGCCATGTGGTGGAATGGGCGTCACTTCACAGGGACGAGCTGATGAAGAACTGGGAGCGGTGGCAGGTCCCCGCGCCTACCGTTCCCGTTCAACCGTCGGAGTAATTGCAATGGCCATCTGGTCCATCGTCCGATTCAAGGTCCTGCCGGAATACAAGATCGAGGTTTCCTTTGCCGACGGCACTAGCGGCATTGCAGATCTCGGTCCTCGACTGTCCCAAGGACCGCTCGGAGACGGCTTTGACCCACTGTGCGACGAGAAGATGTTCTCACGAGTGCTTCTGGAGCACGGCGCACTTACCTGGCCGGGCGCGATCGATTTGGCCCCGGACGCCATGTATGCGCGCATCCGATCGTCCGGAAGATCGACCCTCGACCCTCGCGCCAGGCGAGTCGCGTAGTATCTGATCGGCTGCGCTTCGACGAGCACTTCTCCGTGCGATCCTACGGGCTTCGCGGGCTGAACGATATTTTCACGTCTTCCCAAGCGCCGCGATGAAGTTCATGAGTCGCTCAACGGAAAACCCATCGAGGCGGTAGTCCGTCAGCGCGGAGATCTCCGGTTGACTGAGATCCAGTAGTACCGCTGCCCTGGTTTGGCTGAGGTGCTGCGCGGCAACCAGCTTAGTGATCTTCACTGCGAGACGCACTTTTGTATCGAGGTCTATCGCATCCAGGAGTCCGAGATCCGCGAATACGTTGCCGGAGCTTGCCTCGATCGGTGGACGCCTGTCTAGTCTCATTGTCATATCATACGTTGTTACGCGAGGGTCACGGACACTGCTCCGGCGCTGCGATCATCGGGTCTTTACCGGGCGACGATCTGTACGTCCTGTACGAGCTGGGTGAGGCAGTCCATTAGCTTGCGCTCGGAGAATCCACGGAAATGGCCGCGGAGAATCTTCGATAGCTCCGGTTGCGGGATGCCGAGCACAGTCGCGGCCCGGGTCTGAGTCATGCCTCTCTCCGCAAGGAGTTCGACGATTCTGCTGACGAGCTGCGCTTTCACGAGCATGCTCTCAGGGGCGCGATAGCCGAGGTCGGCATAGACGTTGGTGGTACCGGGTCGATGAATTGCCTGCTTGCGAGAGTGGGCTGTCATACGGGGGTTTGTCTCGGGGTAACGGGTCAACTCGGCAGTCGGGCCGCGGCCGCAACGTTTGCGTGGCTCGTCGGTCGATTGCATCATGGACATTGGATTGGGGTATGTGCCCGATCGGTGACTGGCCTCGGCATGATGCCGGGGCCTTTTGCTATCTTCCAATGATTGAAACATCTGACGTCCGCGGTGGACGTCGCTACGGACGTCTCCATACAGCGTCGAGCACACCCGGACTGCGTGGGACGAAATTGTCGCACCATTGGTGCTATTTTTTCGTCTCGCCGCACTCAGGAGGCAGGTGCTTTGAGAGCGCGATGGATGCCAGGTCGATCTCGGTATAGACGGGTGGTCACGGAGATCGGGAAGCTCCCTGGGGCGCAGATGCCGTGGCAGCCGCGTCTCAATCAAGGCCTGGTGCGATTCCTGGATCAACGTCCTGCGCCGATCCATGGCGATCATGACAGCTGGACAGGCAGGATCGTCGCGGCGGTGAATGCGGATGGGGAGGCGTTTTTTTCCACTACGACCTGGCGAGGCATACGTGCAATGCGGGTCAGCGTCGTGAATTGGAGAACATCGGATCGAGACGTCGAGAGGGCCATTGCCGCCGTCCAACGCGCGCTTGCCCGGGCGCACGGCGGATCAGAGACCGCGAATGCAAACGGAAAGGCGATTGAAGAGAGGAATTCGAAAGGAGTCCGGCGGATGGGCACTGCGTAACCTCCTGCGTCTGATGCGTTCATCGTAATCCTGCGTGACAAACGGCGGCACGCTCGAGCGTGTCAGTGACTCACTTGAGGGAATTGTGCAGGAGCGCGGTTCCGCGCGCTGAGTGGATCATTGATGAGGAGCGTCGATGGACCGGCAATCGCGGCGAGTTTGGTTCGTGCGCGGGCACCCAGATGATTGCCGACCGCGAGAGCGGTCCCCGTTCGGATGATTTTGATCATCGCTACGCGCAAGGGGAGCGAGAAATTTTTCCCGGTCCTGCACATGCGGATGTGCCGATAAGCTAATACCGTGGCGGTATGCGTTCTCATGAACGCTGAGCTCCGCTGCGGATGGGCGGACCGGAAGATCTCGCCCATGGACATGCTCGACGGTCACGGCGCAATGCAGAGGCGCCGAGCTTGACCGAGGCGGATCAATATTGTGTACTGACGCGGGGCCATGTCATGATCTCCCCAAGAGACGGGGGGTAAATCACGTCTGACCAGCGGAACTTGGTCTCGCCAATTTGGCTGCAGGGGATGCGGGCGAAACACAATCAATACGCGGTCGTGCCGGAAATCAGAAGTTCATAAAACACGCGAGGAGTGAGCGTGAAGAAATCATATTCTGGGGCGTTAGTGACGTTGATGATGCTGTCGACGGCTGCCTGGGCAGGGCAGGCCAAGACGAATCTCGCGGCCGACTTCGGTGCGCTGCCGAATGTTCGTGATCTGACGCTCAGTCCCAGCGGACATGTGGTGGCGTGGACGCAGCCTCGGGGGCGGGGGAGTGGGGTCTTCATCTTCAACGTCGGCACTAAAGCGGTCCGGCGTGAAGTACGGCTGTCCCCAGCGCTCACGGTGTATTGGTTGGGGTGGGAAAGCGACCGTACGCTGTTGATGCGAGCCGTCACGACGGAGCCGGCGCCGCCCCAATCGGAGTTGAGATGGCATCAGCCCATCCGAATCAATATTGTGCTTGCGCTGAATATCGCCACCGGAAAGATCCGCACGTTGCTGTCGGACCGGATGGTCGGGGGAAATTATTTCACCACCGGCGTGCAATTGCTCGACTGGGATATTCCGCAGCGGCCGCACACGGTGATCATGTCGGTCAGGATGTTCAATCCGACCGCTTACCGCTCGACGCTCGGCACGATGATCCACAGCGAAGTCGGGGATTCCGGCATGGTGGACTCGCTGTTCGCAGTGGACACTCGGACGGGAAAGAGTACGGCGATCTCCTCCGGCGATGCGTACACCGACGGCTGGTTCATTGATAATGCCGGCAATCCCGTGGCGCGCGCCGAATGGCATGCGAATCGCTACACGATCGAGGCGAGGCAGGGTGATACCTGGCGACCGATCTACCATCACGCCGGCGGGCAGGTCCCGGATTTTGGCGCGCAACTCGATCCCACGGCGCATGCGATTCTGGCGTTCGCGCCGGGCGGGAGTGGATTGTGGAAGATTCCGCTCGATGGCTCGCCACCGCAGGAACTCTTGCCCGGTGCGAAGCACAGGGTGACTCAGTTCGATCTCTCGCGCTATTCGAAGACATTGCTTTACATGTGGGTCGGTCGGTCCGATCCGCACAGGCTCTGGTTCGACCCTTCGGCGAAATCGCGCTACGACTCCATCGCGCACGTCTTCCCGGGCCGCCGGGTCGAGGTCTACGATCACTCGCGGAATGGCCAGGAGGTGCTCGCAGAGGTCGATGATCCGCAGGACCCACCCACGTATTATCTGATTAATTTCGCGGCTCACAGCGCAGTGATTGCCGGTACGAGTTATCCGCAGCTCGCCCATGTCGAGTTGGCGCAAGTGCATGCCGTGCGATATCCGGCCCACGACGGCCAGACCGTAAAAGCGGAGGTTTACATACCGCCGGGCGGCGGCAAGGATCTGCCTCTGGTCGTGTTGGTTCCCGGGGGCGCGGTCGGGGACAGTCTGTGGAATTTCGATTGGTTCGCGCAGTTTCTGGCCGCCGAGGGCGATGTGGTGTTGCAGCCAGAGGTGTCGGGTACCGCGCTTGCGACCGAGGGGGGCTACCTCTTGTGGGGAGGTGTGTCACAACGCTATGCAATCGAAGGTGTGCACCTGCTGGTGAAACAGGGTTTGGTCGACCCACATCGGGTGTGTATCGCGGGCATGGGGTATGGCGGGTATGCCGCATTGGCGGGAGTTGCGTTTTCTCCCGGCACGTATACCTGTGCGGTGAGCGTCAACGGCATCTCGGATCTCGGTGCGTTGGTTGCGCATATGATTCACGTATTTGGCGGAAGCGATTCGACGCACGCGGCGCTGGTGGCCTGGCGCAGCCGGATTGGATCGCCCGTGGATCCCAAAGTGGCCCGAGAGTCCCCCATTCATGCGGTGAAGGCCATCGAGGCGCCGGTCCTGCTCATCGGTACGCAGGACGATACCGTCGTGCCGGAGAGTCAATCTGCGGCCATGGCCCACGCGTTGAAGGCGCAGGGCAAGGATGTCACGTTCTCGAGGCTGGCGCGGGGCGGGAATTCTCTGGCGAGAAGTGGCGATCGGATCAAGGCACTGACGGCCATCGGGTCATTTTTGAATCGATATTTGCACCCGACGGGCTGAAGTTAACGCAGTAGGTCGAGGATGGCGGGGCTGACCGGTAGACAGGCTGAACGCTCGGCGGTTGGGATGACAGGCCGGACGCGCGCGGCCGGTGAGTCCGGCCCGCGGCTTGCTTTCACGGCAGCGGGAGGGCTGCGGTGAGTACGTCCTCCGTGAGCACGCTCGAGGGGTATTGCGCTCGGGCGATGCGCCGCGGGGTGACCCGATCACTTCGCGGGGAATGTGTTTGCGCGTATTCCGAGGTGAGGCGAGGCGAGCGACGTGTCCTAGGGGCTGTGGCTCGGTGCATCCTGCGGTACGCACCGAGCGCTACGAAAAATCGAGTACCGCTCGGTGAGCCGCGCACGCACGAAGGGGCGCGACCGGTGTTCGGTCACAGTGCGCGAGGCTGTGCTTGCGGATCGGAGGTGTTGTCCGTCGTGGCGGCTTTCGCGCACTTCTTGTAGTAATCCGGATAGTCGGACGTCATGCCCTTGAACCGGCGATGGATCCACAGATATTGATCGGGGACCGCCAGCACCTGGGCTTCGATCAAGCGATGAAACTGCGCGGCGTCTGCGGCCGGTGAATCGCTCGGAAAATTCTCGAGCGCCGGCAGGATCACCAGCCGGTAGCCGCCGCAGCCGGGCAGGCGTTCGACGAAATACGGCAGGACGGCCGCGCCGGTCATGCGTGCAATGCGCGACGTGGCAGTGTTGGTCGCAGCGGGAACGCCGAACAGCGGAACCATCTCCGCGCCTTTCTTGCGGTAACACTGATCGGGCGCGAACCACACGCATTCGTTGTTCTTCAGCGCCATGACCATCGCGCGGATGTCGTCGCTGCGGATCGCACGTCCGCCGTTGCGGGTGCGCAACCGGCATTGCAGATGCGCCAGGACTTCGTTCTTGGTCGGCCGATACAGGATGTTGATCGGGAACATTTCCGAGAGGATCCGTCCGCCGATTTCGAGCGGCGTGAAATGTGCCGTCAGCAAAATCGCTCCGCGTCCTCGCGCGAGGGCGCTCTTGACGTGCTCATATCCCTCGATGCGAGCCAGCTTGCGGATACGTGCTCCATCTCCCCACCACGCCAGTGCGATTTCCATTGCCGAGATGCCGAGGCTCTGGAAGTGGCGCTTCAGCACCTGGTCCCGTTCGTTCGGCGGCAGATCCGCCAGGCACATATTGATGTTGGTTTGCGCGATGCTGACGTAGCGCACCGGCATCTTGCGCAGCAGCGCCCCGAGCGTCCGTCCGCAGGCGAGCTGCACTCGAAACGGCAGCATCACCAGCAGACGCAGCATGCCGAGGATGAGCCACAGGGCCCAGTAGCGCGGTGCCAGCAGTCGAGTCCAGTGAGATCGTGAGGGGAGTGCGTCTACATCATCGACATCGCGCATTCGCAACTGGCCTGGTCGGCCGGAACGTTTGAGGCGCGCCGGCTATGGTGGCTCTCTCGGCCTCGGGTCGGGCGTGAGGGCCGTGCGACGCGCTCTACGCCGCCCGCAGCGTGTGTGCGGAGTGCGCGATCGATTCCGTCGCCCGGATGAAGAAGTCCCCCCACTGCACGTCCGCACCGCTACGGTGTTGTCGACGGTCGTACGTCCCCAAAACGCTGACTGTCAGTCCCCGTCCCAAGCGGTTGCGCCGCCGTCTGATCGAAATCGGTGGTCGCGGAGAACTTTACAGCACAAAGTAGGGTCTGACTAGAGAATTCTTCACGGCTGTGAACCGGTGCCGAACGAGCGTCGTGCGGGATGCTCGGCTCGCCAGAGGCGCGTACGCCGCGCTCACGTATACTCGTTACCGTCGCATCGAAGACCTCCGGAGCGATCCGGCAGCGGTGCCGCGCCGAAGCGCGTTGGCCACGGCGGTGAGGCGCGGCTCGAATGAGGCGGCGGTCCCGCCGGTCCCGAAACAGAGCTTTCTCCGGGACGCGCCTTGAGAGTAGTCTTGCGGCTTTCATTACAACAGGGGGCGTCGATGCTCGAGGATCAATCGACCTTGACGGGTGAGTGCCCGGCGGGCACGCACAATGACGTGGATCTGAGGCGGACGGCTGCGAATCCCGATTATTGGTATCCGCTGGCGTGGTCCGATGAGCTCAAGGCGGGGCAGATTCTCGGGCGCCGGTTCGCCGGTGAGCCGATCGCGCTGTATCGCGGTGAGAGCGGGCGGGTCTTTGCGCTGGAAGACCGGTGTGCGCACCGCCAGGTGCCGCTGCACCTCGGTGTGGTCACCGGGGACGTCCTGAAGTGCCACTATCATGGCTGGGCGTACGATTGCTCGGGGAAATGCACGGATGTGCCGTATCTGGGCAAGGAGCGCCGTCCGAACGGGGTGCGCAGCTACCCGGTCCGCGAGATCGACGGTCTCATTTTCATCTTCCCCGGTAAGGCCGAACTGGCCGAAGAACGCCTGCCGAGTTCGCTCGGTGCGTCTCAACGACGCGACTACAAGACCCGGCGTCTGAACCGTGAAGTCGCCTGCCATTATACGTTCATGCACGAGAACCTCTTCGACATGAACCACCAGTTCATGCACCGCAAGCAGATGGGCTCGATCCGTGCCAGCTGCCTCGGGCGCAACCATGGGGAGCGATGGGCGGAGGTCGAGTACAGCTTCAGCCGAAGCGAGGGCAAGTCTACGGTCGGCGAGCGCGTGATCGTCGACATGATGCGCAGCCGCGGCGAGGAACGGCAGGATTTCCGCGATCACATGCGCATCCGCACCGATTATCCGTCGCAGAGTCTCAGGGTCTGGGTGGGCCGCAACATTCAGGAAACACAGGATCCGGTGCTCGAGGTGTGGTTGTGCTACACGCCGCTCGATGCCGAGCACCGCACCAACCGCACGTTCGGCTATCTGTCGGTGAAGAAGCCCCCGATCCCGGGACTGATCCACGTGGTCTGGCCATTCGTGGTGCACTTCACCGAGAACATCTTCCGCGAGGACCAGGAAATCGTCGAGCACGAGCAGCGTGCGCACGACGCCCAGGGCGCGGACTGGAACAACGAGGTGTTCCCACCAATCCGCGATCTGCGCGAGGTTCTCGCCCGCTGCGGCGTACCGCTCTGAGGACGCGAAGAGGAGTGCCTCGAGCCGAGCCTCCGGGGAGGTAAACGGCACTGTCGCGTCGTGGGCGGGGGATTTGGAAACCGATCCGGTCGTCCTGACGTCTGCGACGTCAGGACGACCGAAGAGAATCTCAGCGGAGGCGCGACCGGCGCGGCGCCGTGCTGCGGGGTCAGCTGCGCCGACCCAGGGCCGCGCGGCGGCGGCGCGAGGCGGCGAACCCGAGGCCCAGCAGACCGGCGGCCAGCAGCGCGAGCGAGCCGGGTTCCGGCATGCCGACGGTGGTGACGCCGTTCGTCTGGATGCTGAATGACAATCCGGCCTGCACCTGATTCATGTCATCGTAGAAGAGCAGGATGCGGTGCGATCCGGCACTGAGCGTCTGCGCGGTGCACGTCCCGAGGGTGTACGGGTGAACGCCGCCGAGATCGCAAACATTCATTCCGTCAAGGTACACGAACGCCGAGTCGTCCGCGCCGATGCCGAAGGTGACGTTCTCGGTGGTGGGGACATTGAGGTACCCGGAGAAGATCGCCGTGAGTCCGCCATTCGTATCGTTGGTGCCGGTACCGTTCGGCGGGAAAAAATTGGAGCTCTGATCGAAGGGCAGGGTGATCGTCCCGGTGCCCGTCTGCGTGACGTAGGTATTCAGTCCCGGACTCCACCAGGTCAGCTGGCCGTTGCTCAGATCCTGATTGCTCGGCATCGTGCCGGAGTAGCTCGGGTTGAGCAGGGGTAATCCGTTCGGACCGAGGTTCGCCAGGACCTCGTTGGAGTACGTCCCGCAACACAGGGTGTTGTAGCTCGGATCATGGCTGGAGACTTCGAAATAGGTGGCCGAAAGCGTGCTCGCGTGAGCCAGTGCGCTGGCGAGGAGCGTCAGTGCGCTGGCGGCCAGCCAGTAACGGGCGTGTTTCAGTACCGACATGAGCGTGACTCCCAGGTCTGAATCATGGCGTCCTCGCAGGTTCTGGCGTTGCCGGCTTCGTGGCCGCAGCACCCGCTCCGTGTTCCGTTCACCCGCTTGCACGCGGCCGACGGCACGCGGTCGAAATGCAGCAAAAATGATGCCAGGCGTGAATATTTATTTTGAAAACAAGGTGTTGTGAACTTTCAGATCTGAGGGATGCGGGTGATCTGTAAAAATTTCCGACGATTTCCACCCGCGCAACCCACCGGTGCTCCGAATTCGCTGCGCGCACCGGCGCTGCGACGGATCGATGCGCCGTGTCATATGGGTGTCAGGAAGGGCTGCGACACTGAGCGCCCCTGAGATCCCGACCCAGAGTTCTCCTGTGACCGATACCGTTCCCTCAATCCCGGCGCCGCTGCGCGTTCGTGCTCTGTGGATGCTGACGGTGGCGATCGCCGTTCTGGCCGGTGGCGCGGCGGCATCCGCGGCGCCGCTGCGGACGGCATTGCGGCGGGTGGGCGAGATTGCGGTTCCGGGACAGCCGCTGCGGACATTCGACATCGGCGATGTCAATGCGGCCGGGATCTATGCGTTCTCGGACCGTTCGAATCATGGTCTCGACCTGATTGATGCGTCGACCGGACGATTTCTGGGCCGTGCCGGCGGCTTCGGCCACGACGGTCCGAAGGGAGTGGTCGCGGTCGGAACGGGGACGTTCTGGGCCAGCGACGGCGACAGCGGAACGGTCAAAGTGGTGGACGTGCGAACCCGCAGGATCATCGCGAGCGTCCTGACCGAGCGCGGCAAGACCACCGATGAGCTCACCTATGATCCGCGCGATCATTTGCTCGCCGTGGTCGCCAAGCACGACGGCCCCCCCATTCTCAATCTGATCTCCACGCGCAGTCGCAAAGTGGTCGGACGCGTCACGCTCGCCGCCGCCACGGACGGGGCCGAGCAGCCGGCCTACGTGCCGGCGACCGGTCTGCTCTATCTGTCACTGCCGGTGCTCCATCACGTCAAGGCCGAAGGCGCCATCGCGGTCATCAACCCGCGGACGCGCCGGCTGGTGAGGCTGATTCACGTGCGCCAGTGCATGCCGGCAGGGCTGGCGCTCGGGCCGCACACCGATCTGCTCGTCGGTTGCAGTGACGATGCCGTCACCGCCGGGTTCCCGGCGCATTCACTGATTCTCGATGCACGCTCGGGCAACATCGTCGCGCGCATCGTGCAGGTCGGCGGCTCGGACGAGGTGTATGCCGATCCGCGCGCGCACCGGTACTACCTGGCCGCGGTGAAAAATCCCGGCGGCCCGGTGCTCGGCATCGTCGATGCCCGTACGCGCCGCTGGATCGCGAATCTGCCGAGCGGACCGGATGCACTTTCCGTGGCGGCCGATCCGCGCAGCGGAAAAGTGTTCGTTCCGATTGCCGCGAGCCGCAACGGCGGCCCGTGCCGTGAGGGCTGCGTTGCGGTGTTCGCGCCGCGCGGAGTGAGCTGAGCGCCTACCGACCCCCCTCAGGTTGGGATGCGCGTTCCCGCAAAGGTTTCCGATGCGGGACGCGCACCCCAACCTGTCTTTTTGCCGGATGGGTCGGCGCGGATGCTCAGCCGACCGAGGGGCCGCTCAGAGCACGAGCACGATCACGACCTTCGTCTCGGGCGAGAGCGCCGTTTCATTGGCGCGCAGCAACCGGTGCGACGGGCCGTCGCGGTACAGGACGCGCCCGCTGCTGCCGATCTCGATGTCTGACACCGGGGTTCTCATAGTCATCGCGAAACTCCTCTGACGGTGGGGATGTGGGCGTGCCTGCCCCGATCGTTCGTCCTGCAACTGGAACGTACAAGAGGTGCCGTGCGTTCGCGGCTGCGCTTCAGCCTGCGGCGTACTCACAGCTCGCCGCGGCGGCCGCAGGCACCGTGGTGACCCAGCCCGGCTTCTCCGGGTGGGTGATCCCGTAGGCCTGCCCCGGAACGCGGGCACCGCCCTTGCGATGCGTCACTGACAGGTCGGT
>JAJZFQ010000227.1 GCA_021805275.1 Pseudomonadota bacterium
GACCCCGCTGCTGCACGCGCACCGGGCCGCGCGCGGCGCGCGGCGCCCGCGGCGACATCACCAGCGCCGGCGCGGTTGCGTGCCCGCCGGGCAGAAAATGCACCCGCAGCACGTTGCTGCGCACGAGTGTCAGCTGAAGCGCTCCGCTGGACATCGACACTGTCGCGCCCTCGGGCAGCAGGCTCACCGCGTCGGCAGCGCGGGTGATCGGGAAACTCAACAGTGCGCAAAGCGCGACCGCCGCGGTCAGCGGGCGAAGTCCCAGCGTCATATTCGTCTCATCCCCTCTGTGAGCTGCCCCTGGCGCCGCAGAACGCAGGTCGCACCGAGCGTCGCCCCCTCACGGCACCGGCAGACCCGCACCCAGCATGCCGTCGTCTCCGAACCCCCTTGACGGGATCGCGTGCGCGGCCGGGTCAGAATGCGTCCGGCGCGGCGAATTTGGCAACGCTTCGCATACGTATTCATCGCGGAACCCACCGCTTCTCGAGATCACTTCGCGGTGGCGCAATGTTCGGCAATGAACCCCTCGTGGGTACTCATGTGCTCGACCGCGCCGCGAATGAGGACCCGAATGTTGGTGAGGAACTCCGTGCATTGCTCGGGCGACAGATTGTCTGCCGCCGGATGATAGCGGCGCGGCCGCACGCCCTGGCCCGTCATGACCTGCAGCCAGGATTGCTCGGTGAACAATTCTTCGCCCTCGCGGAATATTTGCCCAGTGGCGCCGAACAGCGCGAGCTTGCGCCGGAGTGTGTCGGTCGCCTGGAGCCCGGCGCAATGGCGCCAGAACGGGGTGTCATCGCGCTCGGTAGCGCGGTAGTGCAGGAGGAGGAAATCGCGTACCTGAGCATATTCCTCGTACACCTTGCGGTTGTATTCCTCGAGCACGGCAGAATCGAAGCCGCGGTCCGGAAACAGGGCGAGCAGGCGACTGATGCCCGACTGTGCCAAGTGAATCGCCGTCGACTCCAGCGGCTCGATAAATCCGGCCGCCAGCCCGACCGCCACGCAATTGCGCACCCAGGTGCGGCGCCGCACGCCGCTCGTAAAACGGATCAGACGGGGCTCGCCGAGCGCGCGTCCTTCGAGGTTCGCCAGCAGCACCGCCGTCGCCTCGTCATCGTTCATGTATTCGCTGCAGTACACGTGCCCGTTGCCCGTGCGGTGCTGCAGCGGGATGCGCCATTGCCAACCGGCTGCGCGCGCGTTGGCTTGGGTATAGGGACGCAGCGGTCCGACCGCCTCGCTCTGCACGGCGAGCGCGCGATCGCACGGCAGCCAGGCACGCCAGTCCTCCAGGTCACTGCCGAGCGCGCGCTCGATCAGCAGCCCGCGGAAGCCCGAACAATCGATGAACAGGTCGCCGCTAACGCGCGCGCCACCCTCGAGCACCACCGCGTCGATGAATCCATCAGTGCCACGCAGCGTGACGTCAACGATGGTCCCATCGATCCGTCGCACGCCACGCTTCTCGGCATATTGGCGCAACATGTGCCCATAGCGGGCCGCATCGAAATGAAATGCATATTTCGGGCCGACGATCGGACTTCGGCCCACGCGCTCGAGCCGCGCCATTCGGTGCGCACGAGCGGCCACCGCGTTGATCGAATAGGTCCACAGGTCCACCGCCGACGGCTCCGCGCAACTGCGCAGCCAGTAATGCTGGAAGGGCAGCGGGCCGAGCGGCAACCCCACTTCGCCGAACGCATGCAGATACGAATGACCGACCCGCCACCAATCCTTGAATTCGATGGCGAGCTTGATGGTGCCGGCCGTGGCGCGCAGCATCTGATCCTCATCGATGCCGAGGAACGCGTTGACGTTGCGGATCTGCGGGATGGTCGCCTCACCCACGCCCACCGTGCCGATGGTCTCGGACTCAACCAGCAGGATCTCGAGGCTTGCGCCCATGGCGCGCGCCAGCACCGCTGCCGCAAGCCACCCCGCGGTACCGCCGCCAACCACGACCACACGCTTGATAGGCAACTGGCTCATTCGTGCTCCCCGCGCATCGCCGGCCGCCATGTTAGCACCGCCGGATAAGAATGGGCCCCGCCGACTCTCGTCGGCAGGGCCCGAGGGGGATGCTCCAATGCGTCTGTGTTTACTGGAACGAGTACGAGAACCCGAGGCTGTAGGTGCGCGGGTACTCCTCCCACGTCAATACCTGGCGCGGATCGTTGTTCTGGTACGTCTGCATACCCTGCGAGGTGAGATTCGATCCGGTCGCAATCAGCGTCAGACCATTCAGCATGCCACTGCTGAAGGCGTAGCTGACCTGCGCGGCCACCGTGGCCTGACCTGCAACGATCTGCTCGACACGAGTCGCGCTGATCCCGAACACGCGACCGAGGTAGCTGGAGCGGATACTGTCGGAGACGTTCGCCTGGAAGCCGCCATACTGGTAGTACAACGTCAAGTTGTCATCCCATTTCGACAGTCCCGACACCGTCACCGGCTGGGTGTTTCCCGGGTAGTACACCGCACTCCAAGAGCGGTCCACGCTCGCCAGCACGCCGAGTCCGTCCAACCAGCGCGTCAAGTCGCCGAGCGGCAGGTTGGTGGCGATCTGAGCGCCGTAAATGTGACCCGTACCCTGATTGTTCGGCATCGTCAGAATGCCGTACGTGGTGCCGAGCTGCGCCTGCTGCGCGGACGTCAGGTAGCCCGCAGCGTACTGCGAGAAGTTCGTCAGCGTCGCCGCATTCGGGTTGATGTAGTTCGACAGATCGATGTAGTACCCCGAGAGCTGCACGTAGCCTTGTCCGCCCGTGGCGCACAGCGAGGAGTTCTTCGCCTGATTGCCCGTGCAGCTGTAGCCGCCGCGGCTTGAGAAATAGTGCTCCATGCTGAGGTTGTAATTTGTCGCCATCGTCGGCTTCAGCGCCGGATTGCCACCGGTTCCGCTGAAGTAGGCGAGGTTCGGATTACTGTTGGTCAACCCCGTGACATTCGTGCTGATGCCGAAGCTCGCACTCATCTCGTCCATGCGCGGACGGGACATCGTACGCGCGACGCTCGCTCGGACGTCATTGTTGTCAGGCAGCGAGAACACCAGATTCAGGCTCGGCAGGTAGCGCGTGTAGCTCGTGCCGCCCATCGTCGGCAGCAGCAGGGTCGTCACCGAGCCGCCGGCGGTCGACCCCGGGGCGACCCGCGATCCCTCCGAGGTCTGGCCGGTGTGCACGAGCTGCACGCCGAAATTGCCGCGCAAGCCCACCTGATCGCCGAGATTGGTATGGAGGTTGAATTGCAGGAACCCGGTCGTGTCGTTTTCGTTCACGATCCAGTTCGGCGGCACTGCAATCGAGGAAAGCGAGGTCGGGTATTGCACCAGATTGCCGGTCGTGAGCAGCGAGAACGGGTTGTAGAGCACCTCCGGGCCCACGCCCATGAAGCCGAGCGCGGCGGTCGTGTTCGACTCGAGTGACGCGGCTGTGATCGGTGCGGTGGTGGTGGCACCGCAGCTGATCAGCAGGCATCCGTTGGCAGCACCCGGCAGCACCAGGAACGCCTGGGAGATGTCGTAGCTCTTGTTGCGACGACGGCGATCGACACCAAATTCGACACTCGAAATCGGACCCCGATCGAAGTAGTGAGTGGCGGCCAACTTGAGGTTGGCGATGTAGTCCTCAGTGTGCGGCTGATTGATGAATCCCGCCTGCACCAGATTCGCGCCCGAGCCCCAACCCTGCGGGTCGGTGAGCACAATGTTGCTACCGTTCAATCCCTGCGAAAGATTGAGGAACAGCTCACCGTTGTTACCCTCGTAGAAGTTGACGTTCGTGCCAGCGAGAGTCGCCTCGTTGGCCGGGCCGTTGTAGCCGTAGCCGGAGTAGGACTCGAGGAACTGGTCATCCCGCTCGGCACGGCTGTAGCTGCCACCGAGACTCGCCACCCAGTTGTCGGCCAGACGCAGATGGTTGTGCCACAGCACGTTGTAGACGCGCGCCTGGTAGTGGTTGTAGTCGTTGCGGATGACGGGATAGACGTTCTGGAAGGTGCCGCTGGTGTAGAAGCCGTTACTCAGAACTCCCGGGACGATCGTCTCGTTGCTGCCGTAGGCGAGCGGGAACTCCGCGCCCTTGGCTTGCTGAGTCTCGTTCGTGTTCTCGTAAGTCATATCGAGCGTACTGGTGAAGGCGCGCGAGGGCTGCCACTCGAGGGTAGCGAGGTAGCCGTTGCGCACCAGCAGGTCCGAGATGTTGTAGTTCTTCGCTCCGCCGATGATCAGGTTAGTGCTATGCGGGACCGTGGCGTATCCCCAGGGCGCCTGGTGCAGGATATGCGAGGGATTCGACTCCAGGTCTATACCCAGGGTCACACCCAGAGTGTGGTGCAGAAACTGGTCGGCGAACACGCCATTGATATCGTGACCGGAGTTGCTCACGCCGGGACCGGGCATGACCTGGTTCGGCTCCATCCACTGGTAATTCGCATTCAGCGTCGCCACCGGCTTCGGTTGCGACAGCGGCCGCATCGTCTTCATATTGACCGTGCCGGCGATACCCGGGTCGATCATGTCAGCGCTCGGACTGAAGTGCACGATGACGGTGTCGAACCAGCTCGGCGGATACTGATCGAGTTGCACGTCACGGTTATTCGCGGTGCTCGGCTGAATCGCGCCATCCACCTGCGTGGAAATGAAGTCCGAACTCATGCCGTGGATGGTCAGCTCCTGCGGTCGACCGTTTACGGTCTGCACCGCGAGGCCGGGCAGGCGTCCCAGAGCATCGGCGATGCTAGTGCCGGGCAGCTGACCGATCTGCTGCGAGGAGACCGCTTCGACGATCGAGTCGGAGTTCTTCTGGATGGCGATCGAGTTCTGGATGCTGCTGACAAAGCCGTTGACGATGACCTGGTGCAGCAGATCTGCGTTGGCCACCTGCTTGGCGGCTTTCTTCTTCTGAGCGGTGCTTTGCGCGGTGCTCTGCGGCGCGGCGTGCGCCGTGGCCGGAATGACGGCGGCAACGGCGGCGGCGCCGAAGCATGCGGTGGCGACCGCCAATTCAAGAATGCTGCGCTTGCGTCTGGTAATCACGAGAACCCCCCCGAGGGCAAAGATGTAGATGTCGACGACCGGCCCACTGATGGGCTGCGGTTCGCGACGGTTGCCGGGCACGTACCTGTGACACCGGCGGCCGGCGCAAAGAAACTGTGACGAATGATTCGTAAGCAACACTTTGAAAGCAAGCGGCCGCATACGTATTCATGCGCCGATGCGGCCGCGCAACGCTGATACACCCATCGCTTTGGTATGAATACGTATGCGAAACTTGCGCTGAATACGTATGCGATGACGGGCGGAGTGGCGCGCAGCGGCGCCGAGCTGTGTCACAGTAGGACGAACGACACGCAATGTACGCACATGACTGAAAATCGCTGGTGGCGGGGGGCGGTGATCTATCAGATCTATCCGCGCAGCTTTCAAGACAGTAATGGGGATGGGGTCGGGGACCTTCCGGGCATCATTGAGCGGCTCGATTACGTGGCCGGGCTCGATGTCGATGCCATCTGGGTGTCGCCGTTCTTCAAGTCCCCGATGGCGGATTTCGGCTACGACGTATCCGATTACCGCGCGGTCGACCCGATGTTCGGTGCGCTCGAGGACTTCGATCGACTGGTGAGCGAGGCGCACCGGCGTGGCCTGAAGGTGATGATCGACCAGGTCCTCAGCCACACCTCGGCGGAGCATCCTTGGTTCGAGGAGAGCCGCTCGAGCCGCACGAACCCCAAGGCCGACTGGTACGTCTGGGCCGATCCGCGCGAGGACGGCTCACCGCCAAACAACTGGCAGGCGATCTTCGGCGGCCCGGCTTGGCGCTGGGAGCCGCGGCGCCGGCAGTACTATCTGCACAATTTCCTCGATTCCCAGCCGGATCTTAACTTCCACAATCCCCAGGTGCCGGCCGCCATGCTGGAGAACCTGGAGTTCTGGTTGCGACGGGGCATTGACGGCGTGCGCCTCGATGCGATCAATTTCTGCTATCACGACCGGCGGCTGCGCGACAATCCGGCCAAGCCCGAGCGCGAGCGCACCGGGAGAGGCTTCAGTCCGGACAACCCGTACGCCTACCAGTACCACTGGTACAACAACACGCAGCCGGAGAATCTGGCGTTTCTCGAGCGGGTGCGCCGGCTGCTCGATGAGTATCCGGGCGTCGCGGCGCTGGGGGAGATCTCTTCCGAGGACTCCCTGGGGACCATGGCGGAGTACGTCGGGGAGCGCCGGCTGCACATGGCGTACTCGTTCGAGCTGCTCACCGATGAGTACCGCGCCGCGCACATCCGCACCACGGTCGAGGCGCTCGAGCAGCGGATGCCGCACGGCTGGCCGTGCTGGACGATCTCCAATCACGACGTCGCCCGGGTGCTGACCCGCTGGGGCGGCGAGCACGCCTCCCCTCGCCTCGCCACCCTGCTCAGCGCCATGGTCTGCTCGCTGCGCGGCTCGGTGTGCGTCTACCAGGGCGAGGAGCTCGGCCTGCCCGAGGCGGGCGTGCCGTACGAGGCCCTGCGCGACCCGTTCGGTATCGCGTTCTGGCCGAACTTCAAGGGTCGCGATGGCTGCCGAACCCCGATGCCGTGGCTCGATCGCAGCGGCGGGGGCTTCAGCCAGGGCGTGCCGTGGCTGCCGGTCCCGGCCGAACACCTGGCGCTCGCAGTCTCCCGCCAGGAGCACGACCCGGATTCGCCACTGAACGGCTTCCGGCACTTCCTGCGCTGGCGACGCGAGCAACCCGCGCTGCGCTGGGGCGAGATCCGTTTCCTCGAGCTGCCCGAGCCGCTGCTCGGCTTCACTCGCGAGCTCGACGGTGAGCGCGTGCTCGCCGTGTTCAATCTGGGCGGGCAGGCGCAGCGGATCACGCTGCCGCTGCGCGCCTCGATGGCGGCACTGAACGGGCATGGCCTGCAGAGCGGACAGTTCGACGGCCCGGCCGCAGACCTCCCGCCACATGGTGTCCTGTTCGCAACAATATCCTGACGTATCGGCTCATGATGCCCGGAAACGCCCCTCCAAACGTTGCGTTTACGCAACGTTTGGTATTTTGGACACTCGCCGGCATGATTTAGACTAGGCTCCCTGCAGTGCCCAATTCGAGGTAGGGGGGAGCGGCCGATGGGCCGTGTGATCGCACATGCCGAACGGACAAGCCGCCGAGGCGGAACACACGCACACCCGACTGCAGCCGGAGGCCTGCGGGGTGCGTGATAAGCGCCGCAAGCCCAACTCGCTCGACATTGCCCACCTGGCGGGCGTGTCGCAGTCGACGGTCTCGCGCGCGCTGCGCGGCGACCCGATGGTCTCCCCGGCGACCCGCGATCGTATTCTCGAGGTGGCCCGGGAACTCAACTACCACGTCGACAAGAACGCCTCGAGCCTGCGCCGCAAGCACACCGGAACGCTGGCGCTGTTGTTTTTCGAGGATCCGACCACCGACGACTCGGCAATCAACCCCTTCTTCCATTCGATGCTGGGCTCGATCATCCGCGCCTGCTCGCGCCAGGGTTACGATCTGCTCGTGTCGTTCCAGGATCTGCTGCGCGACTGGCTCGCCGACTACGAGGACAGCCACAAGGCCGACGGCATCATCCTGCTCGGTTACGGCGATTACCTCGCCTACCGCGAGCGACTCGAGGCGCTGATCGGGCACGGCGCACACCTGGTGCGATGGGGACAGCTCCTGCCTGATCATCCGGGCGTCTCGATCGGCTGTGACAACGTGGCCGGCGGGCGACTCGCTGCCGAGCACCTGCTGCGCTGCGACCGGCGGCGCATTGCATTTCTCGGCGACATCGCCGCCTCGGCACCGGAGATGGCGGACCGCTATCGCGGCTACCGCGAGACGCTGCTCGCCGCGGGCGTCACGCCCGATCCCGATCTGCAGGTGGGTGCCGTGTCGACCGAAGCCTCTGGCCATGCCGCGCTGCGCGCGCTGCTGGATCGCGGGTTGCCCTTCGATGCGGTGTTCGCCGCCAGCGACCTCATTGCCATTGGCGCGCTGGGGGCGCTCGCCGCCGCCGGACGGCGGGTTCCGGAGGACGTCGCAGTGGTCGGCTTCGATGGCCTTCCGATGGGCGCGGTGACCCGCCCGGCGCTGACCACCGTGTCACAGAACACCAAACGCGCCGGCGAGGTCCTGGTGCAGAGTCTGATCACCCAGATCGAAGGCCGGCCGGCGGAGAACATGATCCTCGCGCCGCAGTTGCTGGTGCGCGAGTCCTGCGGCGGGGCCGCATGACGCACACCTACCTGCTCGAACCGGGCATCTGGAGCGGCCGCGGAACCTTTTGGCGCGAGGACGGCGAGCCGCTGCTGGCCGAGTGCCGCACCGAGGTCACCCACCAGAACCACTGCTGGCTGGTCGCCGGATCCCTGAAGGTCCTCGGCTCCCCACCGGTCGAGTTCCGCAATGCCTACTCGATCGAGCCGCCGGCGAAGAAGGGCGGCTGCCTGCGCTGGATCTCGGAGAACGCCACGCTCGGCAAGGTCCAGGGCACTTTCTCGGTACTCGAGCGATGCATCCTGTCGGTGTACAGCTGCGCGGCGACCGGCTATCACGGCGCGGAGCATTACGGCCAGATCGACGCCAGCCGCTACCAGGCCTCCGGCGTGCTGCTCCTCGAGACCCGCCGACTCTCCTCGTGGGAGATCGTGCTTACACGCGAAGCAGCCCCAGGAGCCGGCTCATCGGCACATAGTGATCCACCAGCAGCGCCGCGAACAGCCACATCAGGTAGCTGATCGAGTAACGGAACAGCCGCATCGGCAGGTGTGGCTGCGGGGCGAACTTCAGGCGCACCGCGTAGGCGAGGAAGCGCACCCCGAGCGCGAGCGCCGCGACCAGGTAGATCAGCCCGCTCATGCCCGTGATGAACGGCAGCAGCGTCACCACCAGCAGCAGCACCGAGTACAGCAGAATCTGCAGACGCGTGTACTCCACGCCGTGCGTGACCGGCAGCATCGGGATGCCGACGCGCGCGTACTCGTCCTTGCGCGCGATGGCGAGCGCCCAGAAGTGCGGCGGCGTCCACACGAAGATGATCAGAAACAGCAGCAGCGCATGCGGATCGACGGTGTTGGTCACGGCCGCCCAGCCGAGAATCGGCGGCGCCGCGCCGGCCGCCCCGCCGATGACGATGTTCTGCGGAGTCGCACGCTTCAGCCAGCCGGTGTAGATCACCGCATAGCCGATCAGCGACGCGAAGGTCAGCACCGCGGTGAGCGGATTGACCAGGATCGAGAGAATCGTCATGGCGAGCACGCCAAGCGCAGCGGCGAACAGCAACGCATTGCGCTCGGTCAGCTGCCCGCGCGGCAACGGCCGCGAGCGGGTCCGTGACATCTGCTCATCGATGCGCCGGTCGAGCACGTGGTTGATCGCCGCGGCGCAGGCCGCCGCGAGCGCGATGCCGAACGTGCCCCACACCACCGCGCGCAGCGGCGGCCAGCCGGGGCTCGCCAGCAGCGTGCCGACCAGCGCGGTGAAGGTGATGAGCGCGACGATGCGCGGCTTGGTGAGCTCCAGGTAGCGGCGCCAGGCGATTGGCGCGGCGCTGGCGAGTTCCGAGAGACTGTTCACCGCGCTACGCCCGACGGAAGGCCCGAGCGACGCAGCGAGCGCAATTTGTGCACCAGCGCGAGCAGTGCGATCAGCAGCACCGCGGCGCCGCCGGTGTGCGCCGTCGTGATCAGCAGCGGGAAGCTCTCGAGCACCATGGTGATGCCGATGGCGAGCTGCAGAATGAGTGCGGCCAGCACCGCGTAGGCGTACGGACGGGCCGCCGCGAGCGAGCGGCGACTGATGGTGTAGCCGCAGGCGCCGCCGAGCACCACCGTGACCGCGAGTGCACCGAGCCGGTGGGTGAAGTGGATCGCCACGCGCGCCGCATTGGGCAGGATGCCGCCCTGAAAATCGACCCAGAGGCTGCGCCAGAGCACGAACGCGTCGCGGAAATCCATGTGCGGCGGCCACCAGTAACCCTGGCAGGTCGGGAAATCCGGGCACGCGTACTGCGCGTAGTTGGCGCTGGTCCAGGCGCCGAGGAAGAACTGCACCGCCAGCACCGCGAGCCCGATGAGCGAGAGCCGGTACGCGAGCCGCAGGGCCGCGGCGGCCGGGGCCGGCGGGGGCCGGCTGGACGCACTCGCATCGCGCTGCAGCGTCAGCCACATCCACCACAGCAGACCGAGGGTGGTCATGCCGAACAGCAGGTGCAGCGTGACGATCGGCGGTTTCAGCAGCCAGGTCACCGTGAACATCCCGAGCACCGCCTGCACCATGACGGTCGCGAACAGCACCAGCGCGTACGCACTCCCGACGATCCGGCCGCGCGAGGCAATGGCGAGCGCCGTGATGAGCAGAATCAGGACCCCGAGCGTGCCCGCCACGTAGCGGTGGATCATCTCATGCCAGGCGTCATCGACGTTCAGCGGGCGTCCCGGATAGCGCGCCTGCGCGCTCGCGCTGTCGGCCGCGCCGATCGGCGTCAAGTGGCCGTAGCATTCCGGCCAGTCCGGACAGCTGATCCCAGAGTTTGTCAGGCGCGTGTAGGCCCCGAGCAGGATCACTGCGAAGCACAGCAGCACGCCGGCCAGTGACAGGCCGCGAATCCAGCGCTCGACGGATGCGGGGATCAAGAAACGGTACCTCCGGAAGGGTCGAGTATGGTAGCGCATCGCCATCG
>JAJZFQ010000284.1 GCA_021805275.1 Pseudomonadota bacterium
TGAGTGCGCGCGAGGCGATCTATCAGGCGGCGCTGCTGCGCTTCCGGCCCATCCTCATGACCACGGTGGCGGCGCTGTTTGCCGCACTGCCGCTGATCCTCGGCACCGGCACCGGCTCGGAGCTGCGCCGGCCGCTCGGTCTGTCGATCGCCGGCGGACTGGTGCTGAGCCAGCTGCTGACGCTGTTCACCACCCCGGTGGTGTATCTGTTCTTCGACCAGCTGGCGCGCCGGGCGAAGACCTGGGCGGGTGTGCCGGCGCACGCCTCCGGACCCGTGCCGATCGACGCCCGGTGAACATCTCGCGCCTGTTCATCTCCCGACCGGTGGCGACCACGCTGCTGTCCTGCGGGCTTGCGCTCGCGGGGCTGGTGGCGTACTTCCTGCTGCCGGTCGCGCCGATGCCGCAGGTCGATTTCCCCGCCATCGTGGTGTATGCGAATCTGCCGGGCGCGAGCCCCGCGACGGTCGCCACCAGCGTCACGACGCCGCTCGAGCGGCGCTTGAGCGCGATCGCGGGCATCGACCAGATGACCTCGCAGAGCACCGAGGGGCGCTCGCAGATCGTGCTGATCTTCAGCTTAAGCCGCAACATCCACGGCGCCGAGAGCGATGTGGAGGCGGCCATTCAGGCCGCCCGCCAGGACATGCCGGCCGCGCTGCGCTCGGATCCCGGCTACTGGGCCTTCAATCCCGCCGAGGCGCCCATCCTGATCCTGGCGCTGACCTCGCGCACCCTGCCCATCGGTCAGGTGTATGACGCGGCCTCGACCATCATCCAGCAGAAGATCCTGCAGGTCTCCGGGGTCGGCAACATCGACATCGGCGGCAGCTCGCTGCCGGCGATCCGCATCGATCTGAACCCGCGTCAGCTCTTCAAGTACGGCATCGGGCTCGAGGATGTGCGCGCGGCCATCGCCGCGGCGAACGCCGACAGTCCCAAGGGGGCGCTGTCCTTCGGCGGACAGCGCTACCAGATCTACGTCAACGACCGGGCCACGAAGGTCAGCCAGTACCAGCGGCTGGTCATCGCCTACCGCAACGGCGCACCGGTGCGCCTCGGCGACGTGGCGAGCATCCATCACGGCGTGGAGAACAATCGCGTCCTCGGCCTGCTCGACGGGCAGCGCGCGGTGCTGATGATCATCCGCAAGCAGCCCGATGCGAACGTCATCCAGACGGTGAACCGGATCAAGGCGCTGCTGCCGGGCATCCGCGCCTCCATTCCGCGCGGCATCCACCTCGTGGTCACCCACGATCGGACCGGATCGATCCGCACGTCGCTGCATGACGTGGAGATCACGCTGCTGCTGGCGGTGCTCCTGGTCGTCACCGTGGTGCTGGTGATGCTGCGCAACCCACGCGCGGCGATTGTGCCGGCGATCGTCGTACCGCTCGCGCTGATCGGCACGCTCGCGGTCATCTATCTGATCGGGTTCAGCCTGAACAATTTCTCGATGATGGCGCTCACCGTGTCGACCGGCTTCGTGGTCGATGACGCCATCGTCGTGATCGAGAACATCACCCGGCACATCGAGGCCGGCGAGCCGCGCCTGCAGGCGGCGCTGCAGGGCGCCAGCGAAGTCGGCTTCACGGTCCTCGCGATGAGCGTCTCGCTCATCGCGGTGTTCACGCCCATCATCCTGATGGGTGGACTGGTCGGGCGGGTGTTCCGCCAGTTTGCCCTCACCCTCGCGATCACCGTGGCGCTCTCGCTGCTGATCTCCCTGACCACCACACCGATGCTGTGCGGCCGGCTGCTGCGGGCCCATCCGAAGCAGGGCCGACTGTTCCGGGCCGTCGAGCGCCTGTTCAACCACACGCGCGACTTCTACGACCACACCCTGGCCGTCGCCATCCGCCACCCGCGCGCGGTGATGTTCACGCTGCTCGGGGTGGTGGTGCTGAACTTCTACCTGTTCGCCATTGTGCCGAAGAGCTTCTTCCCGCAGCAGAGCTCGGGGAACCTCAGTGGCTACCTGGTCGCCGGCCAGAGCACCTCGTTCCAGGCCATGCAGCAGAAGCTGCGCTACGTGGTGAACATCATCAAGCGCGATCCGGCCGTGGTGCACGTGGTCGGGTTCACCGGCGGCGGCTGGGGCGGTGGCAGCAACACCGCGCACATGTTCATCACCCTGAAGCCGCTCGCCGACCGGCAGCACACCGATGCGCAGGTCATCGTGCGGCTGCGCCGCAAGCTCACCGGGCTCACCGGCGCGCGGCTGTACCTGAAGACCTCCGGGGACATCCACTCCGGCGGGCGCGAGGGCTATGGGCAGTATCAGTACACGCTGCTCTCCGATGACATCGGCCTGTTGAACACCTGGGCGCCGAAGATCGAGGCGGCGCTGAAGAAGTCCAAGGCGTTGCGCGACGTGAGCTCCGATCGGCAGGTCGGCGGGCTCGACGTGCAGTTGCACATCGACCGGGCGCTCGCGGCGCGCTACGGCCTTAACCTCTCGCAGATCGACAACACCCTGTACGACGCGTTCGGCCAGCGCCTGGTCTCGACCATCTACCAGGACATGAACCAGTACCACGTGGTGATGGAGGTCAACCCGAAGTTCTGGGACAGTCCGGCGA
>JAJZFQ010000207.1 GCA_021805275.1 Pseudomonadota bacterium
CGAGATTCAGGGGATCCATCACTGGACCGACGCCGGGGTCGCCAGCTGGTACGACTTCGCCGTGGCGATTGCGGAAGAGGGCGCAGCCCTCGGGGTACTGCCCTCCGGCGTCACCGTCACGCCGATCGCAACCGAAGAATATCCGACCCCTGCGCGCCGTCCGGCCTACAGCGTGCTCGACAAGCGCTCGCTGATGACCCTCGGATTGCACCCTTTGCACTGGCGGCAGCGGTTGCGCGAAACGTTGAAAGAGATCGCTCATGACTAGGCTCCTCATCACCGGCGGCGCCGGCTTCATCGGCGCGAATTTCGTGCATCACTGGCTGGGCACGCATCCGGCAGACCGCGTGGTGGTGCTCGATGCGCTGACCTATGCCGGGAATCTCGCCAATCTCGAATCGGTCAAGGACCGCCCTGAGCTGAGGTTCGTGCGCGGGGACATCCGCGACACTCCATTGGTCGAGCAGCTCCTGCGCGAGGAGCGTCTCGATACGATCGTGCATTTCGCGGCGGAGTCGCACGTGGATCGTTCCATTCACGGTCCCGACGCCTTCATCGAGACCAACGTGCAGGGCACGCACTCGATGCTCAAGGCGGCGCGCACCGTGTGGCTCACCGAGCGCGCGGTCCGCGAGCACCGCTTCCATCATGTGTCCACGGACGAGGTGTACGGCTCGCTCGGGCCCGAGGACCCGGCCTTCACCGAAGCGACGCGCTATGCGCCGAACTCCCCGTACTCGGCGAGCAAGGCCGCCTCGGACCATCTGGTGCGGGCCTACCATCACACCTATGGCCTCGCCACCACGATCAGCAACTGCTCGAACAACTACGGGCCGTTTCATTTCCCCGAGAAGCTCATTCCGCTCATGATCGTGAATCTCCTGCACGGGCGGGCACTGCCGATCTATGGCGATGGGCGCAATGTGCGCGACTGGCTGCACGTGTCGGATCATTGCCGCGGCATCGAGCGTGTCCTCGAGCGGGGCACGCCGGGGGAGGTCTACAACATCGGCGGCGGGGCGGAGAGCGAGAATCTCGCGCTCGTGGAAACGCTCTGTGCGGTGGCCGACCGGGCCTTTCAGCAGCGGCCGGAGCTGATCGAAGCCTTTGCGTCCTCGCCCGCGGCGCGGGGCGAGAAGAGCGCAACCCTGATCCAGTTCGTGAAGGATCGGCCGGGCCACGACCGCCGCTACGCGATTGATTGCAGCAAGGCAGAGCGGGAGCTCGGCTACAAGGCCGAAGTGACGCTCGAGCGAGGACTTCAGGACACCTTCGCCTGGTATCTGGATCAGCAGTGGTGGTGGCGCGGGGTGATGGATGGCAGCTACCAGCGCTGGATCGAGACACACTACCGCTGAGCGCCCCGAGCCGGCGGTGACGGCTCGGGCAGGACTCCCTGCAGCACCCGAGCGACCGATGGGCCGGGGCGTTCCCCGATGAGTGATCATGTCGAGTGCGTCGTGATCGGCGCGGGTGTCGTCGGCCTCGCAGTGGCCCGCGCGCTGGCCGAGGCCGGCCATGACGTGCTCGTGCTCGAGGCCGAAGCGGCCATCGGAACGGGCATCAGCGCCCGCAGCAGCGAGGTGATCCACGCCGGAATCTACTATCCCAGAGGATCACTGAAGGCGCGATGGTGCGTGGAAGGCCGGGAGCAGTTGTATGCGTACTGCGTCGAGCACGGCGTGGCACACCGCCGATGCGGGAAATTGATCGTGGCCACGGATGCGGCCGAGCGGGTTCAGTTGGATCACATCGAGACGTCCGCACGGGCCAATGGCCTCGCGGATCTGCGCCGCCTCGAGGCTGCCGAAGCGGTCGCGCTCGAGCCCGCCTTGCGCTGCACGGCGGCGCTGTACTCGCCCTCCACCGGGATTGTCGACAGTCACGGATTGATGCTGTCGTTGCAGGGCGACGTCGAACGGGCAGGCGGACTGGTCGTCTGTCGGACCCGGGTGCTGGGCGGACAGAGGCGTGAGGCATCCTGGCACCTGCGGATCGGCATCGGAGCGCAGTGCGAGCGTCTCAGCGCATCGCACGTCATCAACTGCGCCGGACTCGCTGCCCAGGCCGTCGCGCGCACATTGGGGGTTCCGCAGGCGCGCATTCCGCCGCTGCACTATGCGAAGGGGAGCTATTTCAGTCTGAAGGGTGCCAGCCCCTTCACGCACTTGGTCTATCCGATTCCGGAGTCGGGCGGACTCGGGGTGCATCTGACGCTCGATTTGGCCGGGCGCGCCCGCTTCGGCCCGGACGTGGAGTGGGTGGAGTCCTTGGATTTCGAAGTCGATCGGGAGCGCACCGTTCGGTTCTCGGCGGCCATCCGTCGCTATTGGCCCGAATTGCCCGAGGGCGCGCTGCAACCGGCGTACGCCGGGATCCGGCCAAAGTTGGTCGGCCCGGGCGCCCCGGGCGCCCCGGGCGCCCCGGGTGCGGATTTCTGCGTGCAAGGGCCGCGGGAGCACGGCATCCCCGGCCTGGTGAATCTCTTCGGTATCGAGTCTCCCGGACTCACTGCGGCACTGGCCCTCGCGCGATCCGTGTGCGAGCGCATCTCCCTGCCGTGATCGACCGAACCGCACC
>JAJZFQ010000134.1 GCA_021805275.1 Pseudomonadota bacterium
ACGGCGGCGAGACCCGCGGCGAGCAGTGCCAGTGAGCCCGGCTCCGGCGTCTGGGTCGCCGGCGCGGTGGCGCTGAGGTTCGTCACGAGCACGTTCCCGGCGGGCGCCGACGGATTGTCAGCCGTGATCACCAGATAATTCTGGGTCAGCCCGGTGAGTGCGATGGTCTGCAGCACCCCGCCGGTGTTCGACGTGACCGCCGCCAGCCGGGACAGATCGTTCGGGTTGAACGAGTAGTTGCCCACGGTGCCGCTGAGCGCGTTGCTCGGCGAGAACACGTCCACCTGGCCGCCTTCACCGCTCTGGATCGAGCCGATCCCGAGTGAGAAGCTGGTGTAGCCGCCCTGGAGCAGGTTGCTGATGTCGAGTACCAGCCACTCGTTCGAGGCAATCTCGAGGGAGCTGCCGTTGCTCGCCGTGTCGCTGCCCGAGGCCACACCGAGGCCGACTTCGGCACTGCCGGCGGCGCCGAAGCGCTGCGAGACGTCGGAATTGCTCTGCCACGCGCCCACATCGCTGAGGGCGAAGGACAGCGCCGTCAGGGTGATGCCGTTCGAGGTGAAGGTCTCGGTGTTGCTGCCGAGAATGCAGTTGCCCGTCGTGCAGCTCGCGCCGTTCGCGGCGAGCGAATTGAAGTCGTAATTGACGGTCATGCTGCCGGCGAGGGCTGCGCTGGTGGCGAGCAGGCTGGCGGCCAGGCCACCGGCGAGGAGCGCGGCGTGGCGGACGTGGGATCGGGTACGCATCGTAATCTGTCTCCGTGTTTTGCTTTTGTCCCGCCGGTGTCCTGGATCCCGTTGACCGCACTCGGTCAGCAAGTTTCGGGGCGCCTGGGGGTCGAGAAGACGCAAGCAAGAGCTGTGCCGGTCAAATATTGTTAATAAAAACAAATAGATGGAGACTGATGCTTTCCTGCTCTTTGAAGCGATGTAAACTTTTTCGACGGTCTTCGCGCTCGCCGCAGCCGGTCGGCGGGGGCGCTCGAGGTCTTCGGGACTGCGCCACAGCCGCCAGCGCGTCCCGGGGTGACCCGGTTTACACTGTGATTGGGAGCAGCCTGCGTTCGGCCCCGGGGGGGGTTGAGCGGGCAAAGGACGGGAGGAACGACATGCTTCGCCAGAAAAAACACCGCCGCGCGCTCTGGGCCGCGGCCTTCGCGGCGGCCCCCATCGGGGCCCACGCCGGACCGGTGGCGCCGAGCGCGACCTGCACGACGCAGGGTGAGCTCAGCGCCATCCAATGGGGACAGGGCCCGACGCTGACCGGCAACGGCTCGGTCATCTCGGCGACCGAGAGCGGCGGCTACAGCATCACCCAGTCCAAGGGCGCGGGCGGTGCGCAGGTACAGAACGTGCCGTTCGTCTGCGGCTTCGACCTCACCAAGGTCAAGAGCGACGGCGGTGCCGTGACGCGCGGGGCGAATGTCTTCGCCACGGCCACGCTGACCGCGGGCAGTGCGTTCGCGATCGATTTCGGGGCCTTCAATGGCCGCGGCATCCTGCACACCAAGGAACTGGTGGATTACACCCCGGTGCTCACGGCCGCATCGTACTTGCTGTCGGGGTATGGTACGGCCGGGACCAAGGGTGCGCCCTACGGGCCGACGGTGGTCACGGACTTCAATCTCTATCTGGAGGGCGCCAATCCGTATACCGAGATGCAGCTCGTTCGCGACTACCTCGGCGTGCAGGTGATTTCGCATGCGAGCGTGCTGTCCCGCTCCGATCGGTTCTTTATCGGGAGCTTCGAGGGTTCCACGACCCCGCAACTGGTGTTCGACCCGTCGTTCTCCGGCACCGCGACGGTGAACCTGCTGACGTCGCCCGAACCGGCGCTGACGGGGGCGTCCTCCGCGGTGCCCGAGCCCGGCACGCTGGCGCTGCTCGGTGCGGGCTTCATCGGTCTGCTCGCGGCGTTGCGCCGGCGCAAGCGGCCCGAGGATCGCGAGTCGGAGGCTTGAGCAGCCGGACGCCGTACGACGAGCTGCACTACCCGGGGAAGTTCTACCCCCAAGCCGCTCCGAGTCGCATCGCCACGGCGGCCACCCTGTTCGGGGTGCGAGCGCCACCGCTCGCCACCAGCCGCATCCTCGAGCTCGGGTGCGGGGAGGGCGGACACCTCGTACCGATCGCGGCGGCCTATCCTCACTCGAGCTGCCTCGGCATCGACTCCGCGGCGAGTGCGATCGAGCGCGCCCGCGACTATGCCGAGCGCGCCGGCGTGAGCCACTGCGAATTCCGGGCCGAGGACGTGCGCTCGTTCCCGGAGGATGCCGGCCAGTTCGATTACATCCTCGTGCACGGCGTGTACTCCTGGGTCCCGGAGGCCGCGCAAGAGGCGATTCTCTCGATCTGTGCCCGGCACCTGAAGCCCGAGGGTCTGGCCTACCTCAGTTACAACGCCTACCCGGGCGGGCACGTGCGCCAGATCCTGCGCGATCTGACCGTGTTTCACACCAAGGACATCGCCGACCCGCACGAGAAGGTGCGCGAGGCGCGCCAGGTGTGCGAGTTCATCGTGGGGGCGATGCCGCCGAACACGCTCGAGCGGCAGCTGTTCGGGC
>JAJZFQ010000103.1 GCA_021805275.1 Pseudomonadota bacterium
CCACGGCATCGGCCCGCCGCTCCGAAAGCCCTAAATTGTAATCCTCGGAACCCACATTGTCCGTATAACCAAGAATCGCAATGGTACGGTCCGGGTACTTGTCGAGGAAGGCCACCAGACGGTTCAGGTTTAGTGAGGCGCCCGACTTTAAACCGGCGCGCCCACTCCTGAAGAGTACATCTCCCAACGTCAATACCAACCCTCGATCCGTAGACTTGGCCTGCAACACCTTGATCTGCTGCCGCAGCGTCTCGGCCTGCTGCTGCGCTCCCACGGTAGCCGCTCGCGCCGCAGTGGCCTCCCCGCGCGCCTGAGCGGCACTGGCTTTCTCAACCGCAGTGTCGGCGCGTGCCACCGCGACTTCCTCTTGGGCCACGTCTGCTTCGCGAGTGCGGGCCTGAAGACGGGCGCGCTCCCGCTGCGCCAGCAGCGCAGGCCGCTGCGATTCCAGGAACGCCGTCTCGGCCTCAGCCCGGGCGGTGTCGACCTTCCGATCCGCCACGTAAACCCGGTACGCCTCCAGCTGCTTATCGGCTTGAGGCTCCTCCGCGATGCGTACCGCTCGATCCGCCGCACCGATCGCGAGCGGCGCGCGATTCGCCAAGTTCGGGTTCGACTGCAACTCCGTGAGCCTGGCGCGCGCTACGGCCGCACCGTTTGATTCGAGAGGCCCCGACGTGCACGCACCCAGCAGCGCGCAGCTCACTGCCGCCGAAATCAGCGTAGCGAGAGGATTACCAACGCGTGTTTTGACAAGATTCATGGCGTGTCTCCCGGGGTGCGCTTCATCTCCTCGATCAGAATCTGCGTGCTGTGCATCATTTCATCGTTCACCGCTCTTGCTCTGGCTTCCGAGGTCATTGCGAATGCCAGCTCAGCGTCCGCTCGGGATTCATTGGCCAAGCGCGCCGCCCTCGTCATCCGCTGCGATGACACGGCGTCGTTGGCCGATACCAATTTGGCGCGCGCCTCGCCCATTTGCTCCGGAGCGTAGCGTCCCGCCGCGGCTGCTTGAGCCTGCGCAATTGCGGTGTGCGCCGCCTGCAAATTCGCGGTTGGCGGCGGCATCGCGGCGCACGCCCCAAGCCCCAGTACGCCCGTGACGACGACCGACATTCTCAAGACCCGCTCACAATTCAACTGCACTATTCCGTTCATTTCAGTTCTCTGCCTAATGTCCGTGAATATCGACTCTTCCGACTATTCATTCGGGAGCCGCATATTGTTTACTTTCCGCAGCCGAGTCCGTCTGATAGCGAACATAGAGCCCGCGTGGCGATGGTTTTTTTAGCGCAGCGCGCCGTTTCAACATCCGCCAGTCTGTTTTCGAAGCCCACTCTTGAGTGCAATTGAAGGTAGCGCTCATTTCCCCGTCACTCTCCCGTGCAGGCGCGCCGTGGCGCAAGCGCCACGAATTTTTCGTGAACCCTCCACGCCCAACATCTCTTCCACCGTGCGACACTTTATCGACTGCCTTTTACGCCAGACTAGTCGACTCAGGAGATCAACCAGAACTACCACTCCGCGGCACCGAGAGTTGACCTATCCTCTGAAATCAATTCTCTGATGGATATTTCTCGCGGTGCGAAATCAGGCCATTACCGGACGAATCTCGGACCGCACGTCAGAGGAAATTTTCACCCTCAAACCACACGGCGCACTCAGCGCGCCTGCGCGAGCCGTGCCACACGCCGGATGTTCCTGCAGACCGAGAGAGCGTGCGCAACGCCCTCTCGCTGCCAGCTCGCTGATCTGATGAGCAGTCGATTGCAACGTTATCACGCGCTCTTTACATAGCTTCCCGGCGTTGATTGCCATCACCTCCGCTTCCGATGCGCTCGGTCGCTTCGTGCCAGACCCGGCGTACCGATCGATCGCGCATATGATGGTGGCGCGCTGTCGTTCACCCCTCACGCATCAACTTCGATCGACGGGCCAGAACTGACGAGCCGACCATCCGTCTGCATTTCCCGAGTGCAGCCGCCGCAGTGAACTCCTCTGGACAAAGCACAGATCAGCTGAGCACTGCACAGCCGCGCCGAAGCAGTTGTCGTCGCGGCATCCGGCTACCTCGCGGTGCGATTTTTTTACGACCGAGCACTTAGCGCTGCATATGCATTCCGCCGAAATACCAGAGTATGAAAATAACGATCAGCGCGAGCACCAATGCGCCTCCGAGGCCCGAACCGCCGTAACGCCTGTAGCCGTAGTAGCCGCCGCCACCACCCAACAGCAGAATGACCAGGATTAAAACCAAAATTAAGCCCATATTTCACCTTCGGAACGTAGATGCATCACCTGCGATATGACTGGACTGACGAACTCGCACGACCACGGTAAAAAAACGTCCCCGAAAGCAGTCGGGTTGCGCCGCGACGTGTCTTGGCGTTGCACCGATACAGCGCGGCCTCCCGCACCGGTTGATGCGTTTGACCCGGGAACAGACCTGTGCGGGCACAGGCGTGCACTGATCTCTCCGGAACTGGTCGGCCCGCATCCGCCGGCCGATCTGTCATCGTTGGCATTGCCATGCACGTAGAATGTGCGCCGTTCTGAT
>JAJZFQ010000180.1 GCA_021805275.1 Pseudomonadota bacterium
ATCAACTGACTCGAGGGGGATCGATCATGAAGCTCACGTCAAGGCTCGTGTCCGGAGCCGTCGCGCTGGCATTGGCCGGCGCAGTGCCCGCCTGGGCCAAATCGGCCGGACCCGGCCCCCAGGCCGCTACGGCCGCCGACTCGACCGCGGGCAGCGCCCACGATCACAAGAAAGCCGCGGCGCCGGCGGTCCTGCAGGAAGTCGTCGTGACCGGCATTCGTGCCAGCATGGAGAGCGCGTTGAACATCCAGCGCTTCTCGAACACCATCGAGGACGCCATCGTCGCCTCGCAGATCGGTAAGCTCCCCGACGTCACCGCGATCGATGCACTGCAGCGCATCCCGGGCATCCAGGTCAGCCGCCAGCTCGGTGAAGGTGGCGGTACGGTCAACATCGGCGGCTCGGTGATCAACAGCGGCTATGAAATCCGCGGATTGCCCTACGCGGAGACCACCCTGAACGGCCGCGAGGTGTTCAGCGCCACCGGCAGCCGCGTCCTGAACCTTGAGGATATTCCCTCCTCGCTGCTTGCCGGGATCGACGTCTATAAGGATCCGACGGCGAGCCTGATCGCCGGCGGTCTTGCCGGCACGGTCGACCTGCGCACGCACCGGCCGTTCGACTTCGCGGGCCGCCAGCTCGACTTCAGCGCCGGGGAGACCTACGGCGACATGATCGGCACGGCGCGGCCGAACTTCAACATGCTGGCGAGCGATATCTGGCGCACCGGCATCGGCAAGATCGGCGCGTTGCTCGATTTCTCCTACCACGACCGAGCCTACCGCGAAGACGGTGCGACGAACAATTCGATCGCCATCAGCAAGACCGCCGTGCCGGGGCAGACCGTCGAGTACACCAACGGGGTGTACAACACGATGTTCGTCGGCAACCGGCACCGCGTCGGCGTCGATGCCGTGCTGCAATGGCAGCCGACCCACGATTTGCAGGCCTACGTCGAGGCTACGAGCGAAGACTTCACCTGGGCACAGAATCAATACACCTTCTATTCCCAGCAGGGTGGTGGCACGATTCAGCCCGGATCGGTCTCGCTCTTCCCGGGCACCAGCGATGCCAGCGCCGTCACGTTCAACAACGGACTGGCCAGCACCGTGGGCGCGTGGCGTACCGTCGAGGACGTCAACCGTCAATACAATCTGCACGTGAAATGGACGCCCATTCCGTGGACGGTGGCCGGCGATCTCAGTTACTCGAAGGCGACCGAGCGGCTGAACAATCCCGCCGTCGACATCGGCACGACCGTACCGACGATCTCGCAGAGCGTGTCGACCTCCGGGATCACGACCTCGATGGTGCCGGGCTTCGATCTGACCAATCTCGCCAACTTCAATGACAGCACCTCGAGCAACTATCACAGCTATCTGTACGACACCGAGCAGCATTTCCGTGGCAGTGAGACCGCCGGTACGCTGAATGCGACCTACGCCTTCGCGCACGGCTTCCTCAGTTCGGTGGAAAGCGGTGTGCAGCTGGCCGACCGCAAGGACCAGTTCAATCAATGGTCCACCTTCACGGCGATCACCAGTGCGCAAATCCAGGCGAACTCGCAGTGGTTCGCCAACGTGCCGCTCAGTCCGTTCCTCTCGGCCGTCTCCTCCACCCCGGTCATTCCGGCCTACACGGTATTTGACCCGAGCAAGCTGCATTTCCAAGCGCCCAGTGTGTACAGCGCCTTCGGCGCGGCCATGCCCACGGATAATGGCACCGCCGACTACCATGTCGACGAACGTACCTACGCCGCGTTCGTGCAGTTGAACTTCGATGCGCACGTCGGCGTCCCAATGAGCGGCAACGTCGGGGTGCGTGTGGTGCGGCACGAGGACTTCATGAGCGGAGAGATCGGCAACGCGGGCGTCTACACGCCAGCGAACTTCTCGCACGGTGAGACTGATGCGCTGCCGAGCTTGAACCTGCTGTTCAAGCTGACGCATGACCTGCAGTGGCGCTTTGCGGCGTCCAAGGCAATTGCCTACCCGGACTTCAGCCAGATCCGACCGTCGATCAGCCTGCTGCCGGCGCAGGGTGCGGCAAGTGGCGGCAATCCGAACCTCAAGCCGACCACCGCGACACAGTTCGACACCTCGCTCGAGTACTACTTCGCGCACGGTTCGGCGCTCACCGCCGATGTGTTCTACAAGCGTCTGCAGAATTTCTGGCTGTCCGAGACGCAGCAGGACGCGTTTGCCCTCAATGGCATCACGTACAATCTGACCGGCGCAGTCGACGGCGGCAACGCCTCGCTGAAGGGGTTGGAGGTCGGATACCAGCAGTTCTTCCGCCATCTGCCGGGCTGGCTGAGTGGCCTCGGAATTGCGGCGAACTACACCTACATCGATGCAGCGGCACCGACCGCAGTCGCAGGGCAGACGACCACGCTGCCGGGGTTGTCTAAGAATAGCTACAATCTGATCGGCATCTACGAGAAAGGACCGGTGTCGTTCCGCGTCGCCTACAACTGGCGCAGCGACTTCTACACCTCGCTGTACAACGGCTCGAATGCGCAGTTGGCGGCGAATCCGATCTACACCGCGAGCTACGGCTGGCTCGATGCCTCGTTCGAATACCAGATCAACCACCATCTGTCGGTCTATGCGCAGGGCTCGAATCTGCTGCGCACCAAGATCGTGACCTACTACGGCACACCGACGCTGCCGCAGGGCGCCACGATCGATGACCGCGAGGTGATGGTCGGGGTGAACCTGAAGCTCTAAGGAGACCCGCCCGCCATGGTCGATCACCAGAGACGGAATTTGCTGACCGGGATGTTGGCGACGGGCGCGGGCTTGTCGGTGCGGCGTGCGGTCGGGAAACCGGCCGCACGCCTGCCGAACATTGCGCCGTTTCGTACGCCGTACAAGCTTGAGCAGCGCATCCTCACAGGCTCGGGCGTGCCCGGGAGTTTCGATCGCCTTCTGGTCGATTGCCCGTTCGTGTTCGAGCACGAAGGGCATTACTTCATGACCTATATCGGATTCGACGGTATCGGCTATCAGACCGGACTCGCCGAATCCGATGATCTCGAACACTGGCGGCGCGCCGGGCAGATTCTGCACCGGGATCCAAACAGCCCGGTTACGCGCTACAACATCGCGATGATGTCGATTTTGCGTGAGGACGGACTGCACTCACGGGGCTCGCTGATCAAAGTCGATGGCCGATATGTGGCCACGTGGTTTGCGTGTCCTCATTCGGGGTACGAACAAGGCCCGGGGGTGATCGGTCTGGCCTTCAGCAAAGATCTGCTGCACTGGGAGATCACCGATCCGATCCTCACGCCCGACCCGTCGCTGCCCTGGGAGGCCGGCGGCCTCTACAAGGCGTATTTGGTTCGCGACAACGGGCTTTACTACCTTTTCTACAACGCGAAATCCAATCATCTGCGCGACTGGCACGAGCAGATCGGTATCGCAACCTCGCCGGACCTGAAGACCTGGACTCGATATCCGGGCAATCCGATCCTGCGCCACGGCGGGCCGAAGGCCTGGGATGCACGCTTCGCCAGCGATCCGTGCGTGGTCCGCTGGGGACCCTGGTGGGGCGTGTACTACTACGGGTTTGCCAACGATGGACACGCCCGCGACTTGCTCGCCCTCGGTACGGATCCGTATCACCTGACCAAGGTTCCGCAAGTCATGGTCAATGTCGGACCCCCGGGCTCGATCGACGAGGACTTCGCGCACAAGCCGTCGGTGATCTATGCCGACGACACGCTGTATCAGTTCTATTGCTGCGTCAGCGGCAAATGGCCGCACGACGATCGAGCCATCACCGTGGCTCGGTCACGGCCCTGGAAGAGCTGATCGGATTCTCCAGCCCCCCCGCGTGGCACCGGACAGGATGGCCGGTGCCACGCATTCTCCCCGGGAGCGCTACTGCAGATTGACGAAGAGCCCGCCGTCGACCAGGACGGCCGCACCGGTCACGTAGCGGGCCAGATCCGAGGCGAGGAACACCACGCACCCCGCCACGTCGCGCGGCTCGCCCAGGCGGCCGAGCGGAATGCGCCGTTCCATGTACGCTCGTTTGGCCGGATCGGCCAAATCCTCCCGATTGATGTCGGTCTCAATCGTGCCCGGCATGACTGAGTTGCAGCGGATCCCATGCGGACCGAGCGCGATCGCGCACGATTGCATCAGCGAGTGCACACCGGCCTTGGTGGGCGTGTAGTGCGCCTGCAGTCCGCCGCCGACGAGCGCGCTGATCGAACTGATCGCGATCAGCGCACCGCCTCGGCCCTGCGCGCGCATCTGCCGCGCAGCAGACTGCGTCATGTAATACGCCCCGTGCAGATTGACCGCCATGGTTCGCTCGAAGACCTCCGGCGGGGTCTCGAGAAACGCGTGGAACGGGCAAACCCCGGCGTTGCTCACGAATACATCGACACCACCGAGGGTGGCCACGGCGCGCGCGACGAACCGCTCGGCCGACTCCGCCAGAGCGACGTCGCCTTCGACCTCGACGACGCGCCGCCCGAGCGGCTCGAGTTCGGCGAGCGTTGCGTCGATGCCGGCGCGGTCCTTGAACCAATTGAGGGCCACGTCCGCGCCCTGCCGCGCGCACTCAACGGCAATGGCGCGGCCGATGCCGCGCGAGGCGCCGGTAATCAGGACGCGCTTACCCTCGAGCAGCATGAGACACCTCCACATCCGAGGTCCGCGCGGTGGTCGGACGGGTGTCGATCTTCAGCGCATACGGCATCCCGCTGCGGGTCGGGGGCAACGTGACGCGCAGACCCGCGCGGGTCTGGCGCCAGGTGATCGGCTGCGGATCCCCGAGCAGCGCGACGCTCGTGATCGGACCCGGCAAATAGGGCGTGGCTCGATACAGAGTCTCGATCAGCGCGCTGCCGTCTTGCGGCCGGACCATGCCGAGCGCATAGAGCGTCCCGGCCTTCTGCGTGAAGCGGAAATCCTCCGGCGTGTACCGCTGACCGTTGTCGCGGCCGGTGGGCGCCTGGGTCGGCCCCTCACCGTAGAGCACCCAGGGCCGGGTGCCATAGATCGCCTCGCCGTTGATCTTCAGCCACGCGCCCATCTCAAGCAGGATGCGGCGCACTGTGCCCGGGATCGTCCCGTTGGCGCGTGGCCCGATGTTCAGCAACAGATCGCCGTTCTTGCTCACGATGTCGATCAGGTCGGTGAGCAGTGAGCGCGCCGAGCGATACTTGTCGTCGCGCACGTAGCCCCAGGAATCCAGGCTCACCGAGGTATCGGTCTCCCAGGGCCGCAGCCGCAGCGTATCGAGCTTGCCGCGCTCGATGTCCAGCACCGCTGTGCCGGCCGGGAACGCCTGCAGCTTGTACGTCAGCACCACCCCCTGATGCCGCGCCGCGGCGACATCGTAGTCATAGGCCGCCATGCGCTGCAGGTAGGGGGCGAACGCCGGCTGATTGATCCACCAGTCGAAGTACAGCAAGTCCGGGTGGTACTCATCGACCAGTTCGGTGCTGCGCGCGAGCCAGTCCTGCAGGAAGGCCTTGGAGGGCGGCAACCAATCCTGCAGCTGGTTCGGATTAGGTTCGCCCTGCGAGTGATCACCCGGCAGGTGCATCGGTTCGGCCGGTCCGTACAATCCAGCATAACGCGGATCGTTGACATCCGAGGCGTACTTCGTGCCCGGGTGGTACCACCACCAGTGCTCGGCGCGGTGCGAGGAGACGCCAAAGCGCATGCCGTCAGCGCGTACTGCCTTCTCGAGTTCCCCGACCAAGTCCTGCTTCGGTCCCATGCGCACCGCATCCCACAGGGTGAACTTGGAGTTGTATTCCGCGAATCCGTCACAGTGCTCCGCGACCGGTACGACGTACCGTGCGCCGGCGCGCTTGAATAGCGCGGCCCAGGCCTGAGGGTTGAATTTCGCCATCGTGAAGCGGGCGATGAAGTTCTTGTAGCCGAACTTCGCGAGCGGACCGTACACCGCGCGCTGATACTCGTATGCCGCGGACCCTTTCACATACATGTTCCGCGAGTACCACTCGTTCTGGAACGCCGGCACGGAGAAGACGCCCCAGTGAATGAAGATGCCGAATTTCGCGTTCCGGAACCAGCGCGGGACGTGGTACGCCTCGAGCGAGTGCCAATTCGCCTTGAACGGGCCGCGCCGCACGGTCGCCGCGACCTTGTGCATCTGTTGGCGCAGCAGCTTCTCGTAGTCCTTCGGCTCGTCCCACAGCGGCGGAAACGTGTGGACGCTGCGCACCGGGTGCGCCGCCGTGGGGGCGCTCGTGCCCCAGGCCGGCGTCAGGGCACCAACGGTGCACCAAGCCGCCAGTAATGACAGGCTGAACAGGTGAGGACGCACGCTCGGGGTGCGCGGCCGTGGAGTTGCGCGGACATGGGGCATGGCAGACTCGTTCGGTGCAGAGACGGAAGGAATGGTCATGAGGTGTGCGAGTGCTCGAGGACCGCGACGCCCTGCGGGCGAAGGTGCAGCACACTCAGCACGTGGCCGCGGTGCAGCACGTCGTGCATGGCATACGGAAGCCGTACCGTGCGGGCGACCGAGGCGTGATTGATGACGATCACGACTTCGCGGCCCTGGCCCACGCGACGCATCAGCTCGATTCCGGCCGGCAGCACCCCGAAGGGCGAGCGCACGCCGGCGCTGGCGAGACGCTGCGCAACGAACGCGTGCATCAGACGCCGATTGAGGATCGTACCGAGGTAGATGATCGCGCCGCGCCCGTAGCGGTGCTCGATCGCAGCGGCGTGCCCGGTGAGCCAGGCGTTGCCGACTCCGTAGCGTAGCAGCACCTGCGTCGCCGGGGATTTCACGCTGAGCGCTTCAGCCCATATGCGGCCCGTGCCACTGCCGAGCGCGCCGCTCACCACGACGGGCTTCTGCAGCGCGTAATACTGTTGGACGCGCCCGCCGAGCAGTGGCACCAGAGGACCGGGCTGTCGCTCGACATTGAGCCGGTCGTACGGGTCTTTCATACCGCTGCGCGGCCCGAGGACGAGCACGCCGCCGCTGCGCACGTAAGCACTCAGATGCTGCGCCAGGGACTTGGACACCACGTTCAAGCTGGGTGCGAATACGACTCGGTAGCGCGCGAGCGGCCCGTTCGCCGCGACGACATCGACTGCGTGCGTGAGGTTCTCGAGCGGACGATAGTAATCGAGCAGCACCGACAGCTGGCGGTAGCGGACGCTCTGCCGTTGAAAGTCGATCGCCCAGCGGCTGTCGTACGAGACCAGCAGTGCGACCTTCGAGCGTGGACGGGTGCCGGCGATGAGCTTCGAGGCCCGCTTGAACTCGCGCCCGATGCGCTGCACCTCGCCGTACAGCGGTTCGGGCCTGCCGTCCGGCCCCACCAGCGCACCGTGATACTGCTCCTGGCCGCCGAGCGCGCTGCGCCACTGCCAGTAGAGCACCGCATCGGCGCCGTGCCCGATCGACTCCCAGGTCATGGCGCGCACGCCGCCCTTGACCAGCGAGTTGTTGACCGGCGCCCAGTCGACGAAGCCCGGTTGGGCTTCCATCACCCAGTAATCCTGCCGCTTCCAGCCGCGCACGAAGTCGCTCATCGCCCCGTTGCGGTAGAAATCGAGCTGGCCCTCGCCGACGTAGTCATCCCAGGCGGCGACGTCGAGCGGGCGCGTGATCGCGTAGTGATCCCAGTTGTCGCTCCAGCCGAGTCCGCCGATGTTCGTGGTGATGAACTGGCGCGGTGCGATGTGCGCGCGCAGCGCCTGGATCTGGTTGCGCTGAAAGCCGAGCCAGGTGGCGGTGACGAACTGCCGATGCGCCAGCATCCACCCCGGATTGCCGGGTCGGGCATTCAGCGGAATCTGTCGCCAGGCTGTATAGGTCTGGCTCCAATACGCGGTCGTCCAGTCCCGGTTCAGGGCCGCGAGCGTGCCGAAGCGACGCTTCAACCATTGTTGGAACAGTCGGCGAGTGCCGGCATCGTACGACTCGTTGGTGTACTCATTGTCGATCTGCCAGCCGATCACATCGGGGTTGTGGCCGAAGCGCGCGGCGAGACGGGTCACGATGTCGCGGCAGAACTGGCGATACAGTGGGCTCGCGTAGGAGAACTGCCGCCGATTGCCGTGCTGCGCCTGGCGCCCGTCCGCATGGACACGCAGGACCTGCGGATACCGGCTGGTCAACCACGCCGGTGGTGCATCGGTGGGCGTGCCGATCACGACGAAGATGTGGTGACGGGCCGCCTGCGCGATCGCGCGCTGAAGCCACCCGAAGTGGTACTGGCCCGGGTGCGGCTCGAGGGTGCTCCAGGCGAACTCCCCGACGCGGACCACGTTGATGCCGGCCGCCTGCATCAGCGCGAGGTCCTTCGGCCAGCGCGATTCGGGCCACTGCTCGGGATACCACGCCGCACCCAGCCAGAGCCGACCGAGCGCGGTGTGCACCGCGGGAGAGGCGGCGCGCACCAGGGGCGCCGCCGCGCGGCCCGAGGCCGAGCCGGTGGTCAGGACCGCCGCTGCGCCCAGCGCGGCAACCCATCGCGATGCCGAGGCGCCTCGCCTCATGAACGCGACCCCAGCAGTACGCTCACCTCATGCGGCGCGAGCGTGACAGTGCTTTGCGCAGCGCCACCGGTCAACAGCGCACTCGCCGGCGTGGGCAGTCGCACGGTGTGTGGCTGGGCACCGTGATTGATGAGAATCCATACTCGTTTGCCCTCACCGGTGCGCTCGCACACTTCCACGTCGGGTGCGACGCCAGGGATGAGCGGGTGAACGTGCGCGGCGCGTGCCAGCGCGTCCAGGACCGTGCGCATCAGTGGTGGATCGAGCCATGCGCCGATGTAGGTGATCGAGCCTTTGCCGACCTGCCGGGTGATGATCGCGGGTTTGCCGGCGAGCCAGCCATTGCCCGCGCCGTAGCGCATCAGGACACGCACGTCGCGTGCCTGCGGGCGCAGGGCTTCGGCCCAGACGGAGGCCTTCCCGGTGCCGAGCCGGCCCGTGAGCGGCACGGGTTTGAGCAATGAGTAGAACTGCTCCACATGCCCGCCGAGCAGCGCCGCGAGCGGTCCGGGCTGGCGCGAGGTCCACAGCGCATCGTACGAGTCCTTCATGCCGCTGCGCGGTCCGAGGACCAGATGCCCTCCGGCGCGCACGTAGGCCGCAAGATGGCGGGCCTCGGTCCTCGACAGGACGTTCAGCGCCGGGGCAACCACCAACCGATACCGACGGAGCGGGGCGCGTGCCGAGACCACATCCACCGATTGCGCGAAGCGTTCGAGGGGACGGTAGAACGCCGTGAACTCGCGCACCACGCCGAAGCGGTTCGTCTGGCGCTGGAAGTCGATGGCCCAGCGGCTCGCATACGACTGCAGCAGGGCGACTCGGCTGTGCGGCGTGGTGCCCGCCAGCGCGGCCCCGGCCAGCGCAAACTGCGATCCGATCGTCTGCACCACGCGGTAGGCGGGGACCGGCTCCCCGTCCGGCCCGACCAGCGTGCCGTGGTACTGCTCCTGCCCATTCAAGGCACTGCGCCACTGCCAGTAGAGCACGGCGTTGGCGCCGTGACCGACGTCCTGCCAGGCGAGATCGCGCATCGCGTACGGGGGCAGGGCGGCGTTCACTGGCGCCCAATCGACGAAGGCCGGCTGGGTCTCCATGACCCAGAAGTCACGTCGCTTGTAGCCGCGCACCAGATCGTCCTGCACGCCGTTGTCCAGCCAGTGATAGCGGCCGTCTGGAACGTAGTCATCCCAGGCGGCGAGCGTCAGCTCGTGGCTGACGGTGTACTGATCGAACTGATCGCCCCAATGTGTGGTGTTGGTGGTGATGAATTGGTCGGGTGCGGCGAAGCGGCGGATCGCCTGCACCTGATTCGCCACGTAGCTCGCCCAGGTCGCGGTCACGAACCGCTTGAAATCGAGCAGCAGTCCGGGGTTCTCGTTCGAGGCGCGCATCGGCACTTGGCTGAAGTGCTGGTAGGTCTGGCTCCAGTACGCGGCGGCCCAGTGGCGGTTCAGGGCCGCCACGGTGCGGTAGCGGTGCCGCAGCCAAGCGTGAAACTGATGGCGTGTCACCGCGTCGAACGAGGGCGGCCCCATTTCGTTGTCGATTTGCCAGCCGATCACGTCGGGGTTGTGCCCGAAGTGCCGGGCCAGTCGGGCCGCGATGTCGCGGCAGAACTTGCGATACACGGGACTGGAGAAGGAGAACTGCTGGCGATTGCCGTGCTGCGCGCGGCGTCCGTCGGCGTGTACGCGCAGCGTCTGCGGGTAACGGCCGGTCAGCCACGCCGGTGGCGCGGCGGTCGGCGTTCCGATCACGACGTAGATGTGATGACGCGCCGCCTCTGCGATGGCACGCTCGAGCCAGCCGAAGTGATATTGGCCCTGATGCGGCTCGAGGCTG
>JAJZFQ010000268.1 GCA_021805275.1 Pseudomonadota bacterium
CGCCAGGTGCTCGAGATCCAGGAAACCGAGCGCAACGCCCTCGGACGGGAGCTGCACGACTCGGTCGCACAGGACATCGGTGCCGTGAGCCTGAACCTCACCATCGTGCGCAGCCTGCTCGGGGAGCGGCTCGAGCCCTCAGTGGCGCAGCGCCTGGACGACTCGGAAAAGCTGCTCGAGGATGCCGCACAGCGGCTGCGCGACGTGATGCTCGAGCTGCGCCCGCCCGGCCTCGATGAGTTTGGTCTGCTCGCCGCGCTCGGCGAACACGCCCAGCGGGTGGCCCGCCGCGCCGGCTTCAAAGTGACGGTGCACGGCACGGAGCCGCAGCCGCGGCTCAGCCCCACCGCGGCGATCGCGCTGTTTCGGATCGCCCAGGAGGCGCTCAACAATGCCGTCAAACACGCCAGGGCGAGGCACGTGGAGATCCGTTTGGAGACCAGCGGCGACAGCGCCACGGTGACGATTCGCGACGATGGGATGGGCTTCGATTCGGCGACGCGCGCAGCGCGCGGCGATGGCGGCATGGGCATGCTCACCATGGCCGAGCGGGCCGAATCGATCGGCGCACACTGCGCGGTGCACTCCGCCCCCGGCGCCGGCACGTGCGTGTCGATCACTCTACCCTGGCCGGCCCCCGCCGGCGCGCGGTGAGTCGATGGCATCGAGCCGCATCCGAGTCTTCATCGCCGACGATCACGCGCTGGTGCGCGATGGGATCGTCGCCATTCTCCAGGCCGCCCCGGACATCGAAGTCGTGGGCACCGCCGCCAACGGCCGTCTTGCACTCGAGCAGATCGTCGCGCTCAGCCCTGATGTGGCCATGCTCGATCTGTCGATGCCGGAACTCGACGGCATCAGCCTCACGCGCCAGATCCTCACCACGCGCCCGAAGACCGCGATCGTGATCCTCTCGATGCACTCCTCGGCGCAGCACGTATTCCAGGCACTCGAGGCGGGCGCGCGCAGCTACATGCTGAAGGAGAGCGCCGGGCGGGAGATCGCCGAAACGGTCCGCGCGGTGCACCTGGGCCGGCGCCACCTCGGCGGGCGGATTGCCGAGATCGTCGCCGAGGGCATCAGCAATCGGCGCAGCACGAGCCCCCTGGAGAGCCTGAGCCACCGCGAGCGCGAAATCCTCACGCTCGTCGCCGATGGCCTCTCGAGCGCCGAGATCGGCCGCCGGCTGACTCTCTCGCCGAAGACCGTCGATACCTACCGCAGCCGCCTGATGCAGAAGCTGCAGATCACCGATCTGGCCGGGCTGATCAAATTTGCCATCCTGCACGGGCTAACGCCCCTGCAATAGACCTCGGATCGAGAATTCCCTACAGACCCGCCGCAGGCGGCATGTTGGAGTGCGTTCTGGTGAAGCGATCGAGCCTTTTGTCCATGACAATGCCCCCCCCGGAGGGTTCCGAGAGCGCTGGTTCCCCGGCGATCCGGATCTTGATCGTGGAAGATCACGTCCCCACCGGGCAGGCCATCGCGGCGCTGCTGCACGGAGCGCTCGGCCGCTGCGCACCGGCCGGGCGCACCATGACGGTGGCCACGGTGCGCGACGCGGAGAGCGCGCTGGAAGCGGTGAGCGCCGCTCCGCCGGACGTCATCGTCATGGACATCTCACTGCCCGGCATGAACGGCATCGAGGCGACGCGCCGACTGCGCGACATCGCCCCGGCCGTGCCGGTCATCATCCACTCGCGCAGCGACACCGACGTCTACCGGGCCATGGCAGCCGAAGCGGGCGTCCGTGCGTTCGTCAGCAAGCAGGACACCGCGAACGCGTTGCCCGTCTCGATTCGCAGCGTCCTCGACGAGGCCGACGCCGGTTAAGGGCAGAGGCGCGACCGCGAGGCTTGCGCTCCTGACCGGGAGCGATCTCGACCCGGCGTGCACCGCACCCCGAGCCCCGCAGCCGCCCGAGGGCGAGGTCTGAGCGCTGCCTCGCACCCCCCGCGGGCGCATCAGCGCTTCGGCGAGCGCCGCCCGGCGCGCTTCACTCCCGCAACCGGCTGATCCGCATCGACCCGAGGTCCGGGGCGCTCGCGGGCCCCGTGACCGGCCACCGGCCGTTCCGCTACAGTGCGCGCATGTGCGGACGGTACATTCTGGCCCAGCAGGCGAAGTTCGAGCGTGCCGTGCACCTCGGCCGCGTGCACTGGGAATTCACCGCACGCTATAACGTCTCACCGTCCCAGCCCGTGCCCGCAGTGCGGGCCGACGCCGGCGTGCAGGAGGGACTCATGATGCGCTGGGGGCTGATCCCCTCCTTTGCCCACGGCGTGGCGCCGAAGTACTCGACCATCAACGCGACGGTGGAAAAATTGACCCTCTCGCCGGTCTGGCGCGGGCCCTGGACGCGCGGGCAGCGCTGCATCCAGCTTGCCGCCGGGTTCTACGAGTGGCATCTGGAGGACGACGGGCGCAAGCAGCCGTACTTCATCCACCTCACCGACGCCCCGGTGTTCGGGTTCGCCGGCCTCTGGGACGCCAGCATCGCGCCCAACGGTGCGAC
>JAJZFQ010000163.1 GCA_021805275.1 Pseudomonadota bacterium
CGAGGAGCGGCACGCCGAACTCATTGGAGGCCGCCACCGCGATGTCGCGGGCTTGAGCGGCGCCGCTCTCCACGAGCTGGGTCACGAGCGAAATCTTGCGCTCACGGGAGCTGTTCAGCGCCTCGAGAACGGTCGCCTCATCGACGACCCCATCCTGCACGAGGCGCTGCGGCAGGCCGCCGAGCCCGGTGCGTGCGCCCCCGAGCGCTGCAGAGACATTGTCATTCATGGACTTACGGTGGTCCGATTCGATCCGCGGGGCTCAAGTGTACCCAAGCCGGCGGGGCCGGCCATTGTCAAATCTGCGCCCGATCCTCGCACAGGGGAAGGGCGCTCACCGTGACTGGGCTCCCAAAAGAAGAAGCCCCCGCGGAGCGGGGGCTTCTGCCAGTCATTTGCGGGAACGATTAGTAGCAGGTGGCGGGCAGGTAGGCATCGTCCGAAATTGTGCCGCCGGTCCCAGCAGTTGCGCCTTTGACTATCGTGAGGGTCGACGGGGCCGTGCTACCAGTGCCGGCGCTGCAAACCCAACTGATGTCCCCATTTGGCGACTGATACGCAGTGAGCGTGATCGTCTTGCCGACGATGTTGGAGTTCGCATTAGCGCCGCCGTAGGTTGCCGTAATTATACCGGTTCCGTACGTCATGGCGCTGACATACGTTCCGCTGATCGCACTGTTGATGCCGAGGTCGGTCAGGTTGGCGCAGGTGCCACCAGCCGTGCCCTTATTGGCGTAGCACTCATCGAATGCGGTTTCGATACCGCCGGCGAGCGAGAGTCCTTCCGAGACCTGCGCGCGGATAGTGTAGTTCTGATAGGCGGGGATGGCGATCGCCGCCAGGATGCCGATGATCGCAATGACGATCATCAACTCAATCAGGGTAAAGCCCTTTTGCACCGATTTCATGAAGAAAACTCCTCTGAGGGACGAACGAATTCTGTTTACGAGGCGCGAAGGGCGCCTGCCGCCGAGTAGACAGCAAGTGCCGTGCCAGCCACGTCGCATCGTTGTAACTAATTGAATTTACGAAGTATTACTCTTCTGCGCGGCCCGCTATGTCAAGTATGCATTCGAATCCCGGACGAACGGGGGATCACCCCGACGTCAAAAAGTGACGCGAATGGTCACATTTGGGCAGCGATCTTGCGAGAGGGTCTCGACGGATTCACGTCAGGCTCCGGCACGACGAGAATCTGCTGATCCAGTCACGTCCGGAGGTGCGCCGACGCCGCCACAATCAGCAGGCTCGAACGTCCGCGGAACCGCAGACCCTTGCGGTGCTGACGTTCTGAGTCTTGCAGTTTCAGAGCCGATATTATTTCGGCGGAGGGTTGGTGATGAGGGCGGTGGTTACGGCGCCGTCAAACGCCGAGGTTCTCGAAGCGCTCAGGCCGCGCAGCATCGAGTTGACCATTCTCATGCCGTGCCTCAATGAGGCTGAGACCGTGGCGATCTGCGTGCGCAAGGCGCAGGAATTCTTGCAGCGCACGGGTGTCGTCGGGGAAGTCCTGGTAGCGGACAACGGATCGAGCGATGGGTCGGTCGAACTGGCGCAAAGGGCCGGTGCGCGCGTCGTGCGGGTGGCACAGAAGGGTTACGGCAGCGCACTCATGGCGGGAATCGCCGACGCACACGGTCGGTTCGTCATCATGGCCGACGCGGACGACAGCTATGACTTTTCCCTGATCGACGGGTTTCTTGCCTCCTTGCGATCGGGCAGCGAGCTCGTGATCGGGCATCGCTTCCGCGGCGGAATTCGACCGGGCGCGATGCCGTGGCTCCATCGCTATCTCGGAAATCCCGTCCTCAGCTTCATCGGCAGGCTGTTCTTCTCCTGCCGCATCGGCGACTTCCATTGCGGCTTGCGCGGGATCAATCGTGCGGCGGCCCTGCGCTTAGGTCTGAGCGCGCCTGGGATGGAATTCGCCAGTGAGATGATCGTCAAGGCGGCGCTGGCAGGCTGGGCAATCGATGAAGTTCCTACGGTACTCTCGCCCGATGGTCGATCGCGACCGCCGCACTTGCGCAGTTGGCGCGACGGTTGGCGGCACCTACGTTTCCTGCTCATGATGAGTCCACGCTGGCTGCTCCTTTACCCTGGGTTATTCCTCATTGCCGCTGGCGTGGTGGTGGAGCTGTTGCTGCTGCGCGGACCGATCGCCGTGCACGGCGTGGGTTTCGGCGTTCACACTATGTTGTACGCTGCCGGAGCCACCATTCTGGGACTGCAACTGGTTCTCTTTTCAGTGATCGCACGGACGGTCGGGGTCTTGAAGCATCTTCTGCCAATGACGCCGAGACTGCGGGAATTTTTGCGCGTCTTTACGGTCGAACGGGGCATTTTTCTTGGTGCTGCGCTCGGACTCTCCGGTCTCGCTTTGGCCGTGTATTCGCTCGACACCTGGTTCCGGGCCCGGTTTGGCCCGCTGAACCCCCTTGCGGCCATGCACGCGGTGATCACCTCAGTGACTTTGATGCTCGGCGGAGGCGAGGTCCTGTGCGCATCTTTCTTGCTCGGGCTGATCGACGTCCGTCCCGACGAAAGTGCCGACGAGTGACTCCTGCTGACGCATCGGATCCCTCGGCGCTGCGGCTTACGATGATCGTACTGCTAAAGCGCGTAGCCGCCGCGCCCCGTTGGCTCATCTATGCGTGTTGCTCCCTTCTGGTGGTGTTGACGAGTTATCACCTCGGGAAGGCGATGACGTGGGACACCATGGGATACCATGTCTATGCCGGCTTCAGTGCGCTGCATGATCGATTCGGGCAAGACTATTTCGCCGCGGGTCCACAGGCGTATTTCAATCCGTACGCGTACATACCCTTCTATTTGCTGATTCGCTCGTCGCTTACCCCACTTGAGGACGCATCAATTCTCGCGCTGATCCAGAGCGGGATTTTATGGCTAACTTATGAGTTAACGGTTCAGATGGTGTACTCGGATACACCGAAAGTCAGAACAATAGTCGGCGTCCTCGCGGCACTGTTTGCATTTTTAAATCCTGTTCTAATTAACGAATTCGGGTCGAGTTACGCAGACGTCACGACCGCTGAGTTCGTGCTGATGGGTTGGCTCTTACTTGTTACAGTCGTGCGAACACCCAGTGCGGCGCGTGTAATCGGAGCGGCTCTACTGCTGGGTGTGGCGAGCGGACTCAAGCTCACCAATACTGTGCACGCGGTAGCAGCAGCATCTCTGCTGTTGTTCATCCCAGAAAGTTTTGTCAAGAAGCTCAGAATTTCCGCCCTTTACGTTCTGATGGTTTCTGCCGGCTTTATTCTCGTCAGTCTGCCATGGTCAATTCATCTTGAGCGACACTTTGGTAACCCAGTGTTTCCGCTCTTGAATGGATTATTTCGGTCGCCGCAATACACGACCGGCACGATGCTAGATCATCGCTTCATGCCTGCTACTCTTGGTGCGGCACTAGCGCGTCCATTCGAGATGGTTTTGCCCAAACCGTGGATCCACTTTGAGCTGTCTGCTCCCGACCTGCGCTATGCGCTCTTACTGATGCTGTTGATGTGGTTTGTGTTGCGATGGTTGTGGCGTCGGGTGAGCGAATCACGAGCGTTGCCAAAGTTAAACTATCCAGATCGAGTCCTGGCTGCGGTGACTTTCGCCTTCTTGGTCGATTGGGTGCTCTGGCTCTCAGTTTCGGGGAACAGCCGCTACTTCATTCCCATGGCATGCGTTGCTGCAGCGTTGTGTTTCATTCTAATTTTCCGCCTGCTTTCGGCGTACCCGGCTATTCGGAATTGTCTGTTGGCGATGATTTTTATTGTTCAATTTGTTCAGCTCGGTATGGGTGCTGATTATCGTTACTATCTTCCTTGGCATCATGGTTCATGGTTTACCGTGTCCGTTCCTTCTCAATTAAAGTCTAGCGCGGATCTGTATTTTTTAATCGGCGGGCAAACTAATTCATACATTATTCCCGATATGCCGAGAGATTCGGGATTTGTAAATCTTGGCGGCTTCTATCAGTTGTCCGCCAACGGTGTAAACGGTGAGCACATTAAAGCTCTTATTCGACGGTTTGCGCCGCATCTGCGGGCCATATGGTCTGATGAGAGCGCCGGTGCGACGCAGCAGCAGGAGAGTTCAAGGGTCTTTGAGTCCGCTAATGACGCGCTTGAGCCCTTCGGTCTGCGGGTGGACGCCGGTCGCTGTGCCATGATCGTCGTCCACGGCGTGCATACGGTGTTCAGGGTCGAAACTTCTGCTCGGCAAGGCAAGCCCTCGGCAACGCGCGACCCGGACACCAAGTATCTGGTTACCTGTCATGTGGTTCGCAATCCCTCAGCGGTTGCTCCGCTGCCGGGTGAGCGAACCGCTGATGTCGCGTTTGATCATCTGGAAGACGCCTGTCCGGCACTCTTTCAACCGCGCCGACCCGTCGATGTCCTCATAGGAGATGCCAGGTCCGGCTACATCTTTCTGCGCAAATACACTGGGTCTGCTGTGCACGCGTGGATTGCACAGGGAATTGTTCGGTTTCAGAAGGTGGCGCCCGGAGGACGGGAGGAAGATGCCGGATCGGAGCGAATGTGGGTGCAGTCACCGCCCCGCGTCGCGTGCGGTTGGCAGGGGGCAGGGTTTATCAAAGTCGTGCCGCAATGAGTGACGGGGCGTCGTCCGCCGATCTGACTGTCCTGGATCGGACTCGACTCATCGTGCCGGTACTCAATGGAGGGCGCCGGTGGCAGGAGGCGGCACATGCGATCACGGCAGCAGTTCCCGATGCCGCGGCGGTGGTGGTCATCGACTCAGGGTCGACCGACGGCAGTGATCGCGTGGCGCTTACATGCGGATTCGAGCTGCATCGGATTGAACCGAACACGTTTAATCATGGCCGGACTCGACAGTGGGCTGCCGAGCAGTTCTGCGTAGGGCGAGATTTCGCAATATTTCTGACGCAGGACGCAGTGCTGGAAGGGCCGCAGTCTCTCATGGCGTTGGTGAGCGCGCTTTCAGACCCGGACGTCGGAGCAGCGTATGGTCGGCAAGTGCCGCATGCAGGGGCCGGGCCGTTTGAGGCGCACGTGATTCTTTTCAATTACGGCGCGCGGAGTGAAACACGTTCCGCCGCGGATGCGCCTCGGCTCGGGATTAAGACAGCGTATCTCTCGAATTCATTTGCCGCCTATCGTTTGAGTGTCCTCAGGGCTTGCGGCGGCTTTCCGAGTCATCTCATTCTCGGTGAAGACACTGCTGTGGCCGTAAAAATGCTCTTGGGAGGTTGGACTATCGGATACTGCGCGGACGCCCGGGTTCGGCATTCCCACGCCTATACCATCGCGCAGGACGCGCGGCGGTATTTCGATTTTGGGGTGCTGCACACTCAGTTGCCGGAGTTGATGCGCAATTTTGGTGCGGCGGAAGGCGAGGGAATTCGGTTTGCCACCTCCGAGATGCTCTATGTCGCAAGACATGCGCCGTTGCAACTGCCCTTGGTTCCCGTTCGCAATGTGGCCAAGTACGCCGGCTACCGCTTGGGGAGACTGTTTGAGCATTTGCCACGCTCATTGTGCCGACATCTGAGCATGACGCGGGGGTACTGGGTGTAACGGAAGCTCCTATTAGGGGTGCTCGGCGCTGTCTGCTGGGATGATGCGATACGTCACGAATCGTTGAGCCAGGAAGCTGAGGGGCGTGTTGACGGCGGCGGTAGCGAGCGCCGCGGCGAGGTACCAGACGTGAAATTCACCGACTAGCAGTCTCATCACGGCCGTGCTCACGCACAATAGAACGCCGTTGACTGCCATATAGCGAACAGCGCGCGCGTGATTGATCGTGGCAGCGGAAAACGTGAACCGAGCATTGAGGAGGTACCCGGCAATGTTGCCGACGATGAAGGATACGGCGAAGGCGAACAGATAGTTCAGTCCTGCGAACGCATGCAGTCCCACAAGAACGGCCACGCTGACGATGAGGCACGCCACGCCAACCCCACAGAAGCTTCCAAGCTGCCTAAGAGGGAGGCGCCATGGGGCGATGGGGGCGGATTGACCGTTGGTTGAATGAAACGCCTTCACAATTTAGCGACTTGCGAGTGCGCACCCTCGGATGGATTGTGCTCGCTGAGATCTCTTTGAGCGCGGGGCGGTGCGATCACGAGTGCCAGATTGCAACTCCACGGCCGAACCCGGAATTCCGATGCAATGGAGTGCGCGCCGAACGTCTCTTGCACCAACGTGCGCAATTCGGGCTCGTGTGGGTAGCGGATGCGCTCGCCGGTGATATAGCGGTCCGAGAGATACCCGAGCAGGTAGGCGGCGGTTGGTTGCCGGACCCAGTCCTTGAGCACGAGCGTGCCTCCGTGGGCCGTCAACCGACGAGCAGCGAATAAAAAATCCGTCCACTCTGTATAGGGTACGTGGTGCAGGACGTCGGCGATGATGACCAAGTGGTAGCGACCGGGTTCAGTGGCAGCGAGGTCCTGGGCCGTCGTTCTCATAAATCGAACCCGCGAGCGCTTGCCACGGTACAGTCGGCCAGGAGATTCGCAGATATCGATACCGGTCACAGCGGCATTCGGGAAAGTGCGCACTATCCGTTCGGTAACCATCCCGTCACCGCAGCCGATTTCGAGGATCGTACCCGCGCTGCGGATCAGCGCGTGGATCGAGCCGACAAAGTCGTCAAGGTCGACGAATATGCGTCGGTAGAGCTCTGATACGAGTCTTTCGTGCCGCCCGAAACTGCGACGAACTTGCGGGCCGATACGCAATCACGGACTCCGTAGGATGACGAATACAGTTTCACAGTCCGGCACGGTACTGCGTGGTGCGGGGCACTGTCACCTCACATGACCCGCGATTGTGAAGCTCGAGCGACCGAGACGATTCTTCATGTATCAGGACTGTGAACGGGTACGCCACTTTACAAGAAGTCAGACATATTCCAACCTCTATAGGCTAGTTTTTTGCGGATCGGGTTTGCGGTGGCCAAGTCTATGATTCTTGAATGGTTTAATGCTCAAGATGCGATTGCTGCGGGTCATGCGCTCGCAGATTCATTTCTGCGCGACGACGCCCGACCGACCAAGGGGTGTGCCAAGGCCAGCGGGGGCGATCGGCGGATCGAAGTGCAGCGCTTGCTGCAGCGGGCTGTGCTTAATGCAAAGCCCTTGAGACTCAATCTCTTCAAGCGGGCGAAGCTGCTGGGCGCGTTTAAGTGGCGGCTGATCGAGCAGGGATTCGACGAGGCTGCTACTGCCGAATTGACGCATCTGCTGTTGCTGCAGCTAAGTGGTGCTCGCGCCCCATCGGACGAAAGCCCTCCGGCGCGACCGTCCGCACAAGGTGGGGCACGAAGGCGCATCGATTTGGCGCTCGGCGCGGCTGACGCCGCGGCGAATCACGGCGATTTCGCCGAGGCCGTCGTGCGGCTGCAGGAAGTTCTGTCCGCCGATCCAGACCATGTAATTGCACTCAGGAACTCGGGCGACGCATTATGCTTTCTGGGACGTTATCCGGAGGCCGAGCGCGCCTATCGGCGTGCCGTGCAGGTTTCCCCAAAGCGCGCCGACACGCAATTGAAGCTCGGGTCCATATTGCATTCTCGGGGTGACTTTGCGGGAGCTGAGGCTGCGCTGCGACGCGCCGTCAAGCTCGAACCGCGTAGTCCGAATGCATTGTGTGCATTGGGACATACGCTGACCGCACAGCATCGGCCGGAAGATGCAAGAGTCTGTTTCGAGAAGGCATTGCGAGTGAACCCGCGCTCGACCGGAGCTCTGTGCGGCCTAGCGCGGCTCGCGACCATGGATGGCCGGTTTAGTGACGCTGACGCATCGCTGCGCCGAGCACTCGAGTTCGATCCGGAGTGCATTGAGGCTCAAACGTGGTTGGTCCAGCAGCGGCGCATGACGCCTGCAGATCAGGACTGGCTCGAGCGCGCGCGGCGCCTGCTGGAGCGGCCATTGACGCCCATGGAGGAGTCGGGGCTGTATTTCGCAATAGGAAAGTATTTTGATGACACTGCTGACTATGAGTCGGCGTTCGAGGCGCTTCAGAAGGCAAACGAGCAGCGAAAGAAGGTGTCCGTTCGATACGACCGGGCAGCCCGCAAAGATTGGGTGGATGACGTCGTTCGACACTACACCGTCGAGCAGGTTGCCACACCTGTGGATGGTGCGAGTGAATCGCAACGACCGGTGTTTGTGGTTGGCATGATGCGCTCCGGCACGACTCTGATGGAGCAAATCATTGCTTCGCATCCACGGGCCACCGGAGCCGGTGAGTTGCAGTTCTGGGGAATTCTTGAATACAAGCATCAAGATTGGGTACGTGGGCGGGCGTCTGACCCCGGTGTGGGTGCGACGCTGGCACAGTCGTATTTAAAGGAGCTTGTTCGGCACTCCTCGGCCGCCGAGAGGGTGATCGACAAAACCCCGGCCAATGTCGATTATTTGGGGACTATCCACCGGGTGCTGCCCAATGCCCGCTTCGTCTACATGCAGCGCGATCCGGTGGATACGTGTTTGTCCTGCTATTTCCAGAACTTCATCAACGCTGCTTCTTTCGCGATGGATTTGCAGGATCTCGCCCACTATTACGGGGAGCATCATCGATTGGTTACACACTGGCGATCGGTGCTGCCCAAAGAGGTGTTTCTCGAGGTGCCCTACGAGGGGCTGGTGGTAGACCCGGAGGCCTGGAGTCGGCGGGTTCTCGAGTTCATCGGCCTGGAATGGGATCCGAAAGTCCTCGAATTTCACAAGACCGAGCGTGCGGTCATGACTGCCAGTCATTGGCAGGTGCGGCAGAAGATGTACTCGAGCTCTGTTGGGCGTTCAAGGCACTATCAGAAGCACATAGGGCCGCTTTTGAAGCTCCGGAATCTTTCCTCGTAGCCTGCGCTATGCATGAAGGAACGGATTTTCATGGTCACGCGCGCAAATTTGGCGATGTCGAGGCGTGATGTCGAAGCGCGGCGGTGATTCTGCCGGGGGTCTGTGCGTTGGCGATGGATTGTCGAGCACGGTACGCGCTGGGCGAGAAATTTCGGCCACGGGCGTTCGGCCTGAGTCAGGCATGCGGCATTCGAAGCAGCGCGGTGCCAGTCCGACAGCGCTATGCGGGCGCAGCGCCAAGATTGCGGGCGATGATCTGCCAGTCGTTGCGATGCAGACAGGTGGCGGGTAGGTGCAGCACGATGCGCCGCACGGAAGACTCCACCCATGCGCCGAGTTTCATCAGGTGTTCGCGCAAGGTGCTGACCTGGGCAGATCGCAAGGCGGTGCGGACGGCCCGCTGACGCGGCTCCTGGTAGAGCACGTGGGCGGCGGCGCTCAACAGCCCCCGCAATTGATTGGCGAGGAAGCGGCTGCAGCTGGTGCGGTCGATTTCCAGGCCATGATGCAGCTCTTTGATCCGACTCTCGATGTCCCCGCGGGCGCAGTAGATCGCCTCGTACAGATGCCGGGGCGAGTGCTTGAGGTGGGTGACCACGAAGCGCGGGTTGTCTTTGGGCTCGCGCCCGGGATGACGCACGACCTCGGGGGAGTGTCTGATTTTTTGTGTTTGAGGCGGGTTTAAAAACTCCTGCCACAACAGTCGGTCACGAGGAGCGCGACGGTTGCAGCAGGAGCAGTCTATCGCTATCCGAGTCGGGTTGTGAATCGATCCCCATAGGCGATGGCGAACTGGTTCATCGCTTCGGTCCATTCCCGGGCCGAGCGGCTCCAGTCAGCGGTGATGTTCTTCAGCGCCATCCAGATCAACTTGGTGGCCGCTTCATCGCTCGGAAAGTGACCGCGTGTCTTGATGATCTTACGCAGTCGCGCATTGACGCTCTCGATCGCATTGGTGGTGTAGATCACACGCCGAACGGCCGGGGGGAAGGCAAAGAACGGAATGACCCGATCCCACGCGCGACGCCACAACGCCGCGATGGTCGGATACCGCTCGCCCCAGGAACCGCGTTCAAAGTCCTCCAGGGCTTGCAGCGCTGCTTCTGCGCTAATCGCGGTGTAGATCGGTCGCAGCGCCTGGGCAAGGACGTTGCGGTCTTTCCAGCTGGCGTATTCGAGGCTGTTACGGATCAGGTGCACGATGCACGTCTGCAGCATCGTTGCCGGGAACGTCGCGCCCAGCGCCTCTGGAATGCCCTTGAGGCCGTCGGTGACGGCAAGACAGTTATCGGGTCAACCGCTCTATGGCGCTGCAGCGGAGCGGTTGCAGGAAGTGCGGACCATAGAGCCCAGTCACGACCCGGCGCACATGCATTCTGGCGAGGCCTTGTCCCGTCGGGGGCGCTATCTTTC
>JAJZFQ010000117.1 GCA_021805275.1 Pseudomonadota bacterium
TCTCGCGCGAGCTGCCGGGCGGCAGCAGCTTCAAACCGGTGACGATCGACGGTGTTCCATACTTCGCGATCCGTCAGCAGTTCGAATCGACTCCGGGAGAGGCGTTCTACGGCTTGGGGCAGCACCAAACCGGTCGCATCGATTACAAAGGCCGCAGTCTCACGCTTGCGCAGCACAACATGAATGTCGTCGTGCCATTCGTGGTGTCGAGCCGTGACTACGGGATTCTCTGGGACAATAACTCGATCACGCGTTTCGGCAATCCACGGCCCTGGCAGCAGCTCTCCCAGAGCCTGATTCTCTTCAATGCGCACGGGCAGCGCGGCGGGCTCACGGCTCGCTACTACGTGCACGGCAAGCTGGTGCTCGAGCGGACGGAGCGCAATATCGACTATCAGTACTTGACTTGGCATGGACACTATCCGCGCTCCTTTCCGAAGGCGCTGGTGAAGCTGTCGCACGTGAAGGTGGTGTGGACGGGGCAGATCGAGGCGCGCACCAGCGGGTTGCACACGTTCAGCCTGTACGGCAGCGACTATCAGCAGTTGTGGATTGGCGGCCGGAAAATCATCGATGCCTGGCGGCAGAACTGGAACCCCTGGTATCGGAATTTCCGCGTGCGTCTGCACGCCGGCCAACGGGTTCCGATCCGTCTGGTCTGGAATCGTGACGGCGGTTACATCGCGCTACTGCACCGTCCGCCTCGACCGGCCACGGTGCGCCGCCGGCTCTCACTGTATTCGCAGGCCGGCCGGGCCATCGATTTTTATTTCATTCACGGTGCGGACCTCGATCAGGTCATCGCCGGATACCGCTTCGTCACCGGTCGGGCGGTGCTCCTGCCACGCTGGGCATATGGATTCTGGCAGAGCCGGGATCACTACCAGACTCAACGCCAATTGCTCGGCGTGGTGCAGAAGTACCGCGCGCTCGGCATTCCACTCGACAACATCGTGCAGGATTGGCGGTATTGGAAAGATGATGCCTGGGGCTCGGATCGCTTCGATCCGACGCGCTACCCGCATCCGCGCGCGATGATTGCCCAAGTGCATGCGCTGCACGCGCACTTCATGATTTCGGTCTGGCCGAAATTTTATCCGAGCACGCGGCATTTCAAGGCGCTCGACAAGATCGGCGGCATGTTTACGCTGCCGGAGACACTCGGCATCAAAGATTGGGTGGGGCCCGGCTATACGTTCGGATTCTACGATCCGTTCTCGGCGGCTGCCCGCCACCTGTATTGGCGCCAGATCCAGCACACTCTCGGGGCGCTCGGCGTGGATGCCTGGTGGCTGGACGCCGACGAGCCGGACATGGTGTCGAACACCAGCGTCGCCGAGCGCGAGGCGTTCATGACGCCCACGCCGCTGGGACCAGGCGCGGCTCTCTTCAACGCCTACGCGCTCGAACATGTCTGCGGGGTGTATCACGGCAACCTGCGGTTCCGGCCGGATCGGCGCGCGTTCATCCTGTCGCGCTCGGGCTTCGCCGGGCTGCAGCGCTGCGGCGCGGCGGTGTGGAGCGGCGACATCGCGCCGCGCTGGTCCGACCTGAAGAATCAGATCGCCGCCGGCATCAGCTTCTCGCTCTCGGGGCTGCCGAACTGGACGATGGACATCGGCGGCTACCAACCGGAAAGCCGCTACCTGCATCCGGATGCCGCCAATCTCGCCGAGTGGCGTGAACTGAACACACGCTGGTTCGAGTTCGGCGCGTTCTGCCCGATCTTCCGTTCGCACGGACAGATGCCGCACCGGGAGATCTACAATCTCTCCCCGCCGGGCACGCAGCTCTATCGGATCCTGGTCTCCTATGACCAACTGCGCTACCGGCTGATGCCCTACATTTATACGCTCGCTGGCGATACGTGGCGCAAGAACGGCACGATCATGCGCGCACTGGAGATGGAGTTCCCGAGCGACCCGCAGGTGCGCAGCATTGCCACGGAGTATATGTTCGGGCCGGCGTTCCTGGTCAGCCCCGTGTATCGCTACCGGGCGCGCCGCTGGCGGGTGTATCTGCCGGCCGGCGCGAATTGGTACGACTTCTTCACCAATCGGGTCTATCGCGGGGGTCAGAACGTCACGGTGGCGGCACCGCTGGCGCGTCTGCCGCTGTTCGTGCGGGCCGGCTCGATCGTGCCGGTGGGGCCGGCGATCCAATACACGGGCGAGCGGCCGCGCGCGCCGATCACGCTGCTGGTCTACACCGGGCACAGCGGCCGGTTCACACTGTACGAGGATCAGGGCACCCACCGCGGTTACCGGCATGGTCAATATTCGCTGATCCCCTTCTCCTATGATCAGGCCGACGGCACGCTGTCAATCGGTGCACGGACCGGGTCGTTTCCCGGCATGGTGCACACCCGACAGTTTCGGATCCGTTGGATCGGGCCGGGCGCGCCTTCGGGAGATGACTTCAAAGCCCCGGCAGACGCGGTGCTGACCTATTCGGGTCGGGCCCTACGAGTGCACTGCGCCGCCTGCGTGCGGGGCTCGGGGACGCGCACGTGACTCGACGCATGGCGCCGCTGCGGCGCGCTGCCGGGGCTGCGGTCGCGCTGCTGGTCTGTGCCACCGCGCTCGCCGGAGCGGCGCAGGTGGCCCGCCGTCCGCCGATGGGATGGAACAGCTACGACGCCTACGGCACGACCATTACCGAGGCGCAGTTTCGCGCCAACGTGCGGTGGATGAGCCGGCATCTGCGTCGTTACGGGTGGCGGTACGCCGTGATCGACGCGGAGTGGTTCGTGCGCAATCCGACACCGTCCGGTGGCGCGAAGGGGTCCGTCATGACGCTCGATCGCGACGGCCGCTATCTGCCGGCGCCGAACCGATTCCCCTCCGCGGCCGGCGGCAAGGGCTTCGGTCCGCTCGCGCACTACGTGCATTCGCTGGGGTTAAAGTTCGGCATCCACATCTTGCGTGGTATTCCCGTGCAGGCGGTACGCGAGAATTTGCCGATTGCCGGCTCGACGTTCCACGCCCGGCAGGCGGCGCTGGCCGATGCGCCGTGCCCCTGGAGTCCCGACAATGACGGCGTGGCCGCTAACGCCGCAGGTCAGGCCTACTACGATTCGATCGTGCGGCTCTATGCGCGCTGGGGCGTCGATTTCATCAAGGCGGACTGCATCGCGAGTCATCCGTATGCGGCTGCGGAGATCGGCATGCTGGCCCGTGCGGTGCGGACCGCGGGCCGACCGATGGTGCTCAGTCTCTCCCCAGGACCCGCACCGCTCGGTCGGCTCGCGCAGCTGCGCCGCGATGCCAATCTGTGGCGCATTTCGAACGATGTCTGGGATCTGTGGCGCAGCGCACAGGCCTATCCACAGGGCGTGGAGAATCAGTTCAAGCGCCTTGCGCGCTGGGCGCCACTGGCACGCCCCGGACACTGGCCGGATGCGGACATGCTCGCGATCGGCTATCTCGGCCCGCAGCCCGGATGGGGCACGGCACGTTGGAGCCGCTTGACCCATGCTGAGCAGCGCACCTACATGACGCTCTGGTGCATTGCCCGCTCGCCACTGATGATCGGTGGGAATTTGACGCGCATGAACCGTTGGACACTCTCGCTGCTCGATGATCGGCAGGTCATAGCGGTGGATCAGCAGGCGCGGGATGCCCATCAGGTCCTCGCCCGCGACCGTTTCGTGGTGTGGACCTCACGGCCGCAGCAGGGGCGCGGGCGGTATCTGGCGGCATTCAATCTCGCCGGCAAGGCGCGCACCCTCAACGTGTCGTGGCGAGCGCTCGGATTGGCGCCGGGTCGCTATCGGCTGCGCGACTTGTGGCAGCGGCGCACCCTCGGCAGTGCGAATGCTCTGACGGTGCGGCTTGCCGCGCATGGCTCGGTGCTCTATCGCCTGCGGCATTAGGCGCCGCACGGTGGGCGGCGGAGGAACGGTTCCCGATGCGACGACGACACTTCATCAAATGGGTGGCTGAGACGGCGGCTGCGGCATCGCTTCCGCTGCCAGCAGGTGCGGCGGTGCCGCCGGCGCTCCGTCCGTATCCGCTCCGGCGCAGCTTCGAGCGTGAGACCTCTGATTACGCCCAGTTTTGCGCAACCGCGGAAGACGAACGGGTCTTCTATGTGCTGCACGGAGACGCCATCACCGCCGAGCGATTGAACGAGGCACGGTGGCGACCGAGCGGTTGGGGACACCCGCCGCCCTTACCGCTGCCCGGGGGGTCCTGGGACGGGGTGCCGATGGACGCCCCGCTTGCCGGGCTGGCGGGGCAGGGTCCGTATGCACCGAGCTGGGACTCGCTGCTGCAGTACGAGTGCCCGGAGTGGTACCGGGATGCGAAGTTCGGCATCTGGAACCACTGGAGTCCGCAATGCGTGCCGGAGGACGGGGACTGGTATGCGCGCAACATGTACCTCCAGGGAGGCACGAAGTACGGGGTCGAGACCGAGCAGTACGACTACCAGCAGGCCCACTACGGCCCTCCCTCGCGGTTTGGCTACAAGGATCTGTGCGCGCAGTGGACGCTGCTGAATTGGCAGCCCGATGAACTGATGGATCTGTACGTGCGTGCCGGCGCGAAGCTGTTTCTGGCGCTTGCCAATCACCACGATGGCTTTGATACCTGGCATTCGGCGCACCATCCCTGGAATGCGCACCACATCGGACCGCACCGCGATGTGATCGGCACCTGGGCGCAGGCGGCGCGGCAACGCGGCCTGCGCTTCGGGGTCACGGTTCATCAGGCGCGCAATTGGTGGTGGTTTCAGACGGCGCACGGCGCGGACCGCACGGGTCTCTATGCCGGCGTGCCCTACGATGGGCATCTGACGCTCGCCGACGGCAAGGGACAATGGTGGGAGGGCTATGATCCGCAGCAGCTGTATGGCCCGAAGCATCCGTTCGATGCGCTGCCGGACGTCTCGTATGTGAAGAACTTTTACGATCGCACGCGCGACCTGATCGACCAGCACAATCCGGATCTGCTGTATTTCGACAACCCATTGCTGCCGCTCGGCTGGGGCGGGATGAACCTCGGGGCGTACTACTACAACCGTAGTCTGGCGCGCCATGGCGGGTCGGTCGATGGGGTCATCACGGTGAAGAAGGTCCCGGCGCGGCTGGAGAAATCCGTGGTCGCCGACATCGAGCGCGGACTGAGCGCGCAGATCCGCCCCTATCCGTGGCAGTCCGAGACCTGCCTTGGCAACTGGCACTACCTGCGCGCACTGTATGATCAGCCCGGGGAGTTCGGCGGCTACATGCATCCGCGCGAAGTCATCCACTGGCTGATCGACACCGTGAGCAAGAATGGCACGTTCATCCTGAACGTGCCGGGCAAGCCCGACGGCACGATCGACGCCAAGGAGCGGCTCATCCTGGACAAGATCGGCGCGTGGCTCGCGGTGAACGGTGAGGCGATCTACGCGACGCGTCCGTGGACCGTGTACGGGGAGGGCCCGAGCGCCATTCACCCCGGTTCCTTTCAGGGCACGAGTGTGCAGCGGCTTTCGGCCGCCGACATCCGCTTCACGCGCAACAAGGCCGGCACGGTGGTGTACGCGCTCGCGCTCGGGTGTCCCGCAGAGGCGCTGGTGATCCGTTCACTCGGTACGGATGCGCCGACGCGGCCGGGGCAGATCAGACACGTCGAATGGCTGGGAGAGGAACGTGCGCCGCAGTGGCATCAGAGCGGCGCGGGCCTCAGCGTCACGCTGCCACCGCGCTGTCACCCCGACACGTATGCGCTCGCGCTGCGTGTTCATCTGAGTTGATGCCGAGGAAACACGATGAGAGACGTCAGTGAGGTCAAACGTGAGTGAATCATCCGCACCCCAGGCGATCCGAATCGCGCAGCACGGCTACGCGCTCGATGTGCTGGCGCATCTGGGCGGTGCGCTCGCGGGGCTGCAGTTTCAGGGGCTGGAGGTGCTGCGCCGGGTGGCGCCTGACATCGACGAGCCGCTCGAGAGCAGCGGGTTCGCGCTGATGCCGTTTGCCAACCGAATCGCGCACGGGCGCTTTCGCATTGGAACTCGCGCCGTGCAGCTGCAGCCGAATGCGCCGGGCCAGACTCACCCGCTGCACGGCCACGCCTGGCGCGAGCCTTGGACGGTCGAATCGCGCGAGGCGGGGCGATTGGCACTCGCTTACGAGCACGCCGCCGGGGAGTGGCCTTGGGCCTACCGGGCACGGCAGGTCTTCACGCTGAGCGAATCGGGACTCGAGGTCATGCTGGTGCTCGAGAACCGCGCCGCCGAACCGATGCCCGCGGGCATCGGCTGGCATCCGTATCTGCGCCGCACCCCGGCGGCCCGGCTGCGTGCGCCGGTCAAGGGCGTGTGGCTCGCGGATGCACAGTGCCTGCCGACGGCGCTGGCGCCGCCGGGACAGATCTGGGACTTCAGCCGCGGTGCGCCGGTGCCGCAGACACTCGTGGATCACTGTTATACCGGTTGGAGCGGTCGGGCGGACCTGGTGCTGCCCGAGGAGCAGGTGTGCGTGCGCATCGAGGCCCAGGAGCCGCTGCGCTGGCTGCACGTCTACAGTCCGCCCGGGGAGGCGTTCCTGTGCCTCGAGCCCGTCAGTCACATGCCCGATGCGCTGAATCGCATCGAACCGCCGGCGGTGAGCGGCCTGCGGCTGCTCGCGCCGGGCGAGGCGCTGGGCGCACGCGTGACGCTGACGGTGAGCCGCGAGCCGTGCAGCGCCTGAGCCGGTGGGCAAGGCGATCCGCGGCGCTGCTGGCGGGCGCGTCCGTGGCGCTGCCGGCGCTCGCCGCGCACGGGGTGCTGCCCTACCGTTGGCGCAGCGTACGTGTCGGCGGAGGCGGCTTTGCGCCCGCGATCGTCTTCAGTCCGCTCCAGCGCGGCCTGGCATATCTGCGCACCGACATGGGCGGTGTGTACCGCTGGAGTGCACGGCAGCGGCGCTGGCGGGCGCTCGAGGATCAACTCGACACATCGAGTGATTTCGGCATCGAGAGCATCGCGCTCGACCCGCGCAATGCGAATGTGCTGTACGTGGCGGCCGGGATGTACCCGAACCAGCCGGCAGCCCTTCTGCGCTCGCGCGACCGCGGCGCGCATTGGCAAATCTTTCCGACCCCGTTTCGCATGGGCGGCAACATGCCGGGGCGTGGCCTCGGGGAGCGTCTGGCGGTCGATCCGAATGATCCGGCCATCCTCTACTTCGGCTCTCGGTACGACGGACTCCAGCGCAGCGTCGATCGCGGCGAACAGTGGCAGCCGGTGCGGTCCTTTCCGTGGCGGGGGCGCGGCTGGCGCGCCTCACCCCCCGGGCAGGCCGGCATCAGCTTCGTCGTACCGGATCCAGCCGGCGGCGCGCCCGGGCGCCCTTCGCGGCGGCTCTTGGTCGGGTTGACCCTGGCGGGGCGGGCGCACCTGTTCAGTTCGAGCGATGGCGGGGTGACTTGGCGCGCCGTGCCCGGGCAGCCTGGCGCGGATTTGCTGCCGGTTCAGGCGGCGCTCGGCGCACGTGGACGGCTCTACATCACCTACAGCAACGGCGTCGGCCCCAATGGCATCACCGCCGGTGCCGTCTACCGCTATGACCCGCGCGGCGGTCGCTGGCGCAACATCACCCCGCCGATGTCACGCGGACCCGATCGGGGTGGGTTCATGGGACTGGCCGTCGATGCGGCCCGACCCGGACTGTTGCTCGTGGCCACGGTGGATCGCTGGCGGGGCGGCGACATCCTGTGGCGCTCGGTCGATGGCGGACGGCAGTGGCAAAACCTCCGCGCGCGCAGTCGGCGTGATGTCGGCGCCACACCGTTCCTGCGCTGGGGCAGAGCCCATGCGCGGTTCGGCTGGTGGATCGCCGGTGTCGCAATCGATCCGTTCGATCCATCGCATGCGGCCTACACCACGGGTGCGACGGTGTACGCCACCGACGCGCTGCACAACGTGGACCGCGGCCGGGAGGTGCTCTGGAGGCCTTGGGTGCGTGGCGTGGAGCAGACCGCGGTGCTGACACTCCTCAGTCCCCCGCGCGGACCGCACTTGCTCAGCGGCTTCGGGGATCTCAGTGGGTTTGCGCACGACCACCTGAATCGCTCGCCGCGCGCGCAGTTCGTCCATCCGGTCTTTGCCAATACGGACGATATCGACGAGGCAGGCCTCGCGCCTGCGGTGGTGGTGCGCGGCGGAACCCGTGCGCCGCGCTCGGCGCCGGGTGCACCGACGCTGGCGTACTCGCTCGACTATGGCCGTACCTGGCACCCGTTGTGGGCGCCGGGTCCCACCGGGCAGATCGTCGTCTCGCCGCGCGGACGCACGTTCATCGCCATGACCCCAACCCCGGTCTTCACCCGCGACCACGGAGCGAGTTGGCACACCGTGCGTGGTCTGCCGCGCGGCGCTCATCCGATCGCGGATCGCGCGGTCGCGGGTCGGCTTTATGCGATTGACTTGCGCACGGGTCGGCTGTTCGTGAGTGGCGATGGCGGCAGGGTGTTCCACGATCAGGCAACCCGGGGGTTGCCGCGGCGCCTGACGGCCGATCAGCCGCGCTCGGCGGAACAGCCGTGGCCGCTCATCGCAACGCCAGGGCGAGCCGGGGACCTGTGGCTCGTGAGCCGAGGGGGTCTTTTCCACTCACGCGATGGAGGTCGGTCCTTCCGCGAAGTGAACGGCGGCGTGCACGTGGTGGCGCTGAGCTTCGGCAAAGCGGCGCCGGGCCGTCATTATCCGACGCTGTATGCTCTCGCGCGACACCATCGAAGCCTCGCCGTCTGGCGTTCGGAGGATGCCGGACGGCACTGGCGCCGGTTGAACGGACGGCGGCATCGCTATGGCCAGCGTTTTCGGTGCATTGCGGGGGACCCGCGGATTTTCGGCCGAGTCTACGTCGGGACCGACGGGCGGGGGATCCTCTACGGAGATCCGCGCCGGCGCTAAAGCCGCCGCGGCACCTCAGACGAACGGCTTGATATCGTGAAAGCGGCTGTAGTCGATCCGATCGATTCCATCGGCGCCGGCAATGAGGATATCGGCGAACGAGTGCTGCCAGCGCAGCATGTCGGGCAGGTATTCGTGGCGCGCCATGAGCGTCTGTCCGGTGGTCTCGTCGATACCGAGGATCGTCAGAATCAGAAACGCATTCTCGGCCTGCAGGCTCTCGGTCGTGGCGCTGGCGAGGGGGCTGTCGGGCGTCAACGTGTGCATCAGCGTCCAGCCGAGGAGGAACGCCGGCTGCTCGCTGCGCCGCAGCGGCAGGTCGTGGACGCGCCGTATCTGGAAGCCCTCGACGCTCTGTTCATCGCGCACCAGACGCAGGCGCGCCTGCGCCTCCATGATCACGTTGTGCCGCTCATTGGCGGCGCGCAGCATGAGGGTCGGCTGGCTGTCGAGCGGGCGGATGACCGCGTGATGGGCGAAGAGGATCCGCGCCGTCGGACGCGAGAAACGCGCGAACATCATCCCGGCGATCAGCGCCAAGCTCATCATGCCGACGAAGATCTCAAACGAGGCAATGATGTGCGCGAAGAGCGTCTGCGGGTGCATGTCCCCGTAGCCGACGGTGGCGAGGGTTTCGACGCTGAAGAAAAAACGGCCCCAGAAGCCCGGCGGATTGACGTGCGCGATGTCGTTGGCCTGCAGCGAGTAGGTGGCCGCGAACAGCAGGTTGAAGGCGACGAAGAAGCCGGCGAAGCTCATGAACAGCCGCGGCCAGCTGATGGTCATGAACACGTGATACAGGTCCTGCCAGCGACGGCGCGGCAGACCCTCACGCACGATCCGGCGGCCCGGATGCTGCTGAAACACGGAAACGGTGCTGGGCACGGGGTAACTCTCGGACCAGGGCGGGGACGCCACACAGCGCTTCGCGAGGGTAGAGAATGCCGAGCGCCCCTTCAAGACGTTCTTGCCAGGGGCCGGGCGGGTGGACGCGGCGAGGGAGCGGGCCGGCGAACAGACGGTCGGCCCGGATCTGGTTCCGCTATCATAGATGCGGTGCGCACAGGCGGCTGCGAGCCGGGGTGGCGAGTCCCTCGGGTGGTCGGGCCGGGGCGGCGCTCGGGCTGTTGTGCCTGTGTTAAAGTGCGTCGGCCCATGCGTTGGCCGCAATCGACCGCCACCGAGAAGAACGCAGAGGATCGATGAACAAACCGGTGCGTAAATCCCGAAGCGGCGCCCGCCGCAGCGTGACCATCAAAGACGTCGCGCGCTACGCGGGCGTCTCGCCGATGACCGTC
>JAJZFQ010000084.1 GCA_021805275.1 Pseudomonadota bacterium
AAAACGAAGGGTCCTTGACGCTGATGTGGGACCTTGGGGGGAGGACACAGCGAGCTACGGGAGTCCGGCCGCAGCGTCCTCGACAGAGTTCGCCCATTTGTGGGTGCGAATGATCGGGAATGACTCCGCACCGATGCGGGGGCGTCGACCCGGCGCGAGAAATCAATGCAGCAATCCACCCAGACAGAGAAAGTCCTGCAAACCACCCGACAGAGACCCCTGCGGCGTGTCGCCAGCCCCCTGGCGAAACGGCATAAGGTGTCAGCACGCGCGGAATTCGTGAGCCATTTGCGCTATGTGGGCATGTCGCGCGTCCCTGAAATCGGAATATGCGTCGATCGCTTCTTGCTGCGGCGCGCGGATGCCATGAACGGGTGCCGATCGTGCATCAGCTCGCATCGCCGCCAAGGGTTCCATCACAGTTTCGCGGATCAACAGCTGGCTGCAGACAGCCTGCTTGTCGCCAGTGAAAATCGAACTGCTTGTGCCGGGGGTGTTGGCGCTGCCGCATTCGTATGGTACCTCATCGAGCACCGCCATGGCCGCACTACCGCCCGAAATGCCACTCAGCTTTCGTCGTCCGGCAGAGTCAATCACGCGAGGGGAGTGCGGCCGTCGCTGACAATCACGGAATGTGCAACCGAGCTGCAGATGCGACGCGTTTTCCTCTCGGGGGACCACGACCTGACGCGAACGGCCGCGGTTGCTGAGTTTGCATCCGGGCTCGGCGTGTCAGTCCGAGAGCGTGAGCGAAATTCCCTCTCGCATCTCGGCACTGGGCTTGCCACGCATTACTGCCGATTGTGCATGGGCTTCACCAGTTGGCCGACTGGAAGCACGGATGGCTCCCCAATGAATATTTCCATCGAGGCTGGATTTAGCGATGGAACGCGCGTTTCGCGGCAGTCCAAGGGCATCTGCGGCTTTTCCCTTCACTTACCGCCGGCTGAACGTGTGCACGAGTGCGAACACCAACGTAGCGCTCGTGCCGGGATTTCACTGCCGGCCACTGAAGTTCAGGGCCCGACGATGCCGGTCGCCGATAGCGCAGATCACACGAAACTATAGCGAAATAATGCTTCCGGAGGGTCCGCGATGAAATCCAAGGTCTCCTACGCCGTTGCGGCAATTCTAAGTGGCGCATCGCTCAACGCATTCGCGGCACCTACGACGTCTCAGGCAACGGCCTCCGCGGCGTCGGTGCCCGCGGCGAATACCAAGACGCTCCAAAGCACCGGAGACGGGACTCTTGCAGAGGTCGTCGTGACGGCACAGCGCCGACGGCAGAACATCCAGAACGTGCCAATCTCGATGCAAGCACTAACCTCGCAGGCCCTGTCCCAGCTTCACGTGGAAACGTTTGACGATTACGTCAAATATCTGCCGAACGTGTCCTCTGCCGACAACGGCCCTGGACAGAACGAAATCTTCATGCGCGGGCTGAGTGCCGGAGCACAGCCCAGTCAGGGAAGCGGCTCCACCGCCGTCTGGCCGAATGTCGCAGTTTACTTGGACAATCAGTCCGGGCAGCTTCCCGGCAGAAACCTCGATGTATACGCTGCGGATCTCAACCGCATCGAGGTGCTGGAGGGGCCGCAAGGTACGCTGTTCGGCGCCGGAGCAGAGGCGGGCGTGATCCGCTACATCACCAATAAGCCGGACCTTAAAAAAATGGAGGCTAATTTCACAGCGGACTATAGCGTGACCGCGCACGGTGATCCGAACGAAGGTCTGACAGCAGTGCTCAACCTCCCTGTCGTCAAAGGGAAGTTCGGGCTGCGCGTTGTGCTATACAACGACAGCCGAGGTGGCTACATCAACAATGTGCCTGCGACTTTCACGCGGAAAAACACGGACGTCGGAATTCATTACGCTAACTATCCGGCCGTCAATGGCCAATGTCCGGACGGGCAACCGAATAACGGCTGGTGCGTCCCCCCCGGAAGCCCAGCCATCGACAATTACAATATGGCGGCGCGAGCAATTAACCCGGCGACCTATAAAGGAGGGCGGATCGAGGCGCTCTATCGGATCAATTCAGACTGGGACGTGCTGATCACACAGATGTACCAGACTCTCGACACGAACGGCGTATTCTATCAGCAGCCGTATGCATCGGACGGCCAGCCGCTCGCACCCCTCGAGGTGACCCAGTTCAACCCGAGCTTCGATAACGACCATTTCGAGGACACCGCATGGACCGTGAGGGGCCGAATTGGGCCTTTGAGGGCCGTCTATACCGGCGGATACCTCGATCGCCACGTTGAACAGGTCGGCGATTACACCAACTATTCACGCGGCGTTTACGCAGATTATTATCAGTGCTATGGACCCGGAACCGGCGGGGACACTGGGCTTCAGTCGACGTGCTACTCACCAAGCGCAATCTGGCGCTCGGTGGAGCAAAACAAGCACCTGCAGAACGAGTTTAGGGTAAGCACGCCGAGTGATTGGCGGTGGCGCGCCATCGCAGGCGTATTTATCGATGACAATAAGCTGTACGATCAGTCCGATTGGCGCTACAAGACTGTTCCTGCGTGCACATCAAACGCGCCTGCCGGAAGTCCTGGTAATGTGGGCTGCTTTTCGTTGATCGGAACTGCCCCAGGGGCATCGGTCGTCAATCCGGGTGTACGCGACCCCCATAGCTCATTCTATCAAGATGATGTGCGCGATACCAAACAGACTGCATTCTATGTGTCAATGGATTACGACATCATACCGAAAGTCCTGACCGCGACAATTGGAACCCGGCACTTCAAATTTGAGAACTCCTTCAAGGGAGCTGTGAACGGGAGTTTTGGCTGTTTCGAGCATGGAGTGGTTCCGGGTGGATGTCAGGGGTCGCCTACTGCGTACAATTTGAACGCGGAGCATCTGGATGACACGGAGTCCGGGTTTAAGAGCCGCGCGAATCTGACATGGCATATTACGCCCGAAGTAATGGTCTATTACACGTGGTCCCAAGGGTTTAGACCGGGCGGATTCAATCAAAACGGAGGATCGCAGCACGCGTTTGGGCCGGACGGCCTGGCGCAGTATCTTCTGCCGGCCGCGTACCACTCCGACTCACTCACCAATAATGAAGTCGGGTGGAAAACTGAGTTGCTTGGGGATCATGTGCAATGGGACGGAGCGGTGTACCGCGAAAATTGGGATAACGTGCAGGTCGCCTTTTTCGACCCAGGGTTGGTGGGCAACGTATTCTACGATACCAACGGGCAAAATTTTGTGCTAAGGGGAGTCGAGACATCGTTGGTGGCGCGCGTGCTTAGTGGGTTGACTTTGCAGGCGGCGGCATCGTGGAACCACAGTAGGCAAACGAATTCGCCTGCGCTGATCGACAATAATCCGGCTAGCATCAATTTCGGTAAAGCGATCACCGAGAGTTGCGGGGGCGCTGCCTATGTATCCGGCTCATGCGCCCCGATTTCTAATCCGTTTGGTCCCATCGGATCCCCAACGGCGAATTCCCCGCCCATTCAGTTTAGCCTGCGCGCGCGCTACGACTGGGCGTGGGGAAACTATACGGCATACGTGCAAGGAGGCGTGGTGCATGTCGGTCACTCATTTTCGCAGGCGGGGTCAAACCCAACTATCGCCCAGGCGGGAGCAATCACGACTGGCCGGCTGAGATTTGAGATGCCTGCATACACGACGTATGACGCTGCCGTCGGAATTGCGAAGGATGCATGGGCCGTATCGGTGTACGGCGCGAATCTCAATAATTCCAACGCCTCTGTATTCACGAGTTCGGACGAATTTATCGTAGCGGAAACGCCACTCCGCCCGCGGGTGGTGGGCGTTCGTATCGGCTACAGGTTCCGCTAGAAGCGACAATGCTACGCGGCACGATATGCTTGACGTATTGCAAGTCATCGAAAAGCGGAGGGGCAGGTCAATGAATCACGCGCATGAGCGATCGCTGACTGGTATCAAAGGGATTGCCATAGGAGGCGCGTTGATACTCATGACTATTGGTGTCTCGCGTCAGGTGGCAGCGCACGGTGCGGCTTTCCCGGCGGGCTGGGTTGATTCGGCGCGGCTCGCGGCGGCGGATCACGAGCCGCAGAATTGGCTCACACCGGGTCGTGACCAGGACGGGACGTACTTCTCTCCCCTCAAGTCGATCAATGCTGGCAATGTCAAGCAACTTGGCTTTGCCTGGCAATATGATCTGGGCACCACCCGTGGCCAAGAGGCGACGCCGATAGTGGTTGATGGAGTCATGTACACGTCGGGCGAGCGAGGCTATGTCTATGCGCTCAATGCCGCGACGGGCGGGCAGCTCTGGCGATTCGATCCGCATGTCAACCCGCAGTCGATGCGGAATCCCTGCTGCGATCTGGTGAATCGGGGCGTCGCGGTGTGGAAGGGGAAAGTCTACGTCGCGTCCGTGGACGGACGGCTGCACGCGCTGGATGCCGCGACTGGGCGCCAACTCTGGAGTGTCGATACGATCGTGAATCACTCCCTGCCCTACTCGAGCACGGGGGCGCCAATCGTTGCGGGTAATGTAGTCGTTATCGGAAACAGCGGCTCTGACATGGGCAAGCGGGGCGTGCGGGGGTATGTTTCCGCTTACGACTGGCAGACGGGCGCGCTGAAGTGGCGATTCTTCACGGTGCCGCCGCCGCTCGGTCAGCCCTCCGGCAATTCCGCGCTCAAACTCGCAGCGAAGACCTGGAATTTGAGACCCGGTGACGGCTACGAGGGCGGGGGAGTGGTTTGGGACGGTATCGCTTATGACCCGAAGCTCAATCTGGTTTACTTTGGAACTTCAAATGCCGCTCCGTACAATCTCCGCAAATTAGGTCCAGCGCAGGGAGACTGCCTGTTCACTGCCAGCATTCTGGCGGTCAACGCCACCACAGGCCGTTTAGCGTGGTACTACCAGGAGGTGCCTGGTGACCATTGGGATTTCGATGCGACGCAGAAACTCATCCTCACGTCGCTGCGCATAAATGGGCGGCATCGCTCCGTTCTGATGCAGGCCGCGAAGGACGGATTCTTCTATATCCTCGACCGTAGGACCGGGAAGTTATTGTCGGCGAAAGCCTATGTATACGTGAATTGGGCTTCGCGCATTGGAAAGACCGGACGTCCGGTTCTGACGGCGCAGAGTGACTGGTACAGTGGCCCGAAGAACGTCTACCCATCGTGGGCGGGAGGCCATACCTGGAATCCCATGTCCTACGACCCGCTCACTGGCTATGTCTATATTCCGACCATCGATGCGTCAAATGTTTGGGTCAACGTTCAAAACAATGGTGGGTCGGTCAAATATATCGACGGATTTTTCACGGTAAACGGAATCACGCCGGATAATACGTATAACGCGAGAAGTCTCGCGCCCCTATTCGGACCGTTGCCGAGCTTGAAGTCGTTGAGGAAGACTCGAGGCGTGCCTCTGGTCCGTGAAATCCTCAAGGCCTGGGATCCGGTGAAGGAACGGGTTGTGTGGCAACACACAACTTCGTCCGGTGTCCGGGGCTATGACGGCGGTGTGCTCTCCACGGCCGGAAATCTGGTGATTCAGGGTAGAGGGTCCGGGCAGCTGTGGGTTTATGCGGCCGATAGCGGCAAGGTTCTCAAGGTGATCCGCACCGGCAGCCATATCATGGCAGCGCCCATGACATATGCGGTCAGAGGAGTCCAATATGTCGCGGTGCAGGCGGGGTATGGCGGGGCCGCCATCACCGTAGGTCCTGTTCCGCCAAGCAGTGCGGCGGCGAGATATCTGAACATCAATCGCATCGTGGCGTTCAAACTTGGCGGCGGGCGGGTTCCGAGACCACCTCGACGCAAGCCGACAATATTCTCCAGGCCGCCGGCGCAAGCCGCCTCCCAGGAGATAATCAACCGCGGAGAAGTCCTGTTCGTTCAGGAATGCTCGAGGTGCCACGTGATGGGTGTCAGCGTGACTCCCGACTTGAGGACCATCCCGCTGGACCGCAGTGCGTTCATCGATGACGTGGTTCTAAAAGGAGTTCTGGCGCAGGGTGGAATGGAGAAGTTCGGTGATGTGCTGAGCGAGGCTGACGTCCAAGCCATTCGCGCCTATCTCATCAATCAGGCGTGGGTGGCCTACGACGAGCAGCGTAGCGCGCGTAAATGATGGCACCGATCGAAGGCAGCGATGCTCTGGTTGGTACGTCTGCGATTGCGGGCCGTTCCGCCCGGAGCCCGGTCCCCGACCTCACTCTCTTCGTCCTTGGATCCATCTCGTTCATCGCCCGCGTCGTAGCCTGGGACAAGTTGCCGTCGGGTGCATCGCCGTCTGTCGTCGCGCTCGACTGGATCAACGCATGGTATACAGCGCCGCTCACGCGAGGCGTCATCCTGTCGGCGGTCTTATTCTGCCTCAGTCCTCGCTCTACAGGGTCTCCAGGATTCTGTTCGTCCTGGTTGCCCGCGGTGAGGTGCCGCGCGCCATCACGTTGGCTGCGCAGGTCTGCCTGGGTGATGACCGAAAGCGCGCGGGTCAAGGGTTCGCGGGAAGTTCGAATGTGCAGTTTTCCCCTGTGGCAGTTATTCGGTTGCCGTGGCGGCGATACCAATGAGGATCGCCATCGCTCTCGAGAAGGACCTGGCGTGCCGGTTCTGAACCGGCGCGGCCTCGACCGCGGTGGCGTTAGCGGCATACTCGGCCCGCGGGTGCCTACGCGCTGATTGTCCTCGTGAATTGTAATTTCGAGCCACTATTCTTTGTTGCACAGCATCGCGGGGTGGTTGAAGGGCCTGGTGAAAACCGGACATGGAAACCACTGGGTAGCACCTAAGAACGTCGCAGTAGCGGGGGGAGTCGGGAAAATGCATTGGCGGTTCTGGATTGTCGGTGCATCGTTCGCGCTTGGTGCTGTGCCGATGCCTGCGCGGAGCGCGGCGCGCTTTGCACTGTTCGCCGTGGACCGGCGGGTAGTGCAACACCTACCAATGGAATACGTGGCAGATACATTTGGATGTTCTGGCGGGAATGTTTCACCAGCGCTCTCTTGGCGCAATGCACCGATGGGAACGCGAAGCTTCGTCCTTACACTATTCGACCCCGACGAGCGCAGCACACCGTCTGGTTGGTGGCACTGGGTGGTCTACGATATCCCGAAGGGAACCACGGAATTGGCGGCATCCGCTGGAGCGGCGCACAGTTCTCTATTGCCCAAGGGCGCGCAAGAAGGTCGCACTGATCTCGGTAACCGCGCATATGTAGGACCATGTCCGGCAAAAGGGGATCCACCACACCAGTACCAATTCACCCTGTACGCGCTGCGTATTGCTAATTTGCCCGTTGACCACGGCGCCAGCGGGGCGATGGTTACATCTGTGGCACAGAATTTCGTCTTGGCAAAGGCGGTGCTTGTCGTTCCTTACGGCAGGTAGTTGCAGCGGGCGCGGGGTGGCGTAGTCAACGATGCCGCGATCTATAGCGCATGACGGCGTGAGGCCGCGGCGCAGACCCACTCGGCCGCTGCCGGGGCAAGTGCGGTCACGGTTACGGCGTTATCGAGGGGCGATGTCGCGGAGGCGCGAGCCGTGGTGCGCGTCAGCCGCAGAGACCGGCGCGCGGCCGGGGCCAAATCGTTCGACCCTCAATGTCCCGACTTCGACAATATCCTCGGTGAACTGCCGACTTATCGCCCGTCCATGTGGGGACAGGCTTGGGCCGGGACCGCTCTCACTCTGTCTGGGATCTTGTGACGTCTGCGCTCGTCCGTCGTGTCCTGTGTCCCGAAAAGTCGAGTCGGAACGCTGAGCGAATGAGCTCGAGCTGGGACGGCCTGACTCCCGCCTGTTGCGCGAATTCCGGCCAGCGCAGCACGGCGGTGCGAACCTCATCGAGGATCGCCTCGGCGCGGCCACGCTTCAGGCCCGCGCTTGCGGCGCAGGCACGAAAGTCCTCCATCGTGAAGCCATCCTGCCTGCCGTTGAGGGTCATCTGGTGCGATTGGGTCCAGCGCCCCTGGGGGTTGTACGCGTAGGTGACATCGAAGGCGGGCGCGAGCGACCACTCGCCCTGTTGATTCATCAGGAACGCGATGTTCTTGACGTGGTCGTCCTGGTTGCGCGCCAGGACGTTGAAGGTCATCCGCCGGAATTGCTGCTCGATCGAGGCCATCGGCAGCCCGAGCCGCTTGATGATCGCGAAGGTTTGCTCGTAGGAGTGCGCGCCGACGGCATTGAAGTCGAGGTGCGCGAGCGCGGCGAGCGACTGCATGTGGCGCTTGCGGCCGTCGTCCGTCCGGTCGAAGCGGCGCGTCATGAAATGCCGGCGCCCGCCTTCCTCGAGGAGCCGGCACTCGCTCATCGCGATGCCGGCGACCCGCGCCATGAGCGAGTAGGCGTACTCGATGAGCGTGTAGCCCTGCGGGTCTTCGAGTTCCTTGTCGCGGTTGCCGCTGACGCCGTCGAACTTCAGCAGCCAGTAGCCGAAGCCCGCCGGGGCCGTGACCTGGCCGGAGCGGACCTCCTGGGTATGCGGATTCCAGGCGATGATGGCCTTGGCCCGCGCCCCGCCGGCAGACGTGCCGACGCGCAGGATGTCCTGCAGGGCGCCGAGTCGGTGCTCGGGAGTGAAGGAGCCGTGAACCGCGTTGCGGCGCGAGAGAATATCGGAGGCAAGTGCCACGAGCGCATCGACCTGCAGTGGCGCTGATTGTCGCGGCCGTGGGCCGGTGGCCGGGGCGAATTCGAGCGCGCCCATGCCGCGCGCCCCGATGTAGCAGAGCCGCTCGACGGGATTGAAGCTCTCAGGCGTGCGGCCCTGGCTGGCGAGCCAGGCGTCGATGAGCGCGTTGCCGAACCGGTCCGGCAGCGAGTCGGCCAGCATTCCGGGCAGTCCGTGAAAGGCGGCCAGCGGCAGGGCGGGGAAGGTGTAGATGCGCGATGACAGCGGCATGACCATCGGGGCGACCTCGATGCCGCTGCGTACGAATTCAGGATCGTACTGAAAGGCGGCGACGGCGGTGGCCTCGTCGAGGGTCACCGCCGCGATCCGTCGGCCCCAGAGTCTCACTTCGGCGATCGTCGGCATGCGTCACGACTTGCGTTGTGCGCGGCGAGCGCCCGGGGTCACCGGCTCGCCTTGCGGGGCGGGCTCCCCCCAGCGCCAGGGACTCGCCGATGTGCCTTCGCTCACGGGACGGCCACGGCCAAGGGGGGCGCCGCGGCGGGCGTGCGATACCCGTTGCCGTTGCTTGCCGCGCAGCTTGAGCTGCTCGATCGGGCTCGCCGGTAGCTCGGGGAGGAGTCTGTCGAAGCTCTCCATCGCGTGCAGGGATCTGAGTATGCGGATGAGGGTGACGAGCTCGGCGCCACGTCCGGCTTCGACGCGCTCGAGGGTGCGCTTGCCGATGCCCGCGCGCTCGGCGAGTTCAGCCTGTGTCAGGCCGGCCTCGATGCGGTGGCGCGCGATCCGCTCGCCCAGAACTTGGGCGATCGCGGCGTCGGTCAGTTCGGAAGAAATGCGCATGATTCGGCGTAAATGGCGAGTAAAGTGAATTAAGCGGCAAAAATCGCCGCATACGACGAATTATATCATAGTTATTGTACTCGTCAATTCGTCATATACGACGAATAAATTCAATAATCTGGAATTAAGCGCCAAATATGACGACAAGCATGCCGCCTGAGGATGACCCGGCGGCACCCCTCGACCTCGCATGCCGTGCTGAGCCCCGTCAGCCGCATCCGCATCGCCAGCCGCGTCGCAGCCGCGTGGCAGACAGACCGGCCCGCCGCTGAGCGGCGTACGTTCCGTGCGGACAACGCGTTCAGTTTGACGTGCGCGCTGCTGCGGCGCTGCGCGCGGTCCGTCACCGGGCGCTGATTTGGCGCCGAGGCGCTCAGCCGAGCCCGGACTGTGCTGTCTAAAACGGGGCGAATTTCACGGTTTTCAATGTGCTGGGTGCGGTTCCGTACAGGTGGCGCTACTGTCAAATCCACACCTCCCCCTAGCCTGAATAATTCACGAATTGAGAAAGCACAAAGGCCTCGATCGTGCTAGAAACGCTTTACCACAAGTGTTTTCTCGCACGACAAAGGCCTTTGTATGGATAACGATAGCACACGACAAAGTG
>JAJZFQ010000080.1 GCA_021805275.1 Pseudomonadota bacterium
GCTGGCGGGGGAACTCACCCCGTCTTGAGGGGGGGCGCCGCCGGCGGCGCGAGCGGCTGCCACGCCGCGCCAGTGGGGAAGCGATACCGCAGGAGGGTTTCGGGGCGCATCTGCGCCGAGAAGCCCGCGGCTGCGGGCGCGCGGTAGCGGCCCTGGCGCACCTCGACCGGATCGACGAAGTGCTCGTGCAGATGGTCGACGTACTCGATGGCGCGCTCGTCCATCCGGCCGCTGATCGCCACGTAATCGGCCATGGCGAGGTGCTGGACGAGTTCGCACAGTCCGACGCCGCCCGCGTGCGGAAAGACGCGCACCCCGAACTTCGCGGCCATCAGCAGGATGGCCAGGTTCTCGTTGACTCCGCCGACCCGCGTCGCATCGATCTGCAACAGATCGACGGCGCGCGCCTGCAGCAGCTGTTTGAACATGACGCGGTTGTGCGTGTGCTCGCCGGTGGAGATCGGCACCGGGGCCACCGCTTGGCGGATGGCGGCATGTCCGAGGATGTCATCGGGGCTGGTGGGCTCCTCGGCCCAGGCGATATCGAAGCCGGCGAGCGCCTGCAGCCAGGGGATGGCCGTGCGCACGTCCCAGCGCTGGTTGGCGTCGATCGCAATCGCGACGCCCGGTCCGGCCGCGGCGCGGGCGATCTGACAGCGGCGCACGTCTTCCGCCAGGTTCCGGCCCACTTTGAGCTTGAGTGTGCGAAAGCCCTCCGCGACCGCCGCTCGGGTGAGAGTGGCGAGCTTCTCATCCGAGTAGCCGAGCCACCCCGGTGAGGTCGTGTAGGCGGGATAGCCGTGCGCGAGCAGCATTGCGGTCCGCTCGCGGCGGCCCTCGGCGGCGGCCGTCAACAGCGAGAGCGCCTCGGCCGGCGTCAGAGCGTCGCTGATGTAGCGGAAGTCGATCAGGTCGACGAGCGCGGCGGGACTCATCTCGGCGAGCAGTCGCCACAGCGGCTTGCCGGCACGCCGCGCGGCCAGATCCCAGACGGCATTCACGACCGCGCCGACGGCCATGTGCATCACACCCTTCTCCGGTCCCAACCAGCGCAGCTGCGAATCATCGGCGAGCGTGCGGGCAAACCCGCCGAGATCCTCCAGTGTCCGGTCGACGTCGCGTCCCACTACCAGGTGCGCCAGAGCGTCCAGTGCGGCCGTCTGCACGTCGTTGCCGCGTCCGATGGTGAAGACGAAGCCGTGACCCTGCAGCTGCGGCTGATCGGTGCGCAGGATGAGGTAGGCGGCGGAGTAGTCCGGGTCCGGGTTCATCGCATCGGAGCCGTCGAGCTGCGCGGACGTCGGAAAGCGGATGTCGTGGGTCTCGAGTGCCGTGATCACGGGCATGAACTGCAGCCTTGTGCCAAAGAGGAGACATCGAGCCGGTAGAGGCGCACGGCGGTGTGCCGGAACACCTCGTCTTCATGTCCCGGGGCGTGGCGCCGAACGAGTTCGAGCGCCAGATCGAGCCACTGGCCGTAGGAGGCACGGAGTGTGACGACCGGCCAGTCGCTGCCCCAGAGGATGCGTTCGGGACCGAAGTGTCGAAACAGCGTCGCGACGATCCGCTCGAGCGCCGCGGCGCCGGCGCCCGTGGGCACCTCGGTGAGCAGTCCGGAGAGTTTGCAGTAGAGCGTGCTCGTGCGGGCCAGGTCTGCGATCTGCTCGGCCCAGGGGGCCGCGGCGTGCGCCGCCGGCTCGGGCTTCCCGGCGTGATCGAGGACGGCGCGCAACTGCGGATGGCGGCGCAGGCGAGCGGCCAGCGCGGGCAGATGCCGGGGTCGGACCAACGCATCGAAGACGAGATCGCTCTCGATGAGAGCCTCGAAGGCGGGATCGAGCGCAGGGCGGGCCAGCCAGTCGGGATCCTGAAGATCCTGGACCATCGGCCGTAGCCCCTTGAGGGAGCCTCCGGAGGCGCGGGCGAGGGCGCGGATGCGCTCGGGCGCCTGCGGGGCGTCGAATGCCACCCAGCCGACGACGCCGGCGATGAACGGGTGTGCGCGGGCGAGCTCGAAGAGGAAGTGGCTCTCCGCTTCGCTCGGCGCGGCCTGCACGAGCACCGTGGCGCACACGTCGGCCTGCACCAGTGCCGCGGTCAGGTCGGCCGGCTCGAAGTCGCGATAGAGCGCACCGGCGGCCGGGGTGAGCCAACCGTAATCGCCGCGGGCGAGCCGCCAGAAGTGCTGGTGGGCATCGACCCGCATCACGGCGTGAGGACTCCGGCGGCGAGGAGTCCGGCGCTGCGCAGCCGTTCCCAGAGCGAGGCCGGCAACGGCGTGCGCATGCGCTGGACGGTGCTCGCCGCTTCCTGCGCCGAGCGAATGCCCGCAATGACCGACACCACCGCCGGGTGCGCCAGGGGGAACTGCAGCGCCGCCGCACCGACGTCGACGCCTTCCTCGGCACAGATCTCGTACACGCGCTCGGCACGCTGGCGCGTGGCGGCATCGACGGGGCGGTAATTGTAGGTCTCTCCCGGTGCGTTCGGTGCCGCGAGCAGCCCGGAGTTGAAGGGTCCGCCGATGAGTACGCCGACGCCGCGGCGCAGCGCCTCCTCGAGCACCCCGCCGCCGGCTCCGGTGGCACCGAGGTTCTGCTCGAGGAGCGTGTAGCGTCCGGCGAGCAGGATGAAGTCGAGGGGGAATCGCGGCAGAATCTCGAGACACACGGCCGGCTCGTTCACGCCGATGCCAATCGCGCGGCACACGCCCGTGGCCTTCAAGTGCGCCATCGCCGGAAGGGCCTCATCGAGCGCCTGATGCAGCATGCGCTCGTGCTGTGCGCCATGGGTCTCTCGACCCACGTCATGCAGCAGCAGAATGTCGACGTGCGTGCGGCGCAGCCGCTCGAGGCTCGAGTCGAGCGAGCGCAGGACGCCCTCGCGCGAGTAGTCGAACAGCGCGCGGTGCCCGCGGACCTCGAATCCGTCGGCGGCCGCAGCACCGTCTTCGGTCGGCACGATGCGCCGACCGACCTTGGTGGAAATGATCACTCCGTCGCGCGTCGGGTCGCCGAGCCCCGCACCCAGACGGCGCTCGCTGAGACCGTAGCCGTAGAACGGGGCGGTGTCGAAATAGCGCACGCCGAGCGCGAGGGCCTGCTCGATCGCCTGCGCCGCGCGCTGATCGGAGAGGGCGTGGTAGAGGTTGCCGAGCGCCGCACCGCCGAAACCCAGGGTCGGGACGGCGAGCGCCGCTGCGGGCCGGGACCTTCGGGCCGTCGCAGACGCTGGATGCACAGATCGGGTCGGCGGTTCAGAATTCATAAATAAAAAGACGTTCTACGGGTAAGATACACCGCTGCAACGCTGACCTGTCAAGGGCGCCTCGTCCTGCCGTAGACTCGCTCGGCTCAACACCACGAGGGAGTGACTCATGCCGCTGCTGCGTCCATACCGGGCTCCGGCCCTGGAAAAAGGGCTCGAGATACTCGAATTCCTCGCGCCGCTGCCCGGACCGGTGACGCTCTCGGAGATCTCCGCCGGCCTCGGCCGTTCCAAGAACGAGCTGTACCGGATGCTGCAGGTGCTCGAGGAGCGCGGCTATCTGCGCCGCGCACCGGGCACGGAGGGCTACCAGCTGAGCAACCGTCTGTTCATGCTCGGCATGGAGCATCCGCCGGTGAAGGGTCTGATGGAGGTGGCGCCGACGCACATGCACGAGTTGGCCGACGCCATCCTGCAGCCCTGTCACCTCGCGGTCCCCTCCGAGGAGTTCATCGTCGTCATCGCCCGCGTGGAGTCCCCGCATGACATCGGTTTCATGGTCCGGGTCGGACACCGCCGTCCGATCCCGCACTCGACCTCCGGTCTGGTGCTGTTCGCCTTTCAGAGCGAATCGGTGCGCGAGCAGTGGCTGGAGATGCTCGAGCGCAAAGCCGTGACGTTCGAGCGCAAGCGGATGATCAGCGCGGCGCGCACCATTCGCACGCGCGGCTACGTGAGCATCGCGAGCGAGGTGGTCGGCTGCGTGACGGACCTCTCGGCGCCCATTGTGCTGCGCGGTACGGCGATCGCAGCCCTCACCGTTCCGTTCGTCGAGCGACGCGGGGCGAACAAGGCGGCGCGCGAGCAGGCGATCGGGCGGCTGTGCGCCGCAGCCGAGCGGATCTCACGCACGCTCGATCACGGCGCTTGACGGCGCCGCGGAACCGGTTTTATATGTGCAGTACGATTTCACCAGCGAGAACTGGCGTGGCGCCATCCCGAAGGATGCGCAAGCGCCGGCACTGAGCGGGTTCGGCAGGGGGGCGGTGATGTACGAAGTGGAGGGCACCGTGGCGACACGCGCCGGCACTCTCGCCGAGCGTGCGCGGCGCGGCGTGCTGCCGCTCGTGCTGATCGTGAGCCTGTTCTTCCTGTGGGGCGTGGCGAACAACCTCAATGACATTCTGATCCGCCAGTTCAAGCGCGCCTTCGAGCTCACCGACCTGCAGTCCGGGCTGGTCCAGTCGGCGTTCTATCTCGGCTACTTTCTCTGGGCGCTCCCGGCTGGACTGATGATGCGCCGGTACGGCTACAAGGCCGGGATCGTGCTCGGGCTGCTGCTGTACGCGGCGGGCGCGTTGCTCTTCTACCCGGCGGCGCAGCTGCGCACGTACGGGTTCTTCCTCTTTGCGCTGTTCGTCATTGCGAGCGGCTTGTCCTTTCTCGAGACCTCGGCCAACCCCTTCGTCACGGTGCTGGGGGCACCCGAGGGGGCCGAGCGGCGGCTGAACTTCGCCCAGGCGTTCAACCCGCTCGGCTCGATCGCCGGGGTGGCGATCGGCCGGTTTTTCATCTTCTCGGTGCCGCCGGAGAGCCGCGCCGAACTTGCGGCGCTGCGTCCGGCGGCACGGGCGGCCTACTACGGCGCTCAGACCCGGGTGGTCCAGATGCCCTACGTGCTGATCGGCGTGACGGTCATTGTACTGGCGGTGCTCATCGTGGCGACGCGCTTTCCGATGGCGCAGGACGATGCGCTCGGGGCGCACGCGCAGCGCAGCGGGTGGCGCGCGTTGCTGATGCGACCGCGCCTTGCGTTCGCCGTCGTGGCGCAGTTTTTCTACGTCGGGGCGCAGGTGGGGGTGTGGAGTTATTTGATCCGCTACGCCGAGGGCACGATTCCGGGCACCGCCGATCGGACCGGCGCGGACTATCTGCTCCTCTCGCTGGTGCTGTTCATGCTCGGGCGCTTCGCCGGCACGGCGCTGATGCGGCGAGTTGCTCCGGCCCGGCTGTTGGCGCAGTTCGCGGCGATCAACGCGCTGCTGGCGGCGCTCGCCGTCGCGGTGCCGGGACGGATCGGACTGACCGCGTTGATCGCCGTGAGCTTCTTCATGTCCGTGATGTACCCGACGATCTTCGCACTCGGCGTGCAGGGGCTCGGCGAGCTGCGCAAGCTCGCCGCCTCGGTGCTGGTGATGGCGATCATCGGCGGGGCGGTGCTGACCCCGGCGATGGGCGCGCTCTCGGGCTGGGCCGGCATCCGTGCATCGATGGCGGTACCGCTGATCGGATTTGTCGTCGTGCTGGCGTTCGCGGTGTACGTGCAGCATCTGAGCGTTGGGGAGAAATTCGTATGAAACGTCTGGTGTTCGCGTTGGATTTGGTCGATGACCGTGAGGCGATCGCCGAGTACGAAGCCTGGCATCAGGCCGGTCGAGTCTGGCCGACGGTGCTCGAATCGTTGCGCGCCTGCGGACTGGAGAACGTGGAGATCTTCCGCACCGGCAACCGACTGTGTCTGATCATGGATGCGCCGGACACGTTCTGCCTCGAAGCGAAGGCCGCCGCCGATGCCGTGAATCCGGAAGTGCAGGCGTGGGAGCGGCTGATGTGGCGGTTTCAGCGCGCACTTCCGTGGGCCGCGCCGGGCCAGAAATGGGTGCCGATGCCGCGGATGTTCTCCCTGGCGCAGCTCAGTGCGACGGCGGCTCCGGCGCCGGTGGCCGAGGTCGCGACGCGGCGTAAACCCGTGGCGATGCATGCGCCGCGGACCGGACTGCCGCGCAGCGAATCGCGCGCGGTGGTGCGCGGACGCGCGGAATTCCTGGCGTTTCGTGCGGCGACGCCGACGGTGGACCGATCGGGCGCCGAGCACGTGGCCCGCAGGTCCAAATGAGGCTCGCGGTCCTCAGGGTAGGGCCGGTGCTCGCGGCGCTGGCGCTCGGCGCGGGCGTCCCGGTCCGCGCCGAGGCGGCGCTCGCGCCGGGGCCTGTGGCGCCGCTCCTGTATGCCACCTTCCAGGACCATGCCGTGCTGCAGCGCGGGGTTGCGATCCCGGTGTGGGGTGAGACTCGCCCGGGCGCGACGGTGCGCGTCCGTCTGGCCGGTGAGAGGGGCAGGGCGCGCGCGAGCGCATCGGGCCGATGGCGCACGACGCTTCCGGCACTGCCGGCCGGCGGGCCGTACAGGCTGAGCGCGGTGAGTAGCGCCGGAGCGCACGAAACGGTGACCGACGTGATGATCGGGGACGTGTTCCTGTGTTCCGGTCAGTCGAACATGGAGTACCCGACGCGCATCGCCGACGGCTACGACTCTGCGGTGCGCAGCGCGCACAACCGGATGATCCGGTTGTTTCACGTGCAGCGATGGCGCAGCGTGGTGCCCCGGCGCACCTTCGGTGCCGGGGCGCGTTGGCGGGTCGTGAGCCCGAAGTCCGTCCGCAATTTCTCTGCGGTGTGTTACCTGTTCGGGCGCTCGCTGCAGCCGTCGATCGGAGTGCCGGTCGGGTTGATCGAGTCGGCGTGGGGCGGCTCGCTGATCCAGGCATGGATCGGCGCGCGGCACATCCGCCGGCTGGGCGGATTCGGTCCGCAGTTGCAGCTGCTGCCGGTGTACCAGGCCTCACCCGCGCAGGCTCAGCGGGCGTGGAATCGGATCGCCGCCGCATGGTGGCACGCGCATGATCCGGCCAGTGCCGCGGCCCTGCCGTGGTTCGCACCGCAGTATGACGATGCGCATTGGGCCAGCATCGTTCCGGATGGCACGTGGCGTGTCTGGAACGTGCCGCAGCTGAAGACGTTCAACGGCATCGTGTGGATGCGCAAGACACTCACGCTGCCGGCGCAGGCGGCCGGCGAGACGGCCGTGCTGTCCCTCGGAGCGATCGATCAGTCGGATATCACCTACGTGAACGGGGTCGAGGTGGGCGCCTCTGAGGGTTACGACGTGCCCCGGCGGTACCCCGTCCCGGCAGGCGTGCTGCGGGCCGGACGCAATGTCGTCGCGATCGGGATCTTCGGTGGGGCCGGGCTCCTCAGTCCGGCAAATCGGCTCTCACTGCGCCTGTCCGGGGGGGAGAGCGTGCGGCTCTCGGGTCGCTGGCGCTTCAAACGCTCGGTGCCGATGCGGCGTACCGGGCAAATCCCGCACGTGCCGTGGCTGAACCAGTTCGGTCTCACGGTCCTCTACAACGGCATGATCCGCCCGCTCGGCCGGACCCGGGTGCGCGGCGTCGTCTGGTACCAAGGGGAGTCGGACGCCGATCAGCCGCAGGCCTACGTGCGGCTGCTGAGCACCCTGATCCGCAACTGGCGCGGGCAGTTCGGTGCCCGCACGCCGTTCCTGATCGTACAGTTGCCGAACTTCATGGCCTATCACACGAGGCCGCGGCACTCGGACTGGGCCTGTCTGCGCGAGGCGCAGCGGCGCGTCGCGATGGCGCTGCCGCGCGTGGGACTCGCCGTGACGATCGACATCGGGTCGCGGCGCATCATTCACCCGGCCGACAAGGCCGATGTCGGGAGGCGACTCGCACGGCTCGCCCGCACGTTGATTTATCACCAGGCCGTGACCGGCCAGAGTCCCTCACCGGTGGCCGCCTGGCGCGCAGGCGAGCGGGTCATGGTGGGTCTGGATACGGATCACGACGGTCTGCTCACCGAGGAGTCGAATCGGCCGCTCGGCTTTCAGCTCTGTCACCGCGGGCGCTGCGCCTTTGTCGATGCCCGTCGCGAGGGCGCCGCGATCGCACTGAATGCGGCCTCGGTGCCGCGCGCCACTCGGGTCCGGTACTGCTGGGACGACAGTCCGATCTGCAATCTGTATGACCGTGCCGGCCTGCCCGCCGTCCCGTTCGAAATGCGGATTCGTGCGCGTCAACCGGTCTTCGCAGGCGCCTCCGACCCGCGTGCGGCCGACGTGAGACTGCCGGGGTGTGCGGGAGGGTCATAGCCGCCGACGATGCCCGTGCGCATGGAGGCGTGCCGGGGAGTTGAGTGACCTCGACCCTTGGCATCCGCGCGCCGCGGCGGGATCCCCCGAATGATCACGCCCGCTGGCGAAGGCATTCTAGGGGGGCACGGATTGAACGTGCTGAGCAGGACGCGCATCGCGTTCTTCGCAGAGGTGCCTCAGAACGATCGATCAGCGTCGGCGATTTCCTAGTGACATCATCGAGAGTGGTGTTCGCGGGGACCTGACCCGCCTCAGCGCTCGCAAAATCGCCATGCCCTCGGTGCGCTGATCGCTGCCCGCGGTGCCCCTATACCATGCCTTTTGGCCTATTTTTGTAGACATTTTCCGGTCCTAAAAGCAGGAAAGAACAGTAAAGGCAGCGCTGCGGCGGGGGCATGAGCCTCGCCGGCTCCTTCTAAGCCTCCGCTCAGGCCGGCACCGCCGAGGCCTCCGCGCCCCGTCAGGTACGCGGCACTGTCGCGAGCGCGCGCCCTGGAAATCAGGTTCGGTGCCATCGTATAAAACGTATTGATACATATGATGCGGAGAAGGCGATGCAGACCATCAGCGCCACAGATCTGGCACGTAAGACCCGCGAGATCTTGGATGCGGTCGCTGGCAATGGAGAGACCGTGATGATCGAACGCAACCACGTCGTGATTGCCCAGATCGTACCGCCCGAGCGGACCATGACGGCTGCTCAGGCGCTTGCCGGGTTGCGGCTTATGATTGCGCCGAAGCAGGCGCAATCCTGGATCAAAGAGAGCCACGGCGCATTTGATGAGACGGTGCGAGACCCGTGGGCGTGATCTTCGATAGCCGCATTTGGGTCGGGCTCGCCGCCGGTCACGTTGATCGCCGTGCCGTGATCGAGGCCGTCGGTGAGGAACCCGTTTTCACTTCGGCGATCGCACTGGGAGAGCTGAGATTCGGAGTCGAGGCTTGCGTTGACCCGGCCGTGCGTGCACAGCGTGCCGCCTACCTGCGTCATGTGGAGAGCTGGCCGACTCTAGATGTCACAGCGCATACTGCGGCCGCCTTTGGCGTGCTTGCAGCGACCGTCAAGCTGAGTGGGCGCTCGCCCCGGCCACGCTACACCGACCTGGATCGCAGCCCAGGCCATTGAACACGGTTACGCGCTCCTGACGCTCAACCCCCGTGACTTCGCCGGTCTGCCGGGGGTGCGTATCCTGACGTCGGACCCGCGAGGCACAGAGCCACGGCGGCCGAAGAAGGTCAAGCACGAATGACAGCGAATCGGGGCGACACACGAGGATCGCCGTGTCACGGCGGCCGCACGGGGTGTGCGGGCTGGCCTCTTCGGTGGTTGGAGATCTTGTGCCATGCGAAAATGTCCGGCCGCAGCTCCGCGTATACAACGATATCCGGTGTGATCAGCGATCTGTTCGCCTGCGTGCTGCGCCCCGGCACTGTGAGTTGTCGCTTCCGGTCAGTCACCGCCTGATTTCAATGACTTGCGATGGGCGCGCAGTCGTGATTGGACAGTTTTGCCGCACAGTATGTATTCGTGCCGAGGTCAAAACCGCATCATCCGCCACATTGCGTATCAAAAAGCAAATGCCGCATTTCGTTCGGCCATTTGGTCGCACGATTGGAGACAAACATGGGGTAGAAGAAAACGGCTGACTCTGGCGCTGCGGATGTTAACTGCACGCTGCGAATATTTTTTTATGTAACAGGAATCCTGATTTCCCTTCTTATTGAAGTTTTGGTTGTCAAGGTTTCCACTGACACGGCAGTTGTGA
>JAJZFQ010000141.1 GCA_021805275.1 Pseudomonadota bacterium
CCTATAACGTCAGTGCGCAGTATGTGTTCAATCTCGGTCGCGGACGAACCATCACGACGCGGGCAAACTATTCGCATGTGGGTTCGCAGTGGGCGACGCTGTTCGACAACGCGCCGCTCGGGGATTTCCTGGGTGCCAGGGACCTGCTGTCGGCGCAGATTTCGTACGGTCGCGGTTCATGGTCGCTGACGGCGTACGGAACGAATCTCACCAATGATCAATACGTGAGCGCCATGATGTCGCAGCTTCGCTACGCAGGATATCCGCGCCAGTTCGGCCTTCGCTTCATGAAGACATTTTGACGGGGCCGCGCTTGAGAGGGTGGGCGGCGGCATGATCGAGTTTCGATGAGGGCGTGGATGGCGCGATGCAGCAGTATGCGTTGACGGTGGAGAAGTTTCTCGACCACGCTGCCAAGTGGCATGGTCGGACCGAGGTCGTGTGCGCAGGCGGCAACGGCATCGTCAACCGCATTGCCTATGCCCGGCTCGGGGAGCGCTGCCGTCGGCTGGCTGGAGGGCTGCGCACGTTCGGGCCGGCGCCCGGGGAGCGGATCGCGACGCTGGCGTGGAACAGTGCGGATCATCTCACCGTGCTGTACGCGGTGATGGGCGCCGGATTGGTCTGCCACACCCTCAATCCTCGCCTCAGCACGACTCATCTCGCCGAGATGGTGAATGAAGCGCAGGACCGCTGGCTCGTCGTCGGCGCAGGCCTGCAGCCGCTCGCCGAAGAGCTCCTGCAGCGCTGCAGCAGCATCGAGCACGTCGTGCTTCTCGACGGTGAGGTTGCGGAGGCCTCGACGGGGAAGGCGGCCACCTGGAGCACGTTGGCGCAGCTCGAGCATCGCTGCGGTGATGCGGCGGGCTGGGCGCGACTCGAGGAGGAGTGGCCGGCGGGCCTGTGCTACACCTCTGGCACGGTCGGCAGTCCTCGCGGGGTGCTGTATACGCACCGTTCGAACTATCTGCACACCCTCAGAGCGCTTCAGGCCGATGCGATCGCGCTGACGGCCACCGACTCGGTGCTGGTGGCGGTGCCGATGTTTCACGCCAATGGCTGGGGGTTCCCGTTCGCCGCACCGGCGGTCGGCGCCAAGATGGTGTTGCCGGGGCGAAGTACCGACCCGGCACATCTGCGTCATCTGATTCGAACGGAGAACGTCACCGTCGCAGCGGCCGTGCAGACCGTATGGCTCGGGCTGGTCGAGTTGCTCGAGCGGGACGGCGGCGAGCTGCCGTCACTGAAGCGCATCCTCATCGGCGGTTCACATTGCCCGCAGTCGCTCCTGGCGCGGCTCGAAGCGCGACTCGGCGCACGCGTGCAGACCAGCTGGGGCATGACGGAGCTCTCGCCGCTCGGCACCATCGAGGCGCCGGACGTCGCGCCCCGAACGGCGGGGCGCGCCTCGGGTCGCCCGGTGATGGGGCTCGATCTGAAATTGGTCGATGCCGAGGGTCGGACTCTGCCCGAGCAGCGCGGGGTGGTCGGGCATCTGCGCGTCAGGGGTGCGAGCGTCGCGGAGCGGTATTTCAACGACGAGGCGCCCGCGCTCGATGAGGAGGGGTACTTCGATACCGGCGATCTTGGGTTCATCGACGCCGAGGGGAACCTCGCCATCACCGGGCGCGCGAAGGATCTGATCAAGTCCGGGGGAGAGTGGATCAATCCGCGCGAGATCGAGGACATCGTCAGCGCGCTGCCCGGTGTTGGACTCGTGGCCGTCGTCGGACGGCCGGATGCGAAGTGGGGCGAGCGGCCGGTGCTGGTCGTGGAGCCGCGCGCCGAGCAGGCATTGCGCAGTGAGGCGATCCTGGAGAGTCTGCGCGGCAGGATTCCCTCGTGGTGGATGCCGGATCGCGTGGTATTGGTGGAGAAAATGCCGTTGGCCGCCACCGGCAAAATCGACAAGAAACGTTTGCGCGAGCGGGTCGCGGAGGGCTAGGTCGTGAGCGCATCCGTTCGGCGATTAGTGGTACTCTTCGATCTTGAATCGCCGCTTTTCGTCGAAGGTTGCGTAGATGGCCAAGCGTCTTACGAGCAAGCACAAGACCCGCACCAAAGCGGAGCAGCGGGCCGAGACTCTCGAGCGCATGTTGGATGCAGCCGAGTATCTCTTCTCCAAGCACGGTTTGAACGGCGTGACTCTGCGGGATGTGGCCCTGAAGGTGGGCGTGCACACTTCGCTGATGCATTATTATTTCGTCGACAAGCGCCGTCTGTTCGAGGCGGTGTTCACGCGCCGGGCGGGCACGACCAGCAGCCGAAGGCTCGATGCGCTCGATCACTACGAGCGCGAGTGCGGTGGCGCACCGACGGTGGAAGGGGCGCTGCGCGCCTTTCTCGACACGGATCTCGATTTGTACATCAATGGCGGCGAGGGCTGGCGGAATTTTGCGGCATTCGCTGCGCAGGTGAGCAACTCCCCGGAAGGAGCGGCCATGATGGACCTGCACTTCAATCCGGTGGTGCTGAAGTTGATCGGCATCTTGAAGAAGGCGCTGCCGGGCTGTTCCGATGCCGACATCTTCTGGGGCTACGACTTCGTCAGCGGTGCGTTTCTGCACGTGCTGGGTCGCACCGGCCGTATCGATCACCTGTCTGGTGGAATCTGCCAATCCGAGGACTTCGCGGCCGTGAAGGACCGTCTGGCCCGCTTCATGGCCGCGGGCCTGACCGCACTGTGCGTTCAGCCCGGTCGAGCCGCCAAGCCGCGCAAGAGCGCGGCAGTGCGAAAAAAGAATGCCCGTTGAGTGGCCCCTGCCGCACCGCTCAACGCAGCCCTTCTCAGTGCCTCGCGCGTGACCGGTGGAAGGGCGGCCGGGCCCGCGCCCGTCCGATGGTGCGCGACGCTCGCGGCGCTGCATTCCCGGAGACCTTGGCGCAATGACGCTGCCGCATGACCGGCTCGCGGGGGCGGGGCTCGATGTGCCCTGCAGGGTGAAAACGCCCCTGGGTGAGCTCGCCGGTCTCGAACAGCCTGATGGTCTGCGGATGTTTCACGGAATCCGCTATGCGGAGGCGCCCACGGGCGCACAGCGCTGGCGGCCACCGGTTCCCGTGGGGCCGTGGACGGGAGTGAGGACGGCGCAGCACTTCGGAGCGGCCTGTGTGCAGGTGCCCTCGGTCGCCGGCAGCATTTACGGCGGCACCGTGCCGCGGGCGAGCGAAGATTGCCTGTTTTTGAATGTCTGGGCGGCGCGCGGCAGCGCTGGCGCCGCGGTCATGGTCTGGCTGCACGGCGGTGCGCTGCGCACCGGGGATCCGGCGAGCGGCATGTACGATGGAGCGGCGCTTGCACGTCTGGGCGTCGTGGTGGTCACCGTCAACTACCGCCTCGGTGTGCTCGGCTACCTGGCGCATCGGGAGCTCAGTGCGGAGTCTGCGAACGACTCGTCCGGCAATTATGGTCTTTTGGATCAGATCGCCGCGTTGCACTGGGTGCGGGAGAACATCGCCGCGTTCGGCGGAGACCCGGGTAATGTCACGGTATTCGGCGAGTCGGCCGGCGCACTGAGCGCCATTGAGCTGATGGCGAGTCCGCTCGCCCGCGGCCTCTTCCACAAGGTGATCGCGCAGAGCGGGTACCTGGTGTCGAATCTGCAGCTCACCCAGCCGCGCTTCGGATTGCCCTCGGCACACGAGAGAGGCGAGGTGCTGGTGCGTCAAATGGGTGCGAACGGGATCGCCCCGCTGCGCGCGATGGACGCCCAGACCCTGACGGAGTGCGCCGCCGCCGCGGGCTTCGATCCGCAGGCGACGATCGACGGTTGGATCCTGCCTCGGCAGATCCTCGAGTGCTTCGATCGCGGGGAGCAGTCTGCGGTGCCGCTGATGGCCGGCTTCAATGACGGGGAGGTCCGCTCCCTGCGATTTTTCCTGCCGCCGCTGCCGCCAAGCGCGGCCGAATACGAGGAGCAGGTGAGAGGTATTTATGCTGACCTCGCGCCGCGCTACCTCGAGCAGTATCCGGCCACCCAGATCGAGGAGAGCGCCCTCGCGGCCGCGCGGGATGCCTTCTACGGGTGGAGTGCTGAGCGTCTGGTGAGGTCTCAGGAGGCGCTGGGATGCCCGGCGTACCTGTATTACTTCGCCCATCACTATCCGGCGCAGGAGGCGCTGCATCTCGAGGCGTTCCACGCCAGTGAATTGCCCTACGAGTTCGGGCGAATCGGGGCCGAGGAGGGGTGGCCGGCGCTGTGGCCGAGACCGCCGGATGAACCGCAGGAGCGGGCGCTGAGCGCAGCGATCATGCGCTACTTCACGAGCTTTGCCCGCACGGGCGTCCCCGAGGCGCCAGGGGTGGCGCGGTGGTCACGGTACGGACGAGACCGGGCGTATCTGGAATTTCACGGCGAACCCCGGGCCGCGCGGCACCTGCATCCCGGGACCTTTGAACTGCACGAAGAGGTCATCACCCGGCGGCGGGCTGCCGGCACGCAGCATTGGTACGTCAATGTAGGCCTCGCGTCCCCTCCCGTGCCTCCCGCGCTCCCTCCCGAGAGGGGTACCCGATAGGGGCCCGAGCGACGCGAGCATTGTTCGGCAGCCCCGGGGCGTGTAATCTTGCCGCCCCGCGCCGCAGGGCACTCCTGTGGAGCGATATTGAGCGCCGGGTCCCCATCGTCTAGAGGCCCAGGACATCGCCCTTTCACGGCGGTAACAGGGGTTCGAATCCCCTTGGGGACGCCACAGATAGCCACTTCCGCTCACCCGGCACCGCCTTGAATTCGATCTGGCAGGTGAGGGCCTCGGGATCGAGGACGACTCGTTCGACCAGGACGTCAAGGGCCTTCTCTGGCCGTTGCTCGGCGAGCAGGTCGCGAAGCCCTTCTACGGTCAGCGCGGCCACGTGGTCGGCGAGCGCGTTGTCCTTGCGTACCGCCGCCATCTCCCGCTGCAGCGCTTCGATGTGGCGGCTCTTCTCCGCCACGAGCTTGATGAACACCTCGTCGTCGGTGGAGATCGCCAGTTCTGCGGCGCGCGCTTTCTCCTTCTCCAGCAGGCGGATCTGCTCGGCGATGGGGGCCGCCGGATCGGTGGTGGCATTGAATCGCTTGGCCGTCGTCAGCAGTTCGCTTAGGAACGCATCAGAGGCCATATCCGCCGATAATTGACCGAGGACGGCCTGTTCCACCAATGCTGCTGGCACGAGTTTCCCGCGCCGTTCGCCCTTGCGCTTCAGCCGGTAATGCGTACCGTGACCCACCCACAGGGTGCACTCTGGCGTACAGAGCAGACCCGCCAGCAGATGCTTGGTGTTCGTCGAGGCCTTTGCTCGGCTCACGGCATCCCCGACCCGGCTCGTTTCCAGCCGCGTGAGAATCGTCTCGGCCTCGGCATCCGTGATCAGAGCACGGTGTGTCTCACGCGTCATCTGCCACTCAGAGCGCGGCCGGCGCTTGTGTCCTGTTCCGGCTGCGGCATGGCGGTTCCAGACGGTGTGGCCGGCATAGGTCAGCGCGTTCCATTCCACCCCGACCAGCGACGACGCATTCATCGGGACGTGGCGCTGGGCAATTGTGCGGGGTACCCCTGCCGCTCGATCCTTCAGATACCGACGGATCTTGGGGGCATCGGCATTCGGTACCAGCTTCGATTTGGTGACGGGCTGGCCGTCACGGATCGCACCCGTGGGATGTGATTCCAGCCCGTACCCAAATGGCGCCCGACCGCCGGCTCGCCAGCCTTGGCGAACGTTCTCGGACATTCCGGCAAGGCCCTTCTCTCGGGACATGATCGAATGCGCCTCGTCCATTGCCTCGAAAACCGACTCCAACACAATCTCGGAGACCGGATCGAGATCAGTCGGCATGCGGGCGTACAAGATCGTGACACCGTGCTTCTTGGCCTGATGCTTGATGGCCTGAGCGATGTGTCGACGCCGTGCGATTCTGCTGGTGTCATACACCAGCAAAGTGGACCAGTTGCGATGGGGATCCTTGAGACTTCGAATGAGCGCAAGGAAGCCAGGACGGTCCTCCGTAGCGCCCGACTCGACCGCATCTTCGAAGCACTTGACGACTTTCAGCGAACGCGCCGTGGCGAGTTTATCCAGTTCGTGTCGCTGAGCCGCAATACTGACGTCGGAGCGATCTTTACTGCTTCGCAGGTACATGGCCGCGTTCATAGCTTGCTCCGCAGGGCCTCGTATAAAAATTCCACGGCCAGCTCGGGTGCCGGTCGGCCTTTTGAGGGCAATAGTGTAATCGACGGCCGTTGCCGTGTATCCCGCGCGGCGTCGCGACGCGAACGCGTTTTTGATCTCGGTTTAAAACCGGAACACTGTGGCTGGGAGACCTTGTCCATTCCCAGTCAAGCACCCGAGTTTATCCATCGGGCTATCCGCACTGACGGCGTTATGGCTGTATAGCGGGCATCGGACTGGGTGCGTGGGGTCTACTGCTAAGACAATGTTTTAGTTTGGTCGACCGCAGGGCGCTTTTCAAGCGATTCAGCGGCGCGGTAATCCTGCGCGCGCTTGTGCGTCTGGAGATACGCAGATAAAGACACGCGGATGACCTGCATCCGCGGGGCAAACCATATTCGCGGTAGGGTCGGTGGTCGCGTGGCCCGTCCATGGCGAGCAGACCACTCATAACGGATCAGGCGATGGAGCGACTTGATTTGCCGACGCACACCGGCGAACCCCGGCGCCCCACGCAGGACCTTGAGTACCTGCTGTAGATCCAAATCGCTCCCACGTCGTATAACGTCGATGATGCGCTCGCGCCACGCTTCGTACGTGTCCCGGCTCATGCGCCATGTCCACGGCGGGTGCTCCACGCCTGCCTTGGGCTCGCGTGCCAGGTTGTAGCCAAACAGGGTTACGGGACTCAGTTCTGCGCGGCATAGTTTCTCCAGTCTGTGCGCGGGGTGATCACCGTCGCTCACGAGAAGGATCCAGCCGAGCCTCTTCGTCTCAGGCGACCGATCCAGTGGATAAAAGAGCAAGTACGCGGAGCCGCGACCGGCTTTCTTTGCGCGAGCGCGTCGATTCCGATCCTGCTCGACTTCGTACAGTTTGATGGCCTTCTCAGACCACGCCCGAGCGCGCTCAAGCGGGACCGTCCCGCTTGCCCAGTGTCGGTATCCACGGCGTACGTGGTCACTCACCTGCTGCATCAGGTGTGCGCGTGCTTGTATTACATCGGTCATATGTCCCCTCCCGGTTCACGGTCATTCACGAGGTATAGCAACCAGTGCAAGCACGAACGGCGGTGGGGACCGACGGGGCAGAATCTGGGGATCTGCGGGCGAAAGAGGCTAAGGTCGATCAGCAGCTGAGCAAGAACAAACTAGGATTCCATTCGGCCAAGGCGGCCGAGGGTTCGCAGGCCGTCAGGCCGAGGACCCGCTGCCCGCCGCAGGCCCAAAAAATTTGAAACGGGTGGTTTCTATACTGTGTAGCTCTAACAGGAGCATGGGGTGCGCCAACACCCTCGCCAGCCATAAGCGAAGCGGGGGTCGCCACCCCCCGCTTCCACACGTCGAGCGTCCCGGACGGGACATGCCAGTTGCCAACTGGTAGATCGCTGTAGCCGCATGCCCTTCATCGGGCTGGTGCGGCCGCAACACGGCTGAGGCGGGTGAAATTCCCGCCGACTGACCGTATTCCCATCGACCCGCTGATTGAAGTCAAAGGTCACATGAAGGCGGGGATTGGGCGACCAGGGCACGGCTACCGCAGTAATGCGGGATGCCTGTCCACAGAAGACTCAAGGATGAGTCGCGGCATGCTCGAATCGGTCCTTAGGGACCAGCGAGGGTATGACGCGTACCGACAGGTGGGCGAGTGAGGCGTCAGTAATGGCGTCGGGCTGTCAGCAGTGATGTGTGGCGGTCAGCACCTCGCGGCGCAAGCCGGGAGGGTTCTCGAATAGCTCAAGCCTGTAAACGCAACCCGGTAATCAGTCCAGGGTGCAATCGGAGTTATAGCGTGTAGCCGGGGGACACCCGGCCAAGTCAGCGGCAAACGATGATCGATGAGAGTAGCGGTTCGTCTTGGAATTCTGGGACCGCGAAAGCCCGCCATCCGGCGGGGGAGGTGCGTTGCACTAGAGCATTCATCGATTTGATGTCGACACGTTCAATGACTGGAAATTCTGTGGAAGAACTGAGGAATCTCCTACCCCTCGGGCGCTAAGCACGGCAATGCGAGCGCTGCACTTCGGTGCGAAAAGAGGGCGGAGAGGGAGACTTGGCAAGTAGAAGCACCCATGGGTGCAGAGCGCGGGCTGACTGACTGGTGAGTCCAAGCGATTCCGAAAGCCGAGGGCGATCGAATCTCGACGTAATTGGGTCTGGCAGGCCCAGGAAGTGAGTACGGCAGGATGCCATTGGGGCGGTCGACCTTGGCGGGTCGACCGGTAACAGAGCTTCTCGATTTGGCAGATCGGGAAGACCCTGCAAACGTTCAGAGCGAGCGGCAACGGGCTGTCTGCCCGGGGTCAACTGCTGCCTGAATCATTCTATAGGTCACAATCAGGTGGAGAAATTCATGAGGTCATAAACTGGTTTTATCATTCACAGGGGCCGGCTCGTCCGGCCCCTTCGCCTTCCTGTTGAACGAACGACGCCGCGTGTGATAGAAGTTCCACAAAGAGTGCTCGTGGCGAGGAATTTTATGGTCCACAGATCGTGCTCACCCTACTATTCGGTTCGAAAATTGATTGCGCTCAGTTGCGTCTTGGCCTTGGTGTTGGGTATGAATCCCTCATTGGCCAAAGCCTGGAAACCACAGACGATCCCACAGCTGAAACGCAACATCGGTCATCTCTATCATGCGTTGCTTGCTCAATTGCGAGGACCGGCGCGCGCGCAATTGATGAGGGATGAGGCCCGATGGGCGACCTATCGGCAGCGGGAATATCGCGGCTCGCCGAACGTCCTCAATTCGTATGCGGCCCGGCTGCAACGCTTGCAGGAACTTGAACGTCAACGACCGATGGGGCCCTGGCCATTCGTCGGTGGCTACGCGATCATTGAGCACAAGAAATTTCGATATGGGGAGGCGCGTGACGCCGCGCACTATCCACAATTTGATAGTCATGAAGCGGATACGATCTCCACAAATCACTTCTTCGCGAAGTCTGCCGCGCAGCGAGTCAGATCACTGAATTTTGAAGCTGCCGGGCTATTCAATACTCCTCCTCCGCATGGAGAATTTTATCCCCCAGGCTATGCGTACGACCAGTCATTCGACTTGTATCGACCGGGGCCGTACCTGCTGGATATTGTTCTGTTCAGATCGCGTTATACGGGGGGCGCGCAGGCGATGCGCTCCGGGGCGAGCTATCTGATTGACCTGCACACCGATGGCATCGTCCCATTGGCAAAGGTGTTCGCAGCGAACGTGCATTGGCATCGTCGGCTGCGGGCCGTTGTTCACGCGGATTTCGCCAAGCAGTGGCCGAAGTCTATGTGGAACACTGTTGAAAGCGGGCCAATGTACATCTTTGAAGCTCACATGCTTGATGTGGGATACACTGCGTCTGTCGGCGCTGTGGATGTGACCGTTCCGTATTCCCAGATAAAGAGTCTGTTGCGCGCCGACGGTCCACTGGGTCAGGCGTTGCGACAGGCGCGACGAGATCCTGGCAAACCGTGAGATACGCAATGGCGTAATCAGGCGTGCACCGCCGCTGCGAAGCGATTGATGCGAGAGGACCAGTGACTTTTGAACTCATGTCCGCGTTTAGGCTCTTGTCAGCAATTGTGGGGTTTATTCACTGAGTCTGACTGATTGCACCAGTGCGGGTGGCGATCTGTGGCGTCGCCTTGGGGACGCCACAGATCGCCACTTTCGCTCGCCCGGCACCGCCTGGAATTCGATCGGGCGGGTGAGGGCCTCGAGATCGAGGCGGACTCGTTCGACCAGGGCTCCAAGGGCCCGCTCCGGCCGC